>NZ_JAIRBA010000040.1 GCF_022008365.1 Aequorivita vitellina
CTTCTCACCCGGTTGGCCGTTCCCCTAGCTTTTAGAAACAAAAAAAGCCTCTCCAATTAAGGAAAGGCTTTGTTTTTGGGTGGAAGACCGGGTTCGAACCGGCGACCCTCGGTACCACAAACCGATGCTCTAACCAGCTGAGCTACAACCACCATTTATTGTGCTTTAATAAAACACAACTGCGCTAAGCGGATGCAAATATAAATCAAATCTTACGGTTGCGCAATACTCTTTTGAAGAATATTAAATTAAATCGAAAATTGAATCTACCGCTGGGTAACGTTCGGTTGTAAAACCTTCGGCATATTCAGTGCCTATAAGCCTTCCCAAGTCTTGGGCGCGATACGTTATACTATCTCTAAAATTGGTTGAAGTAATTGGCGTCTCCGGCTCATTTGCATCTTTTTGATGAAATTGACTTTTATACGCAAAAACCGTCTCTAATTTTTTATCTAAAAACCCGGTAACATCAACCACAAAATCGGGTTCAATATTTTTCCATTGAATGTAATGATATACGTGTTTTGGCCGCCAAGCTTTTTGATGGTTGCTTTCATAAATTGTTTCAATTTTTTGCAATCCACTTAAAAAGCAAGCATCGCTGGCAAGTTTACTTCCTTTTCCGTGGTCAATGTGTCTATCATCAATAGCATTGCAAAGCACAACATCGGGCTGATACTTTCTAATTATTTTTATAATTTCGAGTTGTGATGCAGCATTGTTCACCAAAAATCCATCTGAAAATTCGAGATTATGTCTAAACTTCGCTCCTAAAATTTTCGCGGCAGCTTCAGCTTCTTTATCGCGAATTTCAGCAGTTCCACGCGTGCCGAGTTCTCCGCGTGTGAGGTCTAAAATTCCAACTGTTTTTCCTTTACTAATTTCTTTTGCCAAAGTAGCCGCACAGCCCAATTCTACATCGTCGGGGTGCGCGCCAATAGCCAGTATATCAATCTTCATAACATATGTCCTCGTTGCGACGAGGGTATCTTTTAAATTAAACTAAATTTTTATTTGAAACTGCTTCAAATGCGCCTTCCAAATCAGCAATTAAATCTTCTGTTTCCTCTATTCCAACTGAAAAACGCAGAAGCCCGTCACTTATCCCTTGTTCTTTACGCGCTTCCGGCGACAACAAGCCGTGCGATGTTTTTGCGGGCGAAAGGATAGTAGATTCCACTCCTGCCAAGCTCATAGACGGTTTAATCAATTTTAAAGCTTTTAGAAATTTGCCCACATTCAATGCTTCATTAATTTCGAAAGAAAGCATTCCGGTATAGCCACTCATTTGCTTTTTTGCAAGTGGGTAATCGGCGTGATTTTTCAAACCTGGGTAATAAACATTTTCAACCAAGGCGTGATTTTCCAGCCATTTTGCCATTTTCTTGGCATTTTTATTTTGAGCTTTTACACGCAGCACCATTGTTTTCATACTGCGTTCCAAAAGCCAAACGGTATAATCACTAAGACTTCCACCTAAATTTTTAGCGAGATTCCAGATTTTTTTAATGTGTTCTTCGCTTGCCGCAACTGTGCCTGCACAAATATCGCTGTGGCCGCCCATATATTTCGTGGCACTGTGAATCATAATATCTATCCCAAAATCTGCTGGTGTCTGATTTACCGGCGAAGCAAACGTATTGTCTATCATGGTAACCAGGTCGTGTTGTTTCGCCAATTTTGAAATCATTTCTAAGTCTGTAATTCGCATCAACGGATTTGAAGGCGTTTCAACAAAAAGCACTTTTGTGTTATCTCGAATTTTTTCAGAAAAATCCGCTTCCGAAAAACCTTCGGCAAAAGAATATTCTATCCCGAATTTATGAAACTCTTCAACTACAAAATTATACGTGCCTCCGTACAAAGTTTGCGGCAAAACAACGTGGTCGCCTTTGTGTAAAAAAGCTAGCATTGCGGTGCTTACAGCGGCCATTCCACTTCCAAAGATAAGCGCAGCTTCACTTTTTTCGAGCATCGCTATTTTTTTGCACAGCGCCTCTTGATTTGGCGTGTTAAAATATCGCGGATACCGCTTCACTTCTACATCTTCATAAGCGTAGCTGCTCGACATAAATAAAGGGGAAATAGCTCCTTTAAACTGTTGGTCCTCTACCTCACCAATGTGGGTGCAGATGGTGTTCGGACCGGGGATTTTTGAATTCATTTTAGATAAATTTTCGATGTGCTTAAAGGTATAAATTAGTTTAAAATTAGAGCATCAATAATATTCTTAATGAAATTATTTATTTTTAGTGATTTAAAAGCCAAAAAATGGTGACAATTTGGTCTGAAACCGCTACGAAAAATTACAGACAAAATCTTCGGTATTTACTCGAAGAATGGGGCTACAGCGTAATGAAACAATTTATAATTAAAGTCGAGAAAACGATTGAAAAAATAAAAATATATCCAAACATAGGAGCTTATGATGAAAAAATAGGCTGTTACAAAATACTAATCGTAAAGCAGATTTATCTTTTTTACGATGTGAATAATAAAAATTTACACGTGCTAGATGTATGGAACAATTATAAAAAACCATTTTGGAACTAAAGAAACTCGTTTCTTATGTCATCCATCAATATTTTGTGTTCGGTAGATTTACCATTTTTAATTTCTTCACGCGAACGAGCAATAGTTTCTTTAATTTCTTTCAAATAAGCTTCCTTCGAAAATAATATTTCCGTAAGTTTCTTTACCTCCGCCAC
The DNA here is from genome assembly GCF_022008365.1 of Aequorivita vitellina. Taxonomy (GTDB): domain Bacteria; phylum Bacteroidota; class Bacteroidia; order Flavobacteriales; family Flavobacteriaceae; genus Aequorivita; species Aequorivita vitellina. The sequence goes on from NZ_JAIRBA010000040.1 coordinate 2,709, forward strand.
CGTAAAACTGTTATCCTTCAATTTACGATAATAAGTGGGTTTCGGCATTTGAAGTTTATCAATAATGTACGCCGCTTTGTAGGGCGAATTTTTAATTAGCACGGGAAGCTGTTTTAAGTAATTAGAATACTCTGAAACTAATTGTATCATTTATTAAGACTTTATTTTTCAAAAATAGTGATAAAAGTATCAAAATACAATATATTTATATTTCAATAAATTCAACTTTCAAGAATTTTAAACATACTCCAAATCCCTGCCAACAACAAACTGCTACTGCAAACTTTTAATTATCTTTATCAAAAATTTTGTTTAAATCTATTTCATGAAACTACTGCTCACCCACATAAAAGAATTACTTCAAGTGCGCGAAAATGCTCCTATTAAATTGAGTGGCGCACAAATGAAAGAGCTACCAACCCTCAAAAACGCTTGGTTATTTATTAACCACGGAATAATTGAAGACTACGGAACAATGGACAAAATGGGGCCACACGAAGGTTTTAAAACAATCGATTGTTCGGGCAAAACAGTGCTTCCCGCTTGGTGCGATAGCCATAGCCATATAGTTTACGCGGGCAATCGCGAACAGGAATTTGTAGACCGAATTAAAGGCAAGAGTTATCAGGAAATTGCCGAAAATGGTGGCGGTATTGTCAACAGTGCAAAAAAACTGCAAAACACTTCGGAAGAAGATTTGTACCACCAATCTGCCGCACGACTTGAAGAAGTTATGCGACTTGGCACGGGTGCCTTAGAAATAAAAAGCGGCTACGGACTTACAACCGAGGCCGAAATGAAAATGCTTCGCGTAGCTAAAAAACTGGCTGAAGAATACCCAATTACAATCAAAACTACATTTTTAGGTGCACACGCTATTCCCACGGAATATAAAGGTAATAAAGACGGTTATTTAGATTTGCTCTGTAACAAAATGCTCCCAAAAGTAGCTGAAGAAAAACTCGCCGAATACGTAGATATATTCTGTGAAGAAGGTTATTTTTCGGTTGCAGATATGGAACGGATATTAACGGAAGGGAAAAAATACAACCTAATTCCGAAGGTACACGTAAATCAATTTAACAGCATTGGCGGCATTGCTTCGGCAGTAAAACACAATGCGCTGAGCGTAGATCATTTGGAGGTTATGACCGACCAAGATATTGAAGATTTAAAAAATTGCGATACTATGCCGGTAGCACTTCCCTCCTGCTCTTACTTTTTGAGTATTCCGTACGCACCCGGACGAAAAATGATTGATGCCGGCCTGCCTTTGGCACTTGCAACAGACTATAATCCGGGCTCCACACCCAGTGGAAATATGAATTTTGTAGTTGCCACGGCTTGTATAAAAATGCGCTTAACACCCGAAGAAGCTATAAACGCTGCGACCTTAAACGGCGCTTACGCAATGGGTTTGAGCAAAACCCACGGGAGTATTACAAAAGGAAAAGCAGCAAACCTCATCATTACTAAACCCGTGCCTTCGTATGGATATTTGCCGTATGCTTTTGGCAGTAATTTAATTGATTCTGTAATAATTAATGGCAAAGAAGTAAAATGAGTCTTTTGAAAATTTATTGCGAAAATGACATTGTTCCATTTTTAAAAAAACGAGGCGGCGAAATCAAATTTGGCGAAAAAGTAACCTTTGTTGAAAAGCTTGAAGACTTAAAAACTCATTCGGCAAAATACGTGCTTTTAGGAATTCCAGAAGACATTGGCGTACGTGCCAATTTCGGAAATCCAGGTACTTCAAAAGCCTGGGAAGCAACCTTAGGAAGCCTTTTAAATATTCAGCACAACTCTTTTACAAATGCTGAAAATATAATTCTATTGGGTGAAATAGACTGCAAAACTCAGATGAAGCAAGCTGAAAATATTTCAAAAGAAGAAACTCATTATGCCGAAGAACTAGGCGAACTCGTGACACAAATTGACCACAAAGTTTCCGAAGTTGTAAAAATAATTATTGAAGCGGGAAAATTTCCAGTTATTATCGGTGGCGGGCACAACAACAGTTTTGGAAACATAAAAGGCACTTCGAAAGGTTTAGGCAAAGCAATTAATTGTATCAACTTTGATGCGCATACAGATTTTAGATCTTTGGAACATCGCCACAGTGGCAACGGGTTTTCGTATGCTTTTGAAGGTGAATTTTTAGACAAATACTTCATCTTTGGCCTTCACAGAAACTATACTTCGGAAGCGGTTTTCAATTCAATGGAAAAAAACTCTCACCGGATAAAATTCAATCTATTTGAAGATATTTCAATTAAAAACAAATTGTCGTTTTCCGAAGCATTACGAGAAGCCGAAAATTTTTGCTGTCATAAAAACTTCGGAATTGAACTAGATATGGACGCTATTGAAATGATGGGCAGTAGCGCCATTACCCCCAGCGGATTTACACTTTCCGAAGCGAGAAAATTTGTTTCCTATTTTTCAAAAAACAACAACGCTAGTTATCTTCATATTTGTGAAGGCGCGCCTGCTTCGGGGCTTTTTCCAAATCAAATTGGCAAAGCAATTGGGTATTTGGTGAGTGATGGTTTGGCAGAATAAATCATAAAATACAGTAGTATTTCTAAAAAACGAGGTCTAAAATTTCTTTATTGAATTGAATCCCAAAAAATAATTACGATATTTACTATCTGTGAATTATCCAATTCATTTTCAATACCTAAAACCTTACTGATGAAAAAAATCTACTCCTTAAATTTACTTTCACTATTTCTATTGTTTTCGACGCTTTTTACTGCTAGTTGCAATACAAATTCAAAAAAAGAATCTGCCGAAAAAGTAGAAACCGGAAAGATGGAATATCCCGCAGAGTGGATGTACAATCAACGTGCTTACCCAAACAATTACATTAATAAAGATGCTTACAGAGAAGCAGTTCTTCAATCTAAACAAATTCTTGCAAACATATCGCCCGAAGCGGCTGGAGAATGGACGTTTGTTGGTCCGTTAAACACCGGTGGACGCGTAACCGATGTAGCGATTTCGCCCGATAACGACGACCATCTTTACGTGGCAACTGCAACCGGAGGGATTTTTAGAAGTTACGACCGCGGTGCAAACTGGACACCTATTTTTGATGAAGAGTCCAGACTATCCATAGGCAATATTGCTATTGCTCCTTCAAATGCACAAATTATTTACGCAGGAACTGGGGAAGCAAATGGTAGCGCAACAGATGGTGCTTATTTTGGCGATGGAGTTTACAAAAGTGAGGATGCCGGCGACACTTGGACCAATGTTGGTTTGCCGCACAGCAATCACATTGGCCGTTTGGTGGTGGATCCAACAAATCCCGATCGTGTTTTTGCAGCAGCCACAGGCGAATTATACGGTAAAAACGACGAACGCGGAATTTATAGAACTACAAATGGCGGCAGCAATTGGGAGCGCGTACTTTTTGTTACAGATTCAACCGCAGCCATTGACGTTGCAATGAATGTGGCAAACACCAATATTATTTATGCCGCAATGTGGGAGCGCACCCGCAAACCTTGGGAACGCGATTATGGCGGGGTAACTTCTACAATTCACCGTTCTATGGATGGTGGAAACACTTGGACAGAATTAGGCGCCGCAAATGGATTGCCCGCGCCAAGTACACAAACAGGACGAATTGGGATTGCCGTTTCAGAATCTGATCCTTCCACGGTTTACGCGCGTTTCACAACAAATGAAATTACAAATGTTTTCAACGGTCTGTATAAATCTACCGATAATGGCGATAACTGGACGCTGGTAACTCCGTCAAATGCGTTGAGTAATATTGACGCGAATTTTGGATGGTACTTTGGAAATCTTCGCGTACACCCAACCAATTCAGCTGAAGTTTATATTATAGGTTTTGATATTGCAAAATCTACCAACAGTGGCGCTTCGTGGCAAACATTACCGGGCATGCATGTAGATCATCACGCGCTGGATTTTTCGAAAACGAACAGTAATTTTATGCTCTCCGGAAACGATGGCGGTGCTTATATTTCGAATAATGGCGGAAGCAGTTGGACAAAGTTTTTAAACCTGCCCATTACGCAATTTTACAATATTGAGGTTGACAAAACCCAACCCGAAAGACTTTATGGCGGCACGCAAGATAATAACACAATTAGAACCATTACTGGCGGCGCCAACGATTGGAACGCCATTTGGGGAGGCGACGGATTCCACGTAAATGTTGATTATGTAGATAATAATTTTATTTATGTAGAATCGCAATACGGCAATTTGGGTCGCAGCACCAATGGCGGAAATAGTTTTAGCAATGCTACCAACGGAATTAGCGGCGGCGATAGAAATAACTGGAATACGCCTGTAATTATTTCACCGTTCGATCACGAAATTTTGTATTACGGCACCAATAGATTGTACACCTCAAACAAGGCTGTTTCGTGGTCGGCAATTAGCCCAGATTTAACCGATGGGATTCACCCGAGCGGTTCTTTGGCCTTTGGAACACTTACTGCAATTGCGTCATCGTATAACAATCTCGATGTAATTTATACGGGAAGCGACGACGGAAACCTTAACGTAACTTTCGATGGCGGAACAACGTGGGCAAACGTTAGCGCTGGTTTGCCCGATCAATACATAACATCCATTGCGATGGTTCCCGATAACGACTTAACGGCTTACGTTGCAGTTTCTGGGTTTAAATATTTGGATTATACCCCGCACGTTTTTAAAACCACGGACGGCGGACAAAATTGGACAGATATTTCATCAAACCTGCCAAATATTCCTGTGAATGATATTATAGTATATCCAGCGCAAAATATTCTTTTCGTGGCAACAGATCTAAACGTTTGGTATTCCAAAGACGATGGTGGAAGTTGGACAATTTTAGGAAATAACCTACCTATGACAGTGGTTATGGACTTAAAATTTCACGAACCCACAAAAACATTATTTGCCGGAACTTTTGGAAGAGCGATGCACAGCTACGACGTAAGTGATATTTTAGGAATTGAAGAAAATAGTTTAAGCAAAAATGCAATCAAAATATTTCCAAATCCCGCTACTTCGGAATTTACAATTTCACAAAATCTTACTTCCGAAGGAAATGTTCAGCTTTTTGATGTTACGGGGAAAAGGATAAAAGAATTGTTTAAAGGAAATTTTAGCGCGAATAAAAACATCACCATTAAAACGGATGGAATTGCAGCTGGAATTTATCTCGTGAAAGTGAATAGTGGGAAGCAATCTGTTACGAAAAAACTCATTATTAAAAAGTAGATTTTCAGTCATAAAAAAACCGATTCAAAAGTGAATCGGTTTTTTTATGCTTAAAGTTGTTTTACTGCTTCTCACAGACAACTCCCCAAATAGTGATTGCTTTTTTCGAAGTATTTATTTTTACATGTTCTTCATCAATTACCTTAAAATCTGAAGCGCTTGCGTACTGCGGATCAAATATGGCTGCCAGTGAAAACTTGGGATTTTTAAAGTTTAATGTTTTCCAGCTACCATCTGAAGTGTAGGTTCCTTTTTCAGAAATTTTTACAGGTTTTTCATCAGTTCCCGGTTGTGGAATGCTTTTGAAATTAAATCTGAAAGTGTCATTTTCATAAAGCTGAATTGAAATTGAAGCAACCCCATTTCCCAAACTTTTATACGAAAGAACTTCACTTTTTCCAATAACAACTTCTTTAGATTCGTTTGAAGATTTCATCGTAGTTTTCTTACTTCCGCACGAAGAAACGCCAATTACCAAAGCGATCAATATTATATTTTTCCACATAAATTATCGTATTAATTTTTTGTATTTAATTCGTTTCGGCATCAAATCCCCTCCCAAACGTTTCTTTTTGTTTTCTTCGTATTCACTGAAACCGCCTTCAAAATAATACACTTCACTATTTCCTTCAAAAGAGAGGATGTGCGTACAAATTCTATCTAAAAACCAACGGTCGTGGCTAATAACCACGGCACAACCTGCAAAGTTTTCCAAACCTTCTTCCAAGGCTCGCAGCGTGTTTACGTCCAAATCGTTTGTAGGCTCATCCAGCAAAAGCACGTTGCCTTCTTCTTTTAAAGTCATCGCAAGGTGAAGTCTGTTTCGCTCCCCACCTGAAAGCATCGAAACCTTTTTGTTTTGCTCGCTACCGCTGAAATTAAAACGACTCAAATACGCGCGAGAATTTACTTGTCTGCCGCCCATCATAATTAATTCTTGGCTATCGCTGAAGTTTTCCCAAATAGTTTTATCTGGATCTATATTTGAATGCGCTTGATCTACGTAGGCAATTTTCGCAGTTTCACCTACTTCAAACGTGCCTTTGTCCGGCGCTTCTTCGCCCATAATCATTTTAAAAATAGTGGTTTTACCTGCGCCGTTCGGACCAATAATTCCCACGATTCCCGCTTGTGGAAGTTTGAAGTTTAAATCTTCATAAAGCAATTTATCTCCAAATGCTTTTGAAACACCTTTGGCTTCAATAACATTTGTACCCAAACGCGGACCATTAGGAATGTATATTTCCAACTTTTCGTCCAATTTCTTTTGGTCTTGATTTAGCAGTTTATCGTAATTCTGCAAACGCGCCTTTTGTTTTGTTTGACGCCCCTTCGCGCCTTGACGCACCCACTCCAACTCGCGTTCCAACGTTTTTTGACGTTTTCCAGCTTGCTTTTGCTCCTGAGCCAAACGCTTCGATTTTTGATCTAACCAAGACGAATAATTTCCTTTCCACGGAATACCTTCTCCTCTGTCTAATTCTAAAATCCAGCCGGCAACATTGTCGAGAAAATATCTATCGTGCGTTACAGCAATTACGGTTCCTTTGTATGCAGCCAAATGATGCTCTAACCAGTGAACGCTTTCGGCATCTAAATGGTTTGTTGGCTCATCGAGCAAAAGCACATCGGGTTCTTTTAAAAGCAATCGGCAAAGCGCAACACGTCTTCGCTCACCACCAGAAAGCACACTAATAAGTTTATCGGAATCTGGCGTGCGTAACGCATCCATCGCAATTTCTAGCTTGGTGTCCAATTCCCAAGCGTTGGTAGCGTCAATTTTATCTTGAAGTTTTGCCTGCTTATCCATCAGTTCGTCCATCTTTGCCGGATTTTCATAAACTTCTGGCAAACCGAACATATCGTTTATTTTGTTGTATTCGTCAAGAACATCAACAACCTCTTGCACGCCTTCTTTTACTACTTCTAAAACAGTTTTGGTTTCGTCCAATTTAGGTTCCTGTTCTAGATAACCTACAGTATATCCGGGGGCAAAAACCACATCGCCTTGGTAGTTTTTTTCTTCGCCTGCAATTATTCGAAGTAACGTAGATTTACCACTTCCGTTTAGACCGAGGATACCAATTTTGGCACCGTAGAAGAAGCTTAAATATATATTTTTTAATACTGGTGTCTGGGCACTTTGATAGGTTTTGGTCAACCCAGACATTGAGAAAATTACTTTTTTATCGTCAGCCATTTGTTTGTTGTTTGTCGTTTTTAGTTTGTTGTTGAGGTTAGTCTCGCTTAAATTTTTGTCCTTTTATATCTGAATTCTTCAAATAATACATAAAAGCACCGATTTTATTCTTTTCTAATTCACATAAATCAATCAATTTATTAAATTGTTCCTCCGATATTAATTTTTTATCGAAAGCTCTATAAGTTTGCGATTTAAGCTCAGAAGTTGATCCTTTCGAAAAACTTAGAAAATTAATAAACTCTTTATTCCCATCTCTATCAAATCCTTCAGCTATATTATCCATTATCGAACCGGAACTACCTTCCATCTGATTTCTAAGTCTATAATTATTTCCAATTCCAGTTGTTTGAAATAGCCCTTCAACAAATGCACAGATTATTCTTGCATTTTTCCAAACTTCTAAATCTTCAAACCTTTCTATTCTTGCCATAATTAGTGGTTTTTTCAAACTATAAATACCAAACCGTAAACGACAAACTCACTAATGAAGATTCAATAATCTTAAAACCACCAGCATCTGTCCCGAGTGATATGCTGTATGTTCCGTCACTAAAATTACTTCACGTAAAAGTGTTTGTTCGCCTTTGCCATTTTTTACTGGTTGTGTTAATTTATTTTCTTCGTTCAACACAAAATTTTTCAATCGTTCACGATCCGTGATGTATTCGGCTTTTAGGGTTTTCCACTCTTCGGTGCTTCTGCAAGTTTTTTCTTTTGGCCAATAAAAATCGGGCCACTTTGGTTCGGTATAATCGTCTGAACAGGTAAATTTCACTATATCTTTTTGCGTGAAAACAATATGATAAAACAATTCATAAAACGAATATGGCAGGTTGGCTGGACGGGTATTTATGTCTTCGAAAGAAATTTTCTCCAACATATCTACCACCGGCATAAAAGCTTCGCCTCCTTCGAGATGTTTTGCAAGCCTTTCGCGTATTTTTATTTCTTCAGACATAATCTTGTATATTGGAAACTCGGAATTTGTATAATGGAAGTTTAGTGCTACATCTTTAAGCCGTTTAATTTTTATAAAGCCGCAAATTGATGCCTACTTTACTAAAAACGGACAATCTATCAAAAACTAAACCCTACCTTTTAAAGCGTTAAAAACCCAAGCAATGGCAAAGAAACCAATGCCTACAGAAGCAAAGCCCCATCCTGCAACATCGTCATAACGAAAGGCACCGAGCGCAATTAATACACACCCTACAACAATCATTATAAATGTGGCCCAAGCCAATACTGTATTTTTATTCATTCCCATAGTTTATTTCTGTTTGGTTGATTTTTTTTAGCTCGCAAATTTACGAGCAAAAACAAATATCGGCAATATATCGTAGAATTTCGTTAACAAAATGTCATAGTTTAAAAAGAGAACCAAGATACAAGACCGCTTCGCTACAAGAACTAGGACAGATTCGACTTCAAGCAAATAAAAGTGAACAATATAATCTTGACTATTAATCCTTTCAGCAAAGATTTCTACAGCCTTGTTTCCCTTTAGTGTAACAACAATAAAGTTTATATTATTTTGCTGTCTTTCTCAAAGTGAGTTCGTGGCATTTTGTATTTTAGCCAAAATATATTTTTCCAATGGATATAAACTTCAACAAAAACGAAGATCACAATAAACTTTTAGTTTCAGAATTAAAAAATAGACTAGCAAAAGTTAAACTTGGCGGTGGCCAAAAACGAATAGATAAACAACACGCACAAGGCAAACTAACTGCACGCGAACGTATTGCATATCTGCTCGATCCTAAAAAACCAAGTATAGAAATTGGCGCTTTTGCAGGCGACGGCATGTACGAGGAACACGGCGGTGCACCCGGTGGTGGCGTGGTTGTAAAAATTGGTTATGTGAAGGGGAAGCAATGCATCGTCGTGGCAAATGACGCCACGGTAAAAGCAGGTGCTTGGTTTCCTATTACAGCAAAAAAGAATCTTCGGGCTCAGGAAATTTCTATTGAAAATCGACTGCCAATTATTTATTTAGTTGATAGCGCTGGGGTTTATCTTCCCATGCAAGATGAAATTTTTCCCGATAAGGAACACTTCGGAAGAATTTTTAGAAACAACGCCGTTATGAGCAGTATGGGGATCACCCAAATTGCAGCAGTTATGGGCAGTTGCGTTGCTGGTGGCGCGTATCTTCCTATTATGAGCGATGAGGCTTTAATAGTTGACAAAACCGGAAGTATTTTTCTGGCGGGAAGTTATTTGGTAAAAGCTGCAATTGGCGAAACAATTGATAACGAAACCCTAGGCGGCGCAACAACCCATTGCGAAGTTAGCGGAGTAACAGATTACAAAGCTAAAGACGATGAAGACGCACTCGATAAAATAAAGAACATTTTTTCCAAAATTGGCGATTATGAGAAAGCAGGATTTAATCGCGAAAAAGCTGTAAAGCCAAAAGAAAAACAGGAAGATATCTACGGAATTCTTCCTAAATCGCGCGCAGAACAATACGATATGCGCGATATAATAAAGCGATTGGTGGACGATAGCGAATTTGTGGAATACAAAGAAGGCTACGGACAAACAATATTAACAGGTTACGCGCGTATTGACGGTTGGGCTGTGGGAATTGTGGCCAACCAACGTAAATTGGTGAAAACTACCAAAGCAAAAACCAAACCGAGCGAAATGCAGTTTGGCGGTGTAATTTATAGCGACAGTGCCGATAAGGCCACGCGTTTTATAGCAAATTGCAATCAAAAGAAAATTCCTTTGGTATTTTTACAGGATGTTACTGGTTTTATGGTTGGTAGCAAAAGCGAACACGGCGGCATTATAAAAGATGGTGCCAAAATGGTGAATGCAGTTAGCAATAGTGTGATGCCAAAATTTACAATTGTAATTGGCAATAGTTATGGCGCCGGAAACTACGCAATGTGCGGAAAAGCGTATGACCCCCGATTAATCGTAGCTTGGCCAAGTGCCGAACTTGCAGTTATGAGTGGGAACAGTGCGGCTAAAGTTTTACTTCAGATTGAAACGGCTTCTCTTAAAAAGAAAGGCGAAACAATCACCCCCGAAGTTGAAAAAGAATTATACGATAAAATTAAGGCGCGCTACGACAAGCAAATTTCGCCGTATTACGCAGCATCGAGAATTTGGACCGACGCGGTAATTGACCCTTTAGATACCCGTAAATGGATTTCTATGGGGATTGAAGCTGCAAACCACGCGCCTATTGAAAAGCCTTTTAATTTGGGGGTTATTCAGGTTTAAATCCAGATTAATAAATAGCAATATATTGGATAATAGCAATCTGACAACAATGAAGATTTTATTCGTTATACCTTGTTATAATGAAGAATTCAGGTTAAAAACGGAAGCATTTTTACAATTCGATAAAGACAACTTAAATGTACATTTTCTATTTGTAAATGACGGAAGCACGGATAATACAGCAAATGTGATTGAAAATTTGTGCAATACAATGCAGCATGCTTCTTTCCTTTCACATGAAAAAAATATTGGCAAAGCTGAAGCTATTAGAAGTGGTATACTCACAGTCAAAGACAATCCAGAAAATTACGAGTTTATTGGCTATTTAGATGCAGATCTTTCCGTTCCATTGGAAGAAATAACTGCGTTTTTAAACATCCTACAAAAAAACAAAAATATCAAATTTTTAATGGGCGCCAGACTTGCGCGTTTGGGAGCCAACATTAAGCGGAAAAAAAGAAGACATTATTTAGGCAGAATTTTCGCAACCTTTGTAAGTTCTTTGCTAAACGAGCCTGTTTATGACACGCAGTGTGGCATTAAATTAATTCATAAATCTGTAGTTTTTGAGCTTTTTAAAGAGGAATTTGTCAGCAAATGGCTGTTTGATGTGGAGCTGCTTTTTAGATGGAAAGCGTACTTCCCCAACAACGTGAATATGATTTACGAACATCCATTATCTACTTGGACCGATATTCCTGGTTCAAAATTAAAAATTGGGAATTTTTTATACGCGCCAATTGAATTATTTATAATTTGGAATAAGTATCGCAAACACTCCTCAGAGCCCATTCAAGTTGTATAAACCTCAATAAAATTATGCAAAACAACCCGTCATCGATTACGCCAAAAGCATTTTTAAAAACGTTTTCCATAATCCATGTAGCGCTAGTAATAGGCGTTTCGCTCTTCGGAATAGTCGCTTATACATTGACTGAAAACCAAAAATTTTCAATAGATTATTCGGGAGATGCAATGTTCTTTGTGGTTCCTTTAATTGCCATTGCAGGAATAGTAGTAGCGAATTTTCTTTACAGGAATACCATAAAAGGATTGGCTTCAAAAGATACTTTAATGGGAAAACTGATTGGCATTCAAACAGCATCCATAATAAAATATGCACTTTTGGAAGGTGCCGCACTTTTTGGAATTGTAGCATTTATGAACGAAGGAAATCAGTACTTTTTAGGCATTTCAATATTTCTAATCGGCTGGCTTATAATGCAACGACCCACCCGAGACAAAATTGAAAGAGATTTGATGTTGAGCGGTCGCTTAAAAAGTGAATTTCAGCAGGAAGACAAACCAATGAATTAAGGTTAAAATTAAAGCATTTTTAAAACCTCAGCCCGTTTTATTTTCCCTGTTTCTGTATAAATAAATTGCGGCGTATTGTAAATTTTTTTAGGTTTTTCGTAAGCTGAAAGTTTTGCGAAAGCATCTAAATAATCTTCAAGCTTTAAAGTATTATTTCCTTCAACAACAAGAATTACCCGCTCTCCCAACGCCTCGTCTGTTTCTGAAGCGATAAAAAAGGGTGTGTTTATGTGAAGTGAAAGTTTTTCTTCAATCATTTCTGGGTGAACTTTTACGCCGCCTGTATTTATTACATTATCAATCCTTCCCAAAAATTTAAATGAAGTTGAAGAAATTAATTCCACCACGTCATTGGTTACAACCAATTCTTCTGAAATTTCCGAAGCGTTAATTTGCAAACAACCATTTTCATTTTGTGAAAAATCAACCTTCGGAAGCGCGGTAAATAGAGTAGATTTTTCTGTTCCATTTATAGGTCGCGCCGCAATATGACTAATAGTTTCGGTCATTCCGTAAGTTGCAAAAATTTTCGTTGGAAGGGCCTGTAGTTGCTCTTCCAATTTCCACGGAACTGCGCCGCCGCCGATGATAAGTTTCTTCACTTTGTGCAAATCTGCCAACGAATGAAAAACTTGATACGGAACCATGGCTGTAAAATCGAAATCGCCATTTTGATTTTCCAATGGGTTTTTTCCGGGTGTAGCCGTGTGCAAATCCCAGCCAGCAATCATTGCCCGAACCAACATCATTTTACCCGCAATATAATCCGCAGGAAGGCAGAGCAGCGCTTTGGTTTCTTCTTTTATATCAAAATAATTTACAGTTGCTTCGGCACTGTTAAAGACGTGTTTTTTTTGAAGTTTAATTTCTTTGGGAATACCAGTAGAACCCGAGGTTTTTACAATTATGAAATCGCGTTCGTCAAGCCATTCCAAAATAAATTTACCGATAGCGCTTTCGTCATTTTTTCCCGCTTCAAATAAACGTTTTGCACGTTTTGCCAGTGCTTCCGCAGAAGAAAATGCTTCGCCGTTAAATTTGAATTTGGGATGTAACAAGGTTTTCACTAATCAATATAAGTTGAATTCTGAGTGTTTTCTTCAGTTAAAACAATGGGTTCTTCCACTTTTCCGAAGAGTTTTCCGCTCCAATCCTTCCATTTATAACGATACGCCATAATTAGAAGAAAAATTGGATATAAAATAAGAACCGGCGCGAGAACATCAAACCCTGCTGAAGGTTCTGAAATATCTTTTAAAACAGAATTGCTTTTAAAAACAGTCCAATCTGCGGTAACCAAAAGCACCGCAATCAAATTGTTTCCTGCGTGAAATCCGAGTGCTAGCTCCATTCCCTCGTCCATTAAAGTTATTATTCCGAGGAAAAAACCGGTGCCTATGTAATAAATCATTATAACGTTGCCTAGTTTTTCAACTTCAGGATTCGCCAAATGAAGCACTCCAAAAATCACGGAAGTAATAATTAACGGGAGCCATTTGTTTTTTGATAAAACACCAATTCCCTGCATTAAATAACCACGGAAAAGATATTCCTCAAAGCTTGTTTGCAACGGAATCATTATCACCGCAATTACAGCTAATATTAAGAATGGCACCAAATCAAATTGAACCACATAATCCTCTGGATTGCTGTAATAATCAATACCTGTAAGCACCAAGGTTGTAACAGCTATAAGTGAAAAACCGAAGAAAACACGGCCCCAATCGGTCTTTTTCCGGGAAGTTGTAAGCTGCACAAATGGCTGCTTGTGAAGGTATTTCACCACCAAATAAACTCCCAGCAAACCAATTGCAAAGCTGAGCAGCATTAAAAACAACGTTAGGTTTGAGTCTAAAACAGTCATTAGAACGTTCTGGTCTTCTAAAGCAAAAATATTTCCGCCTTCTGATAACGTTTTTAAAAGCACCGCAATTATTAGGGGAATAGTTCCTATCTGGCTGGCAACAAAAATAATGATGAATCCTACTAGATAACGCCACCATTCGTGAAGCGATTTAAAAGCTTGTTGTATATACATTTTGAGTTTCTGAGTTAATGCGTTATTGAGTTACAGAGTGAGGTATTAAACATGAAATTTCCAAGTAATAGACGGATTATAGTGCAAAGCTCCGTTTGAAACTTCCAACGGACTATCAATATTATTAGTGTAAAGGCTGCCCGTGCCCAAACCTTGCGGCAATTTACTATTTTTTGTAAAGGTGTATTGCGAAATTGCGTTTAAACCAATATTACTTTCCAAAGCCGAAGTAATCCACCAGCCTGCTTTGTGTTTTTCAGCGTGTTTTATCCAAGTATCGCTTCCGCGGAAACCGCCAATTAACGATGGTTTTAAAATTATAAACTGTGGTTTTACAGTATCGAGCAATTTGTTTTTTTCTACTTCGGTAAACACGCCGATGAGTTCTTCGTCCAATGCAATGGCAAGCGGCGTTTCTTCGCAGAGTCGCGCCATTTCTTGCCAATGTAGTGGTTTAATGGGTTGTTCAATGGAATGCAACTGTAAATCTGAAAGCACTTTAAGTTTTTCCAAAGCTTCTTTTGGTGAAAAAGCGCCGTTGGCATCTACGCGTAATTCTACTTCGGAAGCAGAAAATTCTTTTCGAATGGATTTTAAAAGTTCCACTTCAGTTTTAAAATCAATGGCACCAATTTTCATTTTAATACAAGTGAAACCTTGTTTCAGTTTTTCTGAAATTTGTTCTTTCATAAAACTTTTATCGCCCATCCAAACCAAACCGTTTATTGCGATTGCAGTTTCTCCACGCGAAAATTCCGAAGGAAATAATTCAAAAGGATTTTCGGCATTCAAAGATTTAAAAGCGGTTTCTACTCCGAATTGTATTGAAGGAAAGCTTTCTAAGGCTTGGTAAAGTTTTTCTTCTTTTAAAGAAATATTATCACAAACCCATTGTAGTTTTTCTTCGTAATCTGGGCGATCGTCTAGGCTTAAACCTTTTAATAATCCGCATTCACCCACGCCAAAACCTGTGTCGTTTTTCAAAACCAAAAAATACGTCTTTTTGGTTTTCATCACCCCACGCGAGGTGCCGCTGGGACGTTTAAAATTTAGGATGTGTTTTTGGAATGAAGCTTTCATTTTTTTCTCACAAAGGCGCAAAGGCGTAAAGGCGTATAATTGATAATTGTATGTCTGCGATTAATCGCACGCTTACTTGGCGACTTTGCGTGCTATTTTTTTATAATTCGATACTCTCTCCTATTTCAAGAAGCATCAAATCTTTATTGGCATCGTAAAACTTGCGTTTTGCTTCATCGTGGTCTATTTCTATAAAACCAAAAGTGTCGTAATGCACGCCTAAAACTTTATCGCATTGTACAAAGTCGCTGGCAATGATGGCGTCGTCAATTCCCATCGTGAAATTGTCGCCAATAGGAAGAATTGCAAGATCCAATTTAGTATGCATCGGGATTAATTTCATATCCATCGTTAGCGCAGTATCGCCAGCAATGTAGATGTTTTTGTGTTCCCCTTCAATTACAAAACCCCCGGGCTGTCCACCATAACTACCATCGGGAAAACTACTAGTATGATGTGCAATTACATATTTTACTTTTCCAAATTCAAACTTCCAGCTTCCGCCGTGGTTCATTGGATGTACTTCAATGCCTTTGGCCTCGTAGTGGTTTGTAATTTCAAAATTGCTCACAATTATAGCTCCTGTTCTCCTTGCAATTGCGGCAGCATCTAAGATGTGATCTTGATGGGCGTGGGTTAAAAATATGTAGTCTGCCTTTAGTGCATTTACATCAATTTTATCCTTTGCCAAATCATTTCCGGTAATAAAGGGGTCTACTATAATGTGCTTTCCTTTTATTTCAAGACCGAGACAGTTTTGTCCGTAGTATGTAATTTTCATTTTTCTAGTTTTTTTTAATATATAAATATACTAAACAAGATTGCAAACAAAAAAGTGCTTAACGCAACCTTTTTTAATTCGGCATCGAGCAGCATGGGTGCTTTATTTTTAAAAACCGTTTTTATGTTGAAAAGAAAAGGAATAAACGCTGCAATATATACAAATTGCAGTGGCCCGATGTAATTTAACACAGTGTAAATAATTGCGCAAAACATTCCGAAGAATAACAAAAAGGCGTGATACCGCTTTGCTTTTTCGCTTCCCATTTTTACAACCAAAGTATTTTTTCCAGCCGCCGCATCGTTTTCAATGTCGCGCATATTGTTCAAGTTTAGAACTGCTGTACTAAAACTTCCAACCGCAATAGCCGGCAGCAGCAAATGCCAATTGATGTTGTGGGTGAATAAATAGTAGCTTCCCAAAACACTCAACAATCCAAAAAACAGAAATACAAAAACATCGCCCAAACCAGAGTAGCCGTAGGCTCTTTTACCAACCGTATATTTTACCGCGGCAATAATGGAAACAATGGTGAGGTTAAAAAACACAAAAGAAATAATAAAGTTTTTATTTCCGAAGGCCATGAAAATTAGAAGCGTCGCTAAAAAGAAGGTGACGACCCCAGTGATAATCATCCCAATTTTCATCTGTTTAGGCGTAATTAAGCCCGAAGCAACCATTCGTTGTTCTCCGTGTCTTATAGTGTCGGTTCCGCGAATACCATCGCCGTAATCATTGGCAAAATTTGATAAAACTTGAAAACCGACGGTAACCAATATTGCAAGCCAGAACATAGGTGATTCTAAAATAGTTGTTCCTGCTAAGCAAACTAGTCCGCTATACTCCAAATCCATCTGAGCTTGTAAGAGATTGGTTTTTTCAATAATCCCTGCGCTCGCGCCAACAATAATTCCCGAAACGGAAAGTGGCAGCGTTCGCAATCTCGCGGCAGCAAACCAAGCTTTTATTTTTTTCATTCACTGTTATTTTGGTTTGCAAAAATACATTATAAAAAAGGCTATGCCAATTTTTAAAAATAATGGTTCGCTATAAAATTAAATGTATTGAATCGTTATATTCGCTTATCCAGTTTCTCTAAAACATCAATAAATGAATAACGCAACTACCCATAATATAGGATTACTTTTACTTCGCGTAGGCTTCGGCTGCATGATGCTAACCCACGGAGTACCAAAACTATTAAAAATGCTTTCGGGCGACTTTTCTTTTGGAGATCCTATTGGCATTGGTTCTACGCCAACTTTAATTTTAGCGGTTCTCTGTGAAGTGTTTTTTCCAATTTTAGTAATCATAGGGTTTAAAACCAGATTGGCAGCCATTCCGGTAATTATTACTATGGCATCTGCAGCTTTAATTGTACACGCCGCCGATCCATTGGGAACGAAGGAAAAGGCGATTCTCTATTTTGTTGCTTTTACAGTAATAGCGCTTTTAGGTGCGGGGAAATATTCTGTGGATAGGAAATAAAATTTCATTAAGCAGTGACAACTTAAACTAACTGTGAAGTTTTAATTAAAATATTTTTACCAATAATTCCTTCAGTAAATCGCCCTGCGGAAGATTGGTTGCGCCCACACCTTTGCCTTTCATATCTATCTCGCGGATTGCGCCAATAATTGCGCTTACCTTTTTCATGGGATAATTACGCGCCGCAGTTTGGTAATCTTTTATAAAATATGGATGCACTCCTAAAACTTTTGCTGCGTCACCTTTATTAGAAAGCGCGTGGTATTTCAGCAGTTTTGTAAAAAACCCGTACAGCAACGACACTGTAACTACCAACGGATTGTTCTTTGGATTTTGAGAAAAATATTGAATAATGGCAAAAGCTTTTTTAACATCCTTTTCGCCAATAGCATTTTGAAGTTCAAAGTTATTGAAATCCTTACTTATACCTATGTTTTCTTCAATAAGTTGGGGGGTAATCTGCTCTCCGGGTTTTAAAATGAGTTGCAATTTTTCAAGCTCATTGTTTACTTTACTTAAATCGTTTCCTAGGAATTCCACCAGCATTTGTGCAGCTTTGGGAGTAATGGTATAACCTTTTCCAGCCAAAACGCGCTTAATCCAGTCTGGCACCTTATTGTCGTACAGCTTTTTACTTTCAAAAAGAACGCCTGTTTTAGCTACCGATTTAGCTAACTTTTTCCTTTTATCAAGAGTTTTATATTTATAACAAAGCACCAAAATAGTAGTAGGCTGAGGGTTTTCGGCATAACTAGATAAGTTTTCAATGGTGCGCGAAAGATCCTGCGCTTCCTTTACAATTACCACTTGTTTTTCTGCCATCATTGGGTAGCGTTTGGCGTTGCTCACAATATCGTCAATTGAAACATCGCGGCCATAAAGCACCATTTGGTTGAATCCCTTTTCTTCTTCAGACAAAACATTTTCTTCAATATACTTAGAAATACCGTCAATATAATACGGCTCCTCGCCCATCAAAAAATAAATGGGCTTTGTTTTTCCGTTTTTAATTTCGGTGATAATGGATTTTACTTTGTCGAGTGGCATTGGTAATATGGTGTCTGTTCGAGCGCAGTCGAGAATTAAAATTAAACCTCTCGACTGCGCTCGAGGGGACATTGAACTTGAATTTTTAAGAAGAAATACATTCTAAATTTGTTTCTTTGTTTTATGCAAAAACTGAACTTTCCAGAATATTCCTTTCGCTTCAAAAGTAGCGAAAATAAAGCGTTGGTTTTTGATGAAATTCGAAAAAAATTCATGGTGCTCACCCCCGAGGAATGGGTTAGGTTGCACGTTGTTCAATTTCTATTAAATGAAAAAAACTATCCCAAAAGCCTCATAAATGTTGAAAAACAGCTGAAACTCAACAACACTACAAAAAGGTACGATGTAGTAGTTTTCAATAACGACGGCAGCATTTTTTTAATTGTGGAATGCAAAGCGCCATCAATTGCTATCACGCAGCAAACGTTTGATCAAATTGCGCGATACAATCTTGCTTTAAAGGCTGAATATTTAATGGTTACCAACGGTTTGGATCATTACTTTTGCCAAATGGATTTTGAAAACGAACGCTATGTTTTTCTGAAAGACATTCCCAATTACAAATGAATGCTAATAAAACACTTCAAAAATCTATCTTTGCAAAATGAAAGTAGCGGTAGTTATACTTAATTGGAATGGAAAGGAGTTACTTGAAAAGTTTCTGCCTTCAATAGTGAAATTTTCTACCGAAGCTACTGTTTATGTTGCAGATAACGCCTCTACCGACGATTCAATTTCATTTGTTTCTGAAACATTTCCCACGGTAAAAATAATTCAGAACAAAGTAAATGGCGGTTATGCCAAAGGTTATAACGATGCGCTAAAAATCCTTTCCGAAGACATTTTCGTTTTACTAAACAGCGATGTGGAAGTAACCGAAAATTGGCTGCATCCCGTAATTTCAGAATTTGAAAACGATAAGTCGGTTGTTGCAGCTCAGCCAAAAATTCTCGATTATAAAAACAAAGAATATTTTGAATATGCCGGCGCGGCGGGCGGATTTTTAGATAAATACGCCTATCCTTTTTGCCGAGGACGGATTTTTAATACTTTAGAAAAAGACTCTGGACAGTACAACGATGTTTCTAAAATATTTTGGGCCTCTGGGGCTTGTCTTTTTGTAAAGGCAGATGCTTTTTGGCAAGCTGGCGGACTTGACGAAGATTATTTCGCGCACCAAGAAGAAATTGATCTCTGTTGGCGCTTGCAAACCAAAGGTGGCAAAATACTGTATGTGGGTACTTCAAAAGTGTATCACGTGGGCGGCGCAACATTGGCTGCTTTAAATCCGCAGAAGACATTTTATAATTTTAGAAATTCACTTTTAAATCTACTTAAAAACGTAGGGGGAGTTAAAGTTTTTATCACAATTTTTGTGCGAATGGTTTTGGATGCACTTGCCGCATTTCAGTTTTTGATTCAAGGGAAGCCAAAACACTTCTTCGCGGTTGTAAAAGCACACTTCAGTTTATATTTATTGGTTCCAAAATTTCTTCAAAAGAGGAAAATATATGCTTCACATACCGAATATTTCACAACGGAATCTATTGGTTTTCAGTATTTTATACGGAAAAAGAAAATTTTTAACAAATTATAACCTAAAGTATTGTTAATCGTTATTAGACTAGTATGTAATTTAATAATTTTGGTTCGATAATATTGAAACAACAATCTAAAATAACACTTAACGAATTATGAAAAAACTATTGATTTTAGCTGTATGTTCAAGTCTCGCATTTACTTCTTGCGTTTCGAGTAAGAAATATGCTGAACTTGAAGCAGAACATCAAAAAACACAAGATTTGCTAAACACGGCAACGGTTAAACTTAACGACTGTCTTACTGAAAGAGCGGCTGCTACAACCCGCGCAAAACAATTAGAAGAGCGTTTGGCCGATATGAGAAAAACGAATGAAGATCTAATTCAGAGTTCAAAAGATCTTACAATGTTAACGTCAAAAGGAGCCACCAATCTAGAAAAATCGTTGGAAAGCCTTAAAGAGAAAGACTTGAAAATTTCGCGTTTGCAAGATGCTCTTAATAAAAAAGATAGTGTAACTCTTGCGTTGGTAACAAGCCTTAAAAGAGAAGTTGGTATAAACGACCCAGATATTGAGATTAATGTTGAAAAAGGTGTGGTTTATATTTCACTTTCAGACAAGGTTTTATTTAAAACAGGTAGTTACCAAATTTCTTCTAGAGCGAATGAAATTTTAGGAAAAGTTGCTAAGGTAATCAACGGCAAGCCTAATTTTGAAGCGATGGTTGAAGGACATACTGATAACGTACCTTACCGTAGCGGAGTGCTTTTAGACAACTGGGACTTAAGTGTAAAACGTGCAACTGCTATTGTTAGAGCTTTACAAGATCTTGGTATTGCACCAGAGCGATTGGTTGCTGCAGGACGTGGCGAATACGATCCGCTAGTGCCAAATACAACTGCTGAAAACAGAGCAAAAAACAGACGTACGCGTATCTTGGTTCTTCCAAAAATTGATCAATTCTACGATATGATAGAAAAGGAAATGAAAAACCTTGAAGCCGGCGGATAAAAGTTGCTAAAAGTTTAAAAACCCAAGAGGCTGTCTAAAAAGGGCAGCCTTTTTTCATGGTCAATCAGCATAAATTTCGTATCTTCATGCCATGAAAGCAAGCCCTGTATGGAAGACCA
>NZ_JAIRBA010000041.1 GCF_022008365.1 Aequorivita vitellina
GTTGATTTGTATCGAATTTTCATAGAAATTGAAAGAGTAGGGTGAGAAGTTTATGCCGAGCGAAGTCGAGGTAAACCCGGTCTCCCGCTCTAGAAAGTTCTTTAAAAGATGAAAATGTTGATTTGTATCGAATTTTCATAGAAATTATTAAGAGTAGGGTGAGAAGTTTATGCCGAGCGAAGTCGAGGTGAACCCGGTCTCCCGCTCTAGAAAGTTCTTTAAAAGGTGAAAATATTGATTTGTATCGAATTTTCATAGAAATTATAAGAGTAGGGTGAGAAGTTTATGCCGAGCCAAGTCGAGGTGAACCCGGTCTCCCGCTCAAAATTCCTGCGAAGGCAGGAATCTCTTCCTTGGTATAAAAGGAGAAGATTAAATACTTTACGCCGGTGTAGCTCAGGGGTAGAGCGTTTCCTTGGTAAGGAAGAGGTCATGGGTTCAATTCCCATCATTGGCTCAAGTTGTGAATACAATAGAACACTAATATATAACTAAGATTAAAACTAATACAAAATGGCAAAAGAAAAATTCGATCGGTCAAAACCACACTTAAATATTGGTACAATTGGACACGTAGATCACGGAAAAACAACCACGACTGCAGCTATTACTAAAGTTTTGGCTGATGCAGGTTTCTCTGCAGCGACATCATTTGATCAAATTGATAATGCGCCAGAAGAAAAAGAAAGGGGTATTACAATTAACTCTTCACACGTAGAGTATCAAACTGCTAACCGTCACTATGCGCACGTTGACTGTCCTGGTCACGCGGATTACGTAAAGAACATGGTTACAGGTGCTGCCCAAATGGACGGTGCAATTCTAGTAGTTGCTGCTACAGATGGTCCAATGCCACAAACACGTGAACACATTCTATTGGGACGCCAAGTAGGTATTCCTAGAATTGTTGTTTTTATGAATAAAGTAGACTTAGTTGATGACGAGGAGTTATTAGAATTAGTTGAAATGGAAATTCGTGACCTTCTTAACTTTTACGAGTACGATGGAGATAATGGACCAGTAGTTCAAGGTTCTGCTCTTGGTGCACTTAACGGTGAGCAAAAATGGGTAGATGCACTTCTTAAATTAATGGAAGAAGTCGATACTTGGATTGAAGAGCCAGTACGTGATATTGAGAAGCCTTTCTTGATGCCTATTGAGGATGTATTCTCTATTACTGGTCGTGGTACTGTTGCTACAGGTCGTATTGAAACTGGTATCGCTAAAACTGGAGATCCAGTTGAAATTATTGGTATGGGAGCTGAGAAATTAACTTCTACTATTACTGGTATTGAAATGTTCCGTCAAATTCTTGATAGAGGTGAAGCTGGTGATAACGCTGGTATCTTGTTAAGAGGTATTGAAAAAACTCAGATATCTAGAGGTATGGTTATTGTTAAGCCTGGATCTGTAACGCCACACGCTAAATTTAAAGCTGAGGTTTATATCCTTAAAAAAGAAGAAGGTGGACGTCATACTCCATTCCATAACAACTACCGCCCACAGTTCTACGTTCGTACAACTGATGTAACTGGAACTATTATGCTTCCTGACGGAGTTGAAATGGTAATGCCTGGTGATAACTTAACAATTAGTGTTGAGTTGCTTCAACCAATTGCAATGAATGTAGGTCTTCGTTTCGCAATTCGCGAAGGTGGACGTACCGTTGGTGCAGGTCAGGTAACTGAAATTTTAGACTAATTATCATATAATTAAAAGCAATGGGTGTCCCGAATTTACTTCGGGATACCTTGGCTTTTAAAATGGTTTAACCAATCTGTTGGTCCTTAAATCTGTATTGAAATTAAAAATTCAGAATTTTTGAATAATAAACGGGTTTAGCTCTCCCGATAGCTATCGGAGCGGTGAAACACAAAAAAGATTGAAATAACAATATTTCATCTACGGGTTTAGCTCAGTTGGTAGAGCACTGGTCTCCAAAACCAGGTGTCGTGAGTTCGAGTCTCTCAACCCGTGCTAAATTCCTGGTAAAACAGGTATCCTTTATCTAAGGAACAAAAAATCAATAAAAGCGACGTCATGGTAAACTATATTACAGAATCGTACAAAGAACTTAAAAATCACGTTACCTGGCCTACGTGGGCAGAAGCGCAGAAATTAACTGTTATTGTGGCGGTATTTTCTGTTCTCTTGGCTTTAGCTGTTTGGGGTGTAGATACCGTTTTCAGCAAACTGGTTGGAATGTATTTTGATTGGATCAAGTCGTAAAAAAATGACCGAAACAACAAGTAAAAAAAAGTGGTATGTAGTCCGTTCAGTGAGTGGACAGGAGAACAAGATTAAATCGTATATCGAAAGTGATATTAAACGATTGGGTCTTGAAGATTATGTTGATCAGGTACTCGTACCCACTGAAAAGGTAATTCAAATTCGCAACGGCAAAAAAGTAAACAAAGAACGCGTTTACTTTCCCGGGTACATTATGATACAAGCTAATTTGGGTGGCGAAATACCACACATTATAAAATCCATAAACGGCGTTATTGGTTTTTTAGGTGAAACCAAAGGCGGAGACCCTGTGCCACTTAGACAATCTGAAGTAAACAGAATGTTAGGAAAGGTAGATGAATTATCTATTAAAGACGATAGCGTAAGCATCCCTTTCACAATTGGCGAAACTGTAAAAGTTATAGACGGTCCGTTCAATGGTTTTAACGGAACTGTTGAAAAAATAAATGAAGAAAAACGCAAACTTGAAGTAATGGTAAAGATTTTCGGAAGAAAAACACCATTAGAATTGAGTTATATGCAAGTAGAAAAAGTTTAATTGTTACGCTTAATAGGTTTTTTTCGAAGGCTTCCACTTTTGAATAACCACATCAAAAATTAGAAATGGCAAAAGAAATCAGTAAAGTAGTTAAGTTGCAAGTTCGCGGAGGTGCTGCTAATCCATCACCACCAGTTGGACCTGCTCTTGGTGCTGCCGGTGTTAACATCATGGAGTTCTGTAAGCAGTTTAATGCGAGAACCCAAGATAAGCAAGGAAAAGTATTGCCAGTAGCGATCACGGTTTTTAAAGATAAATCTTTCGATTTTATCATTAAAACGCCACCCGCTGCCGTTCAAATACTTGAAGCTGCGAAAGCAAAAAAAGGCTCCGGTGAACCACACGCAAAAAAAGTAGCCACAATCTCTTGGGAACAAGTTAAAGCGATCGCGGAAGATAAAATGCCCGATCTAAACGCATTTACCGTTGAGTCTGCTATGAAAATGGTAGCCGGTACTGCACGTTCTATGGGAGTAAAAGTAAAAGGTGATGCACCTTTTTAATTTGAAAAACGAAACTATAAAATGGCACGATTAACTAAAAAGCAAAAGGAAGCTAAACTAAAGGTAGAGGATAGAACCTATACCGTAGCCGAAGCTTCTGCTTTAATAAAAGATATCACCAGCGTAAATTTTGATGCTTCTGTAGACCTTGCGGTTCGTCTTAACGTGGATCCACGTAAAGCAAACCAAATGGTTAGAGGCGTGGTTACCCTTCCACACGGAACAGGTAAAGACGTTAAAGTATTAGCATTAGTAACTCCAGATAAGGAAGCAGAAGCTACCGAAGCAGGAGCAGACTACGTTGGTCTTGATGAGTACCTCGATAAAATTAAAGGAGGATGGACAGATGTTGACGTAATTGTAACTATGCCAAGTGTAATGGGTAAATTAGGTCCTTTAGGACGCATATTAGGGCCTCGTGGTCTTATGCCAAACCCAAAAACCGGTACAGTAACAATGGACGTTGCTAAAGCAGTTTCTGATGTAAAAGCTGGTAAAATTGACTTTAAAGTTGACAAAACCGGAATCGTACACGCAGCAATTGGAAAAGCATCTTTTGATGCCGAAAAAATTGCCGGAAACGCAAGAGAATTATTAACAACCCTCGTTAAGCTTAAACCACAAGCGGCTAAAGGTGTTTACATAAAGAGTATCTATATGTCTAGCACAATGAGCCCTGGTGTTGAAGTTGACACTAAAAGGTTTACTGAGCAGTAAAAACAGGAAATTATGACAAGAGAAGAAAAATCACAAGTAATTGATACGTTGACTGCGCAGTTGTCTGATAGCGCCAATATCTATTTGGCAGATATTTCAGGCCTTAATGCAGGGCATACTACTAACCTTCGCCGTGCTTGTTTTAAAGCAGGAGTTCAGTTAGCAGTTGTTAAGAACACATTGCTTAAAAAGGCAATGGAAAGTTCAGATAAAGACTTTGGCGAATTAACAGAAATACTTAAAGGAAACACTTCTTTAATGTTCTCTGAAACAGGTAATGCACCTGCCAAAGTAATTAAAGAATTCAGAAAAAAATCTGATAAGCCACTTTTAAAAGGAGCCTATATTCAAGAGTCAATTTATGTTGGCGACGATCAATTGGATAGTTTGGTTGAACTTAAATCTAAAGACGAGCTTGTTGGAGAAATTATCGGGTTATTACAGTCACCTGCTAAAAATGTTATCTCTGCTCTTAAGAGTGGTGGTAGTACAATTGCGGGAATTGTTAAAACCTTATCCGAAAAAGAAGGATAAAAACCTTTGCTTCTCTATAAAACGAGAAACAGAGGGATGTAAAATGCACTAATTAATTTATATAAACACAATTATTTTTAAAAACGATAGAAATGGCAGATTTGAAAGATTTCGCAGAACAATTGGTTAACTTAACAGTAAAAGAAGTTAATGAGTTAGCTACAATATTAAAAGACGAGTATGGTATCGAGCCTGCAGCTGCTGCAGTTGCTATGGCTGGCCCTGCTGCTGGTGGTGGAGAAGCCGCTGAAGAGCAATCAGAATTCACAGTAATGTTGAAAGCTGCTGGTGGTTCTAAACTTGCAGTTGTAAAACTAGTTAAGGAATTAACTGGAGCTGGTCTTAAAGAAGCAAAAGAACTAGTTGACAGTGCTCCTTCTCCAATAAAAGAAGGTGTGTCTAAAGATGAAGCAGAAGCTTTAAAAGCACAACTAGAAGAAGCAGGAGCTGAGGTTGAGCTTAAGTAAGCTCCCAGAGTTCCAAACCTTAAGGTTTAGGTCTTCCGAATTTACTTCGGAAAGGCCTAAACCATTTTGCGTATATAATGGTTAATGCCTTTTTTATACGTTTTTTCAATATCATTTTAATTAAAATTCCGTCCATAGATGTCAGCAACGCAAACTGAAAGATTGAATTTTTCCTCTGTAAAAAATAAGCCGGATTACCCCGACTTTTTGGACATTCAGATTAAATCCTTTCAGGATTTTTTCCAGTTGGAAACCAAATCAGAAGAAAGAGGCCAAGAAGGTTTATACAAAACCTTTTTGGAAAATTTCCCGATTACCGATACCCGCAACCAATTCGTTTTAGAGTTTTTAGACTATTTCGTAGATCCACCAAGATACTCCATTCAGGAATGTATTGAGCGTGGCCTTACCTATAGCGTACCGCTAAAAGCACGGTTGAAACTGTACTGTACAGATGCCGAACACGAAGATTTTGAAACCATCGTGCAGGACGTTTACCTCGGTACAATTCCTTACATGACCCCAAGCGGAACTTTCTGCATTAATGGGGCCGAACGTGTGGTTGTTTCGCAACTTCACCGTTCCCCAGGTGTATTCTTTGGCCAATCATTCCACGCAAATGGAACGAAGCTTTACTCTGCCCGTGTAATTCCTTTTAAAGGATCGTGGATTGAGTTTGCTACAGATATCAACAGCGTAATGTACGCCTATATTGACCGTAAGAAAAAATTACCTGTAACTACACTTTTCCGTGCCATTGGGTTTGAAAGAGATAAAGATATTCTTGAAATATTTGACCTAGCAGAAGAAGTGAAAGCTTCAAAAACAGGACTTAAAAAATACATTGGTCGTAAACTGGCCGCCCGTGTGCTAAAAACTTGGCACGAAGATTTTGTTGATGAAGATACGGGCGAGGTTGTTTCTATTGAACGAAACGAAATTGTATTAGACCGCGATACCGTTCTCGAAAAAGAACATATAGATGAAATTCTAGAATCCGGTTCAAAAACAATCTTGTTGCACAAAGAGGATAACCTATTGGCAGATTACGCCATTATTCACAATACGTTGCAAAAAGATCCTACCAACTCCGAAAAAGAAGCGGTAGAACATATATACAGACAACTTCGTAATGCAGAACCGCCAGATGAGGAAACAGCTCGTGGAATTATCCACAAACTTTTCTTTAGCGATCAACGCTATAATCTTGGCGAAGTAGGGCGTTATAGAATGAATAAAAAACTGGGTCTTGATATCCCAATGGACAAGCAAGTGCTTACCAAAGAAGATATTATTACCATCGTTAAATATTTAATAGAGCTTATAAACTCTAAAGCTGAGATTGATGATATTGACCACCTTAGTAACCGTCGTGTACGTACTGTAGGTGAGCAACTATCACAACAGTTTGGTGTTGGTCTTGCCCGTATGGCGCGTACCATTCGCGAGCGTATGAATGTTCGTGATAACGAGGTGTTTACACCTATAGATTTGATTAATGCGAAGACTTTATCTTCTGTTATCAACTCTTTCTTTGGTACCAACCAGCTTTCACAATTTATGGACCAAACAAACCCGCTGGCAGAGATTACGCACAAGCGTCGTCTTTCGGCATTAGGGCCAGGAGGGTTATCTCGTGAAAGAGCAGGGTTTGAGGTTCGTGATGTTCACTATACTCACTACGGACGTCTGTGCCCAATTGAAACGCCAGAAGGACCAAACATTGGTCTTATTTCTTCACTTTCAGTTTTTGCAAAAGTGAACAATCTCGGTTTTATTGAAACACCTTACCGTAAGGTTACCGAAGGTAAAATAGACTTTAAAAATGAAGCTATTTACCTCTCTGCCGAGGAAGAGGAAGACATGCACATTGCACAAGCCAACATTCCTTTAGCAGAGAATGGAACAATTGATACAGACAAGGTTATTGCGCGAATGGAAGGTGATTTTCCATTAGTAGACCCAACTGTGTTAAATTATGCAGATGTTGCGCCTAACCAAATTGCATCTATTTCGGCGTCGTTAATTCCTTTCTTAGAACACGATGATGCCAACCGTGCATTGATGGGCTCTAACATGATGCGTCAGGCTGTACCGTTATTAATTGCAGACTCGCCAATCGTAGGAACTGGGCTTGAAAGACAAGTTGCTTCAGATAGCCGTGTATTAATCAATGCTGAAGGCGATGGCGTAGTTGAATACGTTGATGCAAATGAAATTACTATAAAATACGACCGTACCGAAAACCAACGTATGGTTAGTTTTGATGCAGATGAAAAAACGTATCAATTAGTAAAATTCAGAAAAACAAACCAAAGTACTTCCATTAACTTAAAGCCTATTGTTAGCAAAGGCGACAGAGTGAAAAAAGGACAAGTGCTTTGTCAAGGATACGCTACCGAAAAAGGAGAATTGGCACTTGGAAGAAACATGAAGGTTGCCTTTATGCCTTGGAAAGGTTACAACTTTGAGGATGCCATCGTTATTTCTGAAAAAGTTGTTCGCGAAGATATTTTCACTTCTATCCATATTGACGAATACTCTTTGGAAGTTCGAGATACCAAACTTGGTAACGAAGAATTAACAAACGATATTCCAAACGTTTCAGAAGAAGCGACTAAAGATTTGGATGAATACGGAATGATTCGTATTGGAGCCGAGGTAAAACCTGGCGATATTCTAATTGGAAAAATTACTCCAAAAGGAGAAAGCGATCCAACGCCAGAAGAAAAACTGCTTCGTGCCATATTTGGTGACAAAGCGGGCGATGTTAAAGATGCTTCACTTAAAGCCTCACCATCATTACACGGTGTAGTTATAGAGAAGAAATTGTTTGCGCGTGCGGTAAAAGACAAACGCAAACGTGCTAAAGACAAAGAAGACATCGCAGAACTTGAAGCAAAATACGAAGCAAAATTTGTAGCACTTCAAGATGTGTTGGTTGAAAAACTTTTCGCTATTGTAGGAGGAAAAACGGCCCAAGGTATTAATAACGACCTAGGCGAAGTGGTGTTCCCAAAAGGTAAAAAGTTTACATTAAAAATGCTTCACTCTGTTGACGATTACACCCACCTAATTGGCGGTACTTGGACAACAGATGACGAAACCAATGAATTGGTTGCAGATTTAATGCACAACTATAAAATTAAGGAAAACGACCTTCAAGGTAACTTGCGTCGCGAGAAGTTTACTATCTCTGTTGGAGACGAACTTCCATCCGGAATATTGAAACTTGCCAAAGTGTACGTTGCTAAAAAGCGTAAACTAAAGGTAGGAGACAAAATGGCGGGACGTCACGGAAACAAAGGTATTGTTGCGCGTATTGTACGTGAAGAAGACATGCCTTTCCTAGAAGACGGAACCCCAGTAGATATCGTGTTGAACCCACTAGGGGTACCTTCGCGTATGAACATTGGACAAATTTATGAAACCGTTCTTGGATGGGCGGGTCAAAAATTAAATCGCAAATATGCTACCCCAATTTTCGACGGTGCAACCATTGACCAAATCAATGAATTGACCGATGAAGCTGGAATTCCAAGATATGGGCATACCTATTTGTTTGACGGTGGAACTGGTAAGCGTTTTGATCAACCTGCAACGGTAGGTGTAATCTATATGCTGAAACTAGGCCACATGGTGGACGATAAAATGCACGCCCGTTCCATTGGACCATACTCACTTATTACACAACAGCCACTTGGTGGTAAAGCACAATTTGGTGGTCAGCGTTTTGGAGAGATGGAAGTGTGGGCATTGGAAGCATATGGTGCATCCAGCACGCTTAGAGAAATACTGACTGTAAAATCTGATGATGTTATTGGAAGGGCTAAAACCTACGAGGCAATCGTAAAAGGTGAAACCATGCCAGAACCAGGATTACCAGAATCGTTCAACGTACTTATGCACGAATTGAAAGGGTTGGGTCTTGATATTAGATTAGAAGAATAATGAATCCCCGCGAAAGCGGGGATCTCAAAATTCTTTCCGGAAATCATGTAGATGGTTTCAAAAACAACAACAAAGTTTATTTTAAATCATGATGAACAGAAATAAAGAAAACACAGTACAGAAATTCGACAAGATTTCTATTGGTTTGGCTTCTCCAGAATCTATTTTGGCAGAATCTCGAGGTGAAGTTTTAAAACCCGAAACAATAAACTACCGCACGCACAAACCAGAGCGTGATGGTCTTTTCTGTGAGCGCATTTTTGGTCCCGTAAAGGATTACGAATGTGCCTGTGGTAAATATAAAAGAATCCGCTACAAAGGTATTGTTTGCGACCGTTGTGGTGTGGAAGTAACAGAGAAAAAAGTACGTCGCGACCGCGTGGGGCATATTAACTTAGTCGTTCCCGTGGCGCACATATGGTATTTCCGTAGCCTTCCAAATAAAATTGGATACCTTCTTGGTTTGCCTTCTAAGAAATTAGATATGATTATTTACTACGAACGTTACGTAGTAATACAACCCGGAATTGCAAAATACGAAGGTGGAGAAGATGTTAAGAAAATGGATTTCCTTACTGAAGAGGAATATCTTGCAATCTTAGATTCCATTCCAGCAGAAAATCAATATTTGGAGGAAAACGATCCAAATAAATTTATTGCGAAAATGGGAGCAGAGTGCTTAATTGATCTATTACAACGAATCGATTTAGACACCCTATCGTATAACCTTCGCCATAAAGCAAACAACGAAACTTCAAAACAACGTAAAACTGAAGCGTTAAAACGACTTCAAGTTGTGGAAGCGCTTCGAGATGCAAACAAAAATCGCGAAAACAAAGCCGAATGGATGATTATGAAAGTAGTTCCGGTTATTCCACCAGAATTACGTCCGTTGGTGCCGCTTGATGGTGGTCGTTTCGCAACTTCAGATTTAAACGATTTGTACCGTCGTGTAATTATACGTAACAACCGTTTAAAGCGATTGATGGAGATTAAAGCTCCCGAAGTTATCCTTCGTAATGAGAAGCGTATGCTTCAGGAATCGGTAGATTCATTGTTTGATAACACCCGTAAATCTTCCGCAGTAAAAACCGATAGCAACCGTCCGTTAAAATCACTTTCAGATTCATTAAAAGGAAAACAAGGACGTTTCCGTCAAAACCTACTCGGTAAACGTGTAGATTATTCGGCACGTTCGGTTATTGTTGTTGGACCAGAATTAAAATTATTCGAGTGCGGTCTTCCAAAAGATATGGCTGCAGAGCTTTACAAACCTTTCGTAATCCGTAAATTGATTGAACGAGGAATTGTTAAGACCGTAAAATCTGCGAAGAAAATTATAGATAAAAAAGAGCCTGTAGTTTGGGATATTCTTGAAAATGTATTGAAAGGTCACCCAGTTATGCTTAACCGGGCCCCTACATTGCACAGACTAGGTATACAAGCGTTCCAGCCTAAATTAATTGAAGGTAAAGCAATCCAGTTGCACCCATTAGTTTGTACCGCATTTAACGCAGATTTTGATGGTGACCAGATGGCAGTTCACCTTCCTTTAGGGCCAGAGGCAATTTTGGAATGCCAGCTATTGATGCTTGCTTCACATAACATTTTAAACCCAGCAAATGGTTCGCCAGTTGCGGTTCCTTCACAGGATATGGTTTTGGGTCTGTATTATATGACCAAACTTAAAAAAACCATGGGCGATGTTGTTGTAAAAGGAGAAGGACTTACTTTTTACTCAGCCGAGGAAGCTATCATCGCCTACAATGAAGGCAAGGTAGATTTGAACGCTGAAATTAAAATTCGCACACAAGACTTTAATGAAAATGGCGAGTTGGTAAACCAAATTCTTACCACAACTTTAGGACGTGTAATCTTTAACGAGAAAGTTCCTGTTGAGGCTGGTTTTATAAATGAAGTATTGACCAAAAAATCACTTCGTGATATTATTGGTAAAATTTTGAAAGTAACTTCAGTACCTGTTACTGCAAATTTCCTTGACGAAATTAAAACACTAGGTTATAAGTACTCCTTTGAAGGTGGATTGTCGTTTAGCTTAGGAGATATTATTATCCCTGCTGAAAAACAATCTATGATAGACAATGCCAATACGCAAGTAGACGGTATTATCAACAGCTACAACATGGGGCTTATTACCAACAACGAACGTTACAACCAAGTAATTGATATTTGGACAGCAACCAACGCCGAACTTACCGAGCTTTCTATGAAGCGTATTCGCGAGGATCAGCAAGGTTTCAACTCTGTGTATATGATGCTTGACTCTGGTGCGAGGGGTTCTAAGGAACAAATCCGTCAGTTAACCGGGATGCGTGGATTGATGGCGAAACCTAAAAAATCGAACTCTGGAGGAGGTGAAATTATTGAAAACCCAATTCTCTCTAACTTTAAAGAAGGGCTTTCAATTCTTGAATACTTTATCTCTACGCACGGTGCGCGTAAAGGTCTTGCAGATACTGCACTTAAAACAGCAGATGCAGGTTACCTAACACGTAGATTGGTAGATGTGTCGCAAGATGTTATTATTAATATTGAAGACTGTTATACCCTTCGCGGAATCGAGGTTTCTGCCTTGAAGAAGAACGAAGAAGTTGTAGAAACTTTAGGAGCAAGAATTGTTGGGCGTACCGCTTTAAACGATGTTGTAAACCCGCTTACTAAAGAGTTGATTATTGCTTCGGGCGAGCATATTACTGAAGAAATTGCAGACACAATTGAAAAGTCTCCATTAGACAGTGTTGAAGTACGTTCTGCACTTACTTGCGAAGCCAAAAAAGGTATCTGTTCGCAGTGCTATGGTCGTAACCTCGCTACCAATAAAATGGTTCAGCGCGGTGAAGCTGTGGGTGTTGTGGCAGCACAATCTATTGGTGAACCAGGAACCCAGCTTACACTTCGTACGTTCCACGTAGGAGGTATTGCAGGTAACATTTCCGAAGAAAACAAATTAGTTGTTAGATTTGACGGAAAAGCAGAAATTGAAGATCTTAAAACCGTTAAAGGTGAAGATAGTCAAGGAAATACGGTAGATATTGTAATATCTCGTACTTCTGAAATTAAACTTGTTGATAAGAAAACAGGAATTACACTTAGTACCAATAACATTCCATACGGTTCTACACTTAATGTGAAAGATGGCGATATGCTAAAAGCAGGCGATGTAGTATGTACTTGGGATCCATATAACGGTGTAATTATTTCAGAATTTGCAGGAAAGATTAAATACGAAAACATTGTTCAAGGTGTAACCTATCAGGTTGAAATTGATGAGCAAACTGGTTTCCAAGAAAAAGTAATTTCTGAATCTAGAGATAAAAAACGTATTCCAACCCTTCAAATTTTAGGGAAGAAAGACGAAGTTATCCGTAGCTACAACTTACCTGTGGGCGCCCACATTATGGTGGACGACGGGGACAAGATTAAGATTGGTAAAGTACTTGTGAAAATTCCACGTAAATCTGCGAAAGCGGGTGATATTACGGGAGGTCTTCCACGTGTTACCGAACTTTTTGAAGCACGTAACCCATCTAATCCAGCAGTAGTTAGCGAGATTGACGGTGTAGTTTCTTTCGGGAAAATTAAACGCGGTAACCGCGAAATTATCGTTGAGTCTAAATTAGGCGAATTGAAAAAGTATTTGGTGAAATTAAGCAACCAGATTCTAGTTCAAGAAAACGATTACGTTCGTGCAGGAATGCCACTTTCTGATGGCTCTATTACACCAGAAGACATACTTCGCATTAAAGGCCCATCTGCAGTACAGCAATATCTTGTGAACGAAGTTCAAGAGGTTTATCGTCTGCAAGGTGTGAAAATTAACGACAAACACTTTGAGGTTGTTGTTCGTCAAATGATGCGTAAAGTAAAAATTGAAGATCCGGGAGATACTACTTTCTTGGAAGATCAATTAGCTCATAAAGACGATTTTATTGAAGAAAACGATAAAATCTACGGAATGAAGGTTGTTACAAATGCTGGAGAATCTGAAAACTTAAAAGAAGGTCAAATTCTTTCGCCACGTGCACTTCGTGATGAAAACTCTTTATTGAGAAGAAACGATAAAGAACTTGTAGAAGCACGCGATGTGGTTACTGCAACGGCAACTCCGGTACTTCAAGGTATTACGAGAGCGTCGTTACAAACCAAATCGTTTATCTCTGCGGCTTCCTTCCAGGAAACTACTAAAGTGTTAAACGAAGCAGCCGTAGCTGGTAAAGTAGATACCCTAGAAGGCTTGAAAGAAAACGTAATTGTAGGTCATAAAATACCAGCCGGTACCGGTATGCGTAGGTATGATACTATTATTGTGGGTTCTAAGCAAGAGCTGGAAGAAATGAACCGTGCAAAGCAAGAAGTAAATTATAATTAATATTGAAAGGTGCGTTTTTTAAAACGCACCTTTTTATTTTTAGACAGTGAAATCTAATGTCTAATATCTAACGTCTAAAATCTAACAATGGCAGATCAAAAAAAAGATAAACCAAAACAAAACCAGATAAATATTGAATTGGATGAAGCTGTGGCACAAGGCATTTATAGCAATTTGGCCATAATAAATCATTCGGTTTCTGAATTTGTTGTGGACTTTGTAACTATTATGCCAGGAATACCTAAAAGCAAAGTGAAGTCTCGCATTATCTTGACGCCACAACACGCCAAAAGGTTTTTAAAGGCATTGAATGACAACGTTAAACGTTTTGAAAACGCCCACGGCGAAATAAAGGATTATGAGCAACCGCCCATTCCCCTAAACTTTGGCCCTACGGGTGAAGCGTAATAAATAGTAATAGAAAAGCCCCGCAGATTGCGGGGCTTTTTTAATGCTAAATTGAATGGGGTTTTATTTTTTAAAACTAATAATTTTTCTTTTCACTTCCAGATTTTTCAAACTCACTCACAAAATGCAGTTTCACATTTGGGTATTTAGATTGCGTCATTTGTAGGGTGAAAGATGAATCTGCAAAGAAAACCAGTTGGCCGCGTTTGTCTTTGGCTAAAAATTTTGCTTTCACTCTTTTAAAATCTGCGAACTCTGCGCTTTTGGGGTCTTTGGCTTCTACCCAGCAGGCCTTGTGTACATTTAAATTTTCATAACTACACTTAGCGCCGTATTCGTGTTCCAGTCTGTATTGGATTACTTCAAACTGTAATGCGCCCACAGTACCGATTACTTTTCGTCCATTCAATTCTAAAGTGAAAAGTTGTGCAACCCCTTCATCCATTAATTGGTCTATTCCTTTTTCGAGCTGCTTGCTCTTCATTGGGTCTGCGTTGTTTATGTATTTAAAATGTTCCGGTGAAAAGCTTGGGATGCCTTTATAGTGCATTTCTTCACCTTCAGTTAGGGTATCGCCAATTTTAAAGTTTCCTGTGTCGTGAAGGCCTACAATATCGCCAGGGTAGGAGATGTCAACTATTTGTTTCTTTTCAGCAAAGAAAGCGTTGGGACTGCTAAACTTTATTTTTTTACCGTTGCGAACGTGTAAATAGGGCGAATTTCTTTCAAAAGTACCCGAAACAATTTTCACAAAAGCTAAGCGATCGCGGTGCTTGGGATCCATATTCGCGTGAATTTTAAATACAAACCCCGAAAAATCTTTTTCGTCGGGATGTACCAAACGCGTACTGCTTTCTTTGGGGCGGGGGGTAGGGGCTATTTCAACAAAACAGTCCAACAACTCGCGCACCCCAAAATTGTTTAATGCAGAACCAAAAAATACGGGTTGCAGATCGCCGTTTAAATATTCTTCTTGATTAAAATCTGGGTAAACTTCGTGTACAAGTTCCAATTCTTCCCGTAATGTATTAGCCGCTTTTTCGCCCACTAATTTATCGAGTTCGGGGCTCCTCAGGTCTTCAATCTCGATGGTTTCTTCTATATTTTTTCGGTTATCGCCACTAAAGAGATTGATGTTTTTTTCCCATACATTATATATACCCTTAAAATCGTATCCCATTCCAATAGGAAAACTCAGCGGAGTAACGCGCAGTTGTAGTTTTTGTTCAATTTCGTCGAGCAGGTCAAAGGCATCGCGACCTTCACGGTCTAACTTGTTGATAAACACAATTATAGGAATGTTGCGCATTCTGCAAACTTCAACGAGTTTTTCGGTTTGTTCCTCCACACCTTTAGCAACATCTATTACCACTATCACACTATCTACGGCGGTTAATGTTCTAAAAGTATCTTCGGCAAAATCCTTGTGCCCGGGCGTGTCTAGAATGTTTATTTTAATGCCTTCATATTCAAAAGCTAAAACTGAAGTTGCTACCGAAATACCACGTTGGCGTTCAATTTCCATAAAGTCGCTTGTCGCGCCTTTTTTCACTTTATTATTTTTTACCGCGCCTGCTTCTTGAATAGCGCCACCAAAGAGCAGTAGTTTTTCAGTAAGGGTTGTTTTTCCGGCATCGGGGTGTGCGATGACCCCAAATGTTCTTCTCCTTTTTATTTCACTTTTAATCGTCATTATTTTTTGTGTAAGGTTGCAAAGATACGGGTTGTTATTGGAGTAGGAAACTGCAGTAATGGCAAATTAAATTTGATTTTAAAAATATAGGTTAATAGGATTTAAAAATGCTCGAAATATTTTTTTTTGAAATTATTATAGCCGCTTTTTAAGAACCAAAAATCACTTTCGCTAAAAGATTGAATACGCTGGAAACGGCTATATTCAGGGATTATACGTGTTACTACGTATGTTTTTACGGGTGTAAATTATTGATTTAGAAAGCGGAATATGCAGTTTGCCGACTATTTGCAACAGTTTAACTAATAGTTTATTGGAATCTATACCTTCAGACTTTTCCACTGTATATTTGATACTCCACAGCGATAATTACGCTTTGTTTTTATGCCTGTGAAATTTTAAGGAACTAATTTAAAACTGATTATATGTATCAATTTTTAACGATAAAAAAAGGACTTGTGCTCACTATTTTTGTTACTATTTTAAACATAAATTTTGTTTTAGCGCAAAACTGTAACGCCACTTTATCAGTAGAAAAGGATAGGAGTGCGAAATCAGCATATAAAGATGATGGTGCTGTTTTTAATATGGTGCTTACCAATACTTCAGCAAGAAAAACAACTTATATTATTACATCTGAAAATTTAAGAGAATCATGTGCGAATGATGCTTACAAAACATCGATTCCGAATGTTTCATTAAATGTTGCAGTTAAAAACCACGATGCATCAAGTGTAGCAAATAATTCACTCACACTTGCAGCGGGAGAAACGCGTAAATTTAAAATCTACGTTTCTGTTCCAGCGAGTACCCCTTTTAACGCTTGGAGTTGTATTGAAGTCTCTGCTAGAGGAAGCGAATGTAATCAGCCATCAACAAGTACTGTTTTGAGAGTTTACGTTCCAGAGCCTTCAGATGGATAAGATTACAAAGAATATTGAGTAAAGAGTACTATTAATAGTATGGGTTAATGCCTAAAATTTTTTTTTATGAAAAAACAACTACATTTTAGAAACATACTGGTTGAAAAATTGTCGAAATTCACTTTCTTAATAGTGTTTCTTTCGTCTTTCAGCTTTTTTGGACAGCAACCATCGCTTGATGTCGTCAAGACGAGAGTTGCAAATGCAACCACATGTAATGTATTTGATATTAATATAGATGTGGATGGGGTTGCGTCTAAACGACCACAGGAAGTCATTCTTATTATTGACCGTTCAGGTAGTATGGACGATGGGCCAAACCCAGAGCCAATTGATTATGCACAAGATGCTGCTATTGACTTCGTAAATGAATTGTTTAAACCTGAAAATAATCCTACTGGTCTAAATAAGGTGGCATTAGTTACTTTTGCGAGCTCTGCATCGCTTGATCGTCAGCTTACCACCAATAAAAATGCCGTTATAAATTCCATAAATAGTATTGTAACTGGAGGGTCTACCAATATTCAAGATGCACTTGTTAAGGCTAGGGCAGAACTCGACACAAGAGGAACCTTTAATTGTGAGACTTCACGAAGTATAATACTACTAACCGATGGTGTTGCCAACCGCGATAATAGTGGTAATAATTGCAGTTCAACTTCTAGTAATACAATTTGCCAACAAAATGCAATAGCTGCAGGGCAAGCTGCTTGGGTAATAAATAAAGGTGGTAATCCATACAATCAGAGTGTGTTTACAATTGGATTGACAGGTGCTATTTCTGGTACTGAAGAAGATATAGCGTTAAACACTTTAGATCAAATACAAAATGCAGGAGCTTATCATACCGAAGATAATGCAGATCTTTCTGACATTTACTTAGAAATTTTTGGGAACCTTAACTACGCCGCCATTCAACTTCCTGGGCAGAAGTTTTTAACTACAACTATTATTCCTGGATTCACTATAGTTTCAGGTTCAATTAGTACAAACAAAGGGACTGTTACGCTTAGTGGTTCTGGAGATCAAATCTATTGGGATGTACCAAAAATTGCTACGGAATCCATATTTTTAAAATATTCACTTGTTGCCAGTAACTCCAATGTCTGCGGAACTCAAAATCCCGATAGTTCTGTGGTTAAATACGAAGACGGTGACTGTAATCCAGTTACGTTAAACTTAACGAACCCAGATGTTTGTGTTCCCTGTCCTTCTGTAACTGCTTCGATTAGTCAAGTTAGTTGTGAAAACTCTGTAGATTACAATGCAAATTATTCTTCTGGTGCTTGTAGTGCTCCAGCAGGTACCGTGCAGTGGGAGTTTTTCTTAAATAATGTTCCTGTAGGAACTTCCTCCCAAGTATCTGGAACATATGTTTATACCGGTGGAGGTACTTTTGAAGGTGATTTTAGAGCGAAAGCTACTTTTAATAGTAGCTACTCTTCTGGTTGTACTTTGCCTGCCGTGCAAGATGAAAAAACTATAACGTTACATAATAAGGTAGCTGCAACAATACAAAAGGTAAATGCTAATTCTTCTGGGCAATGTAATAATGGACAGGCAACAGTAACGCCAACGAGTGGAACTGGGCCTTACACTTATTTATGGAGTGCCAATGCAGGAAATCAAACTACACCAACGGCAACTAACTTATCTGCGGGAACCTATAGTGTCGTGGTTACTGATGCGAATGGTTGCTCTATAGAAAAAACAATTGCAGTTTATTGTGATATAGAAGAATGGAATTTTGTTTGTGGCGATGATAAAATGGTAGATGAATATGGTTATAATGCAAATTGCAACACTACAACTACCGTTAATATTCCAGATCCATCAAACGTATATCAATATGCGGTTGAAATAGTTTATAAAGAAAATAACCCTGGCGCGACACTTCAATTTACAGATGCTTTGGGAAATCCACATACCTTGGAAAGATCAGTCCCTGTAGGGTCTAGCTCTAATGTATGGGTTTACCGAGGACTTATAATTGGAAGTACAAGTAATGTAACATATACAGATAATGCCAACAGTTGTAAGCTACAGTCCGTCGTTGTCTATGCATTCCGAAATGTGGCAAATGCCACTTCAAATTCGGGTAAATTTACCAGTTTGAGTGGGGTAAATAACGTGGTTAATTTTACTTTAGATATTCCATCCTTTACAGGGCCACGAGATTTATTGATTGAGACACCTATTTCTGAACTAACTGATGATGGCAGATATCTTCTTTTAAGAGCTACTGCTGGATCAGTTTCCGGTCAAAAAATAATATACGGTCCAGATCCTACCTTACCTGGAGGCACATGCTGTCTTTCAATTCCTTTTATTGAATTAGATGATGTACCAGGAAATATAACTCAAGTAACAATTACCATCGATACTAGAAATAATCAGAACGGACAGACAGTTAATGGTCAATCTTGGGTTATTGCAGGTGGTGTGAATGTTGAGGCCAATTGTTATGAAGATTTAGATCTAACTCTTCAGTCTAAAACAGATATATTATGTCATGGAAGCGATACAGGATCTATAACTGTTGAGGCCACTGGCGGTGTGCCACCTTATTTGTACTCGCAAAATGGCGGTGCATCACAATCTAGTGCCACATTTAATAATCTTACTGCCGGAGTATACATAATTGAGGTAGTGGATAGCATCGGAAATACAGAATCTATTTCTGTAACATTAACCGAACCAGAAAATATAATTATTCAAATAACGAAGCAAAATGCCTCTACCTCTGGAGCTTGTAATAATGGCGAAGCCACTGCAAGTCCAACGGGAGGAATTTCACCCTATACATATCAATGGAGTGCTAGTGCTGGAAATCAAACCACAGCAACAGCAACTAATCTTCCAGAAGGAACGCATCAAGTTGTTGTTACAGATGCTAATAACTGTTCGGTAACGCAAAGTGTTGTTATTGATTGTATTAATGATTGTGATGCAGTTATTGCCATAGATAGTGTTACTCATGTATTATGTAAGGGAGATGCTTCGGGTGTAGCTGTAGTTTCAGCTAGTTCACAAGCAAATCCTGCAGCGTTATTTACTTTTACTTGGAATACGGTTCCACCGCAGATTGACAGTGGCGTAACTTCCAGTACTATTACAAATCAACCTAGTGGTGTTTACACAGTAAGTGTAACTATTGACGGTACTGTTTGTCTTCCGGTAGAACAAAGTGTGTCTATAAACGAACCATCAACAGCATTAAATGTTACTGCTACATCAACAGATGAAAGCGGGCCCAATACTGGCGATGGAACGGCTACTGCAAACGCCTCTGGTGGCACCCCGCCATATACCTACAGTTGGAGTCCAGGTGGTCAAACCACAAGAGTTATCACCGGTTTAACTGCTGGAATATATACTGTTACTGTTACTGACGCTAATGGATGTACACAATCGGCAACAACTACTGTTAATCCTGGGTCCTGCCATGGGTTAAGTGCAAACCCTACATCAACCCCTGTTTCGTGTAATGGCAATAGTGATGGGTCTGCGTCTGTTTCAGTTAGTAATGGAGTAGGACCATTTACATATTTATGGAGTCCAGGTGGTGAAACCACACAAACTATTACTGGTTTAGCAGCAGGTTCGTATACTGTAACTGTAACTGATCAAACCACATTGTGTACAGTTGACGCTACAGCTACTGTTACCCAACCTAATATTTTGAGTTCGGGTATAGCAGTTACAAGTGTTTCTTGTTTTGGAGGTAGTAATGGATCTTTAGATTTAACTGTATTGGGAGGAACTCAACCATATTCTTTCTTATGGAATAATGGTGCTACAACTGAGGATTTATTTAATTTAACTGCTGGTACATATTCGGTAACTATAACTGACGCTAACGGTTGTACTACTACTAATAGTGCGACGGTTCTAGAACCAGCTTCAGGTTTATCACTGACATATACGACACAGGATGTACTGTGCTATGGTCAATCTACTGGAGCAATAGATATTACAGTTTCAGGAGGTACAATTCCGTACCAATATAACTGGAGTAATGGAGCAACAAGCGAAGATTTATTTGGTATCCCTGCAGGAGTTTACAGTATTACAATAACCGATGCAAATGGATGTACTCTTACTGAAAACTCAATTACAATAAGTGAGCCCGCGAATCCTATAAGCATTATTATTACGAAAGAAAATGCTACAACCGGACAAGGTTGTAATGATGGTGAAGCTACTGCTAGCCCTTCTGGCGGAGTAGCACCTTATACCTATTTATGGAGCGCTAGTGCTGGAAATCAAACCACAGCAACAGCAACAAACCTGCCTGCTGGCACACATAGTGTAACGGTTAAGGATGCCAACGGTTGTGAGCTTGAACAAGGAGTGGTTATAGTTTGTGATAACACGTGTGATGCCATCGTTTCGGTGGATCAAGTAACTAATGTACTTTGTACAGGTGATACTACAGGAAGCGCCACAGTAAGTGCTTCTTCTGCTTCAAATCCAGCGGCCTTATTTACATTCACTTGGGATACAACTCCGCCACAAGTAGATGCAGGAGTAACAACAAGTACTGTTAATAACCTTTCTTCAGGAATATACACGGTTAGTGTTACCATAGATGGTACAGTATGCCAACCGGTAGAACAAAGTGTAACTATCACCGAACCGGCATCTGCGCTTTCGGTTTCTGCTACATCTACCGATGAAAGCGGACCTGCTACTGGAGATGGAACTGCTACTGCTAATCCCGTAGGTGGTACGCCACCTTATACATATAGTTGGAGTCCAGGGGGTCAAACTACTCGAGTTATAACCGGGCTTACTGCAGGAGTTTACGTCGTAACAGTTACAGATGCCAATGGTTGTACAGCAACAGCAACAACTACCGTTAATCCTGGTACGTGTAGAGGGTTAGCCGCGGGAGCTTCTTCAACCTCGGTAACTTGTAATGGAGATAGTGATGGTACAGCAACTGTTTCAGTTACTGGTGGATCTGGTTCATTTACATATATATGGTCACCAGGAGGGCAAACCACGCAGTCCATTTCAGGCTTAAGTGCAGGAACTTATACGGTGGTGGTTACTGATACAGTTACATTATGTACTGTTACAGCTTCAACTATTGTTAATGAACCTAATTTGCTTACCTCTGGAGTGGCTATTACACATGTGAAATGTTTTGGCGATAATTCAGGTTCAATAGATTTAACTGTCACAGGTGGAACAGCTCCGTATTCATTTTTATGGAGTAATGGTGCTACAAGTGAAGATCTTTTCAATTTAGTAGCAGGTACTTATACTGTTGATATTACGGATGCAAATGGGTGTACCGCTACAAAGACTGCTACGGTGTTGCAGCCAGCATCTGGACTTACTTTAGCAATTACCTCTCAAACAGATATTGTTTGTAATGGAGTGGGATCTGTTACTGTGCAAGCAAGTGGTGGAACAGTGCCATACTTATATAGAATTGACGGTGGAGCTTATCAATCTTCAGGTACATTTAATAATCTGTCTGCTGGTAACCATACTATAGATGTTTTAGATGCAAATAATTGTGATACTCAAATTATAGTAGATATATTGAGCAATTGTGTAATAGCCATCGACGACATCAACGATACCTTTATGAACCTACCGGTAAGTGGCGATGTAGCTACCAATGACCAGAACCCAGACGGGCCAGCCGGCACGGAAGTGTT
>NZ_JAIRBA010000042.1 GCF_022008365.1 Aequorivita vitellina
GGCCACCTTCCCCTGAATTAACCTTCTTTCTTTTAAATTAAAATATTTAGAAGGGGAAGGAGCGTGTGGTGATGGGGTGAGAATGACGTAGGACGGTAGGATGTAGGACGATAGGACACTTTAGATTTGAGACGTGAGACGTGAGATTTGAGACTTGAATAGTGTGCTAAATTTGGGCACAAAGACAATGATAATGGGGATTGGCGAGGCACTTCGACTGCGCTCAGTGTGACATATTGGATGGAGATTTGAGATTTGAATCTAGAAGCTAGAAACTAGAGTCTAGAGTCTAGACTAAAAACGGTCAACTCTAATCAGGGAAGTTCACGCTTTAGATTTGAGGTATTAGTTATATTTGAGGTATTAGATTTGAGATTTGAGACTTGAGATGGGTGAGCCAAATTTAGGCCACAAAGTGAATGGGAATGGGATTGGGGATTGACGAGGCACTTCGATTGCGCTCAGTGTGACAGATTTGATGATTTCATCGCATTTGGGTGACCACGAATGCGCAAATAAATTTTAAAGATGGTTGATGGGTTGTCTCGAATATCCTTATGTTTCTGGGGATGTGGGTGAAGATCAAAAATGAAATTGAAATCGAAAACGAAATCGAAATCGAAGGCGACGTCAATGCTATTTAGGTTTGTGGGCTTGATTGACTTTAAGCAAACCCTTCACCTACCTCCTCGCCATTGTCCTGCCGCTAAAGAGTTGTTTCGTAAAACCTCACTCCCCCTCAAAAGTCCGATACCTCGTAAGCAGGGCATAAAACGCCCCATAAGAAATAAACCCCACCGCAGTAATCGCCATTAAAATTCTACCGATGGCAGATTGATCTAAAAAAGAAAAGGCATCTTGAATGCCTTTAATCTCGTGGTTGTCGGTGTAAATGCCAGCGCGGAAAAAGAAATAGGCAATGATGGCCACCACAAAAGCGCGGGCATAAAAACCAAACTGCCCCACTACTCTTATAAAACCAGAGCCTTTTTGTCCTTCCAAATTAAATTGGTCTAAAAGCCCGCCTTTTAATACCCCTACAATTAATACCACCGCTTGAACGGCTAAGATAATTCCGACGCCAATAAATATATACGAAAGGGTTACCGGACCTATAAAGTCTAAATACTGCGAATTAGAATCGTCTGAAATGGTATAGGTAAACAGGTGATAAAAGCATAGAAAAGCCACCACCACATAAACCAAACCCGTAGTGAAAAGTCCGAAGCGAC
Organism: Aequorivita vitellina; assembly: GCF_022008365.1. Classification (GTDB taxonomy): domain Bacteria; phylum Bacteroidota; class Bacteroidia; order Flavobacteriales; family Flavobacteriaceae; genus Aequorivita; species Aequorivita vitellina. Next base: position 1,233 of record NZ_JAIRBA010000042.1, read on the forward strand.
GCATTTGCGCCTTTCGGTCTGTGCCAATATTTTCGGGATCGTTGAAGGTTTGTACAAACATCCAAAACGAATAGCAGAGCAGGCCTACGCCCAATAGCAACAAGAGTACTTGCCCAAAAGGTTGCCGTTTTAAAAAAATGAGCGCCTGATTGGTGCCCGAACTTTCACCACCCATATTTAAAGCCGCCAATAAAGACAAGGTTCCGATTACCAGATAAATAATGCCTTTGGAAACAAAACCAATAACGGCAACGGTTTTAAAAGAGTTTTTCACAGGCTGATTTGCTTTTTATAAATTTGTTTGTGGGTAAAGTTACGATTAGAAACTGGTTAATTTGTGAATTTGTTGATTCGTTAATTTGTGTTTCGTTGATTCGTGAATTGTGATTTGTTAATTCGTTAATTTACTGGGTGGAAGGTTGGGGAGTTGAATGTGGTTTATTTTTCTAATAAGATTAATTACGGTTACACCCCTTTTCTAATTTTTGACAAATCTACGGTTTGGGCGAGGTGTGCGGCTACACTGGCAGTTTTAGAGAGGGTATTGCCAGCCCATTTAAGTTGTGCCACGGGATTGGCTTTTATTTCTTCAAGTATTTTAAAAAGGAATTGCACAGAATCGGCTGCATTGTCCAGCAACGAATTGGGATGTTTTAGACTGTTACTTAATTCTTTAGAAATTTCCAATCCGCCTTGTTTTAAAGATTTTAAAATGAAAGGAACTGTAAGTGCTTTATACGAAGGATAGGTACCTTCAAAAATACCTGCAATAATATCGGCATATTCTTTGTCTTCTTTTGCCCGGGCTATTAAAACGGTGAGAATTTTCATCCACACTTTTGTGAGGGTTTTGTTGCGGGGAAATTGCACCAACAAATTTGAAAGTGCAAAGTCGTACCCCACCTCTTCATTTACTTTTTTGGAATAAGTGCTTAAAGCTGTTTCGGAAAATTCATCTGCGGGTACGCAATTTATTATGGTTTCGGCTGCCCATCGGGAACTCAATAGGGCGTATTGAATACCATCGCCGCTTAGTGGGTTTATAAGTCCGGCCGCCTCGCCTATCAGCATTACTCTATCGCTACATAACTTCTGTGAAGCGTTAAAAAACGTAATAGGCCAGCCCTCCATTTTTGCTTCCAAAGAACCTTTCCCAATGCGTTTTGCAATTTCGGGATGGGTGGCAATGTGCTCTGTGAGCAGTTTTTTTATATGATCTGGTTTCTGTGGAAAGGTTTGCGAAATCATTGCCATTCCTATATTAGCGTCATTTTTTCCTTTTGGAAACATCCAAAATATACCCGGAAAGCCTTCTTCGCTAAAATAAATATCAACCCTATCTGTAGGGCCGTTTACGTTATTGTAATAGGCACGAAGCCCCAACAGTTGATAATCCTTTGAAGGGGAATTGCCGCGCATTTGCCGCGCTATTATCGATCTGCTACCATCCGCGCCAACCACCAGTTTTGTTTTTATAAGCTGCTGATCCGCGTCGGTTTTTACGGTAACCAAGGCCGCATTGGGGGTGATTTTATATTTTACAACACGAGATTCCTCTAAATAGGTAGCGCCTGCTTTTTTTGCCGCCTCGTAAATCATGGCGTCCAGTTCTATGCGGGGGATGATTCTGGCGTGATATCGTAAATGTTCAGGTTTGGCGAGATTGATAAATACATTATCATTTTTTAAAAAGAGGCCCACTTTTTTTATTTCGTTGGCTTTGGCAAATTTCTGGGTTCGGGTAATACCCATTTTGTTTAATTCGGCCAACGCAATTGGGCTAACGCCATCGCCACAAACTTTATCACGCGGAAATTTCGCTGCCTCCACCACGATAACTTTTACCCCTTTTTTTGCCAAATGAAAAGCCAGCGCACTTCCCGAGGGACCTCCGCCGGAGATAAGCACATCGCAGTCATAGTTTATTTTGGGTTTTACGGTTAGCATAGTTTAGTATTCGCGGTCTATCATATAAATAATAATGTTTTCTATTAAGCTTTTGTCTTCGGAATCGGGCAGTCTTGAAAAGATGGTATAGAATTCTTTGAGTGCTGCGCCCGCCAAATATTGGGCTGTATTTTTGGCGTGCGTAATGGAACCGTAAGTGTGCATCAATTCTAGGATTTCCAGCGCATCCGCATTTTTTCTTTGCCGAATGGGGAGGGAGAGAAATTTTGAAATCGTCCTGAGCTCTTCCGGCTTGCAAGTTGCCATTAAATGAATAAGCATTAAGGTGCGTTTGCCTTCTAAAATATCGCCACCAATTTCCTTTCCATATTTTTCTTCATCGGCTATAAGGTTTAACACATCGTCTTGTATCTGAAAAGACGTACCCATAAAATAGCCTAAGCGATCAAATTTTTCAGGATTCACCCTTCCTTTAGTACCGATAATTGCCCCAATCCTAATTGGATGAATACAGGTGTACCAACAGGTTTTTTTAAGTATCATCCGCAGGTAATCTGCTTCCATTAAATTGGCGGTATTGTCTTTTCGCCAGCCCAGTTCCATTGCTTGCCCTTCCACCGATTCAGTAACCATATGTTGCACTTCCATAAAAATCTGCATTGCCACTTTATCGCCCAGCACTTCCCTATTTTTGAATAATGGATAAAGGCCGAGCACTTGCATAGCATCGCCCACATTTATGGCAATTGCAGTATTGGTGCTTTGGTGTAGCGTGGGTTTATTTCTTCGGAAAAAACTCTCGTCCTCCACATCGTCGTGAATTAGGAATGCGTTGTGAAGCAGTTCTAAACAAACAGCAGAATTTGAAGCATCGTCCTGCTTACCGCCAAAGGCTTTGCAAGCGGCGATGCAAAGGCCGGGTCTAAAACCTTTTCCACCGCGGTTGGGGTATTCAGCTAAAAGATTGTACAAATATGCGCGGGGTTCCTTATCTGGAATATAATTGTGGATCCCTTTTAAAGTTTCGGCACCGTAATCTGCCAGCATTGCTTTCATTGAAAGGGTGTCCATAATTTTTAAGGGATTACAACTACATTGAGAACTACTTTTACGAGGGCATTTTCGGAATCTGTAATTAGGGCATTATAAGTGCCGGGCTGTGCATTTTTGGGCAGGGAGAGCTTCACGTTTACTTCTCTTTCTTCCTTTGGTTTTAGGGTAAGGTTGAGTGGTGTTATTTTTAGGGCTCTGCCGTTTATACTCTGACCATTGGGACCGAAGAGTGACGTTTTTTGAAAGCTAATTTTAGCGGCTTTTTCTGAATCTTCAAAAAGAGTAAAGGTGAAATTTTCTGATTGTCCGGGTTGCAGTGGCTGCTCTGTTTCCAGGAGGGTAAGCGCAGGGCTTGGCTTTACAATAGCTGCTTCAGCTTTTTCGGCTTTGGCATTTTCACTTTCGGTTAAGTTATTCACCTTATTGGTAAGCGCAGTTATGGCATCCAAAAAGAGGTCGACTGCCTCGTGGGTGTCTCTGCGAATGCGATTCATAAGATCGTCTGGATCGCTTCGGATGTTGTCCACATCCAATACTTTCTTTTCAATTTTTTTAGCAGCTAAGATACCAGCAGCTATTTCTTCTTCCAGCACGTTGACCGCAGAATTGATAACTTTTTGGGCACTGGAAAGTATTTCTTCATTTTTTATTCCCTTGAGAATATCGTCTGCCAATTTCCTGCTTCCACTACTCTTTTTTTGTTCGTTTGGTTTTTTGGCGGCCATTTCCAGTGGTTTTTATGGTTTTTGCAATAGATTTTTTAGCGGATTTTGCAGTAGATTTTTTAGCGGGTTTTTCAACAGGTTTTTCGGCTATTGTAAGTTTAATTAGAAAATATGCAGGTTCAAAACCCAGCACTTGTACTTTGCTTTGGTAAATGCCCAAACGCACATCGTTGTTAACCGAAATTTGAATGGTTACCGTTTGTGATTGGCCTGCCGCTAATGTGAATGATTGGGGGTTAAATACAGTGGGAAATTTTTGTGTGTTCGCGGGAACTTCTTCATTTAAATAATCTGAATTTATTAATTGGCAGGTAGCTTCTTCACTTTTAATATTATCTAATAGAAATTGTAAGTTTACGCGGTTGCCAGCAAAAGTTGTAGCAGACAGTACGAAGGAAGGTTCTTCAGCGCTTTCCTCCGTTTCTCCCGCAGCATCTTCGGATGCGGGATTAAATGCTTTTTTGGTTATGGCAAATCCCAAATCCATCATGTTTTTATAATGATCGAGGTTCATTTTTGTAAATGAAGTAAATGCCCCCATCAGCACCTCTGGCTGAAAGAGATTGAAGTTTTTAAGTTCTTTGCCCGAATTTCCAAATTCCTTAAACAATTCTGTGCTCTGTTTTAAATAGTGCTTGTTTACTTCTACGGTTTTTCGGAAAAGGCTTTCAACACCTTTTGAAAAATCATCCTTCTGTTCGCTCATCTTTTTGGTTATAAACATTTTTCAATGGCCTCACATTGTCTTTAATTTTGTGTGTTTGTGGTTCGCAATAAAAATGCGACTGCCAGCTTTGCCATTTTAATTTGTATTTATTTTCGTTGTAAGGAGTCACGTTAATTTGGTTGTGGTCGTTAACATTTAATGTGAAACACACGTTTTGATTTATCTCTTTTTCACGAATTACTATTTCGGCTTCATAGGTAGTGCCGTTGCTGTAATTGCTTAAATCTAGCATCATTAAAACGCGTTCGCTGCGACCGGGTTCTAACGACACGCTGTTTTTGTTTAAAGCGGGCTGTGTAGGCGCTAAATTGCCATCGGCATCTTTTAATTCACGTAAACCGAGACGGTAGGTTTTTTGGGTGTTGCAGTTGTTGGTTATAAGAAAAGGAACAATAATACGCTCGCCAGCCATAGCTTGCCTGTAGATTGAAGCAATGCAATGTGGCAGACAAGTTTCTTCTGGGGGGCAGCATTTGCTCTTTTTTCCCGTGCCAAAAATATTAAGGGTAGGAAGGCCACTTTCAGAAATATTCCGATTGAAATTAGCCATGTTTTCAACCATATTTTCCACTAAGGGTTGCATGGCTTCCAGCGAAACATTGGTCATTTTCTGAAAATTATCCGTTAGCATTTTAGGGAGTGAATTATCACTTTGATTGTTTTTCATAACTTAAGTTTTTGTTGTTTCTCTATGTGATTTTATCACCACCGAAATATCTTTATCCCAAAACCTGAAATTGCCATCGTAGTCGCGATTGGCTTCGGCGTTTTTAGGAATCGTAAAGTTTATGTGCAACAACAGCGAGTCACCGGGCTGCACAATTTGGTTGTGTTCTTCCACAGAAATAGACACCCAATCTGTAAGATTTTCTTTTAGATTTCTGGTTACTTCGTCTAAGGTTGACATTAAATCGTCTTTGCCTTTTTCTCTAAATCCTTTGCCAAAAGCGCGACAAAGCAAGTCCATATCTAACATGGCTGCGTGTTTTAATTCAGGCACCTGAAACGGCATATTGCCTTTGTTAATTAAAGTAAGTACTGCCACGTGGGTTGTTCCGGGGGCAGTATTTTGAAACGTAAACTGCGTAGGAAAAACCTCGATGTTAATTGTAGGCTGTACTATCATTTTTACTTTGTGCATTTGCTCGCCCAACATTATATGGCTTTCATACGTCCCCGGCGGAGTGGTTGGGGGAAGTTCGTGATTTACTGTTTCCTGTTTTTGTTCTCCGGGACGCAGTCTAAATGAAAAACGCAAAAAATCTTGAGTACCTTTTTGCTGCTTTTTATTTTTAGCTACCAGCGCCAAGGTCTTTATACGCAGGGGGTCACTTTCAATATTCTCGAATTGAATATTACCTTGTAAACTTGATGGAGGACCGTTAAGGACGATCTCCTTCTCCATTATCTTTATTTTTTCCTGATGGGAATTAGCTGAAACGATTTTCATGATTTTTTCTTTTTACTGGCTACTTCTTCAACCTTTGTTTTCCCTTGATGCGTTTCATGGGTTGAGCGTTCTGGAAAAGGCCTGGTATCTGGCTCGCAGCACTCGTCTTCGCAACGTTCGGCCGCTGTGGGAACATAAGGCTCGGTTATAACTTGGCTTTCGCCGCCCATACAAACATTCAGCACTTCTACCCCAAGCATTTTCACACATATATTGGAATAGTTGGGGATACGCACCCGAACCTTCATCATGTCTTTAATATCGTCTAAGGTGAATCGCGGCAGGTTTAAAATTTCAATTTTGCTATCTGTACTTACGGGTTCGTTGGGGTCGCCTTTAAGTTTCAGTACATTGTCTGTTTCTAGTTTACCACTTACAACAGTTTGGATGCTTCCACCGTGATTGGCGTTAAAGCCGCCAGATAATCGGGTATCAAGGCCGCCGTCTATGGTTGAGTCCACATCAAAAATACCGCTGGGCTTTATTGTGTGGGTGTACGTTTGTGGAATTGTTGGCATACTCATAGGAATAAAATTTTAATTCTCTCAAAGTTAGGGGATTATAATGTTAAAAGTTAAATTTAAAGTATAATTTTTTACTTTAAATACAAAGTTTTAACATATAAGCTGAAAAAAAACAAATACTCAATTAATATGAAACAGCGGGTTTGATGTATTGTTTTTGTGAAGGGTTGAAGCAGCCCAATAGGTGCGTAAAAAGAAGAAATTGAGATATTTTCAATACGATACTGTAGTGTGTTATTCTAAATGTTCTATCAATTTTTCGAAACCAAGAATATCGTCTTCCAGTCCCATTTTACGGCGAAGCGCAGCCTTTTTTGATGTTACTTGTTCCTTGCTAAGGCCCATAAGCGAAGCGATTTCTTTAGTGGACAGCTGAAGTTTTAACATACAGCAAAAAGCAATTTCGTTATCAGATAAATTGGGGAACATTTCTGAAAGTTGTTTGGCGAATGCAGGGTGCACCTCTACAAATTTGCCTTTAAAGTATTTCCAATAATTATTCTGGCTCAGCAATTCATTTAATTTTTCGGCTAGCACTTGCGAGCTCTCCGGATTTTCGCGATGTTCTAAAAGCTCCAATATTCGGTTTTGGAGGTCAGACATTTCTAAAGACACCTCCACCAATTCCCTTTCCTTATTAATTAGGGTTTTTTCGCGCTCTATTCGCAATTGGTTTTGGAGGGTGTTTTTTTCTTCTAAAACTCTTTTAGAGTTTTCTAAGGTCGCTACAAGTTTCTGTTGCATTTTTAATTTGTTTCTACTAGAAATAAAAAGAACAATCCCAATAACAAGAATGAGGGCCAAGCTCAATACGCTAAGCATTAATATTTTGTCCTTTTTATTATTATACTCCAATAAAAGTTCGTTGTTGCTTGCTAGAACTAGGTTGTTTTCGCGTTGAAGCTCGTTTTGATATTTCTCTTGTAACTCTAGTGCCTTAGCTTCATTGACAGCGCTGTGAAGTGAGTCTTTTACAAAATCTATACGTTCAAAAGCTTGTAATGAATTTTCTACCATCCCCATTTGACTATAGGTCGCTATGGCCTGTTTTAAGAAGGCGATTTCGTTATCGGCATTCATTTTTAACCTCTTCGATTTGGAGGTGGCTTGTACCCTTTTTATTACAGCTAAAGCTGTATTATATTGCTTCTGTTTATTTAAAAACTCTAAATAGCGCACACTGGTTTCCATAAAGCGTGGCGATTTTAATTGATATAAACCTTGGTGTGCTTTTTCAAATGCCTGACGGGCTTTTTCAATTTTACCGCTGGCTTCATAAACATACGCAAGATTACTAAGGCTAAGCCACATATACTCTATATTATTTAGGGTTTTAAAACCGTCAACCACTTCGTTTAAAGCTGCTTCGGCGTCGCTGTAATTTTCCTCTAATTGAATTAAACAGTCGGCATATGTTAAAAGTGTGCTGTAATAATTGGTGCCTTTGTTTTGCGAAAATGTGGGTAAAACCTCTTCATAAATATCTCTTGCAAAGGCGTAATCACCTTTGTTATAATACAAATTTGCCAGCTTTTGTTTTACTACATGTAGTTCTCTTGTGTTTTGTTCTTCACTTAAAATGGCTATTGATTTTTTTAGATATTCCAACGCTTTTTCGCTGTTAAGCATATAGTTATAGTTGGAAGCCATTTCGCCATAAGCTCTGCCTACCCCAGCTTGGTAATTTGCTCTTTTAAACATTTCTATCGCTTTTTCACTCGCCTCCAAAGATTCGTTATATCGCGATCCAATACGGTAATTAATAGCTAAATTAAGATACATTTCGCCGTGGACTTTGGGGTAATTTTCAGTGTACTCCAAAGCTTTTTTCATGTAAAATTCAGAAGAATCCAATATTGCCAATTTGTTATACTGAATACCTATATGGCTGTAGGTTTTACCAATAACCGTGTCGTGAAGTTGCGAAGCGTGGTCCAATAGCCGAAACATATAATACTTTACCGAATCGGGCTTAGAAGGGGCGTTTTCAATCTGCTGCTTAATTTTAGATATTTCGGGAGTTTGCGCTTCAACATATACTATTTGAAGGAGCAAAAGAAATATTAAAATCAACTTGTCCATTAAGAGGTTTGAGCAATAAATATAAATCAATTCCTTTTAACCGAGCTAAAAAATATTGATTTTCAGCCTTTTTAATCGCATCGACACCATATTACACGCACTAAATTTCATTGAAATAAGCAACATTTTTGAGCGATAAATTGTTTTAGAAATAACGACTCCACAACAGCAGCATCGGACTATTTCCAATTAATAGGAATAATTCCAATTATTTTAAGGGGTTTTATATATCTTTGTTATTTCCCAGCAACAAATAAATGCATTCACAACTTTTCGCAATTATAGATGTAGAAACAACCGGCGGTGGCATTGCCGGCAACCGCATTACCGAAATATGCATCGCACTTTTGAAAAATGGTGAAGTAGTAGATAAATATACTACTTTGGTAAACCCTGAGCGCGATATTCCGCAGTACATTACTACCCTAACAGGAATTAATAATGAAATGGTGGCCAATGCCCCGCGCTTTTTTGAAGTTGCCGAAAAAATAGAGGCGTTTACAAAAGACGCCATCTTTGTAGCCCATAATGTAAGTTTTGACTACAATGTAATCCGCGGGGAATTTCGTCTTTTGGGGCAACATTACAATCGGAAAAAGCTGTGTACCGTTCGGCTTTCGCGCAAATTAATTCCTGGACATCTGTCTTATAGTTTGGGAAGACTTTGCACTACTATAAATATTCCGCACCTCAACCGCCACCGCGCAGAAGGCGATGTTGATGCTACGGTTATTCTTTTTCAACGCCTGCTTTCGTTAGATGAAGATTGGGAAACGATTAATCAATTTCTCAATCCGCGTTCAAAGCAAGCCACGCTTCCACCCCATCTGCCTGCGGAACAGATAGACGAACTTCCCGAAGAGGCTGGAATTTATCTTTTCAAAAACCAAAAGCATAAAGTTATTTACGCGGGGAAGGCGAAGAATATAAAGAAGCGTGTACTCTCTCATTTTTACAGTAAAAAGACGAAGGAATATCAATTGGGGCAAGAGACGCATTTTATCGATTTTGAACTTACGGGCAACGAATTGTTGGCGCTTTTGGTAGAATCGGAACACATTCGGAAGCATTACCCCAAATATAACCGTGCGCAGAAATGGCCCGCAACAACCTATCAGATTATCAGTTATGAAAATCAGCGCGGCATCGTGCAATTGGCTTTGGGAAAGACAAAGACGCAGAACGATTCTGTAAGTACGTTTTACAATAGAACCGAAGCCATCGAAAAACTAGAAGAAATATGCGAGACTTTTAAACTATGTCCGCGTTTTTGCACCTTGCAAAGCAATTCGGAAAAATGTTCGCACTACCGTATCAAAAACTGCGAAGGGATTTGTGAAGGCACCGAAAACGTTGAAGATTACAACGCAAAAGTGGCGGCCGCCCTACAGTCATTAAAAGATAACACTTTAAGTTTTGCCATTCAGGGAAAAGGAAGGGTTAAAGATGAGATAGGCTTTGCCTTTGTTATGGACGGACAGTATAAAGGTTATGGCTATTTTGACAGGAACGACGCCATTTGCAATATTGAAGATTACGAGCCTTTTTTGAAACTGCAGCAAGCAACGTATCACACCCACGCAATTATTAGGAGTCATCTTAAAAAGCAAGGTGAGCGGAATGTGGTGCATTTTGAAAAACCGATTCAACTTAAAAACAAACGGGCTACGAAAGTAAAGAAATCTTCAAGTAAAAGAGCCTCTGAAAATGTTTTTAGTCACTGGAATTTAGGGTGAACAGACACTCCTAGCCTCCCCTTGAAAAGGAAGGAATAAAATTGATACTACTAATTAGATTTAATATTAAACAAATAAGGTTAGGGCAATTTAGCGAATAGTATTTCATCAAAGTTTGTGATTACTCTATCTGCTTTGCTGTAATCCTGGTTGGCAGAATTTGGGCTTTTAAAACCTACGCAGTAAATATTTGCGGCTTTTGCAGCGGCTATTCCGTTGGTGGAATCTTCAATAACCATGCAATTGTCACGGTGTTCGCCCGCGAGTTGTGCGGCTTTTATAAATATCTCGGGATGGGGTTTTGAGGCTTTTAAATCGGCGCCGCTAATTTTAGCTTTAAAATATTTGTTGAGATCAAACCTATCAAAAATACGGTTGATGTTAGCCATAGAAGCAGACGAAGCCAAAACCAAAGTTAAGCCGTTGCTGTGATAATCTTTTATAAGATCGTGAACGCCATCTATCAAAGCAAGACTGGAGTCGTTTTCAAAGAGATATTTAAAGTGTTTTCGTTTTATTGAAACCAAATTTTCGGGAGTTTCTGAAAGCTCAAAATGCTGGCATAAGGTTTTGCAAATTGGCAATGTAGCTTGGCCTGTAAAAGAATCGTACAATGTTTCGCCTACATTAATATTTACTTCATCGAACATATTGAAATACGCTTTTCGGTGTAAGGGCTCTGTATCTACAATTACCCCATCCATATCAAAAAGTACAGCTTTTAGCATTTTATATTTTTTTTGTGAAGGCAAAGAAAACAAATCTTTTCAAAATTATCCCTTCAAAGTAAGATTGACTTCGATTAAACTTGGGTTTCTTGTTTTAGTTGCGCTAACAATTCAAAAGACTTTAATCTGGACTGCTGATTGTGAATATGTGCAACCGTAATTAATTCATCTACTCTTGTTTCAGAAATAAAACGAACTAGTTTTTCACGCACAGTTTTCTGACTTCCCACAAAAGTGTATTGCATCATTTTTAAAATTTGGGCTTCTTCCATTGGGCTCCACAGTCCGTTCATACTTTTAACTGGCGGCGGAAGTGGCGCGCGCGTATTTCGGATAATATTCAGCATAAAAAGTTTCATGCTCGTTGCCAGAAATTCTGCCTCCTCATCTGTATCCGCCACCACCACATTTACACATGCCATTGAATAGGGCTTTAACAATTGGTTTGAAGCTTCAAAATTACGGTGGTATAATCCAAGCGCATCGTGCAGATGGGTTGGCGCAAAATGGCTGGCGAAGGCATAGGGCAAACCGAGGGCTCCCGCCAGTTGAGCGCTAAAAGTGCTGGAGCCCAAAAGGTATAATGGCACTTCTAAGCCCTCGCCCGGAATGGCGCGAACGGGGCTGTGTGCATTGTTTTTTGAAAAATATTGCTGTAATTCCTGAATATCGTTTGGGAAGTCGTTTACCGTTTCGGTTCGCTCGCGTCTAAGCGCTCTTGCTGTAAGTTGATCGGTTCCCGGCGCACGGCCCAAGCCCAAGTCTATTCGGTTTGGATACAGCGTGGCGAGGGTACCAAATTGTTCCGCGACGATAAGTGGCGCGTGATTGGGCAACATAACCCCGCCCGAACCTACGCGAATGGTTTTTGTGTTTTCGGCCACATAACCAATCAGTACTGGGGTGGCAGAACTCACGAGACTTTCGGCGTTGTGATGCTCAGATATCCAAAAGCGTTTATAGTTCAATTTTTCAACATGTTGCGCCAACGCCACGCTGCTTTCCATAGCCGCTTTATGGCTACTGCCCTCAAGGACGGGAACGAGGTCTAATACTGAAAAAGGGATGTTTATTATTTGTTCTTCGTTAATCATAATATCTAAATTTTGGCTCTTTCATATTGTATGGGCCAAGCCACATCTACATTTAATTCTTTAGCAGCGTTTAGAGGAAAATAAGGCTGCCGAAGACTTTCACGAGCGTAGAGAATCAAGTCTGCTTTTCCTTCTTTTAAAATTGTTTCTGATTGTTCGGCTGTTGTGATTTGACCAACCGCACCCGTTAAAATATCTGCTTCTTTTTTAATTTGCGCGGCAAAACCTGCTTGATAACCCGGCTCGCTGGGAATGGTCGCTTTTGGCACATTACCGCCCGAAGAAACATCAATAAGGTCAACACCTAATTTCTTTAAAGCTATTGCGAGTTTTACAGAGTCGTCAATGGTCCAGCCTCCCTCAGTCCAATCGGTTGCCGAGATACGAACGAAGAGCGGTTTTTCGTCTGGCCATTCAGCGCGGACAATCTCAGTAACTTCGAGCAAGAAGCGAATTCTATTTTCAAAACTACCGCCGTATTTATCGGTGCGTTTATTGGCCAAAGGCGAATAAAACTGATGAAACAGATAGCCGTGGGCAGCGTGAATTTCAACCACGTCATAGCCTGCCATTTTCGCGCGTATTGTCGCGGCTTTATAATCGTTTTTCACTTTTTCAATTCCTTCGGCATCCAAAGCCAGTGGCGCGGGTTCAGTTTCTCTAAATGGCAAAGCCGAAGCAGAAACCGTTTGCCAACCGTTTTTATCTGTTGGCGCAATTTTTTTAGCACCTTCCTGCGGCAATTGATGACTGGCTTTTCTACCGGCGTGTGCCAATTGGATACCTATTAACGCGTTGTGAGCGTGAACAAATTCGACAATTTCTTTGGGTTTTCTAATCTGTTCGTCGTTCCAAAGACCCATATCGCCATAGCTAATTCTGCCTTCGGGTGAAACGGCTGTCGCTTCTTGAATTATCAACCCAAAACCACCAACCGCACGACTGCCCAAATGCACTAAATGAAAATCGTTTGCATAGCCGTCAACGCAGCTATACATACACATAGGCGAAACGACTGTTCGGTTTTTAAAGGTTGTGTTTTTAATTTTTAATGGGGAAAAGAGGATGCTCATATTATTGTTTATTCTCTGTTATTATTGTTTATTGTTATTTATTTTATGTTTGAATACTACAGAAACTTCAAAAATCTGAGGAACTTTCTATTCTTTAAATATTCGAAATTTTGTTCGTGATTATACGCTTCTCTTTCAAAGGAAATATTTCGATATGCTTGATACTGATTTTTATATTGAAACCAGCGAACTAAAAACTCAATCCCGTACCATAAATAGAAAAACACCAACAGCAATTCGGCTTGTTGGCGAAGGTGAATGCTTTCGTGATTTATAAAAACAACATCTTCTTTTAACGCATGATGCTTTAAAATCACAAACGGCCAAAGGGTGATTCCACTGAAGTTTTTTCGGAAGAGTTTTGGACGGATGAGTAAAATCACGTTTATATAAAATTGGCACTTCGACTGCGCTCAGTGTAACATATTAATTAATTGAAAATCGGGATTCCAATTAACGAATCCCGAAATAACAAATCACGAGTTTATTGTTTTAAAAACTGTCGCAATACATATTGCAGAATGCCTTCATTTTGATAATAGGCAACTTCAATTGGGGAATCCAATCTTGCAACTACTTTAAATTCAACTTTCTTGCCATCTTCGGTTGTGGCAGTTACGGTTACCTTTTTTAAAGGCGTTAAATTGTTTTCAATACCCGTTATACTGAAATATTCCTTTCCGGTAAGGCCGTGTTCTTTAGCAGATTCGCCTTTTAAATATTCTAGGGGTAGCACGCCCATCATAATTAAATTACTTCGGTGGATACGTTCGTAGCTTTCTGCCAAAACGGCTTTCACTCCCAAAAGAATGGTTCCTTTGGCAGCCCAGTCGCGAGAGGATCCGCTACCGTATTCTTTACCGGTGAGTACAATAAGCGGGGTTTTATCTGCAATATATTTTTGTGCTGCATCATAAACCGTCATTTCTTCACCTGAAGAGAGATAAGTAGTATAACCGCCTTCCCTGTTAGCCAATTGGTTTTTTATACGCACATTGGCAAAAGTACCGCGCACCATTACCTCGTCGTTTCCGCGACGCGAACCATAACTGTTGAAGTTTTTTCGTTCAACCCCTTTTGATATTAAGTATTTTCCCGCAGCGGAATCTACTGAAAAAGCCCCTGCCGGCGAAATATGGTCTGTGGTAATACTGTCGCCAAGCATCAGCAAGGCTCTTGCACCTTCAATGTTTTTTAAAGGTTGTGGATCTTCTGAAAGGTTGTGGAAAAACGGCACTTCTTTAATATAGGTAGATTTGTCGTCCCATTGGTAAAGGCTGTCATTTGGCACTTCTAGGTTTTGCCAAATTTCGTTGCCTTCAAATATTTCGTCATAATTCTTTTTAAAATCTGAAGGGGTTAGCACTTCTTTCATCACTGCGTGAATTTCATCGTCGGTGGGCCAAATATCTTTTAAATATACTGGGTTACCATTTCTATCGCAGCTGAGCGGTTCGGTAGTAAGGTCTATGTCAACTCTTCCCGCTATAGCAAAAGCTACAACTAACATAGGTGACATTAAGAAATTCATTTTCACCTGTGCGTGGATTCGGGCTTCAAAATTTCGGTTTCCGGAGAGCACTGAGGTTACTATTAAATCATTTTCATCTACGGCTTTTGAAATAGCAGGTGGCAACGGGCCCGAGTTACCAATACAAGAAGTGCAACCGTAGCCAACTAGATGAAATTGTAAGGCTTCCAAATCTTTAAGCAGGTCTGATTTTTCCAAATAATCTGTTACTACTTTTGAACCCGGGGCGAGCGATGTTTTTACCCAAGGTTTTACATCTATGCCCTGCTCTCGTGCTTTTTTAGCAACCAATCCCGCACCAATCATAACAAAAGGGTTTGAGGTATTGGTACACGAGGTAATTGCAGCAATTGCAACAGCTCCATCTGAAAGCATGTATTTTTCATTGCCGTGTGAAATCCAAACGGTTTTTAACCCATTTTTTGTTTTAGACTCAATTTCAACGTCGGGTTCGGGGTCGTGCGACTGTTCTGCAGGCTGACTTCCGCCTTCTGCTTTCCATCGGATAAGAGCTTCTTCTCTTTCTGAAGGCTCTATGTATGTTCTGCCAAAGGAAGCGTGTTCAAGTTCAATAAATTTTTCTTTTAAATCGGTAAGTAAAATTTTATCCTGCGGGCGTTTTGGTCCAGCAACGCTAGGCATAACTGTAGAAACATCTAATTCTACCACATCGGTATATTCTATTTTATCTTCGTCTTGGCGCCATAACATATTGGCTTTGCAGTAATCTTCAACCAATTTAATTTGTTCCTCACTTCGGTTACTGCTTCGCATATATTCCAAAGTTTTATTATCTATTGGGAAATAGGTAATGGTACAACCAAACTCTGGCGACATATTTCCAATTGTCGCTCTATCTGGCACCGAAAGGTTGTCTAGGCCAGGGCCAAAAACCTCCACAAATTTTCCAACCACGCCGTATTTACGAAGCAGATTGGCGATGGTAAGCACCAAATCTGTTGCCGTAGAACCCACGGGAAGCTTACCTGTAAGTCGCAAACCAATTACTTCGGGACTTATAAAATAGATAGGCTGGCCAAGAATTGCGGCTTCGGCTTCAATACCACCGACACCCCAAGCAACCACGCCAATTCCGTTTACCATTGGAGTATGACTATCTAATCCCACAAGCGTATCTGGGAAAACCATCCCGTCGCGGGCGATGGCACCTTTAGAAAAATACTCGAGGTTTACTTGGTGGCAAATCCCCATTCCGGGTGGCACTACGCTAAAATTATTAAAAGATTTCTGCGCCCATTTTAAAAAGGTATAGCGCTCTATGTTGCGTTTGTATTCTTCTTCCATATTTTGTTGATAGGCATACTGCGCGGCAAAATAGTCTACTTGCACACTGTGGTCTATTACCAAATCAACGGGAATCATCGGGTTTATTTTCGAGGCGTCACCTCCTTTTCGCGCCATTTCGGCACGTAGCGATGCAATATCTACTACCGCGGGAACACCAGTGAAATCTTGCATAAGCACTCTGGCAGGTTTAAAAGCGACGTCTTTTTCACTTTTTTCGGGTTTCCAATTTAAAATAGTATCAAGATGCTCTTTGGTTACAGAAAAGTCGTCGTAATTCCGCAGGGCATTTTCGAGAAGAATTCTTATTGAAAAAGGCAGTTTACTAATGTTATGCCCTTGTTTTTCAAGTTCGGGAAGACTGTAGTACGAGAGTTTATCTTTGGAAGAGTCTAATGTTTTTTTAAGGTTGTAGATATCGTGTTGCATAATGGAGAAAATTTAAGTATTAAAGTTACTAATTATATGCCTCCCTATCACGCAAAGCATTTTGTTTAACAAGGCGTTAACAGATTGGTTTTTATAACAAGAACTTTTAAGAAAATTTCGGAAGCGGTTAATACAATCACGTTTTCTATTGTAAAGTTGGTGTAAGTTCACGCTAGAAATTTTAAAATATATTCGGGTTCTCACCGCCATAAATTGAGCAAACATTAAATTTTGAAATAACAAATGAAGGTTATAATAAGGAGAAAATGCTAAAAAACACCCACGCAGTAAAGTGAAAAAACGGAAGGCTAAAAGGTGTATTAGAAAGTTATAAACATCACTAAACACTTAAAAGTAAGCTATTTTTAAAAAGTGCGTAGTAGGTGCGTAGTGTATTTATTGTTCAAAATTGGTTTGAAAACTACATTTGAGGTATTAAATTAAAACTCAACAAAAAACACGTACGATGATTAAACGTTTTACTTTTCTATTATGCTTTTTAATTGCGGGTATCTCGATAGCCCAAAACAAAATTCTTGAGGATGGCCAAAGTTATAAATCTAAAGTAACCGATCCTTCGGCTAACTTTTACGATATAGTAGCTCAAAAGCGCGCCGAAATGGCTTCGTGGGATATGCGGATAAAAGCGAACCACAAAGCTTATAAACAATTTGAACGCTGGGCTTACATTTGGCGTGATAAAGTGAATGCCGATGGTTCTTTTCCAACAACAGCCAATAGACCGTTAACTGGAGCAAATCTTATTAACACGTTAATGGCGAACCAAAGCCAAAATCGTGGCCCAGGGGATACTTGGACTCAAATAGGGCCAGTAGACAAACCTTTAGAGAACGGTTATGTAGGCTACCCTGGAAAAGGAAGAATAAACGTAATAGCAGAAGACCCCAATAATACAGATATTATGTATGCCGGCTCTGCAGCGGGCGGTGTTTGGAAAACAACTAATGGCGGTGCTCTGTGGTTACCAAAATCTGATTTTTTAGCAGGTTTAGGGGTTACAGATATACTTGTTGATCCTAATAACACAAGCATTATTTATATGGCAACTGGCGATGAAGATGGCGAACATATTTCTTCAATAGGTGTATTTAAATCTACAGATGCAGGTGAAACTTGGAATCCAACTGGACTCACATTTACTTTAGAAGAGAACGAATATATTAGAGATTTGGCATTTGCTCCTAATAGCAGTACCAAGATATTCGCATTGACAAATACTGAAATTAAAGTTACTGTTAATAGCGGTACATCTTGGAGTGATGTTCCTGTTTCGTACCCCTACAGTCCATTTCCCGAAAAATTTCAGAATATTATTTTCGATCCTAATGATGCGATGAAAGTGGTAGTTTCAGATCAATTTGACGCTTTATATTTTTCTACAGACGGGGGTGCAAATTTTGCAATGCACGATATTTATCAAGGAGGAAACAGTCAGAAAAAATTAAAGATAACGAGTTCTGCCAATGATAATGATTATTTCTATGGCGTGAGTGAAGAAGTTAGAGTAAGTGGGGTAATAACCGAAGAGGCTCAATTTAGAAAGTATAGATATGCGTTTACAAATACTGCAGCCGATTTAATAAGCACAACAGATTTAACAGGGTTTAATACACAGCAAGGATACAATCAAAACATAGCTGTTTCTCCAGTAAATAAAATGAATATTTTAGTCGCGGGAGTTAATGGTTTCCGTTCAACTGATGGAGGCGCTACCTTTACAACATTAATGAATGCTTATGATACTCCGCCAGGGGTTGGCTTCTATGTACACGCCGACCACCACCATATTTCGTTTGTTGGAAATACTGAAAACGTTTTAGACGGTCATGACGGTGGTATTCACAAAGGGCCATTTAGTGCAACTACAGCGACTCCTTGGGAAGATATTTCCAATACTTTAGTAATTACACAACCGTATAACATTGCCGTTACACAAGAAGCTAGTGGAGATAATTTTATGATGGCAAACCAAGATAACGACGGTTTTTCAAAAATACTACAAGGCGGTAGTAGAAATTGGCTTTCGGCAGTTGCTGGAGACGGTACGTCAACAGCGATAGATATTGGCAATTCAGATATTAGATATTTAGGAGGCACAAACGGCCAACTGTATCGCGCAGATGCGGGATATGCAGATGGTTACGATCAAGCCGTATATATTTTAGGTTCAAATACTAATGCAGCTTTTGTTTCGCCAATGTCTGTGCATCCTTCGGTAGCTTCCACTATTTACGCTTGTCATGGTGATATTAAAAAATCTACGAATAAAGGTGGAACTGGTATTCCAGCCGACTGGACTGCTTTAGGAACAGGGCTTACAGAAACCCAATTTATTGAAGTTGTTAAAAATGATGATAACACTTCAATTGAAATATACACAATTGGATATGTAGGCAACACATTAACTGCAAAGCGAAGTGATGATGACGGAGGTTCGTGGACAACTTTAACACCTCCTGCGGGACAGTTATTTAATAGTTTTTCTTCTATGCCCAATTCTCCTGTTGTTTATGCAACAGTTTCTGGATATAATGCCGGCAACAAAGTTTATAGGTCTGGAGATAACGGAGCAACTTGGACTAATATTTCAGGAAGTCTGCCTAATATTGTAATGAAGAAAGTGGTTGTCAATAGAACTTCGGCAGATGAAACTCTTTATTTAGGTACAGAATTAGGTCCGTTTATAAAAAACACACCTAGTTCCACTTGGCAAAAAATGGGTACCGGCTTACCTAATGTTAGAGTAGAAGATCTAGAAATAAACTATACCGATAACTTGCTATATATAGGAACTTTCGGTCGTGGTATGTGGAAAATGTCGACTATTACAATTGACACTACTCCTCCAGTACCCGATTTAGCAACTTTGCCAGATGTAAATTCGCAATGTGCAATTAACAGTATTGCTGAGTTAACAATCCCTACGGCTACAGATGATTTTTCGGGACCAATAAATGGTACTACGACGGTAACATTTCCTATAACATCATCAACTACAATCACCTGGACATATACTGATGGTGCGGGTAATTCATCTACGCAAACTCAGAATATTATTATTAACGACACCGCTGCTCCTGTGCCAGATGTAACCACGTTACCTACTGTTACAGAACAATGTATTGTAAACAGTCTACCAGCTCCTTCGGCAACGGATAACTGTGTAGGTGCTATTACTGGAACAACAACTACTAGCTTCCCAATTACAGCTTCAACAACTGTGGTTTGGACTTATACAGATGGCACCAATACTAGTACGCAAAACCAGACGGTAACTATTAACGATACCACTGCT
Source organism: Aequorivita vitellina (assembly GCF_022008365.1). Taxonomy (GTDB): domain Bacteria; phylum Bacteroidota; class Bacteroidia; order Flavobacteriales; family Flavobacteriaceae; genus Aequorivita; species Aequorivita vitellina. The sequence continues at coordinate 20,914 of NZ_JAIRBA010000042.1, forward strand.
CCCGTACCAGATGTGGCTACATTGCCAACTGTTACAGATGCTTGTAGCGTCGCCAGTTTACCTGCTCCTACGGCGACAGACAACTGTGCTGGCACTGTTACTGGAACGACAACTATTAGCTTCCCAATTACGGCGTCAACAACTGTGGTTTGGACCTACACAGATGGCACCAATACTAGTACGCAAAACCAGACGGTAACTATTAACGACACCACTGCTCCCGTACCGGACGTAACTACATTGCCAACTGTTACAGATGCTTGTAGCGTCGCCAGCTTGCCAGCTCCTACGGCGACAGACAACTGTGCTGGCACGGTTACTGGAACAACAACTACTAGCTTCCCAATTACGGCGTCAACAACTGTTGTTTGGACCTATACAGATGGCACCAATACTAGTACGCAAAACCAGACGGTAACTATTAATGATACCACTGCTCCTGTACCAGATGTAACTACATTGCCAACTGTTACAGAACAATGCAGTGTAACTAG
>NZ_JAIRBA010000043.1 GCF_022008365.1 Aequorivita vitellina
GTTCTTCCATCCGGATTTAGTGCTAAAAAGGTAAGTGTTTCCAGATTTGAAATATCGATGGTTGTGGTTCCGCCATCCTCATCTGTGTAAGTAAAGGTACCATTACCATTATCTACTATAGTTGTAAGGGTTTCAAAGTTATTTACTAACGCACCAAGATCGATGTTAGTTATTATCCCGTCTTCATCGGTGTACTCTAGTGTATAACCATTTGCATTTAACGCCAACGAAGTTAGCGTTTCTAGGTTTGAAATATCTATTGTGGTTGGGTCGCCGTTTTCATCAGTATATGTAAATGTACCATCGCCATTATCAACAATTGTGGTAAGCGTCTCAAAAGTGTCAATTACAGTTCCAAGATCAATACTGGTTACAACACCGTCTTCATCTGTGTATTCAAGCGTGTGGCCATCTGCTTTTAATTCAAGAAATGTAAGAGTTTCAAGATCTGAGATGTCTATGATTATAATATCCCCATTTTGGTCATAGTAGTAAAAATTATTATTTACAACATCCCAAAAAACAATGTAGTCTGGCAAATCTGTCTCCGTTAGAAGCCTATTCCATTTATTTTGATACCAGTAGTAATAACCTGGCGATAGCGTGGCGTTGGTACTAATATTGTAAACCAACAAACTCTCCAGATTACCAGCCGAAATGGTGGATTGATCTGTTATACCGGTCAAAGGAACTTGAGGTATCATAATACCTCTATTCGAAGATTTAATTTCTAACTGCGTTGAAGGATTGGGCATGTCTGTGCCAATACCAACCTGAGCGAAAAGAAAATTACCACTGATAAATATCAGTAGGAGTAGTAATTTTTTCATAATGATAAGATTTGGAGGGGGTAAGAACGTTGATCAAATTCAAGCAAATCTATAATTAATTATTGCTTTTACCAAATTTATTGTTAAATCTGAAAAGAATTATTAGCCAAGTTTTGGATTCACTAAAATTATATTTATAAGAAAATTCAGACTAATTAATCAGGCAATTAAGAGTAAATTTATAAAGTTATCTGTAATAACCTTAATTAATTATTTGACTCAACTATCTGTAAAAAAGATGGTTAAGTCGTAATTCTAAAATATTTTGAGTTTAAAATTATCTGTCTTCAATAAATGGAGGTTCAATAATTAAATTATAATTTTCTATTGAAATAATTTTGTGAAAATTTATTCCGTAATTTACTGATTTGTAGGAATTAACTTATTGTCAGTTGAAAAATTTGACTTCTAAATTAACACTAACTAAACGTAAATTAAACTTTGTGTTATTTTAAATTTCGGTAAAATGGATTAGTCTATTTGCTAAAAGTTTTAGCTAAACTTCTTCAAAGAAATATAGTTTTCATTCCTATAGAGAATGAATAAGATACATTTTTCGAAAGCATAATTCTTCCCTAAAATACAGCAAAACCATCGTCGGTACTTTTAATACAATTTCTAATTAACGTATCTTGCAGGTCTATTTAAAAGTGAAATTATGACAGAGAATAAAATTAAAAATTACATTCAAGCGGTTTTGGAAAATATGCCGAATGATTGGTTAAACTTAACCACACACCGACTTGATATTTACGATGAACAATTAGCAAAAACACAGTTTTTAAATCAATTTGAAAGTTTATACAATAAAAATAATTTTGAAAAATCGGCGCTTATTGAATTACCCACAGCGTACGATTATATACGTTTGGGGCATCCTTTGTCATCTATATTAGAATGGGCAATCGCTAATTTAAATCACCTACATTCAGAAAATGTAATCAGTTTTTCTTCTAAGACAATACCCGTTATGGCGATTCTTAGAAAAAACTTACTCGATAATAAAACCACTCAAATATTTTACGTCGACGAATTACCCAAAGCTTTTAATGCTGAAAAATTACGCGATGTTTATGGATATAATTTTAGTTTAACAAAAATTGAAAAATCAGAAGATATTGTAAGGGATCGAGCTAACGGAACTACAGTCTTCATTTCGCAAAACCCTGAAATTGGTAAACCCGATTTAAACGCGAACATAGACTTTATTGTCAATCTTTACGGGCATTTAGGCAGTGTGTTAATAGTTAACAAGACACAGGAAAAAAGCTACATTTCAGAAATACAACACGTACGAAGAAGAGAGACTATCGCTATGACTCCGGCTAATTCCTACACAGCTTTAAAAATTTTAGCAGGCAATTCCACCTACAGCGATGAGATGTGCCACAGCAAAAATAATAAGTTTGATGCAGATAAATCTAGCGTAGTAGATTCAATAAGAGGTATTACCGGCTCACATTCTAAAGTACAAGTAGCCTCAAGTGGATTGTCTATTCAGTATGCAATTATGATGGGACTCGTAGATGATGCACTCGAAAATCACAAAGGAAAAGCCATTAAATTTATTGTTCCTCCAAATTGTTATGGTGGTACCAACGATCAAGCAAGACGTGTTGCCGCTTGTATTGAAAATGTTGAAGTTATAGATTTACTTGTCGATGGAGACAATGAAATGGTAAAAAGTATAGAAAGCATTTTAGATAAGGTGGCACATGAAGACGCTATTCCGTATATAATTGCCGAAATTCCAACAAACCCAAGAGTAGAAGTTCCCAATCTTGAAAAATTAAAAACGGCTTTAAGTGCCGTGCGTAAAACAAAAAACCAAGATATAGCCGCCGCTCCTGTATTTATTTTGGACCAAACTTTTTGTCCCAATGTTCACTTTTTAGGTGAAGGCGAAATTCTCTCAACGGTTAAAACTATTGCCTATGTTAGCGGCTCCAAGTTTCCAAGCGGTGGAAGAGTTACCGCTGGTTACTGTGTAGGAAATACAAAAACAGAAACGCTGATGGATAAAATAAAGTTGCATTTAAATCTTTGCGATAATGAGGCTACAGATCTTCAATATGAAATTTTAGCCCAACAACTCCCTTCAATGACGCAAAGAATTGCGGAAGCATATAAAAACACACGTGAATTTGTGAATTTTATTCACGACGTTTTACCAAAGGCTAATATCAATTTTGTTTCAAATGAATTGGCTGCGCAAGGATTTACACCTTCAGTGTTTTCCTTAGATCTGCCTACAAAAGGAAATACAGATGAAGAAAGAGAAGCGTATAAAAGAGCTTTAAATCTAAAGTTAATTAATGCAATGATTACTGAAATCCCTACTGAATGCAAGTTTTGTGTTAGTTACGGACAATTAAAAGGGAGTTATTGGACAATTCCAGCAACCTCTACGCAGGGCACAACTAAGGAAGGCGACAAAGATTATATTGTACGAGCGTCACTGTCGCCCAAATTGGATCTAGCGAGACATAAAAAGGTATTTTCAGATTTTGTGGAAAGTATTAAATAACTGTAAGATAGATTGGCAAAAACCGAAATCAATTCTTCAGAAACTAGACTGATTCTTAGTGCTTTCGCCACAATTTAAAACATTTGATAATATAAATTTATAGATTTTGTGCTACGACATAAAAGCAAGTTTAGAATCTCAACTAAAAAGAGCAAGGCGAAAGGGCGATGCATTGGCAATTGAAGAGATAGTAGAAAAACTTGTGCCACTTACAGACCTACCGCTTTATCACGTCTCTGGTTTTAGCCATCCTGAACTGCTTATTTATACAGACCGATCTCCAGAATTTCCAGAAGTTGCCACCTGGGGGCTTGTTCCACATTGGGTAAAAAATCAAGGGGATTTAAAAAAGCAGTGGAATAATACATTGAACGCTAGGGGAGAGACCATTTTTGAAAAACCCTCTTTTCGCACTTCGGCAAAAAATAACCGCTGTTTAATTTTTGTCGATGGTTTTTACGAGCATCATCATTTTAACGGTAAAACCTATCCTTTTTATATTTTCCGAAAAGATGAAAAACCAATGGCGCTGGCCGGGTTGTGGAGCGATTGGAAAAACCCAGAAACTGGCGGAATTCTGAAAACTTTTTCAATAGTAACCACGAATGGAAATGCATTGTTAGCGAAAATTCACAACAATCCAAAATTGAAAGGACCCCGAATGCCAGTAATACTACCTACTGAACTTGAAGATAACTGGCTAAATCCAATTAATGATGAACTCGATATAATAAAAATCAAAGAATTGATAATGGAATATCCAGCAGATGAACTAATGGCACATACCGTTGCGAAATTGCGCGGAAAGGAATATCTGGGGAATGTGGAATCAATTTCAAAAAAGGTTAACTACAGTGATCTCGAATTTTAAAAGGAAGGAATAAAGCGCAAAAATAGAGTTAGCGCTTCCTATTAATTTTAATCGAAATTAAAACAATACGAGAAACTTAAATTCTAGCTTAAGAAAGTTTCTTTCTGAAAAAAACATTTTGAAAAAAATTTATTTTCTCGCCGTTCGTTATTCTTCCCAATTATACTAACCAATTGTTGCGCGCAGCACCTTTACTGTAAAAATATTCGAATATTGCGATTGCAATTACAATTGTTGGCATAATAAGCGATTGAGGCCCCATAACTTGCACGATGTCCATAGCAAATACCCAATACAATTGTAAAATTAATATTGCAAGAAGTGAAAAGCCAAAAAAGCCGACAGCTAACTTTTTACGCATTAGTAATAATACGCTCGCGATAGCGCCTCCAAAAACAGCGATGGCATAAATATAGATACCCCAAGCGGGGGCGTTGTTCATGAGTTCTACTTGTTCAGGAGGCATTGTGGTTTTCATTTCATCGGTCATTAAAAAATTTTCTGATAACCAAAAATATACCCCAATTAAATTCCACAAAAGTGCGAGTACAGCGATGATCCAAAACGATTTGTTTAGTTTGGTTTTTGCATTCATAAAAAATTGTTTTTTAGGTTGTTAGTATAAATATAGTTTTTTTTGAAGTAGTATGTATCGGTTGTAGCAAAAACTCGTCTTTTTTTCTTCTAATACTAAAACTTATCTTTACTGTTTTAAATAAATTTTTATGAATCCAACCATTCCCAAATCGGTGTTTAGTTTTTTATTAAAACTAAAAAGAAACAATAACCGCGAGTGGATGGCAGGGCATAAACCAGAATATTTAGTCAATGAAAAGATTTTAAAAGAATTTTATGAGACTCTGGAAAATGGACTAAATACATCCGATGAAATAGCTAAAACCAAGATTTTCCGTATTAATCGAGATATTCGTTTTAGTAAAAATAAAACTCCGTATAATGTTCATAGAAGTGTAAGTTTCAGCAGAGCGGGAGCAATGCGCCGTGGCGGTTATTATTTACGCTTAGAACCTGGAAATAGTTATATGGCCGGTGGTTTTTTTAGTCCCAAACCTGCCGATCTACTTAGAATTCGTAAAGAATTTGAAATGGACAGTTCAGAAATTCGAGAGATTTTAAATCAAAAAGACTTTAAAGAAGCATTTGGTGATTTCAGTCGGGGAAATGCGGTAAAAACAGCCCCGAAAGGATTTAATAGAACCGACGTGAATATAGATTTAATAAAACTCAAGAATTTTGTTGTAAAACATCACTTCTCAGATGACGAAGTATTCGCGCCAGAATTTTCAGAAAATGTGCTGCATTACTATTTGCTTCTTCGCCCTTTCTTCAATTATATGAGTGATATATTGACGACAGACTTAAACGGAGTTTCCATTATTGAATAAGTAATTATACATAAAAACGAAAAGAGCCTTCGATGAGGAAGGCTCTTATAAATTTTATTTATTTAAAGTATTTATTTCAATCTGAAAGTAACTCTTCGCACTAACTGTCTTGCAGGTGAAGAAGATTTATCTACAGTTGTATCTTCACCGCCACCGCGATATGATAATCTTCCTTCTGAAACACCAGAGGCGATTAAAATTTCATATACACGTTTTGCTCTGTTCTCTGAAAGAGTTTGGTTGTATGCTGGCGAACCAATTTCGTCTGCATAGCCTATCAATTCTGCATTTGCAGATGGATGATCCTTCATATACTTAATTAAATAGTTTATTGCTTCTAATGAATAAGTTTCAGGCTTATCACTATTAAATTTAAAGTAAACATTTACATATCCTTTATTCAATAATTCTTCAATTGTTCCTTTATCATCTACAACGGTACTACCAACTCGAACATATCTTGCATCTAATGGACTTTCAAGCTCATCTGGAATACCATTTTCGTTTTTATCAACAGCAACACCTTTACTGTCAACTGTTACACCAGAGACAGTATTTGGTTCGCGATCTAAATAATCTGGTACGCCATCTTGGTCTGAATCGATAAGATCGGTTTCAATTTTTGAAATTCGCTCTTCGTGGTCTGCAAGTTTATCTTCAAATACACTTGCTTCTGTAGCCCAGTCGGCGTGTTTTTCGTGTTTTCCTAAGTAGAAAGTAAGTCCAACTGAAAAATTAACCATAAGCCCATCGAACCCGCGAATTCTAGTTGTAGAGGTTCCGTCCCAAGTATAGTCTTGACGTACATTACCAATCATAGAAACATCAGTAGTTAAAGCTACCCGATTTCCAAGTTTAAGTTGTGGCGAAAGTCCAATGATTGCGTGTAACATTTGGTCGTTACTATCGCGATCTATCGGTTCCTTCGGACTTAGTTGTGAGTAACCAATACCCCCGTGAGCTAAAAGTCCAATTCTATTTGTCCAATTTTCAAAATTTAAAACTGAACCCACATTCGCAACACCTTGCAAGGAGACTCTGTAATAGTTAGTTTTAAATGGAAGACTGTTATCGTCCTCTTGAAGTGTGCTGTAGCCAAAATCTAATTTAAGTCCACCGCGATTATTAAACATATAGCGGGCTCCTAAACTTACTTGTCCAAATGCTGGTGTGTCCGTACTATAATTGCCTGCAAAAGGTTTGCCCGGCTTATGTAATCCACCTGCAACTTCAACAGACCATTTGTTGTATTCAAACGACTGTTCTTCTTGTGCATAAATGAAATACGCGGAAAATAGTAATAACGGAAGGATTAATTTTTTCATGATTGTTTTATTTATTGGTCAGAATAAGAACAAATTTAAGGAAAAATATACCAGTCAAGGCATCAATTTTTAAAACATTTAACATAGCTGTTAAAACATTGTTAGTATTAATGGCATTCTAGGATTCTATTAAAGCGCTTATCTTATCAAAAATCAACAAGTTGTCCTTAATGCGTTCTTTAACTATATTCATCATACGTTTATTTAAAGCGGAGGAATTTTGTATATAAAGATCAAATTCGACTAATGTAAATTGACCGATAATAATTCCTTTTAAAGAATTTCGGAATTTCATATCCTTATGAATTGCATTTTCAACATAGTCTAACTTTTTTTCAACACTTAGACCGTAATACACATTTTTGTGTTTGTTTACGTAATTTTTAAAAGCTGCAAGTAATAAATGGTGTTGTAACTTTATTACGGGTCGCAATGTTTTATTTTGAAAACACTCTTCGGCAGACATATTTGATGATATTCTAGCCGAAGGAATGTCGGGGCGCATAAGTAATAATTGAGTGTCTCGTGTGTCCATAATATGGTTTTCAATAAAATTAAAATTAATATAGGTACCTTTTCAAAAACGAGAATTTAGTTATAAACGTTCTTTCAACAAAACGAGGGAATGTTGCTATATTTGATAATGTAAGCCACAAAACCAACAAGATTAATTTTAAAAACGAATTTATATATGAAAGTATTTTCCGCAGAACAATTATACAATGCAGACAAAGTAACCATTGAAAAGCAGGGGATTACTTCCGAAGCTTTAATGGAACGTGCCGGAAAACAAATATTCCAATGGTTACACAAACATTTAAATGGGGCACCTGTGCCTATTCGTATTTTTGCAGGCATTGGCAATAATGGCGGCGACGGTTTGGTAATTGGTCGCTTATTAATTGAACATGGGTACGATGTAGTTGTTTACGTTGTGAATTGTAGTGATAAACGTTCAGATAATTTCCTGCTTAATTACAACAAGATTAAAAATGTTACAAAAAATTGGCCCATATTAATGAAAAGCGAAGCTGATTTTCCAAAAATAAACGACGACGATTTTATTGTTGATGCTATTTTCGGAATTGGCCTTAACCGATGTCCCGGCGGATGGGTAAAAAAACTAATCTTACATTTAAACCAAAGCAAAGCATTTAAGTTAGCGGTTGATATTCCTAGTGGGCTTTATCCAAATTTACCGATAGAAGATAAAAATGCGGTACTGAAAGCAGATCATACAATTACATTTCAAACACCAAAACTAGCTTTTTTCCTGCCCGAAACGGCAGCATATGTTTCAAATTTTGATGTGTTGGAGATTGGGTTGGACATTCAATTTCTTCAATCTGTTGAACCATTAGCACAATTAATTGCGAAACCCCAGGCACAATTATTCTATAAACAACGTAACAAATTTGATCATAAAGGAACATTTGGTCACGTTTTAATTGTTGCCGGAAGTTATGGCAAACTTGGTGCTGCAGTGCTTTCAACCAAAGCTGCATTTAAGGCTGGCGCCGGAATGGTTACCACATTTATACCCAAATGTGGATATAATATCTTGCAAACCACCGTTCCCGAAGCCATGGTAATTACCGATAAAGAAGAAGAATTTATTAGTGACATTGCTTTTGATTTTAAGCCATCAGCCATTGCCATTGGTATGGGGATTGGAAAAAACACAGCCACAGTAGAAGCTTTGAAAAAAGTGTTTCAGAATAAAGACACCCCTTTTGTTATTGATGCCGACGCTTTAAATATTATTTCAGAAAATAAAACTTTGTTGAAATTGCTGCCGAAGAATTCCGTTTTAACGCCGCACCCCGGCGAACTTAAACGACTAATTGGTACTTGGGAAAATGACTACCACAAACTTGAAAAAGCAAAAAAGTTTTCAGAAAAGTACAAGGTTGTTTTAATAATTAAAGGAGCGTATACCGTTATTGTTTATGGAAGCAAATTATATATAAATACCACTGGAAACCCTGGGATGGGAACAGCAGGCAGTGGCGATGCTTTAAGTGGAATTATTGCTGGTTTGCTTTCGCAAGGATACGATGCTTTGTTGGCCGCTGTATTTGGAGTTTACTTACACGGCAAAGCCGGCGATATAGCTGGTGCACATTTGGGTATTGACGCTGTTATGGCTGGCGATATAATAAACAATGTTTCCGAAGCATATTTAGAGCTGTTTAAAATAGATGAGCCTGAAAAATCAATTACCAATACAACCAAATAACCACAAATTCAGAAATAGGTTTTTATTTATTTCTGAATTTGTGGAGATAAATTTAAGAGACTGAAAAATTACAATAGGGCGTCCAAGGTTTCTCTCAATTTTGGATCGGAAGGTCTTGGAGCATCTGCCGAAACAATATTACCTTGCGGGTCAATTAAAATGAATCGAGGAATTCCTAAAATTCCATAGTCTTCTACAAATTTCGATTTCCAATTGCTGTCTGCCATTAGTTGTATTCCTCCCAATTGTTTTTCTGAAACCATTGTTTTCCATTTGTTGTAATCCTTCGCCTCGTCTATCGAAATACTCACTACCTGCACATTTTTGTTTTCGTATTCTTCTTCAAATTCTTTCAAAAATGGAATTTCTCGCAAACAGGGTCCGCACCAGGTAGCCCATACATCTATATAAACATATTTCCCTTTTAAACTTTCCAAAGTAGTAGTTCCGCCTTTGTGGTTTTCATACTCAAATGTTGGCGATGGATTACCTTTGGTAATTGTTTTTAGCTTGTTGTAACGTTCGGTAAGTTTTGTTAGGTTTTCTGGATTTGGCTCACTGTTTTTATAAATATTATAAGCTTCGTCTAAGGTTTCATCGGGTTTAAGGCCGAACATTAAATAACTACTCATTATTTTATCTTTCGCATAACCGTTTGGTAAATTTTCCGCTACCTTTTTCAGATACAAAATGTTTTCACTTTGTGAATCTTCTGAAAGGTCTTCATCAACCAATCTATTAAAGTGGGCGTCAAGTAAATTTTGATAGGCTGTAGAGTTGCGATAGGCAAGAGTGTCTTTAAAGTCTATGTTTTTTAATTCGTCATAAAAACTATCAGAAACCTGATAATCTGCATTACCCGTGTAGTAGCTGTGTGCATTTTTATAATTTTCAATTAAACTTGCTCGCGTATATGCATCTTCTTTTTTAAGGTTTTTCTTGAAATTTTCATTTGAAATTTTATTGACTTCGTATAAGCTATCGATACTTTTTTGGTTTTTGTCTAAAGCTGTTTTAAAATCGGTTTCGTTCAGGGAAAAAATTTCTTTGTAATTTAAATTTTGTTCGTTCCAGAGGTATTTGGCAGCGATAAAATTGTTAACGCTTGCTAAATCGCCCGTGTAATTAAGAGTTTCGTCAAATTCGTTAGCATCGAGGGTAACGGAAAGATTTTTACCCTTTTCTAAATAAATATTCGTGCGTTCACGACCAACATACATTTCGTAAAAACCATCTGTTTTTATATTTAGCGTATCTGAAAAAGTTCCGTTCTCGCTAATTGGAGTTCTATACTCAAAGCCGTTACCGCGCACAAAGACAGTCTCTCCAGTATTATTTTCAACGACGCCGCTAATTAATGAGTATTGTGGCTTTTCTTCCTGTTTACAGGCAATAACAAATAGCACTATAAAAAACACACTTATTTTTTTCATTGATTTATTTTTTAAATTATTTGTAAAATTACATATTGAATTAACAATTATAAACATTGTGAGCTGTTTATTTTAAATCTTAAATTTAGACAGATTATCGTCTTTAATGGTTTTTGAAACATGGAAAACTGGTATAGCAATTAAAAAACAGTATTTTTGCGAAAAGAACACCTACTTAATGAAAACACATTATATAAGCTCAGAAATTCTCGATCTTTCCGTAATCAAAGATATTATTGAAAACCACAAGACGCTCGGACTTTCTGAAGAGGCGCAACTTAATATTAAAAAGTCTCGCGAATATCTAATTCATAAAATGAAGGATAACGAAACCCCGGTTTATGGCATAAACACTGGGTTTGGTTCTTTGTGCAACGTGAAAATTACTTCCGAAAACCTTTCGCAACTGCAGGAAAACTTAGTAATGTCTCACGCTTGTGGGACAGGAGAATTTGTGCCAAAACCCATTATAAAAATAATGCTTTTGCTAAAAATACAATCGCTTAGTTATGGGTATAGCGGAGTGCAAATTGAAACCGTAGAACGACTAATAGATTTATATAATAATGATATTCTGCCTGTGATTTACACACAGGGAAGTTTAGGAGCTTCGGGAGACTTAGCACCCTTGGCGCATCTTTCTTTACCGCTTTTAGGTAAAGGCGAAGTTTATTATGGAGGCGAGCGCATAGCTTCAGAAAAAGTGCTTAAAAAGTTTAATTGGCAACCTATAAAACTTCAAGCCAAAGAAGGACTGGCTTTGCTCAACGGAACCCAATTTATGAGTGCTTACGGCGTGTATATTCTTCTAAAAAGTTATAAAATTTCGTATTTGGCCGATTTAATTGGCGCTATTTCCGTAGATGCTTTTGATTGTAATATGAGTCCGTTTAACGCCTTGGTGCATTTGGTTAGACCGCAAAGGGGACAAGTGAAAACTGCCGAGCAACTTCTGGAATTTTTAGAAGGTAGTGAATTGGGTCTTTCTGAAAAGAAAAATGTGCAAGACCCGTATTCATTCCGTTGTATTCCGCAAGTTCACGGTGCGACCAAAGACACTATAGGTTTTGTTCACAAAACATTTAAAACCGAAATTAATTCGGTAACAGACAATCCCAATATATTTGTAAAAGAAGATGTTATTATTTCTGGTGGAAATTTTCACGGGCAGCCCTTAGCACTTGCATTAGATTATTTGGCAATTGCAATGGCCGAGCTTGGAAATATTTCGGAAAGAAGAACTTATCAATTAGTTTCTGGCTTGCGTAATTTGCCTGCATTTCTTGTAGATAATCCTGGGTTAAATAGTGGTTTTATGATTCCGCAATACACTGCAGCGAGTATTGTAAGCCAAAATAAACAATTGGCAGCCCCAGCCTCTGTAGATTCTATTGTGTCGTCAAATGGGCAAGAAGACCACGTAAGTATGGGAGCCAATGGCGCTACAAAATGTTTACGTGTAATTGAAAATATTGAAACAATTCTTGCTATTGAATTGATGAATGCTTCGCAAGCGTTAAAATTTAGAGAACCCAAAAAATCTTCGCCGTTTATAGAGTCATTTTTAAAACCCTATCGCTCTATTGTTCCATTTATGGAGAATGATCGTGTGTTAGCAGATGACATTCACGCGAGTGATGCGTTTTTGCAATCACTAAATATTGATGCAGATATTCTTTTTGGTTAAATAGGTGTTTTAGTGTTGCAAAAAGTAAAAAATTATGAGGTTTCTTTTTACATTCTTTACAATGTTATTTTTTTCACTCTCGCTTATCGGGCAAGATTATACGCCCATACTCAACCATGAAAATGAATGGCATTTTACCACCTGTTACTTTGGGTGCTACTCAGATAAATATTACACAGATGGCGATACGCTCGTAAATGGAAAAACGTATAAAATATTGGATGGCTACCACTTTATATCCCGTACTTTTTTATTGCGCGAAGAAGTAGCAGAAAAGAAACTTTACTTCTTAAAAATACGTCCTAGTGGCGGCATTGACGAATATTTGTTATACGATTTTACACTGCGGGTTGGCGACACTATAAATATGCAAAATCCTATAACTCCATTTCCAGAAGAAGGAGGTTATTTTAGGTTAGATTCTATTATACCGCGACCATTAGTAGATGGACAGAATTACGATTATTTTTATTTTTCGCCCACCCCATCTAATCCCATAAGTACTGACAATGCAATCTGGGTAGAGGGGGTAGGTTCGCTTTCTTTAATTAATGCGCCGGGAGGTTTTCCAGATTTAAATGGAGTGGGTGCCTTGAGTTGTTATTTTAAAGGTAGGGATGTGTTTTATGCCAATTTAGATTCTATAGACGACTGCACACCACTTTTTATGGGGGTTCCAGAAAGTAATTTGGAAAAAGTTATAGTATCAAAATTGCACGGTACGCAAACCTTTTTACTACACAATGCGCAGAACATAACGCAACTCACACTTTTTAGTTTAAACGGTAAGAAACTTAAAACCATACACCATAATTTTACACAAACAATTTCATTAGATTTGGCGGGTTTTGATTCTGGAACCTACATAGTTTTGACGAAAGGAATAGGGGGCAGCGCGAAGACTTTTAAAATAATTAAATAGTAATTTGCGTTATTCATTGTGTTTAAGAATAATACTATCAATCCATTTTTTGGCAATTTCTAAATTATTAAAATGTTCAAAAGGAATTTTCATAAACCTTTTTTCTACTTCCACATTAGTTTTCTTTAAACCAGTTTTTGAAACGATAGCAAACCCAATTAAATTATCAATTTTTGATGTTTGTAAATACACCATAGGGTTTACTGCGTAACTATTAATGCGGTACGTAATATAACCGAAAGGTCTATTTTTAAAATATTTTTCTGAAATTTCAATTAAATACGTATTGTATTCTGGTTTAACAGTTATCCCTTCATTCATATACACCACGATATAATTTTGAAAAATATGTCCTTCCCCAAACTCTAAGTGTATTTTTTCTATCATAAATAGTTGATTTATATCTCTAATTTAGACATTAATAATGAATTAATTATTAAAAAATGTGAGGATAAATCGAAAATTAATAAAATATTAATAAAAAATCCCCCAATTATTTATTGGAGGATTTTGTGTTATACCGAAAATTTAAGGTTCTAGGTTTCTGTTGTTTTCTTTTGTTTCTTGATTTTTATAGTAAGCTCATTGGCTTTTTCATCAAGATCCATCAGTATTGTATCGCCTTCGTGCAGACTACTGTTTATTATTTCTTCGGCCAAAGCATCTTCAATGTATTTTTGAATAGCTCTATTTAATGGACGCGCACCATATTGCTTATCAAAACCTTTGTCTGCAATAAAATCTTTTGCCTTCTCGGTAAGCTTAAGTTCGTATCCTAAATCTGAAATTCGAATAAATAATTTATCCAGTTCAATATCTATGATTTTATGAATGTCTTCTCTTTCCAAGGCATTGAAAACCATAACGTCGTCTATACGGTTCAAAAATTCTGGTGCGAACGTTTTCTTTAAGGCATTTTCAATTACACTTTTAGTGTGCGATTCTTCTTGACTCTTTTTGGCCGAAGTACCAAAACCAACTCCTTGTCCAAAATCTTTTAATTGTCTGGCTCCAATGTTGGAAGTCATGATGATGATCGTATTTCTAAAATCAACTTTTCGTCCAAGGCTGTCTGTTAAGTAACCATCATCTAAAACTTGAAGTAACATATTGAAAACATCAGGGTGTGCTTTTTCAATTTCATCTAACAGCAGCACCGCGTATGGTTTTCTTCTAATTTTTTCGGTTAATTGTCCACCTTCCTCATAACCTACGTACCCAGGAGGTGCACCAACTAGACGAGAGATGGAAAATTTTTCCATATACTCGCTCATATCTATTCGCACTAATGCCGTGTCTGAGTCAAATAACTCCCGAGCTAAAACTTTTGCAAGCTGTGTTTTTCCAACTCCAGTTTGCCCTAAAAATATAAACGAACCAATGGGTTTGTTGGGATCTTTTAGGCCAGCACGGTTTCGTTGTATTGCTTTTACCACTTTGGCAACGGCTTGGTCTTGCCCAATCACTTTTCCTTTAATTCGGTCGGGTAGGGCAGCTAATTTTGTGCTTTCCGTTTGCGCGATTCGGCTTACAGGAACCCCGGTCATCATAGAAATTACTTCGGCAACATTTTCTTCCGAAACGGTTTCCTTATGTAATTTTGAATCGGCTTCCCATTGCTCTTGTTGCACGGCAAGTTCTTTTTCAATATTTTTCTCGTCGTCTCTAAGTTTAGCGGCTTCTTCGTATTTCTGTTTTTTAACCACGGTGTTTTTTAGTTCACGCACTTCTTCCAATTCCTTTTCAAGCTGAAGAATTTTTTCGGGTACGTGAATATTTGTAATGTGTACACGAGAACCGGCTTCATCTAAAGCATCAATGGCTTTATCTGGTAGAAATCGCTCGGTCATATACCTATTTGTTAATTTAACACAAGCTTCAATTGCTTCATCTGTATAATTAACATTGTGGTGTGCTTCGTACTTATCTTTAATATTTTGAAGAATTTCAATGGTTTCCTCAACCGTGGTTGGTTCTACCAATACTTTTTGAAAACGTCTTTCAAGAGCGCCGTCTTTTTCAATATATTGACGATATTCGTCTAATGTAGTTGCACCAATGCATTGAATTTCGCCTCGTGCCAAAGCTGGCTTAAACATATTTGAAGCATCCAAAGAACCCGTGGCGCCACCGGCACCCACGATTGTATGAATTTCATCTATAAAAAGAATAATGTCGTCATTCTTTTCAAGCTCGTTCATTACGGCTTTCATGCGCTCTTCAAACTGGCCACGATATTTGGTTCCAGCAACAAGGCTCGCCAAATCTAATGTCACCACTCTTTTATCATAAAGAATTCTAGAAACTTTTCGTTGAATAATCCGCAGGGCTAAACCTTCGGCAATGGCAGATTTACCAACACCGGGCTCACCAATTAGCAGTGGATTGTTTTTCTTTCTGCGGCTTAAAATTTGTGAAACGCGTTGTATTTCATTTTCACGGCCTACTACGGGGTCTAGTTTTCCTTCTTCTGCCATTGCAGTAAGGTCTCTTCCGAAGTTATCTAAAACTGGCGTTTTCGATTTTTTATTCGATTTTGCGGCAGTTCCCGAAAACAGGTTTTCTTTGCCAGGATCTTCGGCCGAAGCACCTTCATCGTTTGGAAACGATTCGGCGCTTGGGGTATCTATATAATCGTCTTCGTTTGTAATCATAAGTTTAAACTGGTTTTTAACCACGTCATAATCCACCTTCATCTTGTTCAACAATTTTGTAGTTGGGTCATTTTCATTCCGAAGAATGCACAAAAGTAAATGCGCCGTATTGATAGAATTGCTCTGAAAAAGTTTGGCTTCCAAAAAGGTAGTCTTCAGGGCTCTTTCTGCTTGGCGAGTTAGGTGCAAATTCTTTTTATCGTTTGTATTTGTAGTAACGCCCGGATTGGCTGGGCTTAATATTTCTACTTTTCTTCGTAAATGGTTTAAGTCTATTGCAAGTGCATTAAGAATAGTCACTGCTTTACCGCTCCCGTCTCTTAGAAGACCGAGCATTAAATGCTCAGTTCCAATAAAATCGTGACCTAAACGCAGTGCCTCTTCTTTACTGTAGGCTATAACATCTTTTACTCTTGGGGAAAAATTATCATCCATATTTTAAATCCTCTTCTTCTGTTTGGTACTAAATTAACCAAAATAGGACAAAAACTGTTCCTATTTAAAATGATTTTAGTAAAAGGACAAAATATATACTGTAAATCAAAGAATATAGCACGATACTTATTAACGTTTTTACCCCCTAAATTTGTTAATAAATTCGTGAATATCGCATGGCAATAACCCCTGTTAAACCTACAGAAATGTGTATCTTGCTCCATTAATTTAACCACGATTATTAAACCTATTTTTTATGGCTGATGGAGATAAAATAATTCCAATAAACATTGAAGATGAAATGAAATCTGCCTACATCGATTATTCGATGTCGGTCATAGTGTCACGTGCCCTGCCAGATGTTCGTGATGGAATGAAACCTGTTCACCGAAGAGTACTCTATGGAATGCACGAATTAGGCATTAGAGCAACAGGTGCACATAAAAAATCTGCGAGAATTGTTGGAGAGGTGCTAGGTAAGTATCACCCACACGGAGATACATCTGTTTACGATGCTATGGTACGTATGGCACAGGAGTGGAGCTTGCGTTACCTATTGGTAGATGGCCAAGGAAACTTTGGTTCTGTGGATGGCGACAGCCCAGCTGCCATGCGATATACAGAAGCGAGAATGCAGAAAATTTCGGAAGAAATGCTAGCAGATATCGATAAAGAAACCGTAGATCACCAACTTAACTTTGACGATACATTAAAAGAACCAACCGTTCTCCCAACGCGTGTTCCAGGACTATTAATAAATGGCGCTTCGGGTATTGCCGTGGGTATGGCAACCAATATGCCACCACACAACCTTACCGAAGTGGTAAATGGAACAATTGCGTATATAGAAAATAACGATATTGAAATTGATGAGCTAATGCAGCACATCAAAGCTCCCGATTTTCCAACCGGCGGAATTATTTATGGCTACGATGGCGTTCGGGAAGCTTTTAAAACTGGTCGTGGTCGTGTAGTCATGCGTGCCAAAGCCGGTTTTGAAGAAGTCAACGGCCGTGAATGCATAGTTGTTTCTGAAATACCCTATCAAGTTAATAAAGCGGAAATGATTAAAAAAACCGCAGACTTGGTTAACGATAAGAAAATTGATGGTATTTCAAACATTCGCGATGAAAGCGATAGAAAGGGAATGCGCATTGTTTACATTTTAAAACGCGATGCGGTGCCAAACATTGTATTAAACACCCTTTATAAATACACAGCGTTGCAGTCCAGTTTTAGCGTAAACAATATTGCTTTGGTAAATGGAAGGCCGCAAATGCTAAATTTAAAAGAACTAATCCATTATTTTGTGGAACACCGCCACGAGGTGGTTGTGCGCCGTACCGAATATTTACTTCGAAAAGCAGAGGAACGCGCCCACATTTTAGAAGGGTTAATCATTGCTTCAGATAATATAGACGAAGTTATACGCTTAATTAGAGCATCGTCTAATGCAGACGAAGCAAGAGAAAAGCTAATTGAAGCCTTTAAGCTAACCGAAATTCAAGCAAAAGCCATTGTAGAAATGCGCTTGCGCCAATTAACGGGGCTAGAACAAGACAAATTGCGTAGCGAGTATGAAGAATTGATGAAAACAATTCAGGATTACAAAGATATTCTCGCAAACAAAGAGCGCAGAATGCAAATTATAAAAGAAGAACTTGAAGAAATTCGCGCAAAATACGGCGATGAGCGCAGATCTACAATTGAATATGCTGGTGGCGACGTAAGCATTACAGATTTAATTGCAGACGAACAGGTGGTTTTAACCATTTCGCATGCTGGGTATATTAAACGTACTTCACTTTCTGAATACAAAACACAAAACAGAGGTGGTGTAGGACAAAAAGCTTCGGCTACGAGAAATGAAGATTTCTTAGAACACCTTTTTGTAGGTACAAATCATCAATATATGATGTTCTTTACACAAAAAGGAAAGTGCTTCTGGATGCGAGTTTTTGAAATTCCTGAAGGAACACGAACATCTAAAGGTAGGGCAATCCAAAACCTTATAAATATTGAACCAGATGATAAAGTAAAAGCATTCATTTGTACTCAAGATTTAAAAGATGAAGAATACATAAATAGTCATTACGTAATTATGGCTACCAAAAAAGGCCAAGTTAAAAAAACACCGTTAGAACAATACTCTAGACCACGTACCAATGGTATTAATGCAATTACCATTAGAGAAGATGACGAGTTAATTGAAGCAAAATTAACTACTGGTAACAGCCAAGTTATGTTGGCAGTGCGTTCTGGTAAGGCAATTAGATTTGAAGAGGAAAAAACCAGAGCAATGGGAAGAAATGCTTCTGGAGTTCGCGGCATTAGATTGGGCGATGAAAGCGACGAGGTTATCGGAATGATTGCAGTAGATGAAAATGATTCAGATATACTTGTTGTTTCTGAAAATGGATACGGAAAACGCTCATCTATTGAAGATTACCGAATTACCAATCGCGGTGGAAAAGGAGTTAAGACTATTAATATTACCGAAAAAACTGGTAAATTAGTCGCCATTAAAAATGTGACCGATGAAGACGATTTAATGATTATTAACAAATCGGGAATTGCTATTAGAATGGCGGTGGCTGATCTTCGTGTGATGGGGCGTGCAACCCAAGGTGTACGTCTAATAAAAGTAAGAGAAGACGACGCGATTGCAGCAGTTGCAAAAGCCATGAAAAATGAAGAAGACGATGAATTGGAGAATTTAGACGAAAGCAATGATGGCATTACTCTTGATAATAACGAATCTCAAACCGAAAATAACGAATAAATATTTACACATGAAAACACGAATATTAATAACAGGACTGGCTTTTGTATCTGCTATTTCATTTGGACAAAAAAAGGAAATTAGAAAAGCCGAAAAAGCTATAAAGTCTAATGAATACAGTGAGGCTTTATCTTACCTAAATGAGGCTGAACCTATGCTAAGCGCTGTTGATAACGAGATGAAAGCACAGTTTTATGCGGCGAGAGGTCAGGCACTTTTTGGAACGGGAGGAGCCGATTTTAATAAATTAAAAGGTGCTGCTGAAGCATATAGCAAGGCAATTGAACTAGATCCAAAAATTGAAATTCAGATTGGCGATCAAATTCAAAATCTACGTGCAACTTTGATAAATGGAGCAATAAAAGATCAAAATGCACAAAACTATAAAATGGCAACAGACAAACTATATACCAGTTATATGGTTACAAAGAAAGATACATCAGATTTGTATTTTGCGGCCGGAAATGCGGTAAATGGCAAAGATTACGACAGTGCCCTAAAATACTACCAAATGCTATTAGACATGGGGTATAGTGGAGCAACAATAGAATACGTTGCAACCAACAAAACCACTGGCGAAGTTGAAGCCTTTGATAACGAAAAACTTAGAGATTTTGCCGTAAAATCTGGTGAATATATTAAACCAGAAGCAAATGTAGCCGAATCGAGAAAGGGTGAAATACTTCGAAATATGACCCTTATTTATATCGAAAAAGGAGATACCGAAAAAGCAAAAAGCCTAATAGAAACTGCAAGAGCAGAAAATCCAAACGATGTATTTTTGATGCGCGCTGATGCCGATATGAGTTATAAAATGGGTGATAATGTGCGTTACAATGAGTTAATGGAGAAAATTGTAGCTACAGATCCTGAAAACCCAGAAATTTATTTCAATTTAGGAATTAGTAACGACCAACTAGGGAATAAGGAAAAAGCGCTAGAATACTACAACAAAGCACTAGAATTAAAACCCGATTACGAAGGTGCGTTAATAAACATCGCCGCTTTAAAATTATCTGGAGAGGATGCAATTGTTGAAGAGATGAACAGCTTAGGAAACTCATCTGCCGATAATAAAAGATACGACGAACTAAAAAAGATACGCGAAAATGCTTATAAAGATGCAATGCCGTACCTTGAAAAAGCTAATGCTATTAACCCATCGAATCAAAACGTACTCCGGTATTTAATGAATATTTACAGTCAAATAGGAGAAGATGCGAAATATAAAGCGGTTAAAGCAAAACTAGATGCTTTAGAAGCTCAAAATTAAAACTTACTATTGCTTATAATTAAAAGAGGTCGTCTAAAAACTAATTAGGCGGCCTTTTATTTTATGCGCTACTTTTTAAGACCTTTCCCGGATTGGGTTATTGAGTTAATTGTTAT
>NZ_JAIRBA010000044.1 GCF_022008365.1 Aequorivita vitellina
ATCTCAGTTAATCTCACTTAGTTTAGTTTCTTTGTTGATCAACATCCTTTCGAATGTCAATCTACGCTGTCAATTTCAATATCTCAATGAACTTTTTGTATCTTTTGTCGCTGCTAAAACTCGTGTTTTGTAGTCACTCATTCGCTAAGCGGGTGCAAATATACAACTCTTTTTTAATCCCACAATACTTTTTAAAAAATATTCTAAAAAAAATTTAAGAGCTTTTTCGCTTGCCATTTTGAACAGCTATCTGTTCTGCTAAGCGGGTGCAAATATAAAACCCTTTTCAATACTCGCAAGATTATTTTAAGGTTTTTTTCAATGTTTTTTATCAACAAATAATAAGGCTTTGAAAGCTACTGTATTACCAAATAAAAAAAATGCAATCTCTTTAAATCTCGTTTTTCATTTAGCAGAAAAACCATTTTGAGGTTAACACCTTCATAATGCAAGGGTTATCAAAAACAAAAAGAGCGAACTACGAATATAACATGTTTTAAAACACTGTGCAACTAGTTGACGCTCTTAGTTATTAACAGTTTTTTTGTTCCACGCTGCTTTTAAATCTAAATAGTCGATAGGGAAAGCGGGTTTTTGTCGCTCTAATATGCTTTCTTGAAATGATCTTTCCAAAATATCTTCAATTAAATAGTCTTCTTTTACATCAAAAGGATTGTATTCTTCTTTTAAAGAAATTTCAAAAAGGCTGGCCGTGGTATTGTACCAGAATGCGCGCCAGCCCGTACGCAGTTCTTTTACAAGATCAAAAGCGGTGCGGCCTGTTTGTCTGTGGATGAGTTTTACCAGGATTTGTCCTTCTGTGTGGGTTAGTTTTTTTAGTTTATCGGAAAATTCGCCTTCTATATATTTTTGGATACGTTTTGTATAAAGTCTTTTATGGCGGTTTTTATCGATGGTTTTTAATCTTTCGGTCATTGTAGTTAACCTTTCGGAAGCTAATTTTGCATACGGATAAACTTTCCGGGTTTTACGGCGAAGGATGAGATATCGTCTTCGGTCTTGCTCTGAACTGAATTTTAGTTTATCGAGTAAGATTACTTCATCTAAATCTATTATTTCACGGGCTATGGTATCTCCTTCAATTAGATAATACATAACCTCGGTTGAATCTTTCTGTTTTTTTAAGTATTCGGTATCTGTCTGGGCAAAAGTAGTCTTCAAACCAAAAAATAAGAAGCATATATATATAGGTAGAAAAAATTTCATTTTAAACTGTTTTATTAATGTCTGCTACTGTCCAAAGAACGCGCCAAAAATAAGCAAATTGCCTCGTTGCCCTTAATAAGAATTTGCTAATTTTACCGAAGATATTTAATTATAGAAAAATTGCTTTATGACTACTTCAATATTGGATGACAATTCGCTTGAATTTTTAGAATCGTATTTAAACAATGCATCGCCTACTGGATACGAATGGGACGGCCAAAAACTGTGGATGGATTACTTAAAACCTTATGTAGATGAATTTTTTACCGACACCTATGGCACAGCGGTGGGAGTTATTAATCCCGATGCAAAATTTAAGGTTGTAATTGAAGGGCACGCCGATGAAATTTCGTGGTATGTTAACTACATTTCAGACAATGGGTTGCTTTATGTAATTAGAAATGGCGGGAGCGATCATCAAATAGCGCCTTCAAAAGTGGTGAATATCCATACCAAAAACGGAATTAAGAAAGGGGTTTTTGGCTGGCCTGCCATTCACACACGCGATAAACAAAAAGAAGAATGCCCCAAACCAGACAACATTTTTATTGATGTAGGTGCCAAAGACAAAGAAGAGGTTGAGAAAATGGACATTCACGTGGGGTGTGTAATAACGTATCCCGATCAATTTCATATTTTAAACGAAGACAAGTTTGTGTGCCGCGCATTAGACAATAGAATGGGTGGATTTATGATTGCCGAAGTGGCGAGACTGCTTCACGAAAATAAGGTGACGCTTCCGTTTGGGCTTTATATTACAAATTCGGTACAAGAGGAAATTGGATTGCGGGGAGCTCAAATGATTGCCGAACGCATAAAACCAAATGTGGCGATTGTTACCGATGTTACCCATGACACCACTACTCCAATGATTGAAAAAAAAGCTCAGGGATTGGCCGAAATAGGCTGTGGCCCGGTAATAGCTTACGCGCCTGCGGTGCAACAAAAACTTCGCGATTTGATTGTTGATACTGCCGAAAAGAAACTGATACCCTTTCAGCGAGCTGCACTTTCAAGAGCCACGGGAACAGATACCGATGCATTTGCCTACAGCAATGGCGGGGTTGCAAGTGCATTAATTTCGCTACCGCTTCGTTATATGCACACTACTGTTGAAATGGTGCATCGAGATGATGTGGAAAACGTAATTAAACTTATTTACGAAACCTTACTCAATATTAAGGATGGTGAAACCTTCAGTTATTTTGAATAAATTATTCGATTAAAATCTTTTTAGTTAAATATTCAAAGAGGCTGTCTAAACACTAATTTTGAATGTCTGTTCGAGCGCAGTCGAGAACTCTATGTTTATGACTTATAATCAGGTCTCGACTGCGCTCGACCGGACAACCGATTAATTATTACTTTTTAGGCAGCCTCTTTCTTTTAAATATTATTGAAGAAAGCAAGTCATAACTGCGATATATGCAAAATCGGTTTCTTATTAATTAGAAATCTTTCTTTTCAGCTATTTTCCGTTGCTTTAATTTTTCGAAATAAATCTTTGCTTCTTTAATTACTCTTGGCGCAAGAATTATTGTAGCCGTCATCGTTGGAATTGCCATTAAGGCGAAGAAAGTATCGATTAGATTAATCATCATACTCAATGATGTGGTGGCTCCTATTAAAATGCTTAGAATGTAGAAATAATTATAAATGTGTTTGTTTTTTGCTCCGAAGAGAAAAGACATACATTTTGTGCCGTAGTACGAATATGAAAACAGCGAAGAAATACTAAAAATAGCGATACACGCCAGTAGTCCGTATTTTCCGATGGTGGGCATGCTTTCTTCAAATGCCGAAGCGGTAAGGCTCACTCCATTTGCATCGCTACTTTGCCATACACCTGTCACCAAAATTGCCAAAGCCGTTAAGGTGCAGATAATAAGCGTATCGATGGCTGGCCCGAGCATGGCTACTAGGCCTTCGCGAATAGGCTCGTTGGTTTTAGCAGCTCCGTGGGCCATGGGGGCAGTACCTATCCCCGCTTCGTTTGAAAATGCGCCACGACGAATTCCTAAAAGTATAATGCCGCCAATAACGCCGCCTAAAAACGCATCACCTTTAAAGAAGTTTGCCGAAAAAGCGTCTGTAAAAATTAATTTAAAATATTCTGGTACTACATCAATATGAATAATGAGGATAATAATAACCGATGTAAAGTAAAGCAAAACCATTGCAGGCACTAGTTTTGAAGCAGTTTTACTTATGCGCCCAAGGCCACCTAAAATAACCAGGGCAGTAATGGTTGCCAGTGACAGCCCTATTATCAAATCGGTTTTAAAACCTTCGTAGAGACCTGCGGGTTTTAAAAGAATATCGTTAATTGCCTGTGTAAGTTGGTTTACATTAAACACCGGCAAAGCGCCTATCAAGCCAGCAACACTGAATAAAATAGCTAAGGGCATCCACTTTTTACCCAAGCCTTCGGTAATAAAATACATAGGGCCGCCTTGAATTTCACCTTCGCTATCTTTCCCTCTATAGAGAATAGCGAGGGTAGCGGTAAAAAACTTCGTGGACATACCAATTACGGCACTTACCCACATCCAAAATACCGCACCGGGACCACCAATTGCAATAGCTACTGCAACGCCAGCAATATTTCCCATACCAACTGTTGCCGAAAGCGCGGTAGTTAAAGCTTGAAAGTGTGAAATTTCGCCTATATCGCTTTCGTTGTCGTATTTTCCGCGTAGCACAGCAATAGCGTGACCCAAATAGCGAAATGGCAGAAATTTTATTCGAATTAAGAGGTATAATCCTCCGCCAATTAAAATAATTAATAGTGGGAGTCCCCAAGCTGCGGAGGCCATATTGGCAATAAAATCGTCTATATTTTTCAAGGATTAACTTTAAAGTTTTAACGAATGTAGGATTAAAATTTTTAAAATTAGCTGGGAAATTGTTTCTTGTAGCGCCAAATGAAACTACAACTAACCATTTTAACATTATTTACAACTATTTTCAGCTTCGCACAAACGACGACTGACTGGAAAAAGAATGCCTTTTTGTTTAATCCCGAGCTACTGGTAGGGCTCACTATGGAGTCCAACGACGGTTTCCCAAATACAAAATTACAAAAGCAATTTATTTTAAACTTTGGGCGCGATCATACAAACAATCCGCAACAATGGGCTCAAGAATTAAAGCGTCCGATTACTGGATTGAGCATTGGGATAACCGATTTTGGCAATCTGGACAGTTTAGGAATTGCAATTTCGGCTATGCCCTATCTTGAGTTTCAGGCATTTGGAAAGGAGCGTTGGAAAGTGTGGACGGGAATAGGAGCTTCCTATTTCAACAAGCAGTACGACGCCGAAACAAATCCGCAGAATCAAGCCGTAACTACAGATTTAACGTGGGCTTTTAGATTGTATTTATATTATCAATTTCTCACTACAAAAAACATAGATTGGCGGATTGGCCTGGGCTATTCGCATCATTCAAACGGGCATATGCGATTGTTAAATCAGGGTTATAATTCGTTTTTGGTCAGTCTGTCGGCAGCTGTAAAAAACCCGTTGCATATTCCTGAAAACACTACTGCCAAAGCGCTGCCAACATATAATAAAACGGTTTATAACTACTTTAGTTTACGCGGTGGCTTGGGACAAAATGTTTTCGCATTAGCGTTTAACGATAAAAAGAACGTGTACACCCTAGCCGGGGAATACGGTCGCGTTTACAACAATACTTATAAAATAGCAATTGGGTTTTACTACCGTTTTTATCAGCATTATTACGACTATATAGAAGGAAATGAATCTTTGGTGCAGCCCGGGCGGGAGTTTGATTATTTTAGAAGCAATCCCTGGTATTACGCTTCAAATTTGGGTGTTACCATTCACGGGGAAATATTCTTAAACCACTTTGGAATTGACTTACAATTGGGTTACAACTTGCACAAACCAGCCTATAAAATTGATTGGCGCATCAATCAAGGATGGGACAATCCGCCGCGTGAAATTCCTTTGAGTTGGGTTTTGGGGGAATATGACGGCAGCTTTAAAAAGAAGAATAGAATCTCTTCCCGATTGGGGCTAAAGTATTACTTGATAGGAATGGAAAGGGCGCCGAAAAACAATTTTTATATTGGCGCACATCTCAACGCCAATTTGGGGCAGGCAGATTTTACCGAGTTGAGTTTTGGGTATGTTCACAGTTTTAAACACAGAAAAAAGCAGTGATAAAACCTCTATTATTTAGCTACAGTAGTAAGCGTACACAACTTTCAGGTGGTTTGCTCAGTGGTACTAAAAAATATTTATGCTATTGGTTAAAAATACAGTTCTTCACTTTCTTCTTTTTATCTGCGTTTTCTGTTATTGGGCAAACAGATTCCAATTGGCTGGACAAGTCGTTGTTTTTTAATACTGAAATACTTTTTGGGCAAACACAGGAAGCCAATTTTAACTTTCCTAGTACAAAAACCCAAAAGCAAATTATCTTTAATATTGGTAGGGATCAGTCTAAAAATACGCAGGAATGGTCACAGCGATTAAAGGGTCCGGTAACGGGATATTCCTTTGGAGTCACAGATTTTGGAAATAGAGATAGCTTGGGCCTTGCTTTTTCGTTTATGCCATTTATTAGGTTCCCCGCTTTTAGAAGTGAAAAGTTGCAAGTGCTTACGGGAATGGGAACCTCTTTTATTACTGAAAAGTACAATGCCGAAAACAATCCGAGAAACCAAGCGGTAACCACCGATATTACTTGGGCTTGCCGACTGTTTCTGTTTTATAGATTATTCACTACTGAATACATTGACTTGCACTTGGGCTTTGGCTACACACACCATTCTAATGGGCATATGCGCTTACACAACAAAGGGTATAATTCGTATTTATTCAGCATTGCTACAGATATTAAAAACCCATCCAAAGAGGTGGCTGAATTAGGTGAAAGTGACGTTTATACATTAAAGAATAGTGTTTATAAATACTTCGACTTTCGCGCGGGATTTGGTCAAAACTCCTTTGCTTTGGCTTTTAACGAAAAAAAGTATGTGTACACCTTTGCGGGCGAATACGGACGGGTTTATAACAATACACTAAAAGTGGGACTTGGATTTTACTTTCGGTTTTACGAACATTATTACGATTATATTCAAGGAGACGAATGGTTAGTGCGCAAAGGTAGGGAGTTCGATTATTTTCACAGCTTGCCGGTGTATTACGCTACAAATTTAGGAGTGAATGTAAGTGCTGAAGTATTGATGAACCACGTAAGCGTCAATCTGCAAATAGGGTTGAATTTACACAAACCCGCCTACAAAATGGAGTGGCGAATAAACAAAGGGTGGGAAAATACACCACGAGAAATACCCGAAGGATGGGTACTTGGAAACTTTGATGGGTTTTATAAATTTAAGGAGCTCTTCTCGGGCAGATTGGGCTTAAAATATTACCTGTTGGGAACGAAAACCAGGCCTAAAAACAACATCTATATTGCGGCGCATATTAATTCGAATTTAGGGCAGGCAGATTTCTCTGAACTCAGTTTAGGCTATGTGTATAGCTTTAATTTCACAGAGCAATCAAAAACCTTAGACTTGCGATAAATAATTCAATACATTTTTTTCAATGCGGTTGTGAATATTGGAGACATCTGCTTTTACAAACTCCTTGCCCGTGATTTTTTCGTAAAGCTCAATATATCGTTCGGAAACAGATGCAATATACGCATCGCTCATGGTTGGCACTTGTTGACCTTCCAAGCCTTGAAATCCGTTTTGTATTAACCACTGGCGAACAAATTCTTTTGAAAGTTGCTTTTGCGGTTCGTTGTTTTTTTGGCGGGCTTCATAACCTTCGGCGTAAAAATAACGGGAGGAGTCTGGGGTGTGAATTTCATCAATAAGCACCACTTTCCCATCCTTGGTTTTTCCGAATTCATATTTCGTATCAACTAGTATTAACCCTCTTTCTGCTGCAATCTCGCTTCCGCGTTTAAAAAGTTTTCGGGTGTAATCTTCCAGTTGAAGGTAGTCTTCTTCTGAAACGATGCCGCGTTTTAAAATATCTTCTCTTGAAATATCTTCATCGTGATCGCCCATTTCGGCTTTAGTGGCGGGTGTAATTATAGGCTGCGGAAACTTATCGTTTTCCTTCATTCCTTCGGGCATTGGTATTCCACAGAGCATTCGTTTGCCTGCTTTGTATTCGCGGGCGGCGTGTCCACTCATATAACCGCGGATAACCATTTCAACTTTAAACGGATCGCAGGCTTCACCAATGGCTACATTAGGATCGGGGGTTGCAGTTAACCAATTGGGCACTAAATCTTCGGTATCGCGCATCATTTCAGTGGCAATCTGGTTTAGGATTTGCCCTTTATACGGAATTCCCTTCGGCATTACTACATCGAAAGCGCTTAGTCTATCGGTGGCAACCATTAAAAGCTTGTTGTTTTCTAAAGTATATACCTCGCGCACCTTGCCGTGGTAAACGCTTTTTTGTCCGGGGAAGTTGAAGTTTGTTGCAATTATTGTATTACTCATTGGGAATGTACTATGGTTAATTGTGGAATTGTGGAGTTGTGTGTTACTCAACGTTTTCAATTTTTTTATAGGCGGCAATTACTTCTTTTACAAGGCGGTGACGGATTACGTCTTTGTCGTCTAAATGAATCATTCCAACACCTTTTACATCTTTAAGCACCAGCAATGCTTCCTTTAATCCTGAAGTAATACGGCGCGGTAAATCTATTTGTCCGGGGTCGCCAGTAATCATAAACTTTGCGTTTTTCCCCATTCGGGTTAAAAACATTTTCATTTGGGCGTGGGTTGTGTTTTGGGCTTCGTCTAAAATTACAAAGGCATTGTCTAATGTACGTCCGCGCATAAATGCCAAAGGCGCAATTTGGATAATACCATTTTCAATATGCGAAGCCAGTTTTTCGGCGGGAATCATATCGCGAAGGGCATCGTATAACGGCTGCATATAGGGGTCTAGTTTTTCTTTTAAATCGCCTGGAAGAAAGCCTAGATTTTCACCGGCCTCTACTGCAGGTCTGGTTAAGATAATACGCTTTACCGCTTTGTCTTTTAGGGCTCTAACTGCAAGAGCGACCCCTGTATATGTTTTTCCTGTACCTGCGGGGCCAACGGCAAAAACCATATCGTTTTTGGTCATTAAAGCTACCAATTTGCGTTGGTTGGCGGTTTGTGCCTTAATAGGTTTTCCGCTTAGGCCGTGTACAATTACTTCGCCACTGCCTGCTGGGGTTTCATAGTCGTCTTTGGTGCGACTTAAGAGAACGCGTTCAATAACGTTTTCGTCTAGTTTGTTGTATTTAGCTACCTGCTCTAGGAGCATGGTAATACGTTTATCGAATTCTTCTAAGACTTCTTCATCGCCATAGGCCTTAATTTTATTGCCACGAGCTACGATTTTCAGTTTAGGAAAATACTTTTTAAGCAAGTCGATGTTAGCATTTTCTAGTCCGAAGAAATCTCTCGGGCTAATCTCGGTAAGTTCGATTATAAGTTCGTTCAAAAGGCGTGTGTTGTTAGATGTTAGATGTTAGACGTTAGATATTAGATGTTAGATGTTAGACGTTAGACGTTAGATGTTAGACGTTAGATGTTAGATGTTAGACGTTAGATATTAGACGTTAGATGTTAGATCAAATTTCTAGTTTAAAAGTTATAGGCTGAAATATTGCATAAACTCTAAAATATTTATCGAAATTTAAAATTTATTTATTCCGCCAAAAATAGTTTTGCTACTAACAAAAGTAACCTATTTTTGTGGGAAATCTTTTAAGAAAATATCAACAATCCATTTATGGCTATAATTACACTTACTACTGACTTTGGAGAGAAGGATCACTTTGTGGGTGCAGTAAAGGGAGCTATTTACTCTGAAATGGAAGATGCGAAAATTGTTGATATCTCGCATTATGTTTCACCATTTCATTTGCACGAGGCCGCCTATATAATTCAGAATGCCTATAAAAGTTTTCCATTGGGAAGCATACACATAATAGGGGTTGATTCGGAATTAAATCCTGAGAATAAGCACATTGCAGTTTTTATGGATGGTCATTATTTTGTGTGTGCCGATAACGGTATAATCTCGATGCTCACTTCGGAAATTCGTCCTGAGAAAATTGTGGAAATAAACATCCACGACCGCATTACCAGTAATTTTCCTGTTTTAGATGTCTTTGTGAAGGTTGCGGGGCACATTGCCCGAGGTGGCACACTGGATGTTATAGGAAAAAACATTACTCAAATAAAGGAACTCACGGGGCTGCGACCGGTAATTAGCAACCAAGGAAGCGTTATAATTGGCAATGTTATATATATTGATAACTACGGAAATGTGGTGAGCAATATTCCGAAAAAGCTCTTTGATGAAGTGGGTCGCGGCAGGGATTTTATAATTAACGCCCGAACTGCGAAATTTGAGAAAATATACACCCATTACAGCGACGCCATAAACTTTAACCAGACTGTTGAGAAGCGAGAGGAAGACGGGAAGAGACTGGCACTTTGGAATTCGTCGCAATTTTTGGAGTTGGCTATTTACAAGAGCAATCCTACTTCGGTGGGCGGGGCTGCTAGTCTTTTTGGGCTGGAGTTTAGAGATACGGTTACGGTGAGTTTTACTACAGAGATATGAGGTTTGGGGGTGTAGGTGGTAGGTTGTAGTGACTTGTTCTAGAATAGGTTGGTGTTTGGTTTATTTATAAAGAATTATGTTTACTAGAATTGTAAAAATGGAGTTTGAGGAAGGGAATGTCAATCCTTTTCTAACTAATTATGAAGTTGTGAAAGAGAAGATTCGCGGTTTTCCGGGGTGTTTGTTTTTGGAACTTTACAGGGATAAAAATGACGAAACAATCTTTTTCACCTATAGCCGTTGGAAGGAGGAAGCCGATCTGGAAAAGTATAGAAATAGCGACCTGTTTAAAGAAGTTTGGAGCGTTACAAAACCGATGTTCCGGAAAAGAGCAGAGGCTTGGAGTGTGGATACGGTTGTGAGTTTGTAGTTGTGGGTTGTGGGTTGGCGGTTGTCGGTTATCGGTTTTCGGTTGTGGGTTGGGGGTTGGGGGTTAAAAAATATTGATTAGTAAAAAAACTTGGCGTTTTGGCGCCTTTGCGAGATATAAATGTTTACAATAATAAAACGAGAAATAAACTCCTTCTTTTCCAGTACCATTGGGTATCTGGTGATTGGGATGTTTTTGGTGATAAACGGTTTGTTTCTTTGGGTTTTTGGCGGCAACTTCAACATCCTGGATTCTGGGTTTGCAGACCTCTCCCCCTATTTTGAACTCGCGCCGTGGGTATTGCTGTTTTTAATCCCAGCGGTTTGTATGCGCGCGTTTAGCGACGAGATGAAGATGGGCACATTGGAGCTTCTACTCACCAAACCCGTTTCGTTGAAGCAAATAGTTTTTGGGAAGTATTTTGGGGCCGTAATTTTAATCGTCATTGCGCTTATTCCCACAATTTTATACGTCTTTACAATTGCGGAATTAGCTCAGCCGGCAGGTAATTGGGACGTTGGCAGCACAATGGGATCGTATATTGGGTTGTTGTTTTTGGTGCTGGCTTATACTGCTATCGGCATATTTTCTTCAACGCTTTCACAAAACCAGATTGTGGCTTTTATAATTGCAGTTTTTCTGTGTTTCGCGCTTTATTACGGGTTTGAAGGCTTTGCTTCTTCGTCATTTGATATTTCGCAATTGGGAATGAAAGCCCATTTTGACAGCGTTGCCCGCGGGGTTTTGGACACTCGCGATTTGCTTTACTTTTTAATTGTTTCCAGTTTCTTCCTCGCATTGACCGTTTTTAAATTAGAAAAGAAATCGCCTGCCTTAACCAAGAAACGGAATATTACTTATTTACAATTTGTAATAGGGTTGTGTTTGCTAATGGTTGTTGGAAGCTATTTCTACAAACGCTTCGATCTTACGCAGGATAAGCGGTTTACACTTTCGGAAGAAGCAAAGGAAATTGTTGCTACTGTAAATTCACCAATAATAGTTGATGTATTTTTGAAAGGCGAATTCCCACCAGAATTTAGAAGACTTCAAAGTGAAACAAAGCAACTATTGGAAGAATTTTCGGCATATAATTCGAATATAAAGTTCGATTTTATTAATCCGACAGAGGAAGGAAACGAAGCTTTTCAAGCGCAATTTGAGAAATTTGGATTGACGCCCGCGCAGGTTTCGGTTACTGAAAAGGGGAAACAAAGTACCGAACTGGTTTATCCGTGGGCATTAGCGCATCACGACGGGAAATCTGTGAAGATTGGTTTACTGAAAAATCAGCTGGGTGCCACTTCGGAAGAACGGGTAAACAGTTCACTTCAAAATTTACAATACGCTTTTGCCGATGGTTTTAAGAAGCTAGCAACCCAAAAGTCGGAACGAGTAGCGGTATTAAAAGGAAATGGAGAATACGACGATAGATATATAGCCGATTTCTTTTCCACACTGCGGGATTATTATTTTATTGCGCCTTTCACCTTGGATTCGGTGGCCACCAATCCTGAAAAAACTTTGAAGGCGTTAAACGATTTCGATTTAATTGTTGCTGCCCAACCCACGGAAGCCTTTAGCGATGCCGAAAAATACGTATTGGACCAATATATAATGAATGGCGGAAACGCGCTTTGGCTGCTGGATGCAACACAAATGCAGACCGATACTACGAGTGGGAACACCTTCGCATTTGGCAAGGATTTAAACCTTGGGGATTTCTTTTTTAAGTACGGCATTCGCATTAATCCCAATTTGGTGAAAGATGTGTATTCGGCACCCATAGTTTTGGCAAGTGGCGACGAGCGCGAAGCCCAGTACAACCGCTACCCCTGGTTTTTTAGTCCGTTGAGCAGCAGTGCCAACAACCACCCAATCGTTACCAATATTGAAGCCGTAAAGTTTGATTATGCCAGTGCCATCGACACGCTTCCAAACGAGATAAAGAAAACGGTATTGCTTGCTACTTCACCCATATCAAAAATAGTGGGACTCCCCTTCCCTATTGATTTTGATGTAGAAATTCCGAAGAACCTACAAGTGGTAAACGAAGGGCCAAATCCAGATGAATTTAACGCTGGTGAAGTGCCGCTGGCAGTTTTGCTGGAAGGGAAATTTACTTCAGTTTATAAAAACAGGGTGAAGCCAATTAAGTTGGAAAGCATCAAAAACAGAGACGACGGCAAGGCTTCAAAAATGGTGGTAATTAGCGATGGCGACGTTATAAAAAATCAGATGCAAGGCAACAGGCCGCTTGAACTTGGCTTCGATAAAATGACCAACCAATTCTACGGAAACAAGGAATTTCTGCTTAATACGGTGAATTATCTGCTTGACGACAGTGGACTTATAAACATTAGAACGCGACAAATTGCGGTGCCATTTCTAGATCGGCAAAAAACTGTGGAGCAACGCGGCAAGTGGCAAATGCTTAATATATTGCTACCGTTGGGGTTACTGGCTATTTTCGGATTCGTTTTCACTGTGTATCGCAAACGAAAATACACGCGTTAAATGTTGATAAGTTTGTTTTAACAAACACTTCAATTGAAATATATTTGTGGTGCGGCTTCGCTCAGCAACCTTTCTTTAGAAAAAATGAAGGAAATATGTGAAAGACGTAAATTTAGAAATATTTCATAAAAAACACATGTAATGAAATTTATCGTATCGAGTTCCTATTTATTAAAACAACTACAAGTTTTAGGTGGTATTATCAACAGCAACAATACCTTGCCTATTTTAGATAATTTCTTGTTTAATTTAGACGGGAAATCGCTTACTGTTTCGGCTTCCGATTTGGAAACTACTATTTCTTCAAAATTAGAAGTAGAAAGCGCCGAAAAAGGAATGGTTTGTATTCCCGCAAGACTTTTGCTAGAGACCTTAAAAACCTTTCCGGAGCAACCTTTAACCTTCACTGTTGAAGACAACAACACCATTGAAATAAGCAGTAACCACGGAAAATACGCTTTGGCATACGCTGCTGGCGACGAGTTTCCGAATGCTGTGGAATTGAAAGATCCTTCGGCTACAATAGTGCAGGGCGATGTGCTTGCAACGGCAATTAGCAAAACCATATTTGCCTCTGGAAACGATGATTTAAGACCTGTAATGAGCGGCGTTTTCTTTCAGTTTTCAACAGACAATTTGGTGTTTGTAGCAACCGATGCGCACAAATTGGTGAAATACACCCGCGACGATATGAGTGCTTCGCAAACTGCGGAATTCATTATGCCGAAAAAGCCACTAACACTTCTAAAAAGCATACTTGCTGGTAGCGAAGAAGATGTTACGATTGAATACAACGAGAGTAATGCCAAATTCACTTTTGAAAACACCGAGATGGTTTGCCGTTTAATTGACGGGAAATACCCCAACTACGAAGCGGTTATTCCGAAGGAAAATCCGAATAAATTGGTTATTGACAGAAACCAGTTTTTGAATTCAGTACGTCGTGTGTCTATTTTCTCAAGTAAAACCACTCACCAAATCCGTTTAAAGATTGCTGGAGCCGAGTTGAATATTTCGGCTGAAGACGTGGACTACAGCAACAAGGCTGAGGAGCGTTTAACCTGCGACTACCAAGGCGACGATATGCAAATTGGTTTTAACAGTCGTTTCCTTACCGAAATGCTTAACAACCTTACCAGCGACGAAGTTTCGTTGGAAATGAGCTTGCCAAACCGCGCAGGGATACTAACGCCCGTTGACGGATTAGATGAAGGGGAAACAGTTACGATGCTTGTGATGCCGGTGATGTTGAATAATTAGGGTGTGGGTTGGCGGTTGGCGGTTGTGGGTTGTCGGTTGTGGGTTGTCGGTTGTGGGTTGGCGGTTGTCGGTTGGCGGTTGGCGGTTATCGGTTATCGGTTATCGGTTAAAAAAAAATCTTAAAAATTATTGCAATAGCTAACTATTACGAAATAGATTTTTGCGTAATTGTTAGCTATTGTGCATTGTACAAGCAGCGTAGTAAAGACAGTGACTGATTTTTTTAATGTAGGGTGACGTAATTTTTATACCTATTGCTTTTTTACCTATTTTTAAGCGACCAAAAACCTAACTAAATGAACAGGAATCAATTCACCGACGTAGCTCAGGCGTTTAATATCAATATTTTAGGTAAGGGTACGCAGCCCATGTTGTTTGCACACGGGTACGGTTGCGACCAGAATATGTGGCGTTTTATGTATCCGTATTTTGAGGAGGATTATAAAATTATCCTTTTTGATTATATCGGTGCCGGCAACTCTGATCTGGTAGCGTATTCAAAGGAAAAGTACAGTTCTCTACACAGCTATGCCAACGATATAATTAGCATCTGCGAGCATTTAAAGCTTCAAGATGTAATTTTTGTGGGGCATTCCGTTAGTGCCATGATAGGTTTATTGGCTTCACAAAAAGCCCCTGCCCTATTTTCCAAAATGATTTTAATAGGTCCGTCGCCGTGTTATATCAACAAAGACGACTATGTAGGTGGGTTTGACAGTTCGTCTATTGACGAGCTCCTAGAGGCTTTAGACAGCAACTATTTAGGTTGGTCGCAAAGTATGGCACCTGTAATTATGGGGAATGCAGATAGGCCGCAATTAGGAAAAGAACTGAGCAATAGCTTCTGCAATACCGATCCTGAGATTGCTAAAAACTTCGCTCGGGTAACCTTTCTTTCAGACAATAGAGAAGACTTAGAAAAAGTAACCACCCCCTGCCTTATTTTACAGTGTTCGCAAGATGTAATCGCACCTATAGAAGTTGGCGAATACGTAGCAAATTCAGTGAAAAACGGAACGCTTAAAGTATTAAAAGCAACAGGACATTGCCCCAATTTAAGTGCTCCAGAAGAAACTGCGACGGCAATTAAAGACTATCTTGAAACTAGCAATTAGTGGGAAATAAAAACGATATTTCTAAACAATCGGAATCATTGCGTTTAAAGGCTGCATTAGACTTGTATGAAAATGCACCCTGTGGGTCGATAATATTTCAGAATGATGGATTGATAATTGCCATCAACAACACCTTGGCCAACTGGTTGGGGTATAAGAAATCTGAAATTTTAAATGAACGCACCCTTCCTAGTTTATTTAAAATAGGCGGGCAAATTTACTTTGAAACGCATTTCTTTCCCCTTATAAAAATGCAGGGATTTATTCAAGAAGTATATTTCGACATTTTAAGAAAAGACAAAAGCATTTTTCACGCGCTTATAAATGTGAGGGAAATTCCGGCGCAGGGAAATTTTGAAGCAACATACCAAGCTACTATACTAGATGTTTCGGATAGATACCGATATGAGAGTGAACTGCTAGAAGCCAAACGAAAGGCCGAAGCCGACAGCAAAGCGAAAGCCGAATTTCTCGCTACTATTAGTCACGAAATACGCACGCCTTTAAATGCTATTTTAGGAATTGGGAATCTACTTCACAATACACCTTTAAATGAAAACCAAAAGGAGTATGCGCGGTTGCTGCTAAGCTCATCGGAACATTTGCTGAGCCTTGTAAACAACCTTTTAGACCTAAGTAAAATTGAGGCCAGAAAGCTTGAATTAGAATATGTTTCGTTTAACTTATTGGATTTAATAACCATTTTAAAACAAATATATTCGGTAAAAGCTGAAGAGAAAGGGGTTACGCTACGATTGGAATTAGGAAAAGACGTGCCCCAAAATATTATTGGCGACCCTGTAAAGCTGAATCAGGTTTTAACGAATCTTGTTGGAAATGCCATAAAATTCACAAAACAAGGTGCTATTACAGTAGCTATTAACACAATTAAGAAAACTAAAAAGGAAGTACATCTCAATTTTGAAGTATCGGATACAGGGATTGGCATTCCCGAAGAAAAACTCGATACTGTGTTTCAGGAGTTTTCACAAGCTAGTTATGACGTAGGCGTGGAATACGGAGGCACGGGACTTGGACTTACCATAAGCAAGAAACTACTTGAACTGCAAGGGAGTAAACTAAGCGTTCGTAGTACGGTTAATGAGGGCTCTACCTTTAGCTTTGCGCTTCACTATAAAATAGATAGGAAAAAATCTAAAAAAGCGAAAAAGAAGAAGGATGTTGAAGCGGCCGTAAACTTTGATAACTACAAAGTGTTGGTAGTAGATGACAATAATGTAAACATCTTTATTACGGCCCAATATTTAGATCAGTGGGAAATACCGCATTTAACCGCAAAAAGTGGTAGTGAAGCTTTGGGTATTATAAATCGGGAATCGGTGGATATTGTTTTGCTGGATTTACAGATGCCCAAGATGAACGGTTATGAAACCGCAGCGAAAATAAGAGCGCTTAAATTACCCAAACAGCCTATTATTATTGCTTTTTCGGCTACCACAAAAGGAGAGGTACAAGCTGCGTTAACCGAAGCAGAGATTGATGACCATTTGCCAAAACCCTTTCAACCGTCACAACTTTTTGACTTGTTGAAAATGTATAATACCGCCAAGAAGAAGAAAAAGAAACGCACCTTAAAACGTCTGTCAAAAGCCGCCGCCTCTTCAAAAAAGTACAAGAAAAAAATAAGTCCGACAGTAAACCCATCAATAGCAGAGAGTTTTAATTTGGAGCGGTATTCGAAAATGGCAAACAACAATCCGGAGTATATTAGAAAGTTTGTTGTAAGCACTTTGGATGCTTTAATTGGTTATCAGAAAGATTTTGAAACTGCGCTAGAGAAAAAAGACACCAAAAGTATGGCAGACCTGATTCATAAATCTACCATGACGCTCTATTATATAAAGGCAGATAGGCTAAGTAAGTATATGGAAAACTGTAATGAGATCCTGGTTGCAGACGCCACAGATCAAACCATTTTAGCAAAGGGAGAGGAATGTAAAAAGGAGTTTGTACGAATAATAGAGGGATTGAAGGAGAGTCAGAATCTTTAACGGAAGATGGGGGTTAGACCGCTGCGTTGCTGGAATATAGACCGCTGCGCTGCTGGAATATAGACCGCTGCGCTGTTAGATTATAGACCGCTGCGCTGCTAGACTTGAGACCGCTTTGCTGTTAGACTTGAGATCGCTTTGCTGTTAGATTATAGACCGCTGCGCTGCTAGACTTGAGACCGCTTCGCTGTTAGATTATAGACTGCTGCGCTGCTGGATTATAGACTGTTGGGCGGCTGGACTTGGGTAATTGCAATTGCAAAAAACAGATTGGGGTTAAGGGAAATGGAGGGGTACTGGGAGTAACATTTTTAGTACTTTTGCTGCGATGACACATACAGATACAATAGTAGCTATGGCTACGCCAGCGGGGGCTGGGGCAATTGCGGTTATCAGGCTTTCGGGGCCTGAGGCTATTGCAATTGCTGCTTCCATATTTACTTCCGTTGCGGGGAAGGATATTTCACAACAAAAAACACATACCGTGCATTTGGGGCATATAACAGAAGGGAGTCGCATTATTGACGAAGTACTCGCCACCATCTTTAAAAACCCCAATAGCTATACGGGGGAGGATGTGGTGGAAATATCTTGTCACGGTAGTAATTATATCCAACAAGAGATTATTCAACTCTGCCTTCGCAATGGCTGCCGAATGGCACAGGCAGGTGAGTTTACACTTCGGGCTTTTCTTCACGGGAAAATGGATTTGAGTCAGGCGGAAGCCGTGGCAGACCTCATTGCCAGCGATAGTGCTGCGAGTCATCAGTTGGCAATTCAGCAGATGCGGGGTGGGTTTTCTTCAGAAATTAGACATCTAAGGGAAGAGCTTTTAAACTTTGCTTCATTAATTGAACTAGAGCTGGATTTTGCCGAAGAGGATGTAGAATTTGCCAATCGCGACGATTTTCAAAAACTGATTTCAAAAATAACCCAAGTGCTTAAACGGTTGATTGATTCGTTTGCTACAGGAAATGTATTGAAAAACGGCATACCCGTTGCCATTGTGGGCGAACCCAATGTGGGGAAATCTACTTTGCTAAACGCATTGCTAAACGAAGAACGCGCTATTGTAAGTGACATAGCCGGAACCACCCGCGATACGATTGAAGATGAAATAAATATTGGCGGGATTGGGTTTCGATTTATAGACACCGCCGGAATACGCGATACAGTTGATGTTATTGAAGGCTTGGGAATAAAGAAAACCTTTGAAAAGATTGAAGCTGCCCAAGTGGTAATTTACCTTTTTGATGCTCAAAAGTTTCAAGAGTCGAGTTCTAAATTTCAGGTTGAAATAGAAACTATTAAAAATAAATATCCGCTTAAAAACCTTGTAATAGTCGCAAATAAAGTTGACAAGCTCTCAGTCGGAGAAATTGAGAAATTAAACGAGACGCTTTATCAGGTTAAAGGGGCTTCGCATTTGTTATTAGCTGCCAAAACCAATCGCGGGATTGCGGAGCTTGAAAATAAATTGTTGGATTTTGTCAACACCGGTGCGCTTCGCAATAATGAAACTATCGTTACCAATAGCCGTCATTACGATGCGATGCTAAAAGCCTTGGAAGAAATAAACAAAGTACAAGCAGGGATTGATAGCGGCTTGAGCGGCGATCTTTTGGCTATCGATATCCGGCAGGCGTTGTACTATTTTGGGGAAATAACCGGGGAGATTTCTAATGACGAATTGTTGGGGAATATTTTTGCGAATTTTTGCATCGGGAAGTGATGGGGTGTTGGTGGTTGTGATTTTATTGCTTGCGTTGATTTTGCGTTAGACAACGGGGGTTCGACTGCCCTTCGGCTTCGTTCAGGACAGGCTAGCTCACCCTGACAATGGGATGGCGATGGCAGACGTTAGATAATGGGGTTCGATTCGATAGCTATCGGATGCCCTTCGGCTGCGCTCAGGACAGGCTGCTCACCCTGACATATTGCTGCCCTGACAATGGGAATGGCGGTGGGATGGGTTAGACCGTGGGGTTCGACTGCCCTTCGGCTCCGCTCAGGACAGGCTGCTCACCCTGACATTGGGATGGCGATGGCAGACGTTAATCACGAGGGGTTCGATCCGATAGCTATCGGATGCGCTTCGGCTTCGTTTAGGATGGGTTGCTTACCTTGACATATTGCTTGCGTTGATTTGCGTTAGACGACGGGGTTCGACTGCCCTTCGGCTGCGCTCAGGACAGGCTGCTCACCCTGACAATAGGGCTTGCGGGGGTATTCTTTAGACGACGGGGTTCGACTGCCCTTCGGCTCCGCTCAGGACAGGCTGTTCACCCTGACAATAGGGCTTGCGGGGGTATTCTTTAGACAACGGGGTTCGACTGCCCTTCGGCTCCGCTCAGGACAGGCTGCTCACCCTGACATATTGCTGTCCTGACAATGGGAATGGCGGTGGGATGGGTTAGACAGTGGGGGTTTGAGTGACTATTTATAAACTTTTGTTTTTTAAATAAGTAGAACGGAAATTAGCGGTGTTTGGTTCTAGACGTTACTAAGCCCCCCTTTTGAAGGGGGGTTGGGGGGATGTTTTTGATGGGCTGCTTAGCCTAACATATTGCTTGCTATGGTATTGGTTAGACAACGGGGTTCGACTGCCCTTCGGCTGTGCTTAGGATGGGCTGCTTACGCTGACATATTGCTGCCCTGACATTTGGCTTGCGAAGGGATGCGTTAGACAACGGGGTTCGACTGCGCTATTAGTTTAGCATCGTATATTTATAGAAGTTTAATCTTATTAAATTTCTGAAAAACCAGAAGGAAAAGGTGAACTATTTCGAC
>NZ_JAIRBA010000045.1 GCF_022008365.1 Aequorivita vitellina
CAATCTGAAACCAATAATTTCGATTCCGTTTCCATTATGGATATTAATGGAAGAATTGTTATTGCATCAGAAAAATTAATTTCAAATAAAATAGATGTTTCAGCATTAAAAGGTGGAATGTATTTTATAACTATTAACTCTTCACAAGGTAATATCACCAAAAAGTTTATTAAAAATTGACATCTTAATTTATTTTTTTAAATAGGTATCTTTACAGCCAAGTCTAAAAACCTGCGCTGTTTATGGAAGCATACTACCCCTATTTAAAATCGCTACACCTCATATTTGTAATTACTTGGTTTGCAGGGCTTTTTTACATTGTGCGTTTGTTTGTTTATCAAATTGAAGCCTCACAAAAACCTTCTCCCGATAAAGAGATTTTGGGAGAGCAACTTAAAATTATGGCTTCTCGTTTATGGAATATTATTACCTGGCCAAGTATGATTTTGGCCCTTATTTTCGGGCTTTGGGTGCTTGGCATGCGCACGTTTTTTCTTGCCGATGCTTGGATGCAAGTGAAATTAGGCTTTGTTGTTCTTTTAATATTTTATCAATTTAAATGTCACCAAATTTTTAAACAGCTGCAACGTGGCGAAGTAAAATATTCGTCAAATTATATGCGCCTTTTCAACGAAGTGCCTACCCTCATTTTGTTTGCTGTAGTATTTCTAGTTATCTTAAAAAGTGCCGTCAATTGGATTTATGGCACTGTAGGTATATTCGTTTTTGCAATTATGCTAATGATGGGTTATAAAATCTATAAAAGAATTCGAGAAAAATAATATCCTTTTTCTGTGATTTGTTATTTGGGTTCGATTATTGCTATCTTTCATTCTTCAAAATAATGTAAATGTACTTTTACAGAAAATCACTTCGCACCCGTATTTTTCTTTCTCTCTTCCTTTTGGTTTTGGGAGCTTCGGTACTTATCGCTATTGTTACCGTTTTTCAATACAGAGAAGAAGCGCAGGATTATCACCGCGACCGTCTTTTAAGAAAAGAAGCTGCAATTCGCGAAAACATAAACTACGTTTTAAAAACCACCACCTACCCCGTTGAAACTGCACAAATTCCGCTAATTTTTAAAGATAAAATCTACGAAATAAAAGATATTCACAGTCTCGAGATTTTTCTGTACGACCTAAACGGAAATCTTTTAAAGTCTTCAAAACCTTCCTTTTTTAAAGACACTGTATCACCAAAGATGAATAAAAGTGCATTAGATGCGCTTCAAAATTCACCCACTAAAAGTTATATAAAAGAGTTTGAAGAAGGCGGTCAAAAGTATCAATCGTCTTACACGTATATTACCGACAGCTATTTTAAACCACTTGCAATACTAAATTTACCGTATATTGAAGACGACGGTTTTATAACCAAAGAACTTACCGAATACCTCTACCGCCTTGGCGTAGCTTACTTTTTCATGTTGCTTGTTGCCACTATAATGGCGTATTTTCTTTCAAAATATATTACCCGTTCTTTAAAAGAAATAAGCGATAAACTTTCGGGAACACGATTTGATACACGTAATAAAAAAATTCATATTAGCGATACGCCACAGGAAATAGCTGTACTTATAAACAGCTACAACCAAATGATTGACGAGCTGGAAAATAGTGCTGCGCAACTCGCTGCCAACGAACGTGAAACCGCTTGGCGCGAAATGGCAAAACAAGTGGCACACGAAATTAAAAATCCGCTTACACCTATGCGATTAACGGTGCAGAGTTTTCAGCGCAAATTTGATTGCAACGATCCTGATGTTGATACCAAAATGGCCGAATACACGAACACCTTGCTTCAACAAATAGACACCTTAAGTTCTATTGCATCGGCTTTTTCTACCTATGCAAAAATGCCCGCCCAACAAGACGAAACGCTAAATGTTGTTAAAATAAGCAAGTTGGCGTTAGATATTTTTAATGAAGATTATATCTATTTCTTTTCCGAAGAAGATGAAATTCGAGCACGTTTTGATAGAACCCAGCTAATTAGAGTAGTTACCAATTTGGTTAAAAACAGTATACAATCGGTGGAACAGCAAAAACCTGAAACTCCGCGAATCGACGTTGTAGTAAAATTAGAGAATACGATGGTTAGTATTTCTGTTTCAGACAATGGTATTGGCGTTCCGGAAGAAAACCGAAAATCTATTTTTGAGCCCCAATTCACCACCAAAAGTAGCGGGATGGGACTTGGTTTAGGGATGGTTAAAAATATAGTTGAAACTTATGGCGGAACAATTACGCTAGAATCTACAGAAGAAAAAACTACTTTTAAAGTTCTCTTTCCTGCAATGATTTAAGGATTTTAGTAGCTTTGTGACGTTGCGACGATTTCACGAATATTTTTCAAGAACGTCTGGAAAATTTCTTATTCAACGTAGGTCTCGACTGCGCTCGACCCGACAATTAATTCTTGAATAAGTGGCATAAATTATCTTAAAAAACTAATTAATATGAAATACAAAAACATACTTTCCGAAACCAATAATGGCATTACAACCATAACAATTAACCGTCCAAAAAAGTTAAACGCTTTAAACCGCGAAACTATCCAAGAATTACACAACGCTTTTGATGAAGCCAATGACACTTCAGAAACTAAAGTTATTATTGTTACCGGAAGCGGTGAAAAAGCCTTTGTTGCTGGCGCCGATATTAGTGAATTCGCTGATTTTTCGGTAGAAGAAGGCGCAAATCTTGCCGCTAAAGGTCAGGAATTATTGTTTGATTTTGTAGCAAATCTTTCTTCACCGGTTATCGCTGCAGTGAACGGTTTTGCTTTGGGTGGCGGACTAGAATTAGCAATGGCAGCACACTTTCGAATAGCTGCCGATAGTGCGAAAATGGGATTGCCGGAAGTTTCTTTGGGCGTAATACCTGGCTACGGAGGCACGCAGCGATTGCCGCAATTGGTAGGGAAAGGCCGCGCGATGGAAATGATTATGACCGCCGGAATGATCGATGCCAACCAAGCGCTTCAATACGGATTGGTAAACCATGTAACCACACCAGATGACCTAATTGAATT
This sequence comes from Aequorivita vitellina, assembly GCF_022008365.1. Classification (GTDB taxonomy): domain Bacteria; phylum Bacteroidota; class Bacteroidia; order Flavobacteriales; family Flavobacteriaceae; genus Aequorivita; species Aequorivita vitellina. The sequence continues at coordinate 3,037 of NZ_JAIRBA010000045.1, forward strand.
TACAGAAAAAATTGCGGGAAAAATTATGAAAAACTCTTCCGTTGCAATCGCTTCTGCAATTAATGCTATAAATGCAAACTACGAAGATGGCGAAAATGGCTTTGAAGTAGAGATTGAAGAATTCGGCAATTGCTTTGGTACTGAGGATTTTAAGGAAGGCACGCAAGCGTTTCTTCAAAAAAGAAAGGCAGATTTTCCAGGAAAATAATATTTTTTTGTCTGTAATTTCATTTGGTTTCGTACTTTGGCTACCGTTAAATCCAAATTTTACTATAGATGAAAAAATTACTACTTCTCCTATTTTTTATAGGCTCGCATTTTATTTATGCCCAAGATATTTCAGTAAAATCTAAAACCAGCGAAATATTTAAAGACAATAAAAAAAACACCTCCTTGCTTTTCTCTGAAAGCGATGGCCAAGGCGGTTTTATTACCATTCGGCAATATGTAAACAGTTTTACACGCGCACCCAAAGGCTATTATATAGACCATTACGACGCTAATTTAAAGCAGGTAAACGAAACCGAAATTGAAATAGATAACAACCAAATTAAAGGTCTCATGATTAACAATGGGGCTGTTTTTATTTTAGAAACTGCCCACGATAAAAAAGCCGATACTTTTAATTTTAACATTCTTGAAAGTTCGATTAGCAGTTTTGAGTTTCAGAAAAGAACACTTTTTTCACTAAATGAAGACGAGGTAAAAAAATACTTCGGCATTGGAATAGGCGTCTTTTTTATAAACAATGGGTTTAGCCAAATGGATTCCAACCCTTTTGGCGAAGTAACCTTTTCGGCTAAAAAGAATTTCTTCTGTGTAAATTTCGATATAAAAGACAAAGAATCGCAAACCCAACGACTGTACGTTTTTGATAAAAATTTCAAGCCAATTTTTGGAAGAGAATTTAAAAGAGACATAAAAGACAAGCTTTTTCAATACGAAAACATTGACGTAGACGATGAAACTGGTGAAATTTATTTACTGGGGAAAGTTTTCGAAAATAATTCTACAAGAACAAAAAAGAAAGGCAAAGCAAACTACAATTACGAGCTTCATAAAATTACAGCTACCGATGAAAAAAGTGTGAGCTTTTCACCCGATGAAAACTTTATCGGCTCCCTTTTCACCGTACGTGGCAAAAACAGCATTAGCTGCGCAGGATTTTATTCTGAAAAAAATGACTATCGTTATAAAGGAGTTTGCCGCTTTAATTTAGACCCAGAAACTCTAGCAATTACCCAGCAAAGCTATATGCCTTTTTCGGAAGAATTTATAAAAGACAAGTACGGAAAAGTAAAAGATAAAGAGCTAAAAAACCTCAGCTTTAAAAGTGCTATCATCAACGATAAAGAAGACATCGTACTAAATGCTGAAGAATTTTATGTCACCACGCATACCAGTTCTAGCATGAATGGTGGAATGACAACTCGCAGCGTCTATCATTTTAACGATATCGTTTCGGTAAAAATAAGCGGTGCTGGCGAATTGTTGTGGGCAAGAAACATTAATAAACGCCAGGCTACTTCGGGAGGATTGATGGAATATTTATCGTTTTCATCTACTGTTTTGGGCGATGACACCTATCTTTTTATCAATTGTTCCGATAAAATAAGAAAGATTAGCAAAGACCGTATTGAGTTTAAACAAGGCAATATGAAAAAAGCAAATCTATACGCCATAAAAATTGACAATGACGGCAATTATTCCTTTAAAAATATTGTAGATGATAAAGCTTCAGATGTTTCATTCTTTGTAAGTCAAGGTATTCACACCGGAATTGACGGTAGTGAAATGGTTTTTATAGGAAGAAAAAAATCGAAGAAGCAATTTCTAAAATTAAATATTCTGTAATTCACATTTTAAGGGTGTTTTTTTTACATATTCAATTTAAGTGTTAATAACAAAGAGCCTTTCAACAAAACGAAGGGCTTTTTTCTAAGTAATATTGTAAATTATGAGAACTATTATTATTTCGCTTTGCCTATTTTTAGGTGCAATGGCACACGCACAACAAGACTCACTGAAAATTTCGGCAAGTGAAATTTTTAAAGATGAAAAATATAAAACCACCCTTCTCTTTGCGAAAGAAGATACAAATGGCGACATTTTCACCGTTAGAAATTTCTATTCAAGGGTTTCAAACCCAAAAGGATATTATATTGAGCACTACAACAAAGATTTAAAATTGTTGAAAAGGACGGAAGTTGAAGTAAACCGAAACGAAATAAAAGGTTTGTTTTTAACCGAAGATTCAGTGGTTTTACTACAATTTCAATACAATTATAAAGCGAAAGAATATGCCTTTGCCACCCTAACTTCTTCCAAAGAAAATTTCAGTTTTGTAGAAAAAGAAATCTATACATTAGACAGAACTCGCCTTAACAAATACGATCATTTTGGCATTCGCAGTGAGCCGGAATACAATCTGCATCACAATTTTAATTTCGGCGATATTGTAGCATCTGAAAACGGGGAGTACCTCGCGCTAAATCTTTTCACCAAAACAAAAGATGGCAGTGCATTGTTGGTTATTGCATTCAATAAAAAATTTGAAAAAATTTACGAATATGAATACGAAAGCCTATTAACGCTAAAGGAAATTGACGCTAAAAACCTGCAATTACAATATTTTAATATGGTAATGGACAACGAAGGCTCGGTCTATTTTTTAGGAAGAGTCTTCAATAACGGCGATATAATTTTAGAAAAGAAAGATGCGCCCAATTATTATTTTATCCTTTTTTCGGCAGATGCAAATTCAAAAAAACAACAGCTAATTTCAATAGAAAGTAACAATATTATTAGATCGCTTCAATTGATAAATAAAGCAAACAAACTTGCCGCAGTTGGTCTTTACACCAATCCTTCAACTACAGGCTTTTTCGACAATTATATGGGGTATAGCGGCGTTGTTCGATTTAATTTTGATTCAAAAACATTGGGAACATCTTCAGAATCCTTTCAGCCTTTTTCTGAAGAATTTATGACGGAAAAATATGGGAAGGTAAAAGAAAAATTAAAAACTTTTCTATCCTATAGAAGTACATTTATGCTTGAAAATGGCGATATAATTCTTAATGCTGAAGAATTTTGGATGGATGGTTCGGGAGATTATGTAAATGCAAATCGAATTTATAACGACATTATTAGTTGCAGGATAAGTAACGATGGCGAATTAGTTTGGGCAAAAAACATTAACAAGAAGCAAAGTGCTTGGTCACTAAATAATATTCCGTTTCTATCATATGCTTCTACAACTAAAAACAATGTTTCGTATTATTTTGTGAATGCAGCTTCCGATTTAAAAATTTTAAAAAATAACGAAGTTGAGTTTAAGGAAGGACCGCGATTATACCTTTTAAAAATATTCGAAACGGGCGCATTTAGATATGAGAAGATTTTGTATCCAGATATTTACAACGCCCATCTCGGGTTGCGATTTGGTGTGTTGCTAAATGAATCTGATATTTTAGTGCAAGCAGAAAGTAACAAAAAACCAATGATGGTAAAATTGGCGTTTTAATTCTTAAAAATAGTTTTGATTAAAGTCCAATAGCTTTCAGTAAGATTCTTAACTTTAGCGATTTCTTTTCAGAAATTATATTCTAAATATTATGAAAACTTACTTCCTATTATTTGCCGCTTTTTTATTGACCATTTCTTCAATAGCGCAAGAAAAAGCAGAGCCGTGGTTTAAAGATGGCGAAGCACAAATTGTCCCAGCTTTTGTAAATGCTTCAGACTGGATTCGTACAGATTTATGGGTAGAAACCACTTTTGACACTGATGGCGACGGCAAGCCAGACCGCATGCACGTTGACGTTACAAGACCAAAACAAACCGAAACGGATGGTTTAAAACTTCCTGTTATTTATGAATCATCCCCATATTTTGCAGGAGTAGCACCAGAAACTGAAGGTGCTTTTTACAACGTATTTCAAGAATTAGGTGAAAAAAGTAAAGAGATTGTTCATCCGTCTGTAACAAGACGTGGCGAGCGACCCATAATTTCTAACACTCAAATACATACTTGGGTGCCGCGTGGCTATATAGTTGTTCATTCTTCTTCGCCGGGAACGGGGCTTTCTCAAGGCTCTCCAACTGTGGGTGGCGATAACGAATCGTTGGCACCAAAGGCAGTAATCGATTGGTTAAACGGTCGCGCAAAAGGCTACACAACGCCCGATGGAAACGAAGAAGTTAAAGCATATTGGGCCACCGGAAAAGTGGGAATGACGGGTACTTCGTATAACGGAACAATTCCGTTGGCGGCTGCAACTACGGGCGTTGAAGGTCTCGAAGCGATTATCCCTATTGCGCCAAATACTTCATATTATCACTATTATCGCTCCAATGGTTTGGTGCGTTCGCCGGGCGGATATTTGGGCGAAGATGTAGATGTGCTTTACAATTTTATTCACAGCGGCGACGAATCTAAACGCGCGCACAACAACGCAAAATACCGCGATGACGAAATTAAAAACGGCATTGATCGCGTAACGGGCGATTATAATGAATTTTGGGCCGGTCGCGATTATTTAAACGATATGAAACCGATGAAAGCCGCACTATTTATGGCACACGGGTTTAACGACTGGAACGTAATGCCCGAGCACAGTTATAGAATTTATAAAAAAGCCGAAGAAATGGGGCTGCCGGTAAAAATCTATTACCACCAAAAAGGGCACGGCGGGCCGCCACCGCTATCGATGATGAATAAATGGTTTACTAAATATCTCTTCGGAATTGATAACGGAATTGAAAAAGGTCCAAAATCGTGGATAGTTCGGGAAGATGACGATAATGACAATCCTACAGCATACGCCAATTATCCAAATCCGGATGCTGAAAAGGTTACGCTTCATCTAAATTCTACCTCACCAAATGAAGGAGTTTTGGCAATTAAAAAGAAGCGTACAAGACAACTACAAGCTATGCTGAGAGATGACTATCACTTTTCGGGAGATTCGCTCGCACAGCTTCAAAATTCCATTCACAGATTATTATTTGTAACGCCAGTTTTAAAAGAAGATTTACATCTTTCGGGGCTTTCAAAATTGAATATAAAATTGGCGAGTAGCAAACCTGCGGCTAACCTTTCTGTTTGGATGGTTTCTTTACCTTGGAACAATGCGCCAGATGCAAAAATAACCGATAATATTATCACTCGCGGTTGGGCAGACCCGCAGAATTACAAATCAATTACTGAAAGCGAACCTTTAAAACCAAGCGAATTTTACGAAATGTCTTTCGATTTAATTCCGGACGATCAAATAATTCCGGCTGGCCAGCAAATAGGATTGATGATTTTTTCAAGCGACAATAAATTCACATTATTACCAAAACCGGGAACTATTTTAACGGTTGATCTTGATGAAACTACAATTGAAATTCCTGTTGTTGGTGGCGAAAAAGCTTTCAGAAAAGCGATAACCAATTAATAGATTTACGATCACAAAATTCTGAAAAGAAGTCAGTTTTAAAAATGTCAAAATGTCGGTTTTTTTAATCGTGCAATTCAGGAATAGTTCTTTTTGTTAAGAAATTTTAAAATTTTAAGTTTCTAAAACACATAATTTGGGTTGGCATTTATTTTGTTCAATAGAGATTAAATTAATTGTTTAACTTAAATCTAAATGTTATGAGCACTTTAATGAATGTTCCTAAAAATGGAGGTTTAACAAGAACAACTAATAGCGGTTCTAACCTCTCACCCTGGACCTCTTTAATCGATGATATTTTCAATAGGGAAATGTCTTCGGTGTTTTCACAAAATTTCAATACAGGCATCAGCCTGCCCAAAGTTAATATTAAAGAATCTGCAGATGCATATTATGTAGAGATGGCAGCTCCCGGTTTGAAGAAATCTGATTTTCAAATTGATTTAGACAATCAACTGCTCACCATTTCTACCGAAGTGGAAGAAAAAAACGAGGAAAATAAAGAAAATTTCACCCGTAGGGAATTCGGTTATTCTTCGTTTAAACGAAGTTTTTCCCTGCCTGAAACGGTAGAGGATAGCAAGATTAAAGCCCAGTACAAAGAGGGAATTTTAAGCATTCACCTTCCTAAAAAAGAAGAGGCAAGACAAAAACCTCCAAGAAATATTCAGATTTCTTAATATGAATTTATTTGCAAAAGAAGGAGAGGTCTCGCGTAGACCTCTTTTTTTATACCAAATACAAACTATTGGAAATACTCCAAATAATACAGGGAATTATTCCAATTTTAATAGTAGTTTTGAAAATAATTTAGAGGAGCTTATTATGTCAGATTCAACATTAAAAGGGAGAGGGGCACAGAAAAATATTCACAACCGTTTTTTTGAAAATAATCACGAAGTGCTGGACGAATATTTAAATTTCTGTGAAGCCGAAGGCGAAGAAGCAGACAAAAACAAGACAAATTACATTGAAGTTTTCCCGAAAACATTTGTAAATAAAGTGAACAGCCCCGACGTGGGGATGGGTTATTCGGCAAATCCGTACCAAGGCTGCGAGCACGGTTGCGTGTATTGCTACGCCCGCAATAGCCATGAATATTGGGGTTACGGCGCAGGTTTAGATTTTGAACGAAAAATTCTTTTTAAAAAAAATGCGCCGCAGCTTTTGGAAGAAAAAATAACTTCGAAAAATTGGCAAGGAGAAACAATCGTTTTTTCAGGAAATACAGATTGCTACCAGCCTTTGGAACGCAAGATGGAAATCACGCGAAAGTGTTTGAAAGTAATGTTGAAATGGAAGCATCCAACTGGAATCATTACAAAAAATTCGTTGATTCTTCGCGATCTCGACATTTTAAAAGAGATGGCCAAACTGAATATAATTTCAGTAAATATTTCTATCACTTCGCTATCTGAAGACACGCGAAGGTTACTGGAACCGCGGACCGCGAGCATTAAGAAACGCTTGAAAACAGTTGCGGTACTTTCAGAAAACGGCATTCCCGTGCGTGTAATGATGGCGCCTATTATACCGTCGTTAAACAGTCACGAAATTCTTCCGTTGGTAAAAAGAGTTGCAGAACTTGGAGCGAATGATGTTAGTTATACCATCGTGCGTTTAAACGGGCAAATTGCTGAAATTTTTAAGGATTGGGCTTATAAAACCATCCCCGATAAAGCGGAAAGAATTTTAAACCAAATAGCCGAATGCCACGGCGGAAACCTCAACGATAGCAATTGGGGTCGTCGAATAAAAGGAGAAGGAACTATTAGCGAACAAATTAAAAATACAATGGCAATTGCCAAAAAACGCTATTTGAAAGGTAAAACGCGTGTGCCGTTGGACGCCTCACATTTTCTTCAATTAAAAAATCCGCAGATGAAATTATTTTAATTGGCAGTTGAGTAATTTTCCGGGAATTAACTGAAAGATTTAACTCGTTGCGAAATGAATTCTTTCAAAAACTGTTTCTGTTAATAATATTTGCGTTCCAGAATTTTTAAAGTGTAACATTTCAACTATAATTGAAACTAATAAGCAAAACCATATAAATATGAACAAAATATTAAATTTATCACTCGCATTAACTATGCTAATTTTCACTGGAGCGGTTCAAGCTCAGGAATTAAATGGTTCCTACAGCGGCACGCTCGATGTTCAGGGAATGCAAATGGAACTTGTTTTTAACATTACGCCAACCGAAGATGGGTATAGCGCAACTTTAGATGTTCCTGCTCAAGGAGCAAGTGGAATAGAACTTGATTCTGTAGTTTTGCAGGATAAAAATGTAACCATTACTTCGGCAAAAATGGGACTTTCTTATTCGGGTACTGTTTCTGGTGAACTTATAGAAGGTGAATACGAACAAATGGGTCAAAAATTTCCGCTAACATTGAAGAAAACAATTAAAACTAAACCGGGCAATACCGCTTTGCCTTCTACAGATGAAGAATTGGCTGCTCTAGCAGCAAAAGGAAAAGGCAATTACAAATATTCTGTAGCAGATTACTTTAAAACACCCGAAGCCTACTCTTTCCAACTGTCGCCAGATGGAAAATATATTAGTTATTTGAAAAGAAGGGAAACTGGCGAACGCGATTTGTATTTAAAAAATACCGAAACACAAGAAGAAACGCTTTTAATAAAGCAAGATGAAGATGTTATTCGCGGTTACTTTTGGGCAAATGACAGCCGTATTTTATATATGCAAGATAAAGGTGGAAACGAAAACCATCACGTTTTCGGTGTTGATGTTACTGGTGAAAATAAAAAAGAGTTAACGCCGTATGAAGGGGTTAAAGCAAATATTATTGAATCTTTAAAAGAAGACGAAGACCACATTATTGTTCAAATGAACAAGGATAATGTGCAACAGGAAGAGCCATACCGCCTCAATATTAATACAGGAGAAGTTACAAAATTATATACCGTAAAAGCAGGCGACCCACCAGTAGCCTCTTATGATTTTGATAGAAAGGGAAATTTGCGTGCAATAAACCGTATTGTAGATGGTATAAATATAGAGCTATTGTACAAAATTGATGGCGAATTTAAGCGTGTAAAACTTACCGAATTTGGCGATACTTTTGGAATTAGTTCTTTCAATCCAACAACCGAAAATCCAGACGATGCCTATGTTATTTCGAATTTAGATGGCGATAAGATTGAAATTCAATTGTATGATTTAAAAGCGAATAAAAAAATTAAAACACTATTTAACAATGATACTTTTGATGTTTCGGGTGTTTCGCTCTCTAGAAAGAGAAATTACGAAATAGATTATTTTAGCTATACAGGTGAAAAAACCGTGGTTGTTCCTGTAAGTACTACTTACAAGAAAATATATTCGCGCTTGCAGAAAAAATTTGGAGAAAAGCAATTTTTCACTCTAGGAAAAACGGATGACGAGTCGCAATATATGGTTGCCGTTACAAGCGATAAAATTGTAGGAGAATACTATTTATACGATGTGGAAAAAGATACGGTAACGCTTTTATACAAATTGCTTCCACACCTTAAAGCTGAAGATATGGCTACTGTAAAGCCAATAAAATTTCAAAGTCGCGATGGTCTTACAATTCACGGTTACATTACGTTGCCTGCCAATTACAAAGAGGGACAACGATTGCCGTTAATTGTAAATCCGCACGGTGGGCCACAAGGTATTAGAGACACTTGGGGTTTTAACCCAGAGGCGCAATTGTTCGCAAGTCGTGGTTATGCAACATTACACGTAAACTTTAGGGTTTCTGGTGGGTATGGAAAATCATTTTTAAAAGCCGGTTTTGGCGAAATAGGTCGTAAAGCAATGGACGATGTAGAAGATGGAGTAGATTACGCAATAGCTCAAGGCTGGGCAGATAAAAACAATGTAGCAATTTACGGTGGCAGCCACGGAGGATACGCAGTTTTACGCGGAATGACAAAAACCCCAGAAAAATATGCTTGTGGCGTAGATTACGTTGGCGTGAGCAACCTACATACTTTTATGAATACCATTCCCCCTTATTGGGAAAAATACAGGGAGTTGTTATACAAAATTTGGTACAACCCAAATATCCCGGAAGAAAAAGCAATTATGGACGAAATTTCTCCTGCTTTGCACGTAGATAAAATTACAAAACCGTTGTTCGTGGTTCAGGGTGCAAATGACCCACGTGTAAATATAGACGAAGCAGATCAGATAGTGGAGAGTTTGCGAAAGCGAGGTGTTGAAGTTCCGTATATGGTAAAATATGACGAGGGCCACGGATTCGCAAAAGAAGAAAACAGATTAGCGCTTTACGAAGCTATGATGGGCTTTTTTGCCGAACATTTAAAAGAAAATAAAATGAGCCCCGTAAAAAAGTAAGTTAATTCAATTCAAAATTAAATAAGGAATGCCGATGTAAAAAACATCGGCATTCTTGCTTATTGTAATCACTGATGTAAGCGCTGTTATGCTGTAAAATAAAACTAGTTTTAACGCTTTATTTTTTCACCTACAACCGTAGATGAAAATTGATCGTGAAATAATTTTTTGGTTTTTCTAAATGTGAAAATTTGAATAATCAACGGAATTATCAACATATATGAATAGGCCGTAATCATTCTAAAAATATTTCGCCAAAAGGCTTTAAAGAAGGTAATTCTATTTCCGTTTCTATCTGTAATTTCCAGTTTTAAAATCATCTTGCCAAATGTGCCGCGATATTTTGAAGATTCGAAAATGGCACAAATAATAAAATAGAAAAAAATACTGAATAGCAGTACAAATGTTGTTTCTGTATCTGAAACTTCTTCGGGGCTGTCTGGATAAAGCGAAACCGAAACCATAAACCATAAAATCATTGCCAGAAACATGGCGGGAAGTGCAGTAATTAAATTATCTAAATAATATGCTAAAGCCCGCTTCCACAGTACATTTCTGTAATACTTTTTTCGCCAATCAACTTGCATAGTGGCATTGGCAGTTTTCTTGGACCTTTGTTGTTGTGCTTGTTGGTTAACGCGCTGAGCTTTTTTATTTTCTCGTGGCTTTTCAACCTGTGTACGTGCTGCTGCTTTTACCGGTTTCTCTTTTTCAGGTGCTGGCGGCGAATTTTCTATTTCGGCATCTTCCAAGGCTTCGGCAACTTTCATTTCTGCCCTTTCCATCTCCAACCGACTTTCATAGGTAAAATTCTTGATAGCTTCATAAATATCGGTTACAACGGCTGTTAAGGCATCGTCTTCACTATTCCAATATTGTTTGTTGTTTAACGGTTGATAGTTTTTGGGCAGTAGCGTTAAATTTACAAATGGCGTAGATTTCCACATACAGTTTCGCACTAAAATAGGCAACATTATAGTTTCGTCTCTATTGTATCTTTCTATTACCTTTTGGGTACGTGCATAAATTTCGTCGTCATTAATAAAATCTGAACTTATAAAAGCCAGCACGATTTCGGCTTCATACAATTTCTGTTTGTATTCTTTTACATCTTGACCTGGAGGAATATCAAAATCGCTTTCTATTTCAATGGGTCTTTTAGAGCTTCTCACAATGGGGGTGAGGTATTTTTTTATTGCAATACACTGGGGTTCGTCCTCTGGCGCAGCTAAAAAATAGATGTTTATTGCATCAACTTCTGTAGTTGGTTCTGATTCATTGATTGCCATAATATTTACTTTAATGGTTAGTAGTTAGTGTATTATTTCAAATAAAATCATCGTTAGTCCAGCATCATTTTATTTTGCTAAAATATGGTCAACAAGTCTTTCTATTCCTTCTGCCACTTCAGTAAAAGCAGCATCGCGATCTGGATAATCTAAAATTGGACGGGCATTGCGAGGTAATGCCTGTAGTTTTGCATAAGGTAAGGAGGTCCATTTACAGTTTCTAAGTATAATTGGCACCACATAGGCAGTTCCCGCTTCGTGGCGGCGCATGGCTTCGGCCAACTCCTTGTCCCAAATAAAATCTGAAGCATTAAAATCAACACTAATTAAAAGTAGAATTACATTCGCTTTCCGCAATTCGTCCATTATGGCTTCATTCCAATCCTGACTGGCAATAATGGCTCTGTCGTTCCAAGTATCAATTTTGCCAGAACGTTTTAATACCTTGAGGTATTTGTCCATTTCGTTTTTAAGTTCCTCATCTTCGTGCGCATACGAGGTGAAAATCTTAACAACCGATTGTGAAGTATCTGCCATAATATCCAAACTTTATCCAATTTATGAATGCTCCAAAGTGTGGAGTTTATAATTTGTTTTGTGAGGAGACTATTTAGCTTTGCTATACTATTAAAAGAATAAATTTAATGAAATTATTGTATATAGTATGAAATTATCGCTTATTAAATGATTTGTTTTAAGCGAAGTAGCCTACAAAAAAAACAAGAAACATTCTTGAAGAAATATAAAAACGGCAAACTTACATGTGCTTCCCTTCCCACTCAGCATAAAATTGATGCAAAAATTTTTCCATAAACGCATGCCGCTGCGCAGCAATTTTTTTACCACTTTCGGTATTCATTCGATCCTTTAAAAGAAGAAGTTTTTCGTAGAAATGATTAATTGTAGGTGCGTTTGAAGCTTTGTATTCCGAAGGAGTCATATTTAAATTCGGTGCTATTTCGGGATCGTAGAGTTTTCGGTTTTTGAATCCGCCGTAATTGAAAGCACGAGCAACACCTACCGCTCCCAAAGCATCCAACCTATCGGCATCTTGCACAACAGCCAATTCTATTGAATGAAATTGCTGCGTTTTGTTTCCGCCCTTAAACGAAATATTTTCAATAATTTTTATAACGTGCGTTATTATTTCTTCTGAAACATGTTGCGTTGCAAGAAATTGTCGTGCCTTTTTAGGGCCAACACTTTCGTCGCCACCGTGAAATTTTGAATCGGCTATATCGTGAAGTAAAGCTCCAAGCGCCACCACCGTTTTATCTACTTTTTCACTTTTTGAAATGAGCAACGAATTTTTATAAACCCTTTCAATATGAAACCAATCGTGACCACCTTCGGCACCTTTTAATTCTTTTTTTACAAAAGCGATGGTATTGTCAACAATTTCTTCAGCAGAAAATGCAACCATTATTCGTGGATTTTTGATGTTACAATTTCTTCTACTTGGTCTATAAGTGTTTCCACTTCGCAATCTGAAATTTTTATGGCGGGATGGGCAATCATCTCTAACCGAACGCCCATTTGTATTGGAAACATACCATTGCGTTGTAATTTCCAAGAATTATTTATAGTAACCGGTACCACATAACCGTGGGGGATTTTTTTAAACAGGGTTTGCAGCCCAGTTCTTCTAAAAGGTTTGGGCGCACCTGTTTTACTGCGTGTTCCTTCGGGAAAAATTACGCCGCTTCTTTTAAATTCTTGGAGGTATTTTGAAAATTTCACCATTTCAACAATGGCTTGGCGCGGGTTTTTTCTATCAATTAAAATGGAGCCGCCGTAACGCAGATTAAAGGAAATGGATGGAATGCCTTTACCCAACTCTACTTTCGAAATAAATTTGGGATGATACCTGCGCAAATACCAACTTATGGGCGAAATATCCCACATACTTTGGTGATTCGAAACTATTATAATTGGAACGTTATTGGGTATATTCTCGCTTATTTCAACCTTAAAAGTAGTACCCACGATATTTAAACAACGCAACAAGGCATAATTAAAAACATCGACCGTTTTTTTGTGAGCAGTGTAACCAAACCAATTAAATGCCACCCATTGTATGGGATGAAAAACTAATATAGTTAAACCAAAAGCTAGGTAAAACAATACTGAAAAAGGATAGCTAATAAATTTTAATAGTGCTTTCATTCTCGTTCAAAAGTAAGAAAACCGCCTTAAAAAAGACGGTTTTTCTATTTGCATATTTCAGTTTCTATTTTTTGAGAACTTCAGTGTTTCGATTTCGAATTTTTTTTCGATTTGTTCTTTAGCGTATTTTTATCTAATTGAATAAAATTGTAAACACAAAGGGCAACAATTAATATCCAAAATGCCCTGTACAGCCAGTCATTTATCTCCTTTCCGAACAAATAAGAAACTTTTGGATCTTCGTAAAAATTGTAACCCAAAGCTCCCAATGCCAAGATACCAACAACTATAACGAGCGGTTTACTCAACTGCATAAAAACGTATTTAAAAACTTAGCAATATTCGTTATATGCACCTTTTAAGTTTTCGGCAATCATTTGCGCTGGGCGGCCTTCAATATGGTGGCGCTCTAACATATGTACTAATTCGCCATTTTTAAACAAAGCCATTGATGGAGAACTTGGCGGAAACGGTACCATGTTTGCTCGTGCGGCATCTACAGCCTCGCGATCTACGCCTGCAAAAACAGTTACTAAATGGTCTGGTTTTTTATCGTTTTGAAGCGACATTGCTGCTCCGGGACGCGCATTTGCTGCTGCACAACCACAAACAGAATTTACAACCACTAAAGTAGTTCCTTCATTCTTTATTGCTGTTTCAACGTCATCTGCAGTATGTAGTTCGGAAAAACCTACTTTGGTAAGGTCTTCGCGCATTGGTTTTACTAATTCGGGTGGGTACATAATATTTATTTTTAAAGTGTATTAAAATGTGACTGCAAAGATACTAATTCTATAAACGAAAAATTCCAAATTAACAAATTCCAAACTTCATATTAAGTAACATCAACTTCTTTAGTCTTCCTGCTTGAAATTTGTTTTTATTATTGAGTACCTTTGTCGGCTCTAAAAAAGAAAAATTACATTTTTATGATTCGTTGGTTATTAGCCGTTTTAGGCTATTTTATATACCGCTTTCCGGGTGCTATTGCTGGTTTTATTATAGGAAGCCTACTAGACAACTTAAGCGTAAAAGGCAAAACCTTTCAAACTTCATTTGGGTCTGCGCAGCAAGTTACGCCTGCAGATTTTGAATTAAATTTGTTATCACTCGCTTCCTTAGTAATTAAAGCAGACGGCCAGGTAAGTCAAACCGAGCTGGATTACGTGCGACAGTATTTTGTACAGGCCTATGGACGGGAGCGCGCCAATGCAACTTTTAAGGTTTTTAATGAAGTAATAAAAAAGCACGAAATTTCAGCTCAAAAAATCTGCAATAATTTTCGTCAAAGAACACGGTACGAAAGCAGGTTGCAAATACTCCACTTCTTATTCAGCATAGCCAATGCAGACGGAAGCGTTTCTACTGCAGAAGTTAATGAAATAAACCGCATTGCCGGATTTCTGGGAGTTTATGCCCGCGATTTTGAAAGTATAAAAGCAATGTTTTTCAAAAATCCAGACAGCGCCTACAAAATTTTGGAAATTGATAGAACTGCAACCAATGCCGAAATAAAAGCTGCATACCGAACAATGGTAAAAAAATACCACCCAGACAAGCTACAACATATGGACGAAGCGCACCAAAAAGGAGGCGAGGAAAAGTTCAATAAAGTGCAGGAAGCTTATGAACAGCTTCAG
>NZ_JAIRBA010000046.1 GCF_022008365.1 Aequorivita vitellina
AGCAGTTGATGTTTCATCTCTTGCATCTGGCGTTTATATGGTACAGATTATTGGTGAAAAAGCAAGCACTGTAAAGCGCTTGATTAAAGAGTAATTTTTTATCATAAATATTTAATTTAAAAAAGAAAGTCTTCCTATTTTTATAGGGAGGCTTTTACTTTTTAATAAAATGAAGCTTGGCAAAAGTTTCAAAAACGATTACTTTTAAGAACTTAAAAACAAACTATGTTACCTTGGCATCAATATTTAATGGGAGTGCTTTTTGTACTTGCCGGAATGAACCATTTTCGAAAACCAAAAATATACGAACGTATCTTGCCGCCATACATCCCTGCACATGGTACAATGGTTATGCTAAGCGGTGTTGCCGAAATGATTCTTGGCTTTATGATTATGAACAAAAACACACAAGTAGAGGCAGCTTGGGGAATAATTATTTTACTAATAATTTTTATTCCCGTGCACATCTATATGTTGCAAAATGAAAAAGCCGCAATGAAATTACCCAAATGGGCGCTCATTCTTAGATTGCCATTACAGTTTGCTTTAATGTATTGGGCGTATCTTTATACTTAGTATGAAAACAACATTTCTTACCTAAAGATTTCATTTAAAACTTCAGCCAAACGTATCCCTCCTTTTTGAAGTTGAAAACGCACAACATCCATATATTTATACATATAGTTATAGCCTAGCTTTTCACCTACTTCGGTGTGATCGTAAATATCCTCACAAATGCCGCGACTTTCATACATCCAATCTATAACAGTACCTTTTTTGATAGCTTCTACTTGCTGCTTTGAAAGCACATCTGTATTTGTAGCCAATTCGGTATAAGACATGTCATAAAAATCTATCATTTTTGAATCCCACACTGTATGTAAGTTCGTACCATCTTTAAACCAACGTACTTGAAAATCGTTCCCGCCTTTATCTTCTGCTAAGCCAATATGTAAGGGTTGATGAAGATCGCCCATAAAATGCACTAACATTTTAAGGTAAAAAACTTTATCTTCTTTTGGACTGTCATCATCTTTTAAAACTGAAATGCACTTTTTTATAGCTTGTATAATATCGCCTTTTTCACTTTTTGGATAGGTTTCATATTTTTCACCAAACGGGAAGCTAACATAATGCCATGGCCGATATGCATCGAAATTCCGGTCACTTTTTATATCATCGCCATAATTTGCCACAAAGGCTAGCGAATGACCATTCAGTAATTTTGAAATTTCCTTTTCAGCTTTTCTACTCAAATAATCATCGGCAATTTCGCCCACGGCACGATGACCGGTTTTTCCCCAATCTTCCATTGCGGAAAGACCGTTTGCAAATAACGCAACCAATAAAACTAAGACAGCTTTTTTCATATTTAAATAACTTAATTTATTCAAACTTCAATTATAACAAAGATAGCATCCATAAATTCAAAAGTGAATGCAATCTTTTCAAAAAAATAAATAATTTTTATCACTCACATTTTGTTACATTTAGAATTGCTTTTAGACTTCAATAATTAGATTTAGATGAAGTGGAAAGCAATATAACCGCGTTTTATTTGTTAAAACATAGCATTTAATCTTAGTGAAACAAAACCGATAGCAATGAAACACAGTTTAATAATTTTTCTTCTTTTTATAGGAATTGCTACGGCACAAAACAAAAAGTATAATGCTGAAAACATCAGCATTACGCCACTTGTTGACGGAACGCTGTTGATTCCTGAAAATAATGAAAAACAAGTATTGGCTATTATTATTGGAGATAGCGGCCCAGTAGACAGAAATGGTAACCAACAAATGATGGTCAACAATTCTTTAAAATTATTAGCTGAAGGACTTTACCAAAATAATATTGCTTCGTTTAGGTATGATAAAAGAATTGTAAAACAAATGAAGAGCCGTGCCTTGACGGAAAAAAATATTCAATTTGACGATTTTATTGACGATGCGATTGCAATAATTCAGTATTTTAAAAAAGATAACCGTTTTTCAGAAATACATATTATTGGTCACGGGCAAGGTTCGCTCGTTGGAATGGTAGCTGCACAAAAGGGTGTTGCTAGTTTTATATCCATTGCTGGCGCCGGACAAGAATTAGATGATCTTATCGTGGCGCAATTAGAACAGCAGTCGCCCGGACTTGTTGAAAGCGCTCGCAATTCGTTTGACGAATTACGTGCCAACGGTGCGGCCTATAATTACAGTCCGGGGCTGGCTTCTATTTTTAGAAAGGAATTACAACCTTTTATTTATACTTGGATGCAATACAATCCAAATACAGAAATAAAGAAACTTGACATCCCTGTGCTAATTATAAATGGCGAAAAAGATATTCAGGTTCAAGTTTCGGAAGCAGAATTACTTAAGAAAGCACAACCAGATGCAGAATATGAAATTATTCCAAATATGAATCATATCTTTAAAGAAATTGAAGGTAATGATTTGGAAAACAGCAAGTCGTACAATATTTACAATTTGCCAGTAATTCCTAAATTGATTTCTGTAATTAGCGATTTCGTCAAAAAATAATACAAATTAAAAAATAATTGTATTTTGCAGCAAAACCATCAAAGATGCAGGATACAACCGTCGAAATTATAAAAGATACCACTCCCCTTTTTACCAATGACACCATAGTTTTTGGTATTTTAATGTTAGCATTGGGGTTCATTTTTTACACATCTTCAAAAGAAAAAGGATTTTGGAAGAATTTTTATGGTGTTGTTCCAGCCTTATTTGTTGCATATTTTCTTCCGGCATTATTAACCACCTTCGGCGTAATTTCCCCCGAGTGGATTACCGTTTCAGCAACTGGTGAAGCATCTGTTGGCAGCACAAGTTTATATTATATGTCTAGCCGGTATTTATTGCCTGCAGCATTGGTATTAATGACGCTAAGCATAGACGTTAAAGGCGTTATAAACTTAGGGCCAAAAGCCCTAATTATGTTTTTTGCTGGAACAATAGGCATTGTACTTGGCGGGCCTTTGGCCGTTTTAATCGTGGGAAGTATTCATCCCGAAGCAGTGGGAGGCGAAGGCGCCGATGCTGTATGGCGTGGGCTATCAACCCTCGCCGGTAGCTGGATTGGCGGTGGTGCAAACCAAACCGCAATGTTAGAAATTTACGGTTATAATCAAAAACTATACGGAGGGATGGTTTTTGTAGATATTGTAGTTGCAAATATTTGGATGGCCATTATACTATTCGGAATAGGGAAATCTGCAAAGATTGACAAGTGGTTAAAGGCAGATACCTCTGCGATAGAAAGTTTAAAAGACAAGGTTTCAGATTATTCTAAAAAAGTAGATCGAAATCCGAGTTTAACCGATTTAATGGTGCTTGGGGCAATTGCATTTGGAACTGTAAGTTTTGCACATTTTGGCGCCGACATTTTAAGTGGTTTTTTCACTTCAATTGTAAATGGAATACCAAAAGGAATTACGCGAAACATCTTCACCTTTCTCGATTCTAGTTTCTTTTGGATGATATCCATCACCACTATTATTGGCGTACTACTTTCCTTTACCAAATTAAAGTCTTATGAAGGAGCTGGCGCAAGTAAATTTGGAAGTGTTTTTATTTACATATTAGTAGCTAGCATTGGAATGAAAATGGATTTAACCCTAATTTTCGACAACATGTGGCTTATTGTTATTGGGTTAGTTTGGATGAGCGTTCACGCCGGATTGATGATTTTAGTTGCAAAACTTATTCGTGCACCCTATTTTTTCTTGGCCGTTGGAAGTCAAGCCAATGTGGGTGGTGCCGCTTCGGCTCCTATTGTCGCTTCGGCTTTCCATCCTTCATTAGCAACTGTGGGGGTGCTTTTGGCAGTTTTTGGATATGCAATTGGCACCGTAGCTGCAATTTTGTGCACAGTAATGATGCAATTGGCTTCTGTTGTTTAAACAGCATATCACCTATTTTGAAAAAAGTCTATAGGAATATTCAAAAAAATAGGGCCTGCTAATACACGAGTAATTTTACGGTTTCAATATGATGGGTCAATTTGTTGGTAATGCTTACAAAATATAATCCACTCTTTATACCTGAAGGCAGTTTTAGAGTAATTTTTTTATGGTTTTGTTCATCTTGAAAAATATTTTGCCCCAAGCTATTCTTTATTTCAATATTATATGTTGCGTCTTGGGGCAATTGCAATGTAATAAAATCTGTCGCAGGATTGGGATAGAGCGCCAAGGCGGGCGAATTGAAGTTAGAAACAGCCAGGGGATCTGGCTGTAGTTTTACCGCCCAAAAATCTGAACTGCCATGATTTCCACTTACATCACCATCGTTTGAATTTGCTTCTGAAGCTATTATGTATCCACCATCGGTTGTTTTGTCGATTGCGTTCCCGTATTCAGAAAGACTTCCTCCTATGTTTTTCTCCCACAAGAGTGTTCCAGAATTGTCTATTCGTACAATCCAAGTATCGCTTTCGCCAAAATTTCCACCAACATCCCCATTGGAAGAGTTTGATGCTCCCACAATTAAATTAACTCCATCTGAGGTGTGCACTGCGCCGTACCCCCATTCATCATTGCTTCCTCCGAAGGTTTTTTGCCAGAGCACGGCTCCATTGGTGTCTAATTTAACTATCCAAATATCCTTCATTCCGTGGTTATTGGTCACATCGCCATCTGTTGAACTGCTATAGCCCGTAACCATATATTTTCCATCGGAAGTTTGTCCCACATTAAATGCTTGGTCTTCGGCACTACCGCCCAAGGTTTTTTGCCATTGGAGAACCCCCGTATTTGAAATTTTTATTACCCAAAAATCTTCGGCGCCATGGTTTCCCGATACATCAATATCATTAGACCGTGTATAACCTGCCACAATAAAGCCACCATCTGCGGTTTGCTCAATATTTTTTGCAACTTCTAAATCACTTCCACCGTAGTTTTTTTCCCAAACTATACCGCCTGAGGGGTCTAACTTAACGACCCAGAAATCCTGGTTACCGTTATTTCCGCCAACATCGCCATCGTTAGAATTTGAATTTCCCACTATAATGTAATCACCATTTACAGTTTCAGAAACATCTAATGCTTGGTCTGTTCCACTACCCCCTAAATTGGTTTCCCATTGAATATTGCCCACATCATCAAGCTTTACTGCCCAGTAATCATAATTGCCGTGATTGCCGCCTACATTGCCGTCATTAGAGTTTGACCACCCTACCGCAATATAACCACCATCGGCGGTTTGTTCAATTCCATAGCACAAATCACTTCCTGTACCGCCTAAAGCCTTTTGCCAAGAAAGAATTCCAGTATTATGTAACTTTACTATCCAAAATTCAAACAACCCGTGACTGCCGGTAACATCGCCATCATTGGAAAAAGTAATGCCACCCATAATATAACCACCGTCAGTTGTTTGTTGCACTCCGGTTGGATAATCGCTACTTGTTCCGCCAAGAGCATTTTGCCATTCAATATTGGGGGCTTGACCGAAACCTAAAAGAGGTATTGTAGCCAAACCAAAAAAAATTATTTTTTTCAGTAAGGATGGGATTGAAGTTTTCATGATTTTATAATTTAATGACCGAAGTCGTTTTTTTCAGAAAACAAACTGGAATAAAGCAAAAGGAAGAAGTTGTTTTTATGCTAAACTCCTGATTAAAAATACGAAAAATATCTAAAATTTTAAAACAAAAACCATGTTTTTTTACACTTAATATATTAAAGGTTAGGTTGTTAGTATGATAATCAGATAACACACAGGTGATGTCTTTTTAATGGCATTTCAATAGTTTCAATAATTATACAGTTATTTTTTATTTTTTATCTCTAAAAAGCACATCTTTGTAACTTCCTAAACTAAAATTATTTTCAGTAAAGGTAGATTATATAATAATAAATAAAATGCGCTATCTCCTCTCAATTGCAATTGTATTTCTAAGCCTTATAAGTTGTGCCACAGATACCGAACAGATGAATCTTACGGGTACGGTAAAGGGTTTAAAAAAAGGTACGTTGTTGCTTCAAAAATTTGAGGATACCTTATTAGTTACTGTAGATTCAGTAATTGTAGACGGGTCTTCAGATTTTTCGTTTTCCGAGAAGGTTAAAAGTCCAGAAATATATTATCTGTATGTTAGACTAAAAGATGGAACATTGCGCGACGATCGTATTGCCTTTTTTGCTGAAAATGGACCGATGAACATACAAACTAACTTAAAGAATTTTGGGAGTGCTGCAGTTGTAAAAGGTTCAGAAAATGATAGTATTTTAAGGGATTTTGAAAAATTAAGGCAACGATATGTCGCTAAAAACCTAGAATTTATTGAGCAACGTTTTAAAAACGGGAAGGTAAATAACGATTCGCTAGAAATGGATTTAAATAGAAAGCAGGAAACGTTGATTAAAAGTAAGTATTTTACAACTATTAATTTTGCACTCAATAATAAGGATTATGAAGTAGCGCCATATTTGGTTTTAAGTGAAGCATATAGCTCTAATGTAAAGTATTTAGATACAGTTTACAACGCCCTGAGCTCAAAAATAAAAAACTCCAAATACGGTAAGGAATTGGAGTCTTTTATTGAATTGCGTAAAAAGAGCGATACAATCTTATAGCGCGTTAATTTTGTCTATAAGCTTTCTACCGCGCGACTCCAGTTCAGCTTGAATTGCTTTAAAGTGTTTCTTTTTATTATCAACATCTTTTTGGTTTACTTTCGTTATAAGCTCATCAAAAGTTGTAATTGCTCCGTCGATAATTGCTTCGGCTTCCTTATTGTCTTTATCGGCATTGGTTAATTCCCAAATGTAGACCGCTTCAATAATATCGCCCAAAACATAATTAATATCTTTTTTTAAATCTCTTACGTTTGCCATTTTATTCCTTATTGTTAAGTGTAAATATTTATTTCAATATTTTTTTAAATCGGGCAAAGGTACAAAGATTTAAGGAATGTACACCTCCAAAAAGCTTACTGAATTTGTAATAAATTTTATTTCAGGCAATTGTGCAGGAATTAAAATTGTTTCGCCTTTTTTTATTTCTTCTGAAAAATCGTCTGTTTCAATTATTGCGCTGCCATCCAAGCACATATAAACTGTAAATGAAGCGGTTTCTTCCAAGTCTCTAATGTAATTTTTTGAAAGCACAAGTTTATTGACAGCAAAGAAATTTGATGTGCCAATATGGGTTGGTTTGTCTTTGGTTTGGGTGTATTTTAATTTGGACTTTGGCGGATTAAAATTAATCGCTTCCAAGGCCAGGGCTGTATGTAATTTACGCATTTGCCCGTTGGTATCTGGCCTATCCCAATCGTAAATACGGTAGGTAATATCTGAGGTTTGCTGAATTTCGGCCAATAATACACCAGCGCCAATGGCGTGAATGGTGCCCGGTTTTAATATAAAAGCATCACCTTTATTTACCGGTACTGCATTTAATATTTCGGTGATTTTATTATCAGAAAGAGATTCAAGGTATTTTTTTTGATCCATTTGCTGATTAAATCCAACAATAAGCTTTCCGCCCTTTTCAACATCTAAAATGTACCATATTTCCGTTTTCCCGAATGAATTGTGCCGTTGCTTGGCTAATATATCATCGGGATGTACTTGTACCGAAAGATTTTCACAAGCGTCAATAAATTTGAAAAGTAAAGGAAATTGATTACCGAAATCTTTATAAACTTTTTCACCAACCAATTTTTCTTTGTAAAGTTCTAATAACCAAGTAAGCGTTTTTCCTTTTAGGGGGCCGTTTGCAATTTCTGAAACATTTGTTTCTACACTAGATATTTCCCAGCTTTCACCAATTTTTCCAGCTCCATTTTTGTGGAAAATTTCGTTCAATTTGGTTCCACCCCAAACTTTTTCTTTTAGTATGGGATAAAATTTTAAAGGATATAATGGTGAAACTGTAATCATTAATTTCCGTTATAAATAACAAAATTACGAGGTGTTTCGTAAAGTTTTATTGAAATGCCGTATTTCGGATCGATTCGCGTTCTAATTTTATTCCAAATTACCACGGCTATATTTTCCACGGTGGGATTGAGGTTTTTAAATTCCGGAACTTCAATATTCAAATTCTTATGATCGAATGGATCTTCTACTTCTTCTTTAATAATATCTCTCAAAGTTTTAAGGTCCATCAAAAAACCTGTTTTGGGATCAATCTCGCCTGAAACACCCACTTCCAACTCATAATTATGGCCGTGATAATTGGGGTTGCTGCATTTGCCAAAAACTTGTAGATTTTTAGCGTCATCCCACTCCTTCCTATAAAGTCGGTGTGCAGCGTTAAAATGTGCTTTTCTATAGACGGTTAGACTCATATTTGTAGATGTTGGTAGAATTTATCAAAAATAATTTTGAACCAGGCTGTGTATAGATCTGGATTGTTCTCAATATCTGTTTTTACCGTTTCCAAATCCATCCATTTCCAAGCTGCAACTTCTTCGGGATTTATTTGGGGTGATTGGTTATAGGTTCCTACAAGTATATGATCTAATTCATGTTCAGTAAGACCATTATCAAAAGGTGCTTTATAGATAAATGAGGTAGTTTCTTTTAATGCTGTAGTAAAACCCATTTCTTCAAAAAGTCTTCTTTTTCCGGCGTCGAGGGTTGTTTCGCCATCTCGCGGATGGCTGCAACAAGTGTTGGTCCATAGTCCGGGGGTATGATATTTATGTAATGCGCGTTGTTGCAGCATTAATTCATTTTTATCGTTAAAAATGAAAACAGAAAACGCTCTGTGGAGAACACCTTTTATATGAGCTTCCTGTTTTGGCATTAATCCTAATTGCTCGTCGTTTTCATTTACGAGAATTACTTGTTCTTCAATCATAGCTCAATTGCTTAGGCACCAAAAATACGAAAAGGGTGGCTGTATTAAAAGCAAAAAGCGCTCAATAGTAATTATTGAACGCTTTTAATAAACAAAATTTGGTTAGCCTAATCTTGTATAATAAACATTGATCTTCTATTTAATTGGTGTTCTTCTTCGGTACAATCTGAATCGTTTCCGCAGTTGTTAATTAGCATAGTTTCGCCATAACCTTTGGCGGATAAACGAGATTTATCTATGCCTCTTTCTACTAACCAATTTAAGGTAGATTGTGCTCTTCTTTCAGAAAGTTTCATATTGTAACTATCTCTTCCTCTAGAGTCGGTATGCGATTCTATATGAATTACTAACTCAGGATAGAGTTTCATAGCATAGAGTATTTTAGCCAATTCTATCTCGGCATCTGCACGAATATAGTCTTCGTCGTAATCGAAATAAATTGGTTGAAGTTCCAGAATGCAGCCCAAATCGTTTGGTGGGCAAGGGTCCTTAAGCTTCAATTGAATGTTTAAGTCAATCACACCACCTTGGTCGGGAGTTTCTACAACTTCTTCTTTTGGAAAATATAATTTTTTAGTTGCTCTTATTATATATCTCGTATCGCACTCTGTGGTAAAACTAAATGCTGCATCTTCGCCAACTGTTACTTTTTCAATTACGCTATTATTTGCACTTAGCAAAGACACTTCAGAACCTGGTAATAGTTCTTGGGTATCGATATCAGTAACGATACCGTTAATAGTCATTACACATTTTTCATAGAAATAGTAAATATCATCATCTATTGCGCCACGACCCCCAGCTGCGTTTGAGGTATAGTAACCACAACCTTGCGATTCTTTAATAATGAGACCAAAGTCGTCCATTTTGGTATTAATAGGTGGGCCAAAGTTAGATACTTGCTTTAGGCTTCCATCTGTGTCTAAGGTAGCAACATAAATGTCGAGACCGCCGTGGCCAAAATGACCGTCACTAGAAAAATAAAGGTTATTATCTTCACTTATAAATGGAAAAGTTTCTCTCGATCTAGTATTTACTTCGGGACCCAAATTTACCGGCACCCCATAGGTTATGGTGCTATCTTTTTCCTTTTTAATATCAACGCGATAAAGATCTGACCTACCAAAACTTCCAGGCATATCTGATGCAAAATAAAGGCGTGTCTCATCGGCGCTAAGGGCAGGGTGCGCATTGTTATAGCTTTTACTATTAAAGGGTAATTCGGTAATATCGCCCCAATATTCGCTGCCATCTTTATGGTGTTTTAAACTAGCTCTTAGAATTTTTAATTTAATTACTCTATTTTTATCAAAACCTTTTTTACCATCTATAAAATTATTTCTAGTAAAATACATGGTCTTTCCATCTTTGGTAAAGACTGGCGTTGATTCGTGAAATTTAGTATTAACATCACCATCTAAAATTCTGGAATTAGAAAGTCCGCCATCTTTATCAATTTCTGCAATAAACAAATCGAGAAATGGCATATTGTTCCAACTGTGAATTTTAATATCACCACGGTCTCGTGCGGTTGATGAAAATACAATTTTATTTTTGTAATAAATGGGACTAAAGTCTGACAATCGCGTATTTACCGCTACTTTTTTGATAACATATTTAAAAGGATGTACCCCAAGGCTTTTTAGATATTCAGGGTCGTTATCAAATTTTTTAATGTTTTTCTCTTCCCCTCCTTTACTGAAATAAACTTGCATTATTTCATCAGATTTTTGGTAATTCCCAATACTTTTTAATGTTTGGGCCATTCTGTAGTAATATTCAGTTTCGATAGTATCGGGAAACTCGTTGAGGAGTTTAATGTACCATTTTTCGGCATTAACATAATCGCTATTGTAATAATAGGTGTCGCCGAGTTTTTTATATATTTCGGCGGAAGAGTAACCATTTTCAACAACTTTAAGATAGATTTCCCTAGCGTTGATATAACCATATTTATCAAATTGCTCATTGGCTTTTGCAATTTTTCCTTCTTGCGAAAACACACCAGCACTGGCCAACAGCAATAATCCGACTAATAATATTTGTTTGAGCGTAGTCATCACGGATTGCATTTTAAAAACAATTTACATTAATTCTAACATTAATTGGCTACACGCCTCTTTCAAAAAAACTCAATATAAGCGCATAGTAAGGCTCTCTAACTTTTAAGTATAAGTGAGGCCTCTACAATGTTTACGTTTGTAAATTGGGGAGGATTAAGGGTGTGATTCCTTAAGTATTTACAATAAATTCATCAATCTTGTATAATGAACATTGATCTTCTATTTAATTGATGCTCTTCGGCAGTACATTTTACACCGTTTGAACAATGGTTTATGAGTCTTGACTCACCAAATCCTTTGGCCGTAAGTCTACTTTTATCAATACCTTTAGAAACAAGCCATTTTAATGTGGATTGTGCTCGACGTTCAGAAAGCGCTAGGTTGTAATTATCATTACCACGTGAATCTGTATGCGACTCGATATTGATTTTTAGTTGATCGTATTGTTTCAGTGCAGCAAGAATCTTGGCCAATTCTATTTCAGCATCTGGTCGGATATTAGACTTATCGAAATCGAAATAAATTGGTTGAAGGTCTAATATACAGTTTAAATTGTTTGGAAATCTGCAAATACGTTCCAATGGAATTGGCACGTCAACTGTTCCAGTTAAAAATGGTGTTTTTATGGTTGTTTCGTAAGGTTTGTAATCATCTTTTATACCTCTTACTATGTATTGTATTCCACAGCCAGCAATAAAGCTGTAGCTTCCATCAACCGCAGAGGTGGTTTGGCTCACCAATTGATTGTTATTATCTAACAAACTCACTTGAGCATCTGCCAATGGCTCTTTTGTATCTTTGTTAAATACGGTACCTTTTATGTTGATACTGCAACCTTCCTTAAGTAAATAAATATCATCATCGGCACTGCCTCTATTTCCTCCTCTATTTGAAGAAAAATAAGCAACGCGGTCTTTTTCGTTTATAATAAATCCAAAATCGTCTTTAGCACTGTTTGCTGGTGGCCCTAAATGTTGAACTGCTCCTGGTTCGCCTTTATCATTAAGAGAAGCGACAAAAATATCGTATCCACCTAAACCAGAGCGTCCATCACTAGCATAATAAAGGTTGTTATTATCACTTACAAAAGGAAAAGAGTCTCTTCCTCCTGTATTTATTTCTGGACCTAAATTTACTGGTTCACCATAAGTATCATTTTCAAGAATATCTACATACCAAATATCAGACATTCCGAGTGTTCCAGGCATATCAGAAGAAAAATACAATCGTTTTTCATCTGGGCTTAAAGCGGGATGTGCTACGGAATAACTTTCACTGTTAAAGGGTAATTCAATTATATTTCTCCAGGTGTTCTCTCCTGCTCGAGTTGCCTTAAAAATTGTTAATCGTAAGGTTTTAAATTTATTCGACTTGTCAAAGTCTTTTTTACCTTCAATAATTCTATTTCTGGTAAAATACATGGTGTTTCCATCTTTGGTAAAGGTAGGAGTAGATTCGTTATAATCAGTATTTACATCGCCTCCAACGCGAACAGAGTTTCGCAATTGCCCGTCGGATCTTCTATCTGCAATAAACAGGTCTAAGTACGGTTCTTGAGTCCAATCGTCAAATTTTGGAATTACATTCTCTCCTGCAGACGCATAAATAATTCTATTGTCCTTATAAAAAGCCGGTCCAAAATCTGAGGTAGGTGAATTTACCCCAACTTTTTCAATCTCTATTTTTTGCGAGTCAAAAACTATACTCGCTAAATAATCTGGATCATCATTGTATGTTGTAACAATAAAGGCGGTTCCTCCTTTAGCTATATAATCTTCCAAGAGTGCGTCAGCCTCTTGATTTCGTCCTAAACTTTTTAATGACTGGGCGGCTTTGTAATAATATTCTGGCTTTGTTTCGTCTGGATATTGATTTACCAATTTAACATACCACTTTGCAGCGTTCTCATATTCGCTATTAAAGTAATAGGTATCTCCTAAGTTTTGAAATATTTGGGCAGATTCGTAGCCATCTTCTACAACCTTCAAATAGATTTCACGCGCATCTATATACGCATATCTATCAAACTTTTTGTTTGCTTTTTGGATATCCTTTTTTTGTGAAAAGGCGCTACCGGCGGTAAGAACAACCAAAGCGAAAATAAATATGTTACGTAAAAATGTATTCATAATCTTTTGTGTTTTTAGAAGAATCTTGGGGTTAGAACGCGCTCTGGTCTATTAAATAATTCGAAGCGGAGCATTACCTCATAAGAGCCATCGCTATAAGCTTCGATATCGGTAGTTTGGTAATCATAGGCAAAACCGATATATATACTTTCAGTAGCCTGAAAACCGACTAATCCACTCATTG
This sequence comes from Aequorivita vitellina, assembly GCF_022008365.1. Classification (GTDB taxonomy): domain Bacteria; phylum Bacteroidota; class Bacteroidia; order Flavobacteriales; family Flavobacteriaceae; genus Aequorivita; species Aequorivita vitellina. The sequence continues at coordinate 13,202 of NZ_JAIRBA010000046.1, forward strand.
CGGCACTCCATCTATATGCGGCACCTAAAGTAACCTTATCATACAGTAAAAAGTTTGCTGATACGTCTGCTTGCAATGGAGATCCACTAACAATTTTGAACAAAGTTGCTGGCTTAAACTTTAAATTATCGCTTACATCAAATACATATCCAGCAATTAAAAAGTAGTGCATACGTTCTGCTGCAGTGGTTTCAACTTGAGTATTTTCAATACTACCAGTGTCAAAATGCTTTGTAGTTAGAATGTTTGGTACTGAAAGACCTGCATAAAACCTATCTGTATTGTAATAAACACCAGCACCTATTTGTGGTTGAAGCTTATTATCTATATTGTTTTCTTGAAAATAGGGGTCATTGGGATCATAAATATTCAATTTTGAAAAATCTACGTCTAGAATATCCAAGCCAGCTTTTAGACCGAATGACAGCTTGGCATTCTCGGATGTATTGATACTATAGGAGTAGTCTATAGTAAAGTTAGTTTCAATAGCGGGGCCTATGCGATCATTTACAACAGATAAACCCAGGCCCATATTGTCAGCCACTGGTGTGTTTACTGTAAAAGTTCCCGTGTTTGGTGCTCCATCACCAAAATTGACCCATTGGGTTCTATAGAGTAAGCCGAAGCTTAATACTTCACGATTTCCGGCATAAGCAGGGTTTACCACCTGCGTATTGTACATATATTGAGTGTACTGTGGATCCTGCTGCGCTTTACTTGAAAACGTGCCAAGTAAAATCAAAATTAGTAGTGTTAGATAACTGTGTTTCATAGTTATGTATTTTTAATCCTGGGAGGGAAATTCCTCCCAGGAATATTTTTGATTTCTCTATCTGTTAATATATAAATATCCATTGTATTTAGCCTTGCCCGGATTATCTTCTGGGAAAGTAAGAATGTAGAAGTATGTACCTGTTGGCAACTCTTTATTTACTTCTATAGTTACACGTCCTTCAGAAATGCCTTTGAAAACATTTTCTGAATCAGTAGAACCTCCATATCCATCTGTTTCAAATACTAATACACCCCATCTGTTGAAAATCTTCACATTGTTTTTCGGATAATCTTTTATTCCTTGTATTAGGAAGAAATCGTTAAATCCATCTCCATTAGGGGTTATACCGTTGAATATTTCAAAGGTAGCTGGTTCCACAATAGGAAGCGGTACAACTGTTGGATCGTCTGGTTCACCATCTCCGTTATTATCAAAATTAGTTAAATCTGTTGGATCATCAGAATCATCTTCTACAATTGTTCCATTTATATCCTCTCCAGTAACAGTAGCTTGGTTTACCACTTCAAGATTGTCAATATCTTCTTGAGTAATATAATAAATAGCTGTAAAGGTAGTACTATCTACTTCACCTGGATCTAATTGGGCTATCGGTCCTCCAGAAATTTCAATTCCAGGTAATGGATCTGTAATTGATATATTGTAGATTGTTACAGTTCCGGTATTAGTAACAGCGAATTCGTATGAAATTGATTCACCTACATCAGATGAGCCATTGTCGTTTTCATCGTTGAATACACCAGTTTTTTCCAGTCCTATAGACAGGTTATTGCAAATAACAGTTACAGTCGGATCATTCTCAAGGTAACTATTATCATCAGATTGATCAGATACTTGATCACCATTTGGTGCAGTTCCTTCTGCTGTAGCTTGGTTTTCAATAAATCCAGTATCAATATCTGTTTGTGTTATAGTATAAATTGCTGTAAAAGTTGTTGTGTCCTCTGCTCCAGCGGCAAGAGTTATTGGCCCACCAACCACAGCTACCATTGGATCTGTAATTATAACATTAGTCAACTCAACGTTTCCGGTGTTTTTAACACTGAAGCTATACGAAATTGTCTCTCCAAGGTCAGCACATCCGTTGTCGTTTTCATCATTTTGGACTCCTGTTTTTATTAGTGCAATTGCAGGATCCTGACAAAGAACAGTTACGGTTGGATCATCTTCAAACTCGCTATCATCATCAGATAAATCGCTAACTGTATTGCCTGCAGGATCATCTCCCGTTACTGTTGCTTGGTTCTCAACAGATCCAGCATCTATATCAACTTGTGTAATAGTATATGTTGCTGTAAATGTTGTTTCATCTGTAGTATTAGGTGCCATAGTTATAGGTCCTCCTACTACGCTAACCAATGGGTCAGTGATTGTTACGTTTGTTAAAGTAACATTTCCAAGGTTGAACACTTTGAAACTATAATCTATTGTTTCATCTACATTTGCGCATCCATCGCCATTTGTATCATTAAGCACGCCTGTTTTGATAAGTGCAATAGCTGGATTTTGACATACAATTGTTACCGTTGGATCGTCTTCAAGAACGCTATCGTCATCAGAAAGATCACTTACTACTGTTAAATCAGGATCGGTTCCTTCCACTGTAGCTTGGTTTGTAACCTGACCCGCATCAATATCTACCTGAGTAAGAGCGTAATCTGCCTCATAGATCCAAGTTTCCGTTTCTTGAAGAATGCCATCTCCATCATCTCCCGACACCAAAATAATAGGTACAACTGGATTCGGTGCTTCTAAGAGTGGATCAGTTAAGGAAATTAAACTTAATGGTACATTTCCTTCATTAGTTACAGTGAATGTATAAGAAATAGTTTCATCTACATTAGCACAGCCATCTTGGTTCTCGTCGTTAACAACACCAGTTTTCACTACTGCAATTGCAGGAGCTGGAGTTTTCTGTATAAGAAGATATACTGTTGCTCTATCAGTAGCAATTGGGCTACCATCGTCGAAAATACCGTATACGAATTGATCTGTTCCTATGAAGTCTGCTCCTGGAGTGTAATCAAATGTACCATCTGCGTTAATAACTAGTGTTCCGTTTGAAGGTCCACTAATTGGACTTATCGTAGTATCTACTGTTTGGTTATCACCTTCTGGATCATTATCGTTGTCTAATACATTTCCAGAAATAACTGTGTTTAATTCACCGTTATAAGCATCGTCATTTGCTATAGTAATATTGGTGTTAGCATCTATAATATAAATAGTAACTATTGCAGTATCACATAATGCTGGCGTACCGTTATCACAAATTGTATATTCAAAGGTATCAACTCCTACATATCCCGCATTTGGTGTATAGATGTAAGTTCCATCAGGGTTCATTACAACTGTACCATTAGTTGGATTGGTATTAGCAGTTACAGTTATTGGATCGCCATCTGGATCGAAATCGTTAACAAGTGCATTACCACTTACTGGAACATCTACTAACGTTACATTAGTATCATTGTTCGCAACTGGCGGATCATTGTCTACTGTAACTCTAATAACTTCAATTGTAACTATCGCCGTATCACAGGCTATCGGGTTACCACCATCACATATCTGGTATTCAAAAGTATCTGTTCCAATGAAATCTAAAGCTGGTGTATAAATGTATGTTCCATCCGCATTAAATACCACGGTACCACTTGTTGGACCTGTTACCAATGTGAACACTTCCGTTCCGGCTGGACCGTCTGGGTTCAAGTCATTAGTCGATACATCGCCACCTACGGGTAGATTCATTAAAGTATCATTGATATCGTCTATGGCAAATATTTCATTAGCGCCATTGTTTGGATCGATGCTGATGTACACTGTTGCAACATCTGTAGCAACTGGTGCGCCATCATCAAAGATTCCATACACAAACTGATCTGGACCACCGTAACCTGCATTCGGAGTATATGTAAATGTTCCGTCAACATTGATTACCAAGCTTCCGTTTGTTGGGCCGCTGATTGGACTGATTGCAATATCTACCATTTGGTTATCGCCTTCTGGATCCGAATCGTTGTCCAGTACATTGCCGGTAATGTCCACATCTGGCATACCGAAGTAGGCATCGTCATTGGCTACTGTTATGTT
>NZ_JAIRBA010000047.1 GCF_022008365.1 Aequorivita vitellina
ATTTCTGGATATTCCGGTATCGCTCAAAAATTATCATTTATTGTTTATGTTTTCTATTTGTTGTTGGCACGAGCGGGACGCTCGCGCTAGCGGTGCCAGAGTACAACTATGGTTGCTAGCAACATTAACCGTTTGTGGACTGCGGGGTTTTCTATTTGTTGTTGGCACGAGCGGGACGCTCGCGCTAGCGGTGTACGGGCCAAGGAGTCGAAAAACTGCCCTCATAAACTGGATAAAAAAATGTTTTGGAAAACCCTATCAGCGACACCAACAATGTAAATAGTGCCATTATAAAGAAAAAAGAAGGACCTCTTTTTTTGCGCAGCCGGGTAGTTTTTATATAAGGCATAGCGAAGCAATTTATATTCAATTAAAGATAGTTATAAATTTCAATTGAAATACAAACACTTCGCCTCTGGTTATATATTTACATGCCAGCTATGTTAAATTATAGAACATAGCCCTTAGCTGGCACCCACAATTTATTTTTGAATCTAATTTTTTACAGCGCGGCGTCGTCCCGTTCCAGGTTTTCCTTGCTGTCGCCCCCTTGGCTGTACAAGTGATTTTCTTCATCTGGTATTCCGCTTTGGTTGTTTTCTTTTTTTGCTTTATTGCTGCCAGGAATGTCTAGATCTTTGCCTTCAAAATCTACTTTTTTCTGTCGATCCTTTAATTGCTGGTCATCGCCGCCATCGCCATGGATATTTTCTTGTTTTAAAATATCCTTATCGTGTTTGGTAATTTCGGGATTGTAGGGTAGATTTTCTTTTGAAGTATTATCGGTCTTTTTCATAGTATTTATTTTTTTAGTTTACTAAAAGTAAGCAATGAAACAGGGAATTAAAAAGGGTTTAACGAGATGTAAGCAGTTTTATAACATAAAATTATAAACTTTTACGTTGTACGTGCTGAAGCGTCTTGCGAAAGGCCGCCAGAATCAAATAATTTTTAAAAGATTAATCCATTAAACTCATTAACATTTTCAACGTCTAAACTTTTTCATTACCACAAAGCCATTCTAAAAAACACAACAACTATCTTTGCCCAAAAATTTTTCAGAATTGGCTCTTTCAGATTACACCAAGGAATTTAAATACAACACCAAACTGGCAACGCCCGTTATTTTGGGCATGTTGGGACATCAAGTGGTGGCTTTGGTAGATAATATTATGGTGGGGCAGCTTGGTAGTGCCGAGCTTGCCGCTGTTTCTTTGGGGAACAGTTTTATGTTTGTGGCTATGAGTCTTGGGGTTGGGTTTTCTACTGCAATTACCCCTTTAGTAGCCGAAGCGGATGGTGAAGGCAATCGCGAAAAAGGTAAATCGTCTTTTAAACACGGCTTGTTTTTGTGTATCGTTTTAGGATTGGCGCTATTTGCAACGGTAATGTTTGCCAAACCATTAATGTACGTAATGAGCCAACCGCCGGAAGTGGTAGATTTGGCGATGCCATATTTAACGCTGGTTGCGGCCTCTTTAGTTCCGCTAATTATTTTTCAAGGTTTTAAACAGTTTAGCGATGGTATGTCTATGACGCGCTTCCCAATGTATGCCACCATTGTAGCGAATTTGGTGAATGTATTGCTAAACTATATGTTTATCTTCGGAAAGTTTGGCGCGCCAGAATTAGGCGTAGTTGGCGCTGCAATTGGCACATTAGTGTCGCGAGTTGTAATGGTTGCTTATTTGTGGTATTTGTTGAGCAGACGAGAAAAGTCGCGCTTTTTTGTTACCGAAATTAAAATTTTTACCCTAAGCAAAGCAATGCTGAAAAAACTGCTGAGCCTAGGTTTTCCTTCGGCCATGCAGATGTTTTTTGAAGTGGGTATTTTCACTTCGGCAGTATGGCTCTCCGGAATTCTTGGGAAGAATGCACAAGCGGCAAACCAAATAGCATTAAACCTTGCTTCAATGACTTTTATGGTGGCGATGGGGTTTAGCGTTGCCGCGATGATTCGGGTTGGGAATCAAAAAGGTTTAAAGAATTTTAAGGAATTGCGACGCGTTGCAATTTCAATCTTTTTACTCACGGCACTTTTATCATTGGTTTTTGTTGCTGGATTTATAATTTTTAATGAATCACTGCCAAAAATATTTCTTGATTACGACAATTTAGCGCTGTTTGCAGATAATAATGAAGTAGTAATTTTAGCTTCACAATTATTACTTATAGCCGCCATTTTTCAATTCACCGATGCTTTGCAAGTGGTTGCCCTCGGGGCGCTGCGCGGAATGCAGGACGTAAAAATTCCTACCGTGCTTACATTTATAGCGTATTGGATTATCGGTTTCCCAGTTTCGTATTATTTAAGTATGCATACTTCGCTGGAGAGTATGGGTATTTGGATTGGCCTATTCGCAGGACTAACGGCGAGTGGCATTATGTTATTCATCAGATTTAATTATCTTTCGAAAAAATTAATAGCAGCCCCTAATCCCTAAAAGGGGAATTTGTGACTCACCTTCAAAACTAGAAAAAAATGGATTTTCCAAAATATTTATTAGGCGACAACAGCGATTATCCAGATGCGATTTTCGTGATACATACTGAATTTCCCCGTTTTATTATCAATCTTGAAGACGATGAGGTGGAATGGTTGGAAGATTTTGACAAAGAAGATCAAAAAGAATTAGAAGCTGAAGCTGAAAATTTAATTCAGGGAGCAACTGATTTTTACGATCGCGAGATTGAGAGGTATGATGAGGATTAAATAACTTTTAAAAGAAAATCGATTATCTTTACAATAGTATGAAAACTGTAAAAATAAAAGTGCCGGAATCTATTGATGAACACAGTATGAAAATGTATGTGGCAGGTATTTTATTTGAAAAAGGTGAACTTTCCGCTGGACAGGCTGCCGATTCTCTTGAGTGGCTCAAATAATAATTGCAGATACAAGTTGCTTGATCTCCTTATATTATGCGGGAATTCTTCGAATATTGGAAGAATTATTTTTGGAAGTTTACATAACTTCCGAAATACAAAGTGAATTTGGCCAACCATTACCTAATTGGGTAAAACTTAAAAATCCCGAAAATACGCCGCAATTAGTTTCTCTATGAGCTAAAAAGGAAGAAATATCGCTAAAAGTATAGAAATAAGGACAACAGGAACTATTGGCATTCTGATTTTGGCAAAAGAAAAAGGCTATTTAAATGAATTAATGGAAACCATTGATAAACTAGTAAATAACGGATTCAGAATTTCTAAGAAATTATACGATGAAATTTATCGGAATTATAATTCTTAAGAAATATAAAACCCCACAACCTGAATATGCTTGAAGAACTCCTAAAATACGACACCGAATTTTTCCTCTTTTTAAACAATCTGGGAAACACTTCTTGGGATGGATTTTGGCGGTTTGTAACCGAAAAATGGTCGTCTATACCGTTGTACGCATTTCTTCTGTATTTAGTCTTTCGGCATTACGGATTAAAAGGCACTTTGGTAATCATAGTTTGCGTGGCTTTAATGATTACCGCCACAGACCAAATTGCCAGCCTTTTTAAATATGGAATAAAGCGCCCAAGACCGTGCAAAGTGGAAGAGCTGCAACCATTAATGCGTTACGTTGCCGATGGCTGTGGTAGGTTTGGTTATTTTTCAGCACACGCCGCTAGTTCTATGGCTGCTGCAGTTTTTCTTGGGTTAAGTCTTCAAAAATGGTACAAATACTTGCCTTTTATTCTACTCGTTTGGGCAGTGGCAACTGGTTACAGTCGTATTTATTTGGGCGTGCATTATCCGCTAGATGTTGTTAGCGGAATGGCTTTTGGTGGGTTGACGGGTTGGTTGTTTTATCTGCTGCAGAAATGGGGGCAGAAGAAGTTTAAAACGCAACAAACTTAACAGATTTTCTTTTGCACGTTCGAGCGCAGTCGAGAATATTTCCAAGGAAATTTGCTTGCATAAAAGACCCTTTTACTGCGCTCAGGGTGACAATTATGCTACTCTTTCGATACAATAAATAACTCTCGATACAATCTCGTTTTATGCGTTCGGCTGTCGGGACCCTTCGGATTCATATCGTAACGGGCAATATGTTCTGTTTTGAAGTTGGGGTAAACTTCTTTAAAATGTTCTAAACTTTCTTCCGAAACCAAAACACCAAAACGGTTTTCAGCAGGTGTTATAAATTCGCCATCTTTATTTAGCATTTCCATCTTTTGGCCGTAATCCCAAATAAGTTCGGGGGTCATTCCTGAAAATTCGTAGATTTTTATATTCTCTTTTTCTTCAAAATTGTGCAATTCTGAAAACGGTTTGTAATCTGGATTTATGGTAATGGCCTTGCTCAGCGGCAGTCCGAACCATATTACGGCAATAATAAAAGCAATGGTTAAATAAAAAACGGTTGCAATTTTTCTTCGGAAAAGATTTCGAAATATAAAAACTGCAATAATCAACAAAGCAGCGGAGAGTAGCACAAACCAAAGCCAGTTCCCTGCGAGTCCATCTTTCAGAAAAATATAGCCGCCAACGGGAAAGGCAATTCCTATAAAACCAATTAAACCGAAGTTGAAAAAGACGGGAATCGTTTCGCGTTTATCTTTCAAATCTTGAAATCTTCGGAAAAGATATTCAATATAAAACCCCGTATTTAGTGCCATTGGAATTAAAACAGGCAGCAAATAGCGCGATTTTTTCTCGGGAATTAAAGAAAGTAAAATCACCGAAAGCATCGTCCACAAAAAGGTGAAGCGATACGCTTTTTTATTTGAGACCCGGTTTTTTAAGTACGGATACAAAAGGGCAATAAAAGCAGGAATGGTCCAAACGCCGCTTTGTGTGAAAAAACTCCAATAATAGTAAAACGGTTTTATTTCGTAGCTAATCCAATTGGTGGTTTCCTTTTTGGTGATTGCTACTGCCGCCGGATCAAAATTTAGTGTGTACCAATGCCACCAACCCGAAACTACTGTTGCAACAGCCAAGAAAGCCAACAGCGGCAACCAGCGCGATTTAAAGTTTTTGTATTTGTAAACGATACCGAAAGCGAGTAAAAAGGGCAGAAGCAGGGCGTAAAGCGAAACGGGCCCTTTGCTTAAAAATGAACAGCCAAAGAACAGTGCTGCTAAAAGTGCGTTTCGGTATTTGTGCGTGTTTTCTGTAAAAAATAAATAGAGCAAATAAATACAGCCCACCATAAACCCGTGGGTGTAAATATCCCACTGTCCAGCGCGGGCGGAAGCAACAATGTAAAAAGAAGTTGCCATTATCAGCGAACTAATAAAAGCGTATAATTTTTCAGAAGTTAGTTTTTGTGCGAATTTGTAGGAGCACAAAACTAAAAAAAGCGACATTATTGCTGCGGGAAGCCGTAAAGCCCAAACTGATTTTATTCCAAAAATCGCCGCTGAGAAAGCCGTGAGCCACGTGGGAAGCGGTGGTTTTTGGTAGCGTGGTTCGCCGTTTATGGTGGTGAGTAACCAATTGCCATCAGTAAGCATTTCGCGAGCTGTGATGAAGTTTCGCGCCTCCATAATATTTACGGGAAGCGAATTTAAATTCACAAAGAAAATGGCGGCGCAAGTAAATAAAAGCAGTAATAAATAGTTTTTTTCAACTTTCATCTGTATTAAATATTTGATAAAGCCGAAACTTCGACTTCGCTCAGTACAAGCGATGGAATGCCCAAGTTATTCATTTTCGGTTGGTTCATAATTTTTAATGGGCATTTCATAACGCAGTTGTTTTTTCCAAATAAAAATATTTCGCACGTAAATTACAAGTCCGGCAATATGGCCTACAAAAAGCACCGGATCTTTTCTGAAAATAGCATACGCTAAAATTAGAGTTGCGCCTATAACGCTCATTCGCCAAAATCCCACTGGTAGTTGCGAGGTTTTTGTTTTTTCAGAAACCAGCCATTGGTACACAAATCGAAGCGTAAATAATATTTGTGAAACGATTCCCAAAAGCAAAAGCCACAGCGGAATATTTTCATTGTTAAACAGTTTTTCAATATCGTATTCCCCATTATTGTAGGCGTATAACACAACGAATATTGGAAAAATAAACAGAAAAATTTGCAGTAATTTTGGTGCTTTCTGCCATTCGCCCTGCAATTGTAAGTTTCGAATATAAATATAATACGTTAGCGCTTGCCCGAGCATTATGGCGAAATCGTCACGCAAATGACCGTACACAAAAAGCAAAAATGAAGCAAATAAACTCAGTTTCCAAAATGTGGAAGGGGTAATAATGCGTTTGTTTTTTTCAGAAAGAATCCACTGCAAAATAAGTCGCGCGCTAAAAAGAATTTGCGCCAAAAAGCCAATGCCATACACAACCCAGCTGCTCATCCCTTGCTTTTAATCTCGTAGTTGATGTATTTTTTCTTCATCCAAAGATAGGCGAAACAGTCCATCAATGGTCCCAATAATCTATTCCAAAGTCCAAATTTTGCCGTGCCGGCCACACGCGGAAAATGTTGCACAGGAACTTGAATAATGTTACCGTTTTGCAATAAAATCATGGCAGGCAAAAAACGGTGAAGCCCTTTAAACATTGGGATTCGTTTGGCGTAATCTGTTTTAATTACTTTTAATGGGCAGCCGGTATCGTCCATCCCGTCCTGTGTAAAAGCACGGCGAATACCGTTGGCAATAGTGGACGACATATTTTTCACGAATTTATCTTTTCTTTCAGCGCGTACACCGGTAACCAAATCGAATTCGCCAATATGTTGCAATAGTAAATTAAAATCTGCGGGTGCAGTTTGTAAATCGCTGTCTATATAACCAACCAGCGGACTTTCAACGTGGTCAAAACCTGCTTTTATTGCCGCGCTGAGACCGCGATTTTCTTTAAAAGAAATAAAGTGGAAGGCTTCATTTCGCGTACAAATAGCTTCAATTAGCGCTTGGCTTTTATCTTTTGAACCATCGTTTACAAAAAGAATTGCCGTTTTTTTACTTGCTATTTTGGTGTAGGCTAGAAGTTCCTTTTCTACCCGTTCCAAGTTTTCTTCTTCGTTATAAACGGGAACAATGATTGTGAATTCGTACATTTATTTAATTGAAAAGGTTTCTGCAAAAGTATTTCTTTTTTGTAGAATACAGCAGAACCCTAAAAAAGATGTTATTTTGCAAAAGAAATTGAAGCAGGAAGAAAGACATCCAGAGAAAGTTGATGCCATCTTGATTCAAAAAATTAAACAATGAAAATACTCGTTACGGGTGCAGCTGGATTTATTGGATCGCATACTGCCGAAAGGCTGAAAGCAATGGGGCACGAGGTAGTTGGGGTTGATAATTTCTCGCCTTATTACGATCTTTCTCTGAAGAAATTAAATGCATCGGCTTTGGCTGAAAAAGCAATTGAAATTGTAAATATTGATTTGCGAACCGATAATTTAGTTGAAAAGCTTCCTAATAATTTAGACTATATTTTTCATTTTGCAGCACATCCCGGTATTTCAAATACTTCTACTTTTGAAGATTATTTCAGCAATAATATTTTGGCGACCCAACGTTTGCTTGAGTTTGCCGAAAAGCTTCCGAAGCAACCATTTTTTGTAAATATTGCCACTTCTTCAATTTACGGGTTGGAAGCAACTTTCCCTGAAAGCGTGCCACCAAAACCTGCGTCGTGGTATGGGGTTACCAAACTTGCAGCAGAGCAATTAGTTTTGGCAAAAAGTCGCGCGAATAATTTGAAAGCAACTTCCTTTAGGCTTTTCTCGGTTTACGGACCGCGCGAAAGACCCGATAAGCTTTATACTCGCTTAATAGATTGCGGGTTGAATAATAAAGCTTTCCCACTTTTTGAGGGCAGCGAAAAACACCTGCGCAGTTTTACTTATGTGCAAGATATTGTTGACGGAATTGTGAGCGTTTTTGGAAAAGAAAAAATTTGCAACGGTGAAATTTTCAATCTCGGGACCGAAACCGAAAGCACCACAGCACAAGGAATTTCAACGGTTGAAGAAATACTCAACACGAAAATAGCCACCGAAAATAAACCACCCCGCGCCGGTGATCAATCGCGAACCAAAGCAAATATTGATAAGGCTAGAAAATTATTAGGATACAATCCAAAAACCTCTTTAAAAGATGGACTCATTGCGCAGACCGTATGGTTTAAAAATAATTTTTAAGCAGTTTGTAATCAAAGCAATAAAATTTCGTTTTAACTGGTATTAACCAAATTATTTTTATGACTTTCTGTTCAAAATTTCACCCAAAAAGATTTCGTCTTTTATGGTATTTTGTTGGTACTTATATCTTCTTTTCCACCATAATTAGGCTCATTTTTATCTTTTGGATGCTCGGCGAAGTAGATACTTCTTTCTTTAAAATTGGTAATACATTGCTCATCGGTTTCTTTTTTGACGTGGGCACCGTATCGTTTTTTGCAGTTCCCTACGCGCTTTATTTATTGTTTTTTCCAAAGAAATGGTACGGCTCGCTGTTTGACAGAATTATAACGTGGTTTGCCTATACGCTTGGGCTCGTCATTTTTCTTTTTTCGTTTTTTGCCGAAATTACTTTTTGGGAAGAATTTAAAAATCGCTTCAATTTTATTGCGGTGGACTATTTAATTTACACCTACGAGGTTGTTAAAAACATCAACGAATCGTACCCCATTCCTTTGTTGGTGGGCGGAATCTTACTTTTAACTGCGCTGCTTCTTTTTCGCACGAAACGGAGAGGCATTTTTCAGAAAACATTCAATAACGAAACCACTTTTAAACAGAAATTACTACCAACAACCTTTTTTATATTAATAGCTTTTGTATTTGCTTTTTTCGTAAAAAACAAAGATGCGGAGCAATTTGAAAACCGTTATAACAACGAAATTGCAAAAACTGGAATCTATTCTTTCTTTGCTGCATTTCAAAATAACGAGCTTTCATTTACAAATTTTTACAAAACTTTACCTGTAAACGAAGCTTTTTCCGAAGTTAAAAACGAATTTAGAAAGCGTGGCGACAGTCTTCTTTTTCCCGAAAAGGAATTAATTTATCGAAATATTTCGAATACAGATTCGTTGCCCGAACAAAGGCCAAACGTAATATTTATTTGTGTGGAAAGTTTGAGTGCAAACTTTTTGGAATCCTTCGGAAATACTGAAAACATAACGCCTACGCTGGATTCTTTAGCACACCACAGTTTGTTTTTCACCAATCTTTTCGCCACGGGAACCCGTACAGTTCGGGGTATGGAAGCTATTACGCTTTCCATTCCGCCAACTCCCGGCAGAAGCATCGTTAAACGCGAAAACAACCAACAGCTATTTACTATTGGCGAAGTTTTTAAACAGAAGGGCTACCAACGAAATTTCTTTTACGGTGGTGATGGCTATTTTGATAATATGAATAGTTTTTTTGGCGGAAATGGGTTTAATATCGTGGATCGCGGACGTGGTTTTTTACTGGATGCAAGCATTACCACAACCCGCACCAATATTGAAGATGAAGAGGTAACTTTTGAAAATGCTTGGGGAATCGCGGATGAAGATATTTACAACAAGGTAATTAAAGTTGCCGATAAAGCGCATAATGCCGGAGAACCTTTTTTCGATTTTGTGATGACAACCAGTAACCACCGTCCGTATACTTATCCCGAAGGAAAAATAGACATTCCCTCTGGCAGTGGCAGGAGTGGCGCGGTAAAATACACCGATTATGCCATTGGCGAATTTTTAAAAAACGCGCAGCAAAAGGAGTGGTATAAAAATACGATCATTATAATTATGGCAGACCATTGCGCGTCAAGTGCCGGAAGGCAGGAACTGGATGTGAAGAATTATCACATTCCGGGTTTAATGTTGAACGTGCCAAACGTTGCTGCCGCGAAGGTTGATAAAATGGCTTCACAAATTGATATTTTTCCAACCTTGTTTTCACTTTTAAATTGGAATTACAATTCCAATTTATTCGGAACCGATATTTTACAAATGAAACCTGAAGGAGAACGCGCTTTTTTAGGTACTTACCGAAAGCTTGGCCTGCTGAAAAAGAATGACAATGTTATGGTTTTAAGCGACCAAAAGGTTTCAAATTTTTATCAATGGAACCGTGAAACAAATGAGCTTTTACCGCTCAAAGAAGATGAAACTTTTCTGAAGGAAATAATTTCAAACTATCAAACCGCGGATTATTTATTTTCAAACGGTGGGTTGAAGCTAAACAGTTTGGGACTTGAAAACTAACCTTCATTTTATTGTAAACCCAATTGCGGGGAAGGGGAGAAATGAACTTTCCACGGATATGTTGGAGGCCTTTTTTCCGAATTCGGAATACGCGGTTTCAATAAAGAAAACCGAATTTGTTTTACACGCCAAAGCGCTTGCAAAAGCCTCTATTGAAGAAGGCGCGCAAATTATAGTAGCCTGCGGTGGCGATGGAACTATTAATGAAGTAGCTTCCTGTTTGGTCAATACTTCGGTGGTTTTAGGAATTTTGCCAATGGGTTCGGGGAACGGATTGGCTTCCAACTTAAGAATTCCGAAGAATTTAAAAAAGGCGCTCAACATCATTAAAAACCAAAAAGTGATGACAATAGATACGGGCACTGTAAATAACGAGCCTTTTTTCAGCAATACTGGCGTTGGTTTTGATGCGCATGTAATCTCAGATTTTGAAGAAAATACGACGCGCCAACTTTTTAGTTATGTTCAATCTACTTGGCGAACACTTAAAAAATATAACTATAAAAATGTGGTGGAACTGAAATACAACGGAACCACCGAATTGATTTCACCCTTTTTGCTTTTCGTTTCAAACTCGAACGAAATGGGTTATAAAATGAGTTTAACCCCTCAAGCTTCTTTGCAGGATGGATTGTTGGACGTGGTTATTGTTCCGAAACTTTCACGTTTCAAATTAGTGCTTTTTACGATGTTATTTCTCTTTAAAAAACATCATTGGCTAAAGGAAGTTCGGTTTCAACAACTTACAGCTTTGGAAATTAAAAGCTTGGATAATACAATTTTAAAAGTACAATGCGATGGTGGATCTGTAACTCAGCAATATTCAAAATTATTAAAATACTTCCTAAAAGCTTAACTGTTTGTACTCATTAAGTTTAAAACGTCGGCTTTTTTTCTGAAGATTATTTGGGGATTGAAAGCAGTTTTTCGGCAGCGGCAAAAGGTGTAGTTTTATTTTCATCAATTGCTTTCAATTGTTTTTGCAGTTCTATTTTCACTGACGGATTCGCGTAAAACTCACTTTTCAATCTGCTTTCAACGGTTTGCATTAGCCAGAATTTATTTTGCTCTTTTCTTTTATATTGAAAATAGCCGTTGCTTTTTACGGTTTCAAAATAATTTGAAACCACTTCCCAGATTTCTGAAATGCCTTCATTTTTAAGGGCGCTGCTCAAAAGTGTTTTTGGCGCCCATCCGCTTTCCTTTGCGGGATAAAGGTGCAAGGCACGGTTAAATTCGTTTTTCGCCATCTTTGCGGCTTTTAAGTTGTCTCCATCGGCTTTGTTGATAATAATGGAGTCTGCCATTTCCATAATTCCTCGTTTAATGCCTTGTAGCTCGTCTCCTGCGCCTGCTAGTTTAAGCAGCAGAAAGAAATCTGTCATAGAATGTACTGCGGTTTCGCTTTGGCCCACGCCTACGGTTTCAATCAGAATTACGTTAAAACCCGCGGCTTCGCATAGAATAATTGTTTCGCGTGTTTTTCGGGCTACGCCACCCAATGTGTCGCCACTGGCGGACGGACGAATAAACGCATTGGGCGCTTTTACCAGTTCTTCCATTCGGGTTTTGTCGCCAAGAATACTGCCACCACTAATGCTACTACTGGGATCTACGGTTAGTACCGCTACTTTTTTCCCGTTGGCAATTAGAAGGCTGCCAAAGCTTTCAATAAAAGTGCTTTTGCCTACGCCGGGAACGCCTGTAATACCGATGCGAATGGATTTATTGGCGTGTGGCAAACATTGTTCAATAATTTCCTTTGCTTGTTTTTGATGTTTTTTGGCGGTACTTTCAATAATGGTAATAGCTTGGCTAAGGGCAGTCTGGTTCTGATTTAAGATTTTGGAGACCAATTGGGAAACAGAAGGGTTTTTCTTTTTAAGAGACTTATGTCGTTCTGCTACCTTTGTATTCAATGTTTGGGGTTGCTGAACGCCTTTCTTTTCGTTTAATGCGCTATTATTTTTTTGTGTATCTGCCACAGCGTGAATTTAGGACAAATTTATGAATTTGTTCTTTTAAAGATGGGTTTTACATAGTATATTGAAAATTAATAATTTTAAATGTACAAGAAAATGAAAAAGCTATATGAAGCTTCATCCACGGCAGTAGGTGGCAGAACAGGTCACGTAACTTCAGACGATAAAAAAATTGACATGGAACTTTCAGTTCCAAAAGGTTTGGGCGGCGAAGGTGGAAAAGGAACAAATCCCGAACAACTTTTTGGCAGTGCTTATGCGGCGTGTTTTGGATCTGCAATTCAGTTAGTGGCAGAAAATGAAAAGATAGATTTGAGCGATGATATGAGTGTAACTGCAACTATTGAAATTGGTAAAACCAAGGAAGATAACCTTCAGTTGCAAGCCACTTTAGACTGCTATTTACCGGGAGTAGATGTAGAGACAGGCGAAGACTTGGTAAACAAAGCACACAAAGTTTGTCCGTATTCTCGTGCTACGCGCGATAATATTACGGTAACTCTCAATTTACTTTTAGATGAGTAATTAGAAACTTAGAACAATAAAAAA
>NZ_JAIRBA010000048.1 GCF_022008365.1 Aequorivita vitellina
AGCCTGCTTCCGAAAATCCTATCGGATTTTCTATTTGGATTTTATTTGCTAAATTCCGTGCTTAATCGGGCCACTAATCATATGCAGAACCGTTGGCAAACATTTAAAAAATGGAAACAAGTACAAAAATTGAGAAAAAGGCAACTGACATTATCACCCAATTAAAAGGGTGGAATTTTGGAGAGATTTATGAGTTACTGAATGTTCTTAAAAAGCGAGCGGAACAATCTTCGGTGATAAACTAACCCATATGGTTTATAGCGGTAACTACATCGTCAAGTTTTGAGCAGACGTCGCTCAAATCATAAGAAGTAGAAGGTGTGTTTGACTCAATTGAAGAAAGTCTAGAGTCTATACTACTTAAAATATCAATAATAGTATCTGCTTGTTCTTCTGTCATAGTACAAAGGTTTAATTGTAAGATTACAAAGATAATAAAAGTTCTTTGAAATTTTGGAAAATGGTTTTTCGCAGATATTGCGATTTTTAACATATTATTAGTTGTACAGTAAGATACAGTACGTTACATTTGTACCATACAACAATAACAACAGTTGTTAAAATTAGAGGAGTAACTCTCGACAAATTACTCCTCTGGTTAAACAAATTAAAACTTACCACCTTGATAAGAGTTGGTATAATTACAACAAAAGTAATTTGATAAGACTTATAATGGTTTCTAGGCCAAGTCTTATCTCTTTTTTATAGACGCGATACCAGGGACGTCTCTCTTTAATTGTACTCATAGCTGAGTATTGATTATTTCCCCATTTATGGTCGGGAAAAAAGACCTAAGTTTTACTTCATAAATATTTGGTTTTTATTTTGGTGCAATAATGCACGAATTGCAAAGCTACATTTCATTTCCGAGATTTCATAGAACTTTATAATACGTTTAACGCCGTGTTATAACAATGTCAAATATATACCTTATTTGGAAACGTTCTAAATAAAAGTATTAAAAGTTGTTCACAAAAAAAACGATTTGCCAACAAAGGCTATAAATAATGCTCGGTGAAGTGGTTACACCGAACCAAATGCTAATCACGAAATTAATATCACGACCGAACGGCAAAAGAATACGTGCGACGCACTATTCATAGCCAAACCGTTAGCACCAATTAAAAACCAATATTATCGAAAAAGAAAAAGCACGCAATGATTTTAATACTGCCATTAAATGGTGGGAAAGAAAAAGGTTATTTTATAATATAATAACGCTTATTGGAGGACTATTAGTAGTTTTTCTTAGAGGTGATGTACCAAATGGAATTTCATCTTATGCAGATTTCGGAATCATAATATTCTGGCTTTTCGGAGCAAATATCTTTTACACTTGTGGTTGGGCTTTCGAAGCTATTTTAAATTATTATTTTAAAACACCTTTTTTCGGGCAAAGCATTCGAATTTTATTCTTTGCTTTTGGTACTGTTTTTTCTTTTATGTGGATGTTTTTTCTAGCAAGTCAAATTAACTAAAAATGGTGAAGCAAGAATTAATAATTAAACGACATGATTATGGTGAATTAAAGTATTTTCCAGCTATCTCAGGCAAAATTGAATTATTAAAATTAACTGAATCACTATCAATTTTAAAACTTTATTTTCAAAAATTAAAGGTTTTTGATAAACCAAAAGAGATGTATTTTGATGATGCAATAGAAGTTATGCTCTCAAATTTTCCTATTAAAGTATCTTCAATAGATGATCTTGATAAAAAAGAAATATTTATAGATGAAGGTTTTGAAGGAGAAGCTCTAACAACTATGCTAAGTATATATGATGGAGAACCTATTAATAAAAGTAGAATACTTTTTAAAAAAATAAAAGAACACTGCTTCGAAATTGAATGGACAGGTTGTTGGGGAGAAGATAATTACGATAATCAGAATTTTAAACTAAACATATTTGCATTCAAAGAAGAAAATGTGACAACTCCAATATGTGAATGGGAAAAAGACTTAATTGAGAAATTTGATAAATAATAAACTGGTGCTAACACCGTGTATATTTAATTGCTAGGTCTAGCCTGCTTACGAATATTCCTGCGGAATATTCTATCTGTGTTTTATTTACTAAATTAGTTGCTAAATCACGCAACTAACCATACACAACACGTTGGCAAACATTTAAAAAAACCTAAATATTAATATAAATTTTGTCTTATCTATAAAAAATTATCCAAACTAACAATTAATTAGCTGAACTAAATTAAAAATGAATATTTTAAGAAACTTTGATAAATTCAGAAAAGGAATTGAATTGGATTTGGAAAATTTCAAAATCAATGAACATTCTAATGAATTGAAATCAACAACTAAAACAATAGGAACTTACGCAGAACGTGCGAATCGAATTGTAGGTTTATTTAAAAATTCTAATGATAAACTTTCGATTTTTATAGATAAAAATGTTTACAAAATTGATTCAAATTTTAGTATTGAATTTAATAAGAAAGAAAAAAAATCAATTTTAACTATTAAAGCTGGTAATGGAGATTTATATAAGTTAAAATATATTAATGATTTAGAACCTATTTCAACTCTTACATATACAGAAGAAGACGAAGACGTGGATTTTGGACTTTGGCTTTTTAATATCTTAAATTCAAAAGATAGAATGTCAATTTTAAATAGAACAAATGAAAAATATAAACCTGTAAATAAAAAATAAAATGCGATTTAAAAACGCATAATGAATATTAAAAAAACACGCTTAAAAATGGTAAAAAGTATTGCAAATATTTCTTCACCAATAGGAAATTCGATACTATTTGTGATTAGTATGGTTTTGGCTTTTAATGTATTTGACATAGATACAATGATTGTATTCCTAATTGGAACGATAATTTTATCCTTATTTTTAACCGGATTCGGATTTTCGAAAAGACTCGGATTCTATTATTTTATGGCCTCTTTTTTTCCAATATTTTGCCTTTTAGCTCTTGCTTTTTTATTTTTTACTGTACCAGGATGGATAATTCTAGGAGAGTTTGGTTTTGGGATTCCTGCACCGTTGCCAAATTAATAAAAACGTTTGCCAACACCGTATATAACAAATAGCTACAACTTTTCTATGTCGAAAATTTTGGTATATTTGGAAAGTCGCCAATTTTTTATTTTGGCGCTTTAGAAATTTAAAGATAAAAACTTAAAACAAAAAATTGGCTTGTAGCTCAACCGAAAAATTAGCTCTTTTCTGCACGCTACTTGTCATATACACGCACGTTGCCCAATATTTGGTTAAAGAATATTTTGAAAGAAAAACCATCCGAAAAGCTTTCGGATTTTTTTTAAAAAGATTGTGTTTTAAGCGGAATTGGAAAAAATTGCGCGGACAAAAATACGGAACGGAAAAAACTGGATCTGCGACATTTTTGGCATCGGAAAGATAAAATCAGCGAAAGCCGGTTTTAGTTTGCGATGGACAGTGAAAGATGGAAAAGCAGTGCGGAATAGAAGCGGAACAGAACGCAGAAAAACATTGGGCAACACAGCATATAATTAATGGCTGGTTCGAGCCTGCTTCCGAAAATCCTATCGGATTTTCTATTCGGTATTTATTTGCTAAATTCCGTGCTTAATCGGGCCACTAATCATATGCAAATACGTTGTGCAACAGCTAAAAAGAAAATGAGTACAATAACAGAATATGATAAAAAACTATCAA
Organism: Aequorivita vitellina; assembly: GCF_022008365.1. Lineage (GTDB taxonomy): Bacteria > Bacteroidota > Bacteroidia > Flavobacteriales > Flavobacteriaceae > Aequorivita > Aequorivita vitellina. The sequence continues at coordinate 3,669 of NZ_JAIRBA010000048.1, forward strand.
CAATAGAGAACTTGTTTGAAGGTATGACCTTACAAAGTGTGGAAAGAATGCTTGAACTGTCCTTGGAAAGGGCAAAGAACAAATTCAAGCTTATTCGGTATCGAAGTAGCTTTTAAGGGACGTTTTGTCCAAGAATGTCCTGTACCAGTTACCATCAGACAAGAGGACTTCGTAGTTGAACATATCGTCGCTTACCCGCAGTGCACATACCATTTTTGGGTTTATCAACATATCGCCGTCGGATGAGTGTTGCCTTATTAGAAGTGGTTTATCCATAAATTAAATTTTTATATCAAATCTAGTAAAAATAAAATGAGTACAACAGAAGAAAATAAGCCCCAACAGATACTTAACCTATTAAAAGGTAAGAATTTCACAGAAATATCTAGTATACTTTCAAAGACTAAGAAACTGGCGAAAATAAAGGCTATAGTACCTTAAATAACGTCCATCAATTCCTTAATCTTTGACATTCTTATTTCCGATGTGATTATTATGTTTGTACCATTCCTTAAATCGACATAGCATTTCCCACTGTCAAACTGAATACTACTTACTTCCGTGATATTGTGATAAGTATCTTCGTCTTTAATAAAAATAACTTTTTTCATAATTTTTACCTTTTATAATTTTAACTTAACCGAGGTAAAACTATGAACAATTAAAATTTTATTTACTAAATTCATCAATTATATATAAATTATTAAAGATATGAAGAGTTTTATCACAACCATTTTCATTATTACGGCCTTTTTAAGCTGTAAAGAAGGTACAAGAGAGGCAATACCTATTCAAACAGAACCACTTGCGCAAAAGGAGCCGAAAACCGAAAATAATATAAAAGAAAATGACCCAACCATACAAGAAACAAAGGAGTGGATACTTTCAAAACTGAGACAATATCATGCTTATGATATTACTAAAGTGGGAGGGATCGCAGGTATTAAAGAGACCACTACGAAAAGAAGGTTCACTAAATTTTCATTTTTAGGCGGAGAATTATTGCTGTCCTTTCACGAAATAGAAAAAGAAAATGATGGTCGTTTTGAACTTACAAAACGAGAGTACGACGCCACTATAGATATACCAATAGGATCATTGAAAGCTGTCGTAATTAAAAAAATAAACGGTACAGATAAATGTAATTTAGAATTTTATAGTGAGTCTAAAAATATACAATGGGTTAATCACACAGAAAAATTTACAGAGTACAGAACTGCCTTTGGACTTGGATTCGATTGTAATGCTGAGCCAGATTTAGAAGGGAGGCTACAAAAAGCATTTAACTTTTTAAAAACCAAACATAACAAAACGTTCCCCAAAAATCCAGAACCATTTTAAATGGAAAAAATAACCAACATTGGAGAAAGCCGATTGCACAACAGAGGCTATAAAACATAAGGGAGAAACGCTGCGCCCAAAAGACAGCGAGTAAATCAAACAACGAAATCGCCCGAAAGGTAAGGAAACAAAGCCCCTTACGTTTCATAGCCGAGACGTTACCCACAATACGAAAAATGCAACAATTATACAACCATATAAATCAATACATTAATGTAAGCAAAGAAGATTTTGATGAAATTAGTTCATTTTTTCAAATAAAGTCTATCAAAAAAAAAGAAACTATATATAGTGCAGGCAGTAATAATTTAGAACATTTTTTTGTCTTTACCGGATGCTTACATATGTATCTTGTTAATGATAAAGGCGCTGAACAAACATTGCAATTTGCTATAAAAAATTGGTGGCTTACAGATTATTTGGCTTTTCAAAATAATAGAAGTTCAGAATTTTATATACAAGCAATAGAACCGACTACAGTTCTTAAAATAAGTTTTGAAAATCAAGCAAAACTACTATTACAATTCCCGAAAATGGAGACTTATTTTAGAAATATTTATCAAATTGCATATGGAGCATCCATTATGCGAATGAAATATATTTTTACTTATTCAAAAGAAGAAATTTATCTAAAGTTTAGTGAAGCCTTTCCTGATTTTGTAAATAATGTTCCTCAATATTTAGTAGCAACTTATCTAGGACTTTCACCCGAATATGTAAGTAAGATAAGAAGAAAGAGATTTTCTTGAACTAGTTCAATTTTATAGAAAATAAATAAAGTTAGTTTTGTCTCGAATATTATTATTCCAATAAAAAGAACACAAATCATAATCAAAACTTACTTTATGAAAAAGAGCATATTTACTTTACTAATTTTAACAATTATAAATATTAGTTGCAAAACAGACAAAAAAAATGCTAATGACGAAAAGGTTATAATTAATCAAACAGAAGTAAAAACTGATACTTTAACAAAGCATATAAAACCATTTAATCCTGAACTACCAACAATCGGACTTTTGATGTATAACGGAGTTCTACAAAGCGAAATCATCGCAACATCTGATGTTTTTGCAAAACCGACTGAAGATGGCAAACAGCTTTTCAATGTTGTATCTATAGCCGAAACTAAAAGCCCAATAACAACGGAAGAAGGAATGCATTTTGTTCCAGATTACACTTTTGAGAATTGTCCAAAATTAACAGCTTTATTTGTTCCAAGTGCTTATGATATGTACGCACAAGTTCACAACGAAAAAATTGTAAATTTCATAAAAGAGAAGAATAAGGAAACTGAATATGTAGTGAGTAATTGCGCTGGAGCTCAATTAATCGGGAAATCTGGAATTGCAGACGGATTTAAAATTGTTACGTGGATTGGTGGTGGCGAACAATTACAAAAAGATTATCCGAATTTAAAAGTGCAAGACGAGAATTTAGTAACATTTGTCGAAGACGGTAAATTCAGTTCATCCAATGGAAATTTAGCGAGTTATATTTCTGCATTGAAATTATTGGAAAAAATGACCAGTTCTGAACATAGAAAATTTGTAGAAAGTTATTTATATCTTGACCGACTTCAAAATTGGAACGAGTAAAGTACTGTGGGTAACACCGTGTATAATTCATTGCTAGTTATAGCTTACTTACGAAAGTCCTCGCGGACTTTCTATCTGTGATTTATTTGCTAACTTTAGTGCTAAAACACGCAACGAAATCATACACAAACACGTTACCCACAAATGAGAAAAACCGTTCTAATATTAATAATCCTGATTTCTAATCTGACTTTTTCGCAAACTGAAAAAGCAGAATTGAAAATGAAAACGGAATTTAGACGGTTGACTGGAAATTTAACCGATGATGACGGACAACCTTTTCCCGGACAAAATATTATGATTAAGGGAACGAATATTGGGACGCAAACCGATTTGGACGGTAATTTTTGTCTAATAATTCCAAAAGATAAAAAAGTCTTTATCGAGTTACCATTTTGTTTTGACCAAATCTTTCGTGAAATTGAACCGACTGACAAAACAATTGAAATGCAAATCGGAAAAGGAAAGAGAAAAACTAAAAAAGCTTGGCGGAATTATGACAAAATCAAAGCGGAATTAAACTCTGAATTGTATAAGATTTACAATAGTGATTAATTTAAAAAAGCAGAGAACATCTGTGGGTAACACCGCATATAATACAGCGGTCACATTTGGCTATCATTAAATTCCCTAACTTTATAGAAAATTTGTTACAGCGGATAAATACGTAACGGCGGCGCCACTGCCCACGGCTGATTCGCACGCTGGCGCTTCCCACAAATGCTGACGCAGTTTTGTTGGCACTGCCGACGCTTGCCGCCCAAAACCCGCCGTATCATATGCAAACCCGTTAGCTGCAATGCCAAATAAACAGAACTAATAAATAATAAATGAAAATTATAAGATTTGAAGCTAGAGAAGTAAACGGATATTTAAAATTCGATATTGACTTCAACGAAACATTGACGTTTCTTATTGGAATTAATGGTTCTGGTAAGACTACTGCAATAAAATTAATATTAGGTCTATTAAGTCCAAGTTGGATGAATTTGACCCAAATTAAATACGACTACGCACAAGTTGACTGTGAAATTGATGGAGAATTTATAAGAATAAAATCTGATTTTAACGACAAGGAAAAAATCAAATTGAGCATTGCATACCCTTCTAGTAAGAAAAAAACCGTAATGAGTACTGTGAGAGTTCAAGAATTGCCAAATATCCAAATGAGTGATTATGGCAGAATGGAATATCGACAGATTATGAGTCGTTTTACTCGGTATGAATCTCATTTTGTAGAATTGGATGCAGTTAAAAAAATCAAAGAAATAAGTACACCTGTATTTTTAGGACTTGATAGGAGAATTTATGAAGGAGGAGAAATTGACTTATTAAGTATTGATTCTTTTATGCAAAAAAGAGATTTTACGACAGACATTAAAGGGAACCTCTTCGAAAGCCTTATAGAAATCGAGAGTCTAATTCAAACAAACTTTATAGAATATTCACAAAAACAGGCATCAATAAGTGCCGCTTTAAAAAATAAGATTATTTATTCTTCATTTGATATAATTCAGGGTAATGAAAATTTTGGATTAAATACCAAAACTGATGTAGACATTGAATCTCGGAAAGATAGAATTATTGAAGCATCAAAGAATTTTGAAATACCAGATTTGGAGTCCAAGATAATTGACTATTTCAATGAATTAACTAAAATTCAAGTTGCTCTTCAAAAAGAACAAGAGAAAAAAGGAAAAGAACCAAGTCCAAAATTTCTAAAGGTTTTAGGACAATGGTTCATAAACAACCCACAACTTGAACGTATTGATAATATAATTTCTCTCTACGAAAACGCACAAATAGAAATTGAAGCAAGTTATAAGGAGTTCATAAAATTTGAATCACTTGCCAACTTATATTTTGGAGAGAATAATAAAAAACTATCCATTAAAAAGAATGGAGAAATTGAAATTAAATTACCAAACAAAAAAAGTACTGGAATATACAAACTTTCATCAGGAGAAAAACAGATTATAGTAATGCTGGCACAATTAATATTTGGCGAAAAACGTCAAATATTCATTATAGACGAGCCTGAATTAAGTCTACATTTGGGCTGGCAAGAATTATTTGTCAATTCACTTTTAGAAGCCAGTCCTAAAACCCAATTCATAATGGCGACACATTCGCCAACTATAATTGGAAAAATTGAAAACCAACAATATTGCCAAGACTTGTCGCAATCAATGACAAACCTAGAGTAATATGCTAAAATTTAAAGATTTCATACTACCCAATGTTGGCTTGTTTTTTCGCTATAAAAATAATGTCGATGTATTTATTGAAGATTCTTATGACGATGAATTTTATCTAACCCTAGTTAATAGAGTTTTTGAAAAAACAGGTCATAAAATAAATAAACTAATTTCTTTAGGTTGTAAATCTAATGTTTTAGCTGCTTGCAGTTCTGACCAATCTAAAAGGGATGTTTTAAGAGTTTATATTGTAGATGGAGATTTAGAATTAATAACTGACACAAATGAAAAGAGCCTAAAACATCTCTTTGTTTTAGATAAATATTGTATCGAAAATTACTTAATTCACAAAGAAAGTATAATCGAAATTATACACGACTATCTTGTGATTGATAGAGATAAAATTGAAAAACAATTAAGTTTTGAAAATTGGTTAAAAGGTATATCAAAAGATTTAATCGATTTATTTCTTCATTATTCTATCTCTAAAGAAGTTTGTCCAACATTACCGACAATTTCACTTGGCGTAGGAAAACTTTGTGAACAAATAAAAAAGATTCCAGTTTTAAATGAAGACAAGTGCAACTTAAGAATTGCTGATATAAAAAAGGATATTCTCAAATCAATATCGGAAGAAGAATATAATGATAGGATATATGCTTTAAGAGAAAAATGGCCTTACAATATGGATACGTTACTTAAAATAGTTTCAGGTAAAGACTATATTATGCCTTTACTAGAATTCAGATTTCATAAATTTAAGACAACGAACTCTATAAATATAAGAAGAGGAACATTACGATTAAGATTAGCTAAATTATGTGATATTACGGAGTTAAAAACCATATCAAGTAAAATAGAGTAAGCACAGCAGCTAACACCGTATATAAGCTATGGCTTGGTCTGTCCTCACTTGGAAAATCCTGCGGATTTTCCAAAGCCAGTTTTTATTTGGAGAGGTTCGTGCCGAGACACGCCACAGCTCATATACAAAAACGTTGCCACACATTTGAAAAAAAACCGAGAGTTGATTAAAAAACTGATTTTCATACTAATAACTTTTATAGCATTCAGCGGATTTGCTCAATCTGATAATAGAATGACACGCCGAATTGAAATCAAAACTTACCAAATTGAAAGTGATTTAGGAAAAAAGTTACTGACGAAAAGATTTGTCGTTGATAGCGCACAAATAAAGGCTGATAAATATCAAAACAAATTAGTTGCGGACATAAAGTTTAAAGAAACCGGAAACAAATTGACGGCTGATATTTATTTTGACTCTGACAAAATTATTTTGATTAAAATTAAAGAGCCAAGCCCATATTTCAAAAACTATGACGACGCCGAAAAGCAATCGGAATTTTATTTCAAGAACGAGAATTTGATTGACGAAAAAATAAGAATAACTATTCCAAGTGTTATGCACGGAGTTGGAATGCCGAAAAATCTTGACAAAGAATTTAAATATAATGAAGATTTAACTACCGAATATTTAATTAAATTGACGCATAAAATTATTGAACTGACAGCGGAATAAAAACGTGTGGCAACAACGTATATAGCTCATAGCTGGGCAGTTGCTTAATTTATAGTTAAGGCATATTTGGAAAGTCGCCAAATTTTTAAATTTGACGATTTCCAATAAAAAAGATAAATAGTAAAATTTAAAAATTCGGCTCGTGCTTAACCGAATAGTTATCGCTAATTTACACGCTACGAGCCATATACAAATCCGTTGGCAACAAGCTATGAAAATTCGTTAATTCGAGAAAAATAACAACTGAATTGATAATTTTGTATCTTTGATAAAAAGCTAAATAAAATGAATTTAGAAGCTCGGAAAATAGAATTTGTGCAGGAATTTTTAAAACTTCAAAGTGAAGAAGCAGTTTCCCGTCTTGAAAAAATATTGAGAAAAGAAAAAAATGTTTCTGACGAGCAACTATTTGAGCCTATGACCGAAGATGAATTGAATAAACGAATTGACCAGTCAGAATCTGATTTCCGAAACAATCGATTTAAAAACAGTTCTGAACTTTTAGCCAAATACGAATAATGGTTTTGAAAATTATTTGGTCTGAATTTGCTGAAACTCAACTTGACGAAATCTATCAATATTACGAAAAGAAAGCAAGTCCCAGAATTGCCAAAAAACTTCTGAAAGGAATTATCAACGAACCAAAAAAGTTGATAAAAACACCTCAAATTGGACAAGAAGAGGAATTACTCAAGCAAAGAGAAATTCATTATAGATATTTAGTTTACAAAAACTACAAACTGATTTATTCTGTTGATACTGAAAACGGATTTATAAAAATTGCTGACGTTTTTGATACTCGACAGAATCCACCAAAACTAAAACGAACAAAATAAAAGCCAGTTGCCAACACCGCATATAATACAGCGGGTTGATGGTTAAGTGAATTGTATTTCCTACAATTAATTGTAAATTAGTCACGCGGATAATCACGTAGTGGCGGCGCCACTGCCCACGGCTGATTCGCACGCTGCGCTTCCCACTTTCGCTGACGCAAAATGTTGGCACTGCCGAAGCTGCCGCTCA
>NZ_JAIRBA010000049.1 GCF_022008365.1 Aequorivita vitellina
CCTTAAATAAACACACATCTTTCAAATTAAAATAATTACAGAGGGGAAGGAACCCACACACGAAACATAAACCAACTGTCAAGCAGAGCAGCCCGCCCCGAGCGCAGCCGAAGGGTCATTGCGAAGGAGGCACAACCGTATCACCCCAGCCAAATTTGAATAAAACCTAACTCGTCATTGCGAGGGAGGCACGACCGAAGCAACCTCTACATGATCCCACCTACCACCACAAAAAATCACAACCCCTCATTACCCACCATTCAACCTCTCAAATAAATCCTCCCACTCCGGATTCATTTCATCAACCAACCTAATCTTATTTCTCCTACTTCCAGATTTAATTCTCTTTTCAAAAGCAATAGCATCAGTTATATATCTGAATTCCTTATAATAAACCAATTTATCACAATTATACGTGCTAGTAAACCCTTTATAAAACTTACTTTTATGCTGAAAAACACGCCGTTTTAAATCAGATGTAACACCTGTATACAATACAGTGTTATTTTTATTCGTCATCATATATACATGCGAAACCTTCATTATTATAACATTATATATCTTATTCAAAACAAATCATCCTCTCAAACACAGCAAAACAACCCACCAACTAAAATTTACCCAAATTTAATTAAAACTAACTAGCCTGCCCCGAGCACAGCCGAAGGGTCATTGCGAGGGATGCATAACCGCATCACCCCATCCAAATTTGAATAAAACCAACTCGTCATTGCGAGGGAGGCACGACCGAAGCAACCTCAACATGATATCACCTACCATCAAAAAAACACTAAACCCTCAACCCCAATTCCCAAAATTTCCCTACCTTTGCATCTCCCCAGTAGTCTAATCAAGGCAAAACCTTGATGGATTAACCTATTACACAATTGCTATTTGTTTTAAATTAATATAACTCCCCTTATAATTAATTGTAGAACGAAGCTTGTATATTATGCTATGAAAGAAAAGATTTATCTCTCTTCGCCACATATGGGTGGGACTGAACAAAATTATGTTCAGGAGGCTTTTAACACCAATTGGATAGCTCCACTAGGGCCAAATGTCAATGCTTTTGAACTTGCTTTGGAATCTTATCTCGGCCAGGACACTCACGTTGCTGCCCTCAGCTCTGGCACGGCAGCAATTCATTTATCGTTAATTATGCTTGGTGTAGGTAGGGGAGATGAGGTACTTTGCCAAAGTATGACCTTTTCCGCCTCCGCCAACCCAATCGTATATCAAGGCGCAACCCCCATTTTTATAGATAGCGAGCCAGATACGTGGAACCTTTCTCCTACCTATTTGGAAGAAGCTATTATCGATCGCCTTGCCCTAGGTAAAAAACCCAAAGCTATTATAGCCGTTCACCTATATGGGATGCCCTATAAAGTCGATGAGGTTACAGCCTTAGCTAAAAAATACGACATCCCCCTAATTGAAGACAGTGCCGAAGCGCTTGGTAGTAGCTATAAAGGACAGAAATGTGGCACTTTTGGCGACTTCTCCATCCTTTCGTTCAATGGGAATAAAATTATTACCACTTCTGGCGGTGGTGCCTTAGCAACCAGAAAACCAAAACATAAACAACAAGCCTTATTCCTCGCTACCCAAGCTCGTGATGACGCCCCTCATTATCAGCATAGTCATATCGGCTACAACTATAGAATGAGCAATATTTGTGCTGGAATTGGCAGGGGCCAGATGGAGGTTTTAGACAAGCACGTGGCCTTACGAAGAAAAATGAACTTGTTTTATAACGAACTTTTTTCTAACTTTCAGGACATAATGGTTTTTAAAGAGCCGTGTAATGATTACTTTAGTAACCATTGGCTTAGTTGCATAACATTTAAAAACCCTGACAAAAAGTACAACCCTAACACCCTAAGAGAAGCCCTTCAGGTCGAAAACATCGAGTCTAGACCGTTGTGGAAGCCAATGCATTTACAACCAATTTTTAAAAACTCCCCATATTATGGCAATACTACTAGCGAATCCCTCTTTAATACAGGTCTCTGCCTTCCTTCTGGCAGTAACCTCAACGAAGAAGATCGCCAACGTATAGCCAACACTATCCTCACATTTTTAAAAAGATAGTATTATGGAAAAACACGCCAACCAAGGATTTTTACGCAAACAGTACGCAGGAGTTAGAACCTACGTCTTAGAACAACATTTCCTCCCCCGCTGGGCAGTTGTTGCAATCGACTTAAGCATCTGCTTGTTTTCTTATTTAATAACAGTCTTTATCCTACGCAATATTCCTATTGCTACCTATCAGGTATTATCGCTAGTAGAAAAATCCCTAATTATTCTGGGGCTCCAATTACTCTGTTTTGGTCTCTTTAGAACCTATTCAGGTATAATAAGGCACAGTACCTTTACCGATGTTTACCGAATTGCCCTGGCTTCAGCCTCCGTCTTCCTATTAGCTATGATAGGTAATAGTGCCTATATTTCCTATACCGGTAACCAAGTCTTTTCGGGTACTGGCTTGCTTTTATACACCTTCCTATCATTCGGTTTCCTTATGGCATTCCGTATTCTCGTAAAGGAGTCGTATCGTTTCCTAAGTAATACAGCCTCTCAAAATTCAAAAAAACGCATCTTGGTCTTTGGCGTGTCCGACACTAGTATCGGCTTAGCCCAGTCCCTTATCAATGATGCCCATTCCCCTTACCGTCCAATTGCCTTCTTAAGCACCAATGAAAAAGGTCATAATTATAAAATTATGAACTTACCCATCCTTAACTGCTGTGGGGCCATAGAAAACGAATTAGAAGCTATAAAGAAAAGATATAATATTCAAGGCTTACTCTTGGTTGGCGATACTTTATCGGTTCCTGAGAAAAATCGTATTGTCGAAAAAACCTTCGCTGCCGGTCTTGAAGTTTACAATACCTTTATGCCCGAAAAATGGGATAAACTATCAGACGTACACCTTAAAATAGCTCCCCTGCAAATTGAGGATTTGCTAGAACGTGACCCTATAGAAATAGATACCCAGCTAATTTGCAACGATCTCCGTGGCAAAACCATCTTGGTTACTGGCGGTGCCGGTAGTATAGGGTCCGAGCTAGCAAAACAGGTTGCCGTCTTTAAACCTAAAAAGCTTATCATTCTCGACAATGCCGAAAGTGCCTTACATAGCATCGATCTCTACCTTAAAAAAACCTTCCCCAAATTAAAATATCAATGCTATCTCGCCGACGTCACACAACAAGGTCGTATGGAAGGAGTTTTCGCAAAGTTTCGTTTTGACGTCGTTTATCACGCCGCCGCCTACAAGCACGTGCCTATGATCGAAAACCATCCTCGTGAAGGCATTCGCATCAATACTATGGGTACCCGTATCTTGGCAAAACTGGCCTGCGATTATGGCTGCCAGCGCTTTGTAATGGTTTCTACAGACAAAGCCGTAAACCCAAGCAATGTAATGGGCGCTACCAAACGCGCTGCCGAAATGTACGTTCAGGCCTTACAAAGCAAACCCGGTGTTACCACAAAATTTATCACCACTCGCTTTGGCAATGTATTGGGTAGTAATGGCTCAGTAATACCATTCTTTAAAGAACAAATAAAAAACGGTGGCCCTGTTACCGTCACCCATAAAGATATCATCCGTTACTTCATGACCATCCCCGAAGCCTGTCAATTGGTATTACAAGCGGGTACAATGGGCAAAGGTGGAGAGATCTTTGTATTCGATATGGGCAAGCCTGTGCGCATCCTCGACATGGCAGAACGTATGATCAAACTAAGCGGACTAAAACCCTACGAAGACATTCCAATAGAAATAACAGGTCTTCGGGAGGGCGAAAAACTATACGAAGAGCTCCTCAATGATGGCGAGCAAATGCTATCTACCTTCCATCCAAAGATTATGGTAAGTGGAGTAGTGGAGTACGAATACGAATACGTAAGCCAAGCCTTAGATCATTTAGACATTTTAATAAACAAGGTGGGCAAAAAGCGTGAAATAATCAAAAAACTAAAAGCCTTAGTCCCCGAGTTCCTAAGCCAAAACTCCGTGTACCAAGATCTAGACCTCCTCGAAAAACCCGTAGAAGTCACCATCCTAAACGGCAACCCCCTCCCCAACCAAAAACACCCCAAACCAGTAGCTGTCAAAACCCAAACCTAAACTAAGCCACAACAAACGCAAGGAACCAAGACAACGGGAATCAAGTGAACCACGAGAGTGGTACTAAATATGAAATATTGTAATATGTTATGATTTATGAGTTATAGTCAATGTCGTAAGCAAATAATGAAGTTAAAGACCCACGACCCAAGACTAAAAGAACCAACACACTATGGAATATCATTTGAAGTTCCACTGCAATCCCCCCTTCGAAGAGCCTGTCCCGAATTTACTTCGGGCTTGTCCCGAATTTACTTCGGGAAGGGCTAGGGGGATGTTCATGAAATTTGGAACATCAACCGCTAACCAACAACAGACAACCCACAACCGAAAACCCACAACCGACAACTCACAACCGACATTCAATACAACAAAATTTACTAACACTATATACCAAAGAAACCATATCTTTGCAAAAAAAAACAACCAATGAAGGGATTAATAAGTAAAGTTTTACTTTTCGTTCTAATAGCTATATTGGGCGCCTCTTGCGTACCTAGACAAAAAATCGTTTACTTCCAAGACTTAGAGCAAAAAAAAGCGCTAATGGACAGTGTTGAGAATAGCTTTAAAATCCAACCCAACGACCTCTTAAGTATTGTCGTTTCCGCTTATGACCTAGAGGCCGTCCGTCCCTTTAACTTAATTAGTGAAACACGTCCTACTATTGGAAATTCTGGATTAACATCAAGTTCAGCTCAACAACAAAACTACCTCACAGCCCAAGATGGTACTATTGACTTCCCAGTCCTAGGTAGGATAAAGGTTGCGGGCTTAACTCGCACAGAGCTAAGTGAGATGTTGGTCAACCGTATTTCCGAATACGTAAAAGATCCTATTGTCACTATTCGAATTGTAAATTTTAAAGTAAGCGTCTTAGGTGAAGTAGCGCGCCCCGGCACTTATAATGTAGAAGGCGAAAGACTCACCTTGCCTGAGGCCCTTGGTCTCGCAGGCGATATGACTATCTTTGGCCGAAGAGATAATGTGCTTGTAATCCGCGACAATGGCAACGGAAAACAATACAAATACTTGGACTTTAGAGATTCCGACGTATTAAACAGCGATTTCTACTACCTTCAACAAAACGACGTAATATACGTAGAACCCAACAACGCCCAAATTCAAAGCAGCAGCTTTAATAGGAATACCACTATATACATAAGCATCGCCTCCCTACTTTTATCAGTACTGGTAATTGTGTTCAGGTAGAGATTAAAATCAACAGACAACCCACAACCCACAACCTACAACCCACAACCGACAACCGACAACCGACAACCGACAACCAACAACAGATAACCGACAACAGAATGCAAGACCAACCCCAATCCCACCCCCACTCCGAAGACCAGGAACTAACCCTTCGCGAACAGCTAGAAGCCTACTTGCGCTACTGGCCGTGGTTTATCATTGGCGTCCTACTAGCATTAACGGGTGCTTATCTTTATTTACGTTATACGGTTCCTTCCTACAAGGTAACTGCCACTATCCTAATTAAAGATGAAAAAAGTAATGCCCTTACAGAGCTTTCTGCCTTTCAAGACATGGGCCTTGCTGGGCTTTCTTCTTCCGACTTCGACAACGAACTCGAAATCCTAAAATCAAAATCCCTTACCGAAAAAGTTGTTGATGAACTAAACTTGCAAGTCCGATATTACAAAGAAGGTAACGTTCGCGATGCCGAGGTTTATGATAACCTCTCTTTTGAAGTAAAACTACTGCCTACTCCCGAAAAAAGTGGAACTCCCAGTGGTTATCTATATATCAATCCCCTTTCAACCACCACCTTCTCCCTTAAAATAGAAGGCCAAAATAAGGAAACCCATAAGTTTGGTGAACCTCTGAGCTTCGACTGGGGTACCCTTGTAGTTACTCCCAACTTATCGGTTTTAAACAAAAATTCTGAAAATAATGAACTTCGTGTAAGCATTAGTAATAAAGATGCTGTTGTTGGTAGTCTCAGAAACGGTATTACGGCCACTCAAGTGAGTAAAAACAGCACCGTTATTGGTTTGGAATTGGTCTCTCCCGTCCCAGAAAAAGCTAAAGCCATTCTCGATGAACTTATCCAACAGTATAACGAAGATGCTATTAACGATAAAAACATGATTTCTCGCAACACGGCCAACTTCATCCAAAGCCGTTTAGAAATCATCACCAGCGAATTAGACAGTGTAGAAACTGGCAAAGTAGAGTTTAAGCAAGAAAACCGCTTAACGGACATTGCGGCGGAAGGCCAGTTATTTCTAGAAAATGCCAGTGAATTTAATAAAAAACAACTGGAAGTAGAAACCCAAATCGCTTTGGTAAATACCATGCAGGAATACATTGATAATGGCAGTCCAGACGATCTGCTTCCTGCTAATTTAGGCGTAGATAAAGAAGGCTTCGCTGGAGAAATAGAACAGTATAACCAATTAATCCTACAACGCAACAAACTTTTACAAAGCAGTACTCTAAAAAACCCTCTTGTAGTAGGTTTAGAAGATCAAATCGCAGGCTTACGTGCCAATATCAAGCAAAGCCTTTCCAATGTAAAAAGTGGCTTACAAATTCAACGCAACAGATTAAACCAACAAGGCGCTAGGATTGGTGGCGAAATATCTGCCATTCCTGCCAAGGAAAAACAATTCAGAAGCATCAGCCGCCAACAGGAAATTAAGGAAGCTCTTTATTTATACCTATTGCAAAAACGGGAAGAAACAGCAATCTCTTTGGCGGTAACCACCCCTAAAGCAAAAATAGTTGATAGTGCATATAGCTCCTCAGGACCGGTATCTCCTAAACGACAAATAATCCTACTGGCAGCCTTAATTTTGGGTCTCTTAATTCCGTTTCTTGTAATATACATCCAACTACTCCTAGATAACAAAATTAGAAACCGTGCTTACATAGAGCGCAACGGCGGCGACATCCCTATTGTTGGTGAAGTCCCGGAATTGGGTAAAAAGGATGAAGAACTTGTCCAAGTTAACGATTACTCCATCTTGGCAGAGTCCTTTAGAATCTTACGTACCAACTTACAATATTTAATGCTCGATAAGCAAGAAGAAACGGAGAGAGGCAAAGTAATTTTTGTTACTTCTACCGTAAAAGGTGAGGGGAAGACCTTTGTTTCATCTAACCTTGCCATTACCTTGGCAAACAGTGGTGCCAAAGTTGTGCTGGTGGGTGCAGACATTCGTAACCCACAATTGCAACGTTATATCCACCACGAATATATAAACAATGGAGTAGTGGAGTACCTGGTTTATAAAGACAGCACCGTTGACGATTATTTACAGGCTTCCAAAATACAGGACAACCTTTGGCTTATGATGAGTGGTACCATCCCCCCAAACCCCGCCGAGCTATGGATGCAAAAAAGGGCCGGCGATCTTTTTGAAAATCTCGCCAATCAATTTGATTACGTAGTAGTGGACACCGCTCCATCCATGTTGGTGACAGACACCCTCTTAATCAACAAATACGCCGACATCACCCTCTACACCCTCAGAGCCGGCTACACCGAAAAGAAACTCCTAGACTTCCCCATAGAACAGGAAAAAACCAAAAAGTTAAAGCATGTAGCCTTCGTCCTCAACAACGTAAGCATGGCCAACTTCGGCTACGGCAACAAATACGGCTACACCTACGGTCAAAAGAAACAAACCTTCTGGCAAAAAGCCTTCGGCAAACGCTAACCCATACCTATTGTCAGGGTGAGCGCAGTCGAACCCCGCCGTCTAACGCATCCCCCCGCAAGCAATATGTCAGGACAGGCCAAATGTCAGGGTGAGCGCAGTCGAACCCCCACGGTCTAACTCATCCCATCGCCCTCCCAATGTCAGGGTGAGCGCAGTCGAACCCCCACTGTCTAACGCATCCCTTCGCAAGCAAAATGTCAGGGTGAGCGCAGTCGAACCCCGTTGTCTAACGCATACCCCCGCAAGCCCCATTGTCAGGGTGAGCAGCCCGTCCTAAGCACAGCCGAAGCGCATCCGATAGTTATCGGATCGAATCCCATTCCCAATGTCAGGGTGAGCAGCCCGTCCTGAGCGGAGCCAAAAGGCAGTCGACCCCCAATCCCAATGTCAGGGTGAGCGCAGTCGAACCCCGTTGTCTAACGCATACCCCCGCAAGCAATATATGTCAGGGTGAGCGCAGTCGAACCCCGCCGTCTAACGCCTCCCTTCGCAAGCAAAATGTCAGCGTGAACAACCCATCCCAAGCACAGCCGAAAGGTCATTGCGAGGGAGGCACGACCGAAGCAACCTCTACATGATAGCACCTCCCCCCCACAAACAAACACCCACCTCCCACCACAAACAAACACCTACCTCCCCCCACAACCATTAACCATTAACTCATCTCAAAAATCAACCATCTTCAAAAATCACGGCTTTTATATGTTGTCCCTACAGGACAATGGCTTATACATTACTATTTTTTCTACCCATATGTTGTGCCTACGGCACAGGAACACACCCCCCCCACAAAAAAATGTTACAACATTCCCAATTTTTCACAAATCATCCCCAGTATATTTTGCAATCCTAAAAATAGAAGTTAATTTTGTCTCTAATTTATAATTAATCTAAATTCTATATAAAAATGAAAAAGTTAATCTTAGTATTTATGGGAGCTATAGCAATTAGCTGTGGCGACAACAAAAAAGAAGAAAAACCAGCAATGCAAATCGGCACCCAGGTTGAAGAAAAAGCTGCTCCAGCTGAAGTTGACGATACCGTAGCCAAAGTAACCATAGAAGGAAACGACCAAATGAAATTCAACAAATCTGAAATTCGCGTTAAAGCTGGTCAAAAGGTAGTTCTAACCTTAAAACACGTAGGAACAATGGATGTTACTGTTATGGGACATAACTGGGCCTTACTTACTCAAGACGCCGATATGGCTGCAGTAGGACAAGCGGCTGCTTCTGCAAAAGACACCGACTATATCCCAACCGATATGGCCGATAAAATTATTGTACACACCAAAATGTTAGGTGGTGGCGAAACCGACACTATCGAGTTCGAAGCCCCAGCCCCCGGAACCTACACTTTCATGTGTACCTTCCCCGGCCACTACGCCCTTATGCAAGGTAAATTTATCGTAGAGTAATTTACCACCACCACAACCATCAAAGAAAGCTAAAAGTGTATCTACATTTTTAGCTTTTTTTTATCAAAATCTCAACATGAGCAAAATGTCAGGGTGAGCGCAGTCGAACCCCGCTGTCTAACGCATTTCATCGCAAGCCCTATTGTCAGGGTGAGCAGCCTGCCCTGAGCACAGCCAAAGCGCATCCGATAGCTATCGGATCGAACCCCCGTTGCCATCCAATTGTCAGGGTGAGCGCAGTCGAACCCCCACGGTCTAACTCATCTCATCGCAAGCAATATGTCAGGCTAAGCAAAATGTCAAGGTGAGCACCCCGTCCTGTCAATTAATCCTGCTTCCTGCTTCCTGCAGCGCAGCGATCTTGTATCGTCTGTCAACCTATTTCAGGACAAGTCATTTCGTCCTACGTCTTAAGTCCTACCGTCCTACGTCCAAAATCTAGCATCTAGACTCTAGACTCTATACTCTATACTCTAGCCTCTAGCCTCTAGCATCTCAAATCTCAAATCTCACATCTCAAATCTCACATCTCAAATCTCACATCTCACATCCCCCTTCACCTCCCATAAACCAATTCCACAAACTCCCCCTTATCAACATCTCCAAAATACTCTTTAATCTCCACAGCTTTCAATAAGTCCACAATATCCTCCTTTTCATATCGCACGTCCATTAAAAGGTTTTCAAGATTTTCAATAGGTTCCTTTCCAAAGAAATCCCCGAATATTTTAAATTCCTTTATCTTCCCTTTCTTCACAAAAATGCGCAAATCTATTTCACCCACAGCAAAACGCTTGCTACGCTGAATATTAAACTTAGGCGACCTACCGTAGTTCCAATCCCAAGTATCGTACTTTTCTTTTTTGAGCTCGTGTACGGCTTTCCATTCATCGGTCGTTAAACGGTAGCTTTCAAAAGGCTCGTTTTCTTCGTATAAGCCTTCCAATAAAAGCTTCCTAAAATCTGTAATATGCAGGGGATCCTCTAAAAACTCAGTAATATTCGCCACTCTACTTCGTACAGATTTATGTCCTTTAGACTCAATCTTGCTCATCTTTACGTTTAGGGCGTTTACCACTTCCCCCAAATCGGTGTTAAATAAAAGGGTTCCGTGACTTACCATTCTTTTTCCCGTAGAAAACTGTGCCGTCCCCGAAATCTTCTTTTCTTCTACTTGTATATCGTTGCGTCCTTTAAGCTCGGCATCTAAGCCTAAGCTCTTTAATACTTTAATCACTGGTGCAGTAAACTTTTTAAAATTGTTTAAGCTTTTTATATCGTGATTGGTAATAAAACTAAAGTTGAGGTTCCCAAAATCGTGATATACAGCCCCGCCACCCGAAATTCTTCGAACTACGTGCAACTTCTTTTCATCTACATACTCGTGATTTATCTCTTCAAGGGTATTCTGATTTCTCCCTATAATTATTGAAGGCTCGTTGATATAAAACAGCAAATAATCCTGCTCCGCACTAAAATTCCGCAGCGCATATTCCTCCAATGCCAGATTTAACCTCGGATTGGTATGGTTTTCGTTTTCAATAAAAATCATTCTATTTCGGTTTTATACAAAGATAATTAATTGTTTCCTGTTTATTAATTAGTTGCTCAATTGAGATTAAAGAATAAAGAAAAGAGAAAAGAGAAAAGACCCTCCCCAATCTCCAAACAGAGTAGGGGAGCTCCCAAATTGTCCAGAATGCCCCATTTGTTTTGTCTAGTTTCTAGCATCTAGCATCTAGCCTCTAGCCTCTAAATTCTAGTCTCCTGTCACGCCTCCCGTCTCAAATCTCAAATCTCAAATCTCCATCCAATGTCACACTGAGC
>NZ_JAIRBA010000004.1 GCF_022008365.1 Aequorivita vitellina
GCAGTGGTTTTAGAACTAGATTATTTAATTCCTGCAGCTAAATCTTCATCTTCTGATATCTTAGGAAAACCAGCTGGTACTTATACCCAAACGGTTACCTATACTGCTACCGCACTATAATTTCGGTTTTAACGCATAAAGATTCCCTAGATTACATTTTTAACGTAATTTTGGGAATCTTTCTTTATTACTAAAAACCCATAAACCCTATGCGTACCTACTTGCATTATTCTCTTATTTTATTCTTTTGTACTTGCTTCGGCCTATCAACTTTTGCACAAGGAATTTCTATGTCGCCAACACGACTTTTTTTTACTGGCAATCCTGGTGAAACCGTAAGCCAACCCGTAGTTTTAAACAATAACTCTGAAGTTGACTACATTTTCAACATAAACACAAAAGACTGGAAACGAGAAGAAGACGGAAACAAAGTGTACTTTGAACCTGGCACTCTAGAAAATTCGAACGCTACTTGGATCTCCACCACTGAGTCATCCGTAAGCCTTCCAGCTAAAAGCACTAAGGAAATTATTATTACCATGAAAATTCCTGCGGACGCTTCTACTTCAGCCGTAACAAATAGCATGTTATTTTTTACTCAGATTGGTAAGCAAAAAGACAAAGCGGAGTTACAAAATGGAATCGGGATTATTGCTTTGTTTGAATTTGGTTTGCACGTGTACTGCACCCCACCAAACAACAGCACCTTGAGTTTAGAGATTATGAGTATTGAGGAGATCTCTGATGAAAATACTACTTCACGAAAAGTTGCAATTGGCATTGAAAACGACGGCAACGTAATAAACGACGCCACTGTAGAATTAGAATTTACAAATACTGAAACTGGTGAAGAAATTAAGCTTGAACCAATCAATATATCCATGCTTCCTGATACAAAGCAAATTGTAAACTTTAACGTACCCGAAGGACTATCAGGAACTTACTTGGGAGTTGCCATTGTAAAAATGGCAGGCACCAACGATTTACGAGTCGGTGAAAAGACCTTCGCGTTTTAAAAACTACAATTGATATCCCCAAACTGCATATCGTTACTTATCCTAAAAAACACAACTCCAATTTTGGTGTTTGTGCTTTTCGGCATTTTTAATGGGTATGCTCAAGATAAAAGTCAATTAAATTTTTATTTTGAAAAAGATTCGGTTTCTGTAAAACAGGGTCAAAGTTTTATAAATTTTATTGTTCTAAAAAACAATAGCGACAAGGAGATTAGGATTGAAAATTTGGAGCCTCAGGATACCTATCCCGGTTTACTCCTTTCACCAAAAACCAGCTATACCTTAGTAAAGGGTGACGCCTTAAAACTGCCCATCAAGTTTTTAGTAAACACCGATTTTATGAAAATGAAATCGGAAACAATAACCTATCAACTCTCCTACTTCGTTGAGGGAAAAAAAGAAAACATAGCAGCTTCGTTTTTTATTGAAAGAAACGAAGAGAAGCAGATTGCGCTATATTCCTTTACGCGCGAAAACTATATTGATCCCTCCCAGACCGAATCTACACTTTCGTTGTTTGTTGAAAACAGAGGTTATTCGCAACGTTCTATTAAACTTACTTTTCAAGGCATTCCAGATGGGCTGGAAATTCGACCAAAAGAAATTATACTCGCTCTTGAAGGACAGGAAAAAAGAATGGTGGAATTCAAGGTGACATTACAGCACCAAGGATCCTTTTTCCCAGATTACAATATAAACGTAAAGGCTACCGATTTAATTGACAACGAAGATGTAGGCAACACCTACTTACGATTAGTTATTCTTTCTAATAATAGGCAAGTTATGCGCGGACCGGGTGCCGAGATGGGGAAAAATTTTATAGAAGTAGGTTACAACGAACAGAGCAGTGGTTTTAATTATTTACAAGTAAAAGGCAACTCAACGTTTTCATTAGGAAAAAACACACGTGCCACGTTCAATTTGGCAACCGATTATTACTTAACCGAAAACCAATACAATCTGTACGATACTTGGTTTGAAATAGAGAAAAAGAATACCGTATACCGTATTGGAAATGTGTACGCAAACGATTATGATTATTCCGCTTCGGGGAGAGGCGGTTTGGTAAGCACCAAGATTGGCGAGAACAAGATGGTTGAAGTATTTGGTCTTGACAACAATTACAACCTTTACGGCACTTATTTTCCGGAGAATGAAGGCTCTAAAATTGCAGGTGCAAAATACAGTTTTGGTGAATCAAAAGGCTTGCACGGAAAAGCTTCGTATATTTTTGACCATAATCCGCGTTTAGATACCGATACGCAGGTTGCCAGTTTTGCTTCTGCACTTAGTTTAAATTCACAAAACAATCTGAGTTTAGAAACGGGTATAAGTCATGAGAGAGGACTCGTAAATGACGATGAAAATATTGGAATTAGCGCTGGCTTAAATTATCAAACAAATTTTGGCAGATGGGAATTCCAGTCTATAAACGATATTGCCAGTAGCAGTTACGCGGGCTTAAACCGCGGTTCGCTTAATTTTAATCAGAATTTGGGGTACAAAGTTTCACGTATTGCGCGTTTATTTCTACAGTATCAAAACTCGCAAGTACAGCCCGAATATTTAAGTTTTCAGGAGGAGGATGTAACCATAAACATACCAAGGGAGTATCCTTATTATTATTACAGTACGCAATCGGTAAAAACAGGAACGCAGTTTTCGTTGGCTAATTGGAACTTTACATTTTCGCCGCAAGTAGAAAAACAAAAAAGCACTTCTTCTACTTTTTCACACGAATTACTTGCCTACCGTTTTGGCACACGAGTAGGCACTTCCTTCAGCGGACAAAGCATCGATCTTTCGGCAGAATATTCGTACTCCATCCCTTCAAATAACAATGGCTTTCACAGTTTAAAAACGAACCTTTCCTATAGGTTCGGAAGTTTTTCGGTAAATGGCACTGCCCAATACAATCCAAATTCCATAATGGATTTAAATAATTACACCCAAGAAGATAAAGATTTCTTTAATTACAGTGCATATGCTTCCTATAATTTTCACACTATAAACAACACCTTTACAGGTTCCATTGCAGCGGGAATTAATTTTTCAGAACTATACAACAACACCAATAAAACGGTTAATGGAAACTTAGAATATAAACTCAACCGAAGTTGGTCTGCCACGGCATACGGCAATTACAATCAATACAATTCTACTTTAAATTTGGGGTACAGTGGAGATAACTATCAATTTAGGCTAGGAATTAAAAAATACTTTATTAAAGCTACTGCGATGGGTAACCACAATCTTAATTTGCAATTATTTATCGATAAAAATTTCAACGGTATTAAGGATGCTGATGAAGTTGTAATGGCTCACGAAACTGTTAAATTAGACGACTTTATTGCAATTACAGATAAAAATGGAAAAGTTCGGTTTTCAAATGTACCAAAAGGAAGTTACACTTTAAAAATTAATGAAACCGCTGGTTTACGAATGGTTACCGACCCAAGCATTTTAATAGACAGCAACAAAACGCTTAAAATTGGATTGGTAAAAAAGAACAAAGTAATTGGTAAATTGGTAGAGTTAAGGCAGCAATATGATAAGCTTGCCACATCGGTACGTGGGGTTGTTGTTTACGCGAAGGACAGTGAGGGCAACATAACGAGTACCGTAGTTGATCAAAACGATACTTTTGAATTATTTTTAGGCAATGGCAGGTACACGATTTATATTCAAAACAACAAGTACGAATATGTAAATGCTTCGCAAAATGTGTTATTGAAAAATGAAACAAATCCAAAAACCTTAACTTTTGAATACAAAAAGAAGAATACTGAAATTAAGGTGAAGAAATTTTAAAACATTGAGGATATGAAAATTTACAATTGGTTTATTTTAGGAATTTTAATATTCTTTGGTGCATCTCAGGCTGTAAATGCACAGGATGTAAATATTGTGGTGCCAGAATTAAATATCTTTAACCGTTCAGAATTTCTCACGATTCAAAATGTAATGTATGCCCAAAGAAATACAAAGTGGCAAAAACACAATGACCCAACTATGTGGGCCTTAAGCAGTCAGAATTTTTCGCATACGACACACTCGGGAGTTTTCTTACCTAATGCTGTACTTCACTGGCAATTTAATAGCATTGGGGGAGAAGATGCGCCGCTCCAAGGCAAAGACGGGTTGCCTGGTTTTCAGCATTTCACTACAAGTCCACAGGCGTGGTATTTTCCACACCCTTCAGGAAGATATAACCAAGGAAATATAACCTTCAAATTCAAAATGCCTGCGGATGTCTTTTTAAATAATACGTTAGTCGCTGGAAATTATTCATTGGCTATCGGGCAAAATTATGACGACGATTTTACTCCGGCTTCCTTTAATGTAGTTATTTCCGTTCCAAAAGCCATTTGGTGGCTTACTGCCAATAATTCTGTTTATAGACAAATAAATTCGCTAAATCAATATAGGTCTGGGGGTCCACAAGTACAAGCGAGTTTGGGCGATTTTGTAATAGGAAACACTGTAGATTTTAAGTTGTTTGGAAAAAGCGCCTCTTCCACCATTCAGTTTACCTCTTCAAAAGGAGTAGAGGGAACGCGTAATGTCTCAATTATCAACCTTGGCGGGAATAGTCCTAAAATTAATACGTTACCACTTTCCGAAACATGGAAAGATTTTACCCCGTCAGATAATTTTAATGTAGAAAGTGGCAATAGGAATGAATTTCGACTAAAAGCATCCGTATCAAAATCAGACTTTAACACGCATTTTTTTGAAGCGGGAACGTATAAGTTTCAGATCAATTTGAATGCTAAAAGTACAGACAACAGCACTGGGGCTCAACAAAACATTGACTTTACAGTAAACGTTGTACCACTTTCTGAAATAACCATTCCCACCTCTGGCAGTTCCGTAAATTTTAATTTTAATACGATAGAACAATATCAAAATGGGCAAACGCAAACAATTGCCAATCAATTATTGATTTCAAACAATGAAACCTATGAGCTTAACGTTAAAACAGATGTACCATTCTTTCGGAAGTCTGGGGTGCAGTCTGATATTCCTTCAAGTATTTTAGAAGTAGGGGTAGAAGGAGGCTCACAAAATGTGGCATTATCTACTACTTCCCAAAAAATTATCAACAACGGTACACCGGTACTCGACAAGAACTTAAATATAAAATATACCATTTCAGCTCTTGCTGCCCAATCGCTGGTAGCAAAAGAAAAAAGCACCTACTCTATTAACGTTATATACAGTTTTACTGCCCTATAAAGGCTGCCCCAATTAACTAATGAAAAAGATGAAAATAGTAAATCCAAAAAGTAATCCAGACCAAGATAAATCAGTCGTTAAGTTAAATATGCTCAAAAAGCGCTATGCCGAAGTTTTTGACTATTTGCTTTTTTCGGTTTCAGAAATGATCGATATGCGTTTATGCACCATTACTATCAGAGACGAAGACCAAGCATTTGTTATTGCCGCTAATGACGATATCAATAAGGAGATAAGTGTGCTTAATGCTGCCGTAAAAAACAACTTAAAAAGCACGGATAAAGATATGGATCTGGCACCCCATACGGTAACTTCATTTGATGTGAAATTTTATGAATCACTCCCAATTTTAGATTCCGAAAACGCCCGTATTGGGAGTCTAAATATCTTTGATGATAAAGAAAGAGTTTTAACCGATTTGGATAAAAGCTTTTTAAAAAAAGCGGTTGATCAAATAAACCGATGGGTAGCGAGTAAAGAAAAGGAACAGCGCTTAAGAAAACACGACAATTTATTTCAGCTCTCTAATGACTTGATTGGGATTGCTTCTTTTGAAGGAAACTTTGTAAAGATAAACCCCGCCTTTTCAAAAACACTGGGATGGACAAATGACGAAATATTGCAATCGCCCTTCAGCAATTTTTTACACGAAGACGACAAAGAGGAAACAGCGCTTGCAATGCAGAACCTATCTTTGGGCAAGTCTGTTGTTAATTTCACCAATCGTTATAAAACAAAGAAAGGAGGCATAAAGTGGATAGAATGGACCAGCACCCCAGATATAGAGGCCGGACTTATTTTTACCATTGGCCGTGATGTTACCGAATTTGTAACAAGAGAGCAGCTACTCAAAAAAAGCGAGGAAAAGTATCACAACCTATTTGATAATATTCAGGGTATTTTAAGCATTCACGATTTAGACGGTAATTTTATTGACGTAAATGAAGCGGGCTTGGCAGCCACTGGCTACAGCCGAAAAGAGATGCAGAATTCTTCAATTTACCAATTAAGACCAGCTGAAAATCGCGATGAAATAGACGCCTATTTAGCAGCGATTCAGGAACACGGAAAAGCGTCGGGCGAAATTTCAATTGTAAAAAAATCTGGAGAAAAGGCCATTTGGTATTTTATGAGTGCCCTAGATGAAAACGAAGCAGGAACGAAACTGGTTTTAACCAACGTAATAGATATTACCGAGCGTAAAAGAATGAGCAATGAGCTTATTCAAGCCAAGGAAGCCGCTGAAGAAGCCTATAAAGCGAAATCGGAATTTGTGGCCAATATGAGTCACGAAATTCGCACCCCTTTAAATGGGATTATCGGGTTTACCGAACTTGCGTTAGCCACGAATTTAGACGACACCCAGAAACAGTATTTAGAAATTATCAATCAATCGGGAGTTTCGTTATTCAGTATCATTAACGACATTCTCGATTTTTCAAAGATGGAAAGCAACAATATGAAGTTGGCCATTGACCGTATTGAAGTGGAGGAGGTAGTGTCAGAGGCATTCAATATTGTTTCGTATGGCATAAACACAAAGGGCTTGGAAATGCTTTTAGACATAGACCACAAAATACCCAGATATATTTGGGCAGATGCTATGCGCTTAAAGCAAATTTTGGTAAACCTATTAGGCAATGCTTTAAAGTTTACCGAGAAGGGGGAGATAAAACTATACGTTAACATTTTAGAAGATTATGGCAACAATAAAATGCGTTTGCGTTTTGGGGTTAGCGATACAGGTATTGGAATTCACAAAGACAAGCAGCAAGAAATATTCAATGCATTTTCGCAAGAAGACGGCAGTATTACCAAGCGTTTTGGCGGCACGGGGTTGGGTTTATCTATTTCAAACAAGCTATTAGCCTTGGCCAACAGCACCCTGCAATTGGAAAGTGAACAAGGGAAAGGCAGTAACTTTTACTTTGACCTTGAATTTAGGGTAGAAGACGAACCGTTAGAAAACGGTCTAGCAGATATTAAAAGGGTTTTGATTGTTGATGACAATGAGAACAACAGAAAAATTTTAAGACGCATGCTGGAGATAAAAAACATTGAAGTTGAAGAAGCCGACAGCGGATTAAAAGCTTTGTTGGTTATGCTAGACAAGCCAGAGTTTGACGTAATTATCATGGATTACCACATGCCTATTATGGACGGTCTGGAAACAATTAGAAAGATAAAGGGGCTTCAACCTGCCGAAACCCAGGAGCAGCCATTTATTGTGTTGTACAGCTCTTCAGATGACGACCAACTTCAATCTGCCTGCGACGAATTGGAGGTTACAAGCAGGCTGGTAAAACCCATTAGAATGAAGCAGATGTACCAAACCTTGGGACGTCTTAAAAATATTTCAGAAGAAAAATCGCCGGTTATAGAAGATACGTTTTCTGTACCTGCTACCTGCGATCTCAAGATTTTAGTAGCCGAGGACAACGATGTAAATATGCATTTAACAAAGCTATTTTTACAAAGTATTGTTCCCAATGCTGTAATTATTGAAGCCACAAATGGCGAAGAAGCGGTTGCAGTATATAAAAAGGAACTTCCAGATTTTGTTTTAATGGACGTACAAATGCCCACGATGAATGGTTTAGAGGCCACCCGGCAAATAAGAGCATCGGAAGCCCACGTAGAGGTACCCATAATTGCGCTTACCGCGGGTAGTCTTCCGGGTGAAAAAGAAAAATGTCTAGAGGCTGGAATGACCGATTTTATAACAAAGCCGCTATTAAAACAGACGTTGAGCAATATGCTTTCAAAATGGTTAGGCGAAAAAATAATGAACTAAGACGGATGCCAAATAAATTAAAAAAAATTATTAGTATTGCTTTCCAATAGAAGTACATCTCTATAAAAAAGAGGGATTACGGGCAAAATTGAAAAATTATTTACTACGGAAATGAAAAAACTCACTGAAGAAATTGAACGTTTACACGAACAAAATGAACTAAAAACAGGATGGATTTCATTACTCACTCACGATTTTAAGGAAGCCTTTGGCAGCCTGTTGTGGACCATTGAAGCCGTTGAAAATGAAACGATAAGCAAAGACGATTTTTTTAAATTATTAGTTCAAATAAAAAAGGATACTAAAAAAAATCTTCAAACCATTACCGACACCAACCAATGGTTACGCACCCAAATGGATAATTTTGAATTAAAAAAGTCGGAGCTTTTAGCATTGGATATGTTTATAAAGTTAAGAAAGGAATTTGAGGGGAAATTGAATAAGAAACAAATCGATTTTCAATTTAAGGGAGATGAAAGTGTCATTTTTGAAAGCGATAAATTCTTAATTCATTATATTTTATCAAAATTTACAGACAATGCCATAAAATATTCACATAAAAAAAGCACTATCTATTTTGAAGTCGAAAAAACAGACAAATCTGTCGTTTTATCCTTAATTGACGCGGGTACGGGGATGACGGCTTCGACGCAAAAAACGCTATTTACATTTCAAAATCCTGTTTTTCAAGGCACTGAAAAAGAAAAAGGTGCTGGATTAAGTTTGCATGTTGCAAAAAATTTCGTATTATTGGTGCAAGGAAAAATAGAAGTTGAATCCACTGAAAATGTGGGCACAAAAATTTCTATGATTCTGCCCCTAATCTAAATTGAAATATTATGCATACTAGCACTCGCATTTTAGTTGCGGATGATCATGGTATAGTGCGTATGGGGCTGGTGCAAATTATAAAGCAGCTCCGGCCACAGGCTCTCTTATCTGAGGTAGACGATTACAAATCGCTCTCATCTCTTATCTCCCGCGAAAGTTTTGATCTTGTAATTCTAGATGTAAACATGCCCAATGGCACTTTACAACAAGCAATTGATTTTATTAAGCTGAAACAACCGGAATTAAAAATCCTTATTTTTTCTTCCCAAGACGAACATCTGTATGGTTTGCGTTATCTTAAAATGGGCGCACACGGATTTTTAAACAAGCATTCCAGCAAGGATAAAATTGACCGTGCCCTATACGCCATGCTTGAGGAAGGAAAGTTTATTAGCGAGGGAATAAAAGACACTATACTTTCAAACACTTTAAACAAGCCGCAAAAACTATCACCTTTAGAATCATTGTCTAACAGGGAGCTGGAAATTGCAAACAAATTGGTAGAAGGCTTACCGTTAAAAGAGCTTTCCAACCGTTTAAATCTTCATGCATCAACCATCAGCACCTATAAAAACAGGGTGTTCGAGAAATTAAAAATTCAATCCATTCCCGATTTAGTGGAAGTTTTAAAAATGTACGCATAAACAATAGCAAGTATTTTGTTTGCAAAACATACACCTTAGCTTTTATAATATTACTTTGGTTTTATACCGAAGTAATATTGTAAAAGGAGGGTTAATTATTGGCTATTTTTAAAAAGGGGTAGCTGCCGTTGAGGCTTAAACTATTCTTCTTTAATTCATAATATTACATCACTCATTTTTCCAAACACCCCACAGGTTACACACACGCGATAGCGGCAAATATTCAGGCTTCTTTTATGGCTTAACATAGGAGTATCTAGGGAGTATAGTCGGCTTAGAGTCGGCATTGGGTCGGCATGCTGTCGGCATTGGATCGGCTTTAGGTCGGCATGGAGTCGGCTTAGAAATTTGTTTTTAGGGAAGAAATGCATTATATTCACCTAATAATCAACAAATTGTGTGCCATGAGAGGATTCAACTACGAAAATAATAAAAATAATCCAAGAATCTCCAAAAACTCTGACGAAATGACTTTATGCAGTGTTTTTGTGAAGGAATTTAAGATTGGGTTACATCCTATTCTGAAGTATTATAAGGATGGGACGCTGCATCAGCGGTTAATGTCATTATTTATGGCCATCAAGGCCGTAGATCCTAAATCGGCTCCCGGCAGTTTAAATGTAGGCGAAGGATTGCGGACCTTAAAAGGACAGTTACTACTGCGGCAATTTGTTTTCAATCGCAAATTGGGGATACGGCAGCAGTTAGGGAATCCAGAGGTTAACGAGACGGATTTTTCATTGTCATGGTCGGATTTTGACCCCTCCTCTATCAGGTTTCCCAGTAGTGCAACCCATTTTGAGCTTCAATATTTGGTACTTACCTACGACAACAAGCGCAATATTTTCACCACTTATACTGCAGTTCCTGTGCGAAGAGCCAGAAAGGATGAATGGGAGGTGTTGGAGTTGCGAACGGAGAAAGCCATAGTTAAGAAAAAGGGCGTTCAATATTTCTTGGCAATAGGGTTGCGATTTTTAGAGATTCTCGGGGAGGAAGAATATCCGTTATTGGGACAAAATGCGGTGGGGATTGAGGTATTGGGGGTTTATTGATTTGTTAATCCGTTAATTGGTTGATTTATGATTGGGTGGTGCTTTTGGCAAAGGGGTGTTAATTGGGGATTTGTTGGGACTTGTATAGTGCGGCCATTGAAACTGGACCTCTTGTAAATTCCTTTAGTGATAGAATAATAAAGGTTTAATTTCTCAAAGTTTAAAGTGCCATTTCTAGGGCACTTGTTTAAGAGTTATATTCAGACGCCTTAAAAAATTTATAAAATCCTATTACGTTTTAAAACTAAGGTAAATTATCTATTTTTAACAATAAGTTATATCTAGATTATTGCGATGCCATTATTTCAAACAACGGTTGTTACTAAGTACCTCAAAACACAAGATTCAATAAAGCTTGCTGAAAAGTGGGAATTATATAAATCTCATTTTTTAAATCCTATTATTCAAGAGAATATAAGGAGCAGTAAGGAAGAGCAATACCAAGAAGGTTTTCTCCGGGATTTATTTGTTAAAATCCTGGGATATACTCTAAATCCTGAGCACAATTTTAATCTCACAACAGAACTTAAAAATGTAAAAGACAGCAAAAAAGCTGATGGTGGAATTATTATAAAAGACAAAGTCACTGGTGTAATAGAACTTAAAGGTACTAACACTACGGATTTAGGTAAAGTAGAGGAACAAGCCTTTGGATATAAAAACAACCAATCAGGTTGTATTTATGTAATTACCTCCAATTTTGAAAAGTTGAGGTTTTATATTGATAATGCCATTGAACATATAGAATTCAACTTATTTACCCTTAGTGAGGAAGATTTTAAATTGCTTTATTTGTGTTTAGGTTTTGAAAATGTTAAGAATAACATTCCCAAAAAACTGAAAGACGAATCACTAAGTCAAGAGGAATTAATCACTAAACAACTCTACAAAGATTACTCCCTTTTCAAAAGAGAATTATTCCAAAACCTCTGTGAATTAAACCCGCAGTTTGAGCCATTGGAGCTTTTCAAAAAATCTCAAAAGCTACTGGATAGGTTTTTGTTTTTATTCTTTGCGGAAGACAGAAACTTATTACCTCCTAACTCTGTTAGGGTGATTCTAAAACAATGGAAGCAGTTAAAAGAACTTGATGCTTACACTCCATTGTATGATAGGTTTAAAAAATACTTTGGGTATCTGAATACTGGTTTTAAAGGTAAACAATATGATGTATTTCCATATAATGGAGGGCTGTTTAAACCTGATGAGGTTTTAGATACTATTCAAATAGATGATGACCTACTCTACCAACATTCTTTTAAACTCTCAGATTATGATTTTGAAAGTGAAGTAGATGTAAATATCCTTGGGCATATTTTTGAAAACTCCCTTAATGAAATAGATGAGATTACAGCCCAACTAGAAGGAAAAACTATTGATAGGGCAGATACTAAGAGAAAAAAAGATGGTGTATTCTACACCCCCAAATACATTACAAAATACATAGTAGAAAATACCATAGGGAAGCTCTGTGAAGAAAAGAAAGCAGAACTTGATATAACAGATGAAGCATACCAGCCCGCTAAGCAAAGAAGTAGGAAAAGATTGGATAACCTCAGCATTTATAGAGATTGGCTATTACAACTCACTATATGTGATCCAGCCTGTGGTTCTGGAGCATTTTTAAACCAAGCATTGGACTTTCTAATCAAGGAACACAGATACATTGATGAACTCTCTGCCAAGTATAACAAAGATGCATTTGTATTAAGTGATGTTGAAAAAAGTATTTTGGAGAATAACCTTTTTGGGGTTGACCTAAATGAAGAATCTGTAGAGATAGCAAAATTATCATTATGGTTAAGAACGGCACAACCTAATAGGAAACTGAATGATTTGAGTGATAATATTAAATGTGGAAACTCTTTAATTGATGATGTAAGTGTTGCAGGAGATAGTGCTTTTAATTGGCAAAAGGAATTTCCTCAGATATTTGATAAAGGTGGATTTGATGTGATTATTGGGAATCCTCCTTATGGAATTTTTATAGATAATGCCTCGCAAGGTTATTTTGAGGAACATTTCCCATTGACGAATTATAAAATTAATCTTTATATCTTATTTATAGAAAGAATGTTACAAGTGTTCAACAGAGGAGTTGTTCAATTCATTATTCCAAAATCTCTTCTATTTAATTCTTACTATAAGCTAATAAGAGAGGAATTACTTCTTAAAACCCAAATAAATGAGATTTTTACAATTACAGAAAAGGTCTTTGATGATGCAGAAGTTGGAGGAAGTCTAATAATTAATTTTACCATTACTAATGAAGTTAAATTAAATCAAGAAATCAGATTAGCAGAAGCAAATAAAATTAATGATTTCATTTCCACAATAGGTCTTATAGAAAGTAATCAAAGACAAGATTTTTTCTTAAGCATTCCTAATTTTGAAATTTCAATAATTGACCAAAAGGCAGGCTCTATCTTAGATAAACTATTAAAATTAAAACCATTAAGAAGTTATTATAATCTTAAAAATGGATTAAATCCAGGGAATATTAAGCATATACTTATTTCTAATGAAAAAGGAACCCCTAATCATAAGCCTATTATATGGGGTAAGGACATTTCTAAGTATTTAATAAAATGGAGTAATGATTATATAAATTATGATGAAAACATAGGTGATACAATTAGTCTAGATGATGTTAAATCTAAACAGGGGATGAAAAAGCAAAATAGAATTGATTTTGCCTTGAGAAATCCTGAACTTTTTGAGAATAAAAAAATCCTAATAAGAAAAACAGGAGATAAACTTATTGCATCCCTAGATTCAAAAAATTTTTATTTTGATACTCTTGTTCACGGTATTTATAAAAAGGAAAATGGTTTAAATCTTGAATGTTTATTGCCTATTATAAATTCAAAATCAGCCACTATTTTTTATAGGATATTACACGATATACAAGGGAAAGTATTTGCTAAAATTAGCCTTGATAATCTTGGCTCCTTTCCTATACCAGAAATGTCAAAAGTAGATGTTGAAAGGTTAACTATTCTAGCTAATTCTCAAACAGAAAATATTACACTATTGGATGAGATGTCTACCAAAGTTCATAGAACTCTGCAAAGAGAATTTGAGCAATTAGCCAAACTTAGTAAAAAATTAGAAAACTGGTTTGAACTAACCTATGCTGATTTTCTAAAAGAACTCAAAAAGAAAAAAATAGAACTTTCTCTTTCTCAAAAAGCAGAGTGGGAAGATTACTTTTTAGCTGAGCAGAAATTAGCTTTGGAAATTCAAAATAAAATAACCTCAACAGATAAAGAGATTGATGCTATGGTTTATGAGCTTTATGGGTTGAGTGAGGAGGAGATTGGGATTGTGGAGAATAGTTAACAAATGGATATTAAGGAACTTTCAAATAAGCTTGATAAAATATTGGAACAGCAGGAACTTATCTTAAATAAATTAGAAAACAGGATAGTGTTAGAAAGTAACATACCTGCACTAAACTTAACGGTTTCCTCAAAACAAAAAAAAGAACAAGAACTGGAACGATGGGCTAAAAGTATGGTGGAAGAATCAATTGCATTACAGCCTCACAAAATAAGATTACAACGTCAATTCAATTTATTAGTGCCACCCCATAATAGTAGAATTAAAGCTTATTTGAAAACCAATGACCCTAAAGTATTTGATGGGTTGAAGAGGAATATTTGAAGAATTTAAGTAGATTTGAATTCTCCCCACGATTTTAAGCATTATTACAGATAGATGTTTATGTTTTAATTTAAATCAAAACCATGATTGAATTTATTAAAAATAATTTGGAATACATAGTTCCAATTGTACTAGCTCTAATTGGAGGTTCTTGGCTAGTTTACAAAAAGGTAGTTTCAAAGACTAATTCTAATGATGTTAAGCAAAAAAATATTCGCACAAAGTCTGGTGACGTGGTAGGTAGAGACAAAATTCAAAAAAAATAATGTCAAAAAAGGTACAACAGAAAAACATTCAGACTGAAAGTGGAGACGTAGTTGGAAGAGACAAAATTGTTAACTCCCCAAAAAAGATAAAGATTAGTCAAATAAGAAGATTATTTCAAGAATTATCAGAGGAATATGATAATAAAGATAAGATTGAAGAAATATGTTTTGAGTTGACAGAATATCAAATAGAAAAAGATGTTATTGGATTAGATGCAAAATTAAATGATGCTGGGTGTACTGAAAATTACATTGAAGATGCCGAAATTGTAAAACAAAAGTTTGCAAAAAAACTTTATCATTATCAAGAGTATCAATCTGCACAAAGAATTTTTGTTCTTCTTCTAGCACAAGTGTCTGAATTATTTAGAGCTAAAATATTGCCTCTACTTAATAGTGGAAAAGACGTAATAGAACTTCAAAATGACATTTATATTGAGATAATTAACCCTGTTTATGAATTGCTAAACAGAGAAGCATCTGAAGACAATGTATTATATCTAAATCAAGCAGAAATTAAAGGAATGGTTTATTACCTGACAGGTAGATGCCATATTAAGTGGGTAGCATGATTACATACAATGAAGCTTTTGACATAAATCACACTTTTTATAGAATCCTTCTATTATTAAATAAAATGGAGCAAGACTCTGTTGAATACGAACGCATTAGAATTTGGGATTTTTATATGGCATTTCCATATGAAATTGAAAACATCAGGTTTGGAGTTAAACCTGAAGACAGACAAATTAAAAAGCTTTTCCCAAAAAAGTATAATCCCTATAGAAAAATTATAAACCCAAGAAAACTTTTTGAAAGAATGAGCCCATACCAGTTGTCAGCTTTTAATAAGCTAGCATCTTATGGGATAATAGACAAAAGTTTTCATTCAACTGGAAGAATTAATGTTATAGATAGAAACAAACTGAAGTTAATCCTTGAGGATATGGACATTTCATTAGAAAATAGAGAGAGTAATGTTCTAAAAATTTTAACTACATATTTTTACAATATGGACTTTTATGGCAACAATGGTCTTAAAGCCCGCACTAATTTATCAGAATTTAAATACGATGAATAATCAATTAGTTTTAAATAGTCTAAAAATCTACACAAATTCTGGAAAGGTAGCTTATTATGAGAAATTTAAGGCTGGTATAAATATTATTCGCGGTGAAAATAGTAGTGGGAAATCCACAATTTCACATTTTATCTTTTATGTTTTGGGGGGTGCTTTCAATAATTGGGTAGATGAAGCACTTGAATGCAATAGTGTTCTAGCAGAAGTAAACTTAAATGGAATTATAGCAGTTTTAAAAAGAGAAGTTTCAACATCTTCAAATCAGCCTATGTATATTTATTGGGGAGCATTAGAAGAAGCCACCAAATCAACAGAGCCTGGTCACTGGACTAAATTTCCATATAGTGCAACGTCCAATAAAAAAAGCTTATCTAATGTTCTATTTGAAAAGTTAAACATTCCCACGGTTTATGGTGAAGCCAATATTACAATGCACCAAATTTTAAGGTTATTATATATAGACCAAGATTCTCCAACAAACTCTCTTTTCTTTTATGAACAATTTGACACCTCTCTTACCAGAAAGACAATAGCAGAACTGCTTTTAGGTATATATAATGAAAAACTTTATGAAAATAGATTAACCAAAAGGGAGCTAACAAAAAAGGTTGAAATACTTGAAGGAGAAATTAAGGGTATGAAGCGTCTCTCTGAAAACCCTCTTATGCTCCAACCCTCCCATCTTTTAGCAACAATTGATAGTTTAAGGTCCAATAAAGATAAAATTGCTGTTGAAATTGAAAATCTAAAGTCTAACAAAAAAAGAGCTGTATATACAAAAAAGTCAAAACTAGAATTTCAAGTACTTCAGAAAAAAGCCCTTGAATTAAGAAGGGAAGTAGAAGCTTTAGATGAAAAGATATTTTCTTTAGAATATGAAATTCAAGACACAACTTTCTTTCTTGAAATGCTTGAAAGCAAAATTCAATCAATAAAAAATTCCTTAAAGACTAAGGAGAGATTAAATGATTTCCCATTAGTATTTTGTCCTGAATGTCTTTCATCACTGGAGAAAACCAATGAGGACAACTGTGGACTCTGCAAACAGCCTTTAGAAAGTAAGAACGCTGCCAATGCTCTAAGTAAGATGCAACAGGAAATTTCTTTTCAAATAATTGAATCAAAACGAATAAGGGAAAGACAAATTAACGAACTAGCTGACCTTCGTGCTAAAAAGGAAAAAATGGATGCTGAGTTAACTACTTCTCAAAAAGCCGTTAACCATTCAATTGAAGATGTACAAAGTGTAAGAGACGAAAGAATTGACTCTCTTTTAGTGGAAATTGGAGAAATTGATGGGCAAATAATGCAGTTTACAACCTTACTTGAAACAGCAACTAAATTTCAGCAATTCCAAGATGACCTATTAAAACATAAGGCTAGACTTAAAGAATTAAACGAGGTAATTAAGCATCAAGAATTTGCTCAAAGTGCATTGGCAAATAGCACTTCAGAACAAATTGAAGAATTTGCTTTAGACCTTTTGCACGAAGATCTAAATAGAGAAGATGGATTTAAGGAAGCTGAATCTCTTAAAATTGATTACGGGAGTAATGCTATCTATGTAGATGATAGACAGAAGAGGTTTTCAGCAAGTTCAAATTTTTATTTAAAAAATACAGTGCGATTTGCATTATTTTTTGCAAGTCTTGAACTGCCGGAAATGAGGTTTCCTAGATTTATTTTATGTGATAACATGGAAGATAATGGGATAGAAGAAAGACGGGCTAAAAACTTTCAAAGATTAATAATTAATAAAGCTGAAGCGTATCCAAAAAAATCTTATCAAATAATATACACAACTTCTTATATACCCGAGGAATTTAATAACTCTGAATATTGTGTTGGAAAATTCTATTCAAACGAGGGTAATAATAAAACATTAAATATTTTTTAGTAAAGAAAAGTAGCCCAATAATTAAGCTAAGCTTCACTCAACTCAAAAACCAATGGTAGTTAGAATCACCCTTGATAGTTTGTACCAATCCATTTGCAAATTCAAAAGCATTTACATTCCTTTCTGAAAAGGTGTCAATATAACTGTTCTTATTAGCAGATAGATATTCCGGAGCAAGCTGACCTCCTTTAATCACTTTACAGTTTGATTTTGCTTTTTATTTGGCACATACACGTATGTCATAATGTTTTACAACATGCGGATGAAAATTATTTAATGTTTATTCCAATTATATAATTAGGTTCGTATTTCCAAATGTAACAAAAACACAAAACCACCAAGTACTGAAATCCGTAAAGGGCTTATGTGAATTGCTGAGTTTGTGTGAATAGGCATGTATATTGACAAATGCAGATTGAATGTTATTATTTTGTAGACACAAATAATTCCCTAATGTCAACATTTAAAAATTCTGAGATTTGATAAAAGATCTCTACAGCGGGCTGAACATCGTTGGTACACCATCTAGAAACCGTGGATTCCGTTTTTCCAAGATGTTGCGCTAAATCTTTGCTGGAAACGTTTTTTTCAGCCAATACAGCTTTAATACGATTGTAGTGAATTTTTGTCATTTAGTGAGAATAATTGTCATTTAGTGCAAATATAACGAGTCTAATCTTCTCGTATTTTTTATTAAATTATTGTTTCGTGCCATTTTCTTTCCTTTATATCGAATATAATTTCCTTAAAACAATAATTTATTGTATTTTAGCGAAAAGTAATTATGGTTTAATAGCAATTAATATGGACACTACAAAAAACCATATTGGCCAAAATATCAGACGTATTCGAGAGCTTCGGGGGTTGAAGCAGGATGCTTTGGGGTTTGAGCTTGGTATTAGCCAAAAACAGGTGTCGCATCTAGAACACCAAGAAAGCGTAGCAGAAGAAACACTTTTACAAATAGCCCGTGTTCTAGGAGTATCGCCCCATGTGATTACACTGTTTACCGAAGAAGCATTTATTAATTATTGCGAAAACTTCCTAAACCGCCCACAGGATGCTTTTGAAGTGGAGCCCCTCCATGAAGCTTCCCTTCACGCTTCACGCTTCGCACCTCACGATAAAATATTTGAACTTTACGAACGACTGCTACAAGCCGAAAGGGAAAAGTTGGCTTATGTGGAGAAGATTTTGGAGCATAAGCTATAGAACCGTAGTCCATTTATGACCCGTAAGTAACATCAAGAAATTACCACGGCCTATCTGCCTCGCAATGATCCTTCGACTCCGCTCAGGGCAGGCTGGTTATGTTCATTTTATCCTCCTTGTGAATGAATCTGTCTAGTAAAATATACCTCTCTTTTAATTTTTTATCAAGCCTATTGTTTTACCAAAATTTTATGAGGCTAACTTCAATATCGAGATTCCATTTTGCATAATATGTTCGGAAAGTTATTATTCTATTGATATTGGAATACTCACAGGTACAGGGATTTGAGCTAGAACATTATTGTAAATATCAATTTCTGTCGATTCTGTTTCAATGGAAACTATTAAGCTATAATCGACATCTGAGTTGTATCTCATTAGTTTTTTTCGATTTTTCCACCAGCCTCCAACTGGATAAATAGCAATCTTATTTCTCAATGCTAAGTCTGCGGCCGAACCTTCCCATAAGTCTTTATGAATACTTCCTTTATCTCTAACTTGACTGCCTAACAACCAATTTTCACTACCTTCTTGTACGTAATCATCTTGTTCTTCCTTAATAGATTTGCTAACACGAGCTTTAAATCTTTCTAAACCTTCATTTCTATCTATCATCTTAAATCTCAAACCATGTGATCTATATGATTGATCGCTTGCATATCTTCTATTTCCAGGATTAGGTTCGATAAAATATGACAATGTTATTTTTAGCGTTACATTCGTCTCTGCCAAATCAGTTAATATATCACTTGGCCAAGGCAAATCAAACAGGTGAAACTCATTCGTTTTTGCCCTGCTTTGTTCATATTTATAAGGTCTTAAAGACCTTTCCGCTATTAATGTTAGAGAATTTTCAGCACTATACTTCGCTTTGTTTAAATTTGGAATTCCATAGCCAATTTTAGATATAAGATTCCATTTTTCATCAGAACTTAAGTCACTAATATTTGAATTATTTAGAAGTGTGCTACTCCATTCAGCTGAATGTATTATTAAAGCCCTTATTGTCTCTGGTTTATAATTTGGATACATTTGATATAATTCAGAAGCAAATTTTGAAGCCAAAGCTACAGATGCACTTGTGTCTGAAAATGTGGTTAACCAAGATCTTCCCACACCTCCTACTCCTGTTGACAAAAGTTTTAACGAATCGTGATCTAGAATGCCTGAATTAAATATTCCATCATTTCCACCTTCAAATACAACATCTGGCTTACGAGGCCATCTTTTGTTCCATTTTAAAGAAGTAGAATTACAGGGAGCCATTTGACCTCTTTGCGCCAGTAACGCTGCTCCAGGGAATTCTTGAACATCTAACCTATCTTTATCTGTAAATGAACCCACGGTAATTGCATTAAATGATTGAGCAGGATCTTCAACGGAAAAATCTTCATTGGATATTGGATAATTTAATCTATCATTTAAGGGTAAATTACCTCCAGAAATTAAAATTAATGTATTATCATTTCTTTTATTTATAGTACCAAATAATTTTTGGTCTATTGCAGCTGACCAAGAGGATGGTCTGCCAAGGTATTCATTATTTGGAGCTGTTACAGCTAAACAAACGATTCTTTTAGATAATGGATTAATGATTTCAGCGCTTGCAATAGCTTCCAATGTGATATTACCATACAATTCAGGGTCATTTGCTGTACTAGCGTCTATTATTTTGATACTTTCTACATTATTCGTTATGTTAATGATTCCCGTATTACTCAACGGTTCATTTAAATCACCATATAAAATAATTCCTGCCATAGGAGTACCATGTCCATGTCTATATGAATCAGCAGTTGTCCATTCTGGATTTATAGAATCTAAATTCCTTGCAAGAATTAAATCTTTCAATAGTGGATTAGTTATATTAATACCGGTATCTAAAAGACAGACAACAACATTGCTTTGAGCTATTTCATTATTGATTCTATCTTTTAAATCTTCAATGAAGTCACCTTCCCACGTTTTATCCAAATTGGTGAAGAAATCTGAAGTTTCAATTGGTTTTCTTAATTCAGCTAGATTATCTTGATATAATAGAATACTAGCTAATTGATCAGATGTTCCTTTTACTAAACCAACAATATTTTCCGGAAACTCTAGTATTCTTTCATTAATGGTTAAGCCGCCATCCTTCAAATTATTTATAGATGATACAACTTCTTCTCTGCCTACATTACTATACCAAATTTCCCACCAAACCTCTTGACCTGATGCAGGGAATTCAATTTCTGGTTCTTGCCAAAAACTTTCAAGAGTTGCAGCTTTAATGCTTTCAATATTTGAAATTAAATTTTGATTGCGTGGTTTGCCTCCTGCTGTATCTTCATTTAAATATTGCTCAATTTTAATCAGGAAGTTAGAAACAGCTCTTTTGTTTAAATAAACAGCAATTTTATAGACAACTTGTTCTTTCCCATCTTCATTAGTTATAAATATGCCTTTGCATGAAGCAAGTCTAATATTATCTTCTGCATCTTCAAATCTGTCAAAAGTTAATTCAAAATCAATTGCCGATTCGAACTCAATATAGACGAACTCATAGTCAATATCACCTTCTGAAAATTCATTAACAGCATCATTAAATTCTTGTTGTATTTTTGATCCATGCTGTTGTCTATTTAATCGAGGTTTTAAATTGAAACCACCACCTCCATGTGTGCTATACGGAAAGGACGAGGTATGGCCATTTAAAAAAATATGATTTAATTGAGACATTTATTAGTAAGGCTTTTTCCTAGAATTTATTATTTCAGTTATAAATTCTAGATTGGATTTTTCCTCGCCATAAATAAGGATATTTTTCAGAAAGTCTTCGCAAACTCTTTTTAAGTCAGAAAAATTAAGACCTATAGATTGTTTAGACAGATTTAGCAGTATAGTATGTGAATCGGATAACTTATCGTTTAATTCTTTTTTATAAAATTGATAAATTTGCTCTTCTGTAGGTAGAGGATAATTAATTATATCATCAAACCTTCTGAATAGCGCCTCATCAAGATTTTCTGGCATATTTGTGGCAGCAATTATTAAACTATTTGACTCGTCCTTTTCAATTTGTAAAAGAAAGCTATTCAAAACTCTTTTTATTTCTCCGACATCATTTCCTTGATTTCTAGTTGTTCCTATACTATCAAATTCATCAAATAGATAAACAGCTCTAAATTCTTTCATTGTATCAAAAACTAAACGAAGTTTAACATTTGATTCTCCCATATACCTGCTTATTAGTCCATCAAGTCTAATAACAAATAAAGGAATTCCAAGCTCGTTAGATAACACCCTTGCGGTCATTGTTTTGCCACAACCAGGCGGTCCTGTAAGTAGTAATTTTTTTCTTGGAAATAAATTATGTTGCCTTAATTTTTCAATTTGCTTTTGTTCATCTAAAATTCTGATAATGATTTTTTTTAATTTATCATTCAAGACCATATCTTTCAATTTATCATCAGGTCTTGTAAATTCCAATAAATCATTCAGCTCCTTTTGAGCGGCATTTACTGGTAAGTTTTTTAAACTACTTATGTCAAGTTTAGACTTTCTTGAGTCTTTAATTAATTTCTTTAATTCTTCAGCTAACTCTTGACGACCCTTTCTCGCTTCTGCAGCTGCTATTTGCATTGCTGTAGCGTAGAATCGAGAATCGTCTCCATCACTAAAGGATTTAATTAAACTTTTGATTTGTTCTGCAGCTGCCATTATCTTATCACGCTATTTGCCGTAAAAATATACAAAAGTTTTATCATTAATTGATGCAAAACTGTAATATCAAAATTAAATCTATAAATAATTCCATCCTATACTTATCCCGCCACTCAGCTTCTGTCCCTTCCTGAAAACAGTGTTGCATTTATTTCATAAAGAAATTTCTTCCGTTGGATGCTTTTTGCAAGGCGGTTCCAATTATGTTTAGTATTTGCAACGTGGCTCTACAAATTATAAGTGTTTCTCTCGAGTCACTTTAATAGATTCACTACGCTAAACAAATCTATCACGAATGGAGTTGAATACTTTACGAAAAACCTTATGTAGCCTCCTGAAATTGCCTCGCTTCGAGTACAATGACCCCTTCGACTCCCGACTCCGCTAAGGGCAGGGTGGTTTTGCTCATTTTTGTTTGACGTCATTCGTTATAAATACACTCGGTAAAATATCCCTCCCATTTTGGTTTTTTACCAAGTCTATTGGTTTTTTATCCAGCCAAGCTTTTGCAACTTGTAGCTGTAAAAAGAGCGAGGAGCGAACGAACGAACGAACGAACAACGAGTCACAAAAAACAAAAACAAATGAGCTACAAACCCATTTCATCGCCGGTCCCAACACACCTACTACCAGAATCACTATTAAATGAGCTGATAGCTGAATTAAAACCACTGTTTATTTTTTGGGGAGAATTTATTGTTAATCCTGATGTTAGCATGCTTACCATTATTGTAAGTGAGTATGCATGCAATCCCAACACCTTTGAGAAAGCGGATGCTTTGTTGAAGGGCCACGCACAGCTGCGGCACCGGATATATACGCAAAGTTACGCCATGGAACAGATTGAGGTGGGAAACCTCTTTTTTATTGAGAATCTATTATTGGGCAGGATGGTGTATGGACAGCCGGAACTGGAATTCCCATTTATGACCCCTGCCCTCTGCCTAAACGATTTGATAGGCAGAAGCAAACGCGCTTTCGATAAGGAGCTAAAGAAGATTGATGCTTTTAATGAAGGAGCGAGTAGCCATTTTGAAAAGGGTCACTATGCCCAGAGCACTTTTGCCTACCACCAAACCATAGAACTACTATTTCGGACAGCGGAATGTGGTTTGATGGGAAGGAACAAAATTACCCATAGGCTTCGGGAACATCAGGCGTATTGTGACGGTTTTATTCCCGTATTGGCATCCTTCTTTGACCCAAATGCTGAGGAGGAGGTAGCGGTATTGAAGCTTTTGGATCAATCTTATTGTGCCGCGCGGTACCAAAGTGATTTTGAGCCCACCCTTGAAGCAATAGATATGTTGTATTACAAGACCGAGCAACTGTTTACTTTGGTGAAATCGGTATTCTATTTCACTTGGCAACGCTGTTTTGCGGCAAGCTATAAAAAAGATAAGGCAGATGAGAGAGGGGAGGAAATTCAAATAGAAGCGGAAGAAACAATCAATCTTACAACCCCTCAAAAAGTGAATACGGAGGAAACCGATACCCATACTACCAAAAGTGGCACCTACGAGACGGAAGACAAACTTTTGATAGGGGTAATAGAATTGATAAAAACAAGGTTGAAGGTTGATTCCGTTTTTCTAATTAGCAAGTACGAGGATCAACAAATGCTGGAAGTCTATTTGGAGCAGGCTGCATCATTGTTGCAAAATACTACCATTTATACACTGATGCTGGTTACTAATAAACCCGCACCATTAAGCCCTGCAGAAATTACGAATTTTATTTTTCAGGAAACAGCCCAAGATTGCAAGGTGTATTCAATTTTATTTACGGTGGGTGAGATTTTGAGAAAAAGGAGTTTTGGCAGCCACTTTTTGGAGCATATAATTACAGAGTCGAAATGGATTT
Organism: Aequorivita vitellina; assembly: GCF_022008365.1. Classification (GTDB taxonomy): domain Bacteria; phylum Bacteroidota; class Bacteroidia; order Flavobacteriales; family Flavobacteriaceae; genus Aequorivita; species Aequorivita vitellina. Next base: position 24,267 of record NZ_JAIRBA010000004.1, read on the forward strand.
ATTATAAAAATGAAAAAGACTTGGGCTACAATCATTGCATATCCTACTACCCCAAGATTGTGACGGGAATTGAAAAGAAATGGAACAAAAAATACTCCCAAGCAGCACAATTTTTGGGTTATTTGGACACCTGCGAAATTAAATATAAAGAACCAAGAATCGAAATGATGTTGGCGCAATTGGTCCTTGAACAAGTTTGTTTAGGGCTGCTGCATGTATTTTGGGAGTTTAAGCCAAAGGAGTTTTCCCTGCCCTACCTCCTCCATCTGTGTAACCATTTTTCAAAAACGCCCACTACTATATTTCACAAAACCGATTACGAGAACCAACGCCTATACCATCTTATCTGCAATGCAAGGCGTGTATTGCGAAACAACAGAAACCCCCAAGTTAATCGTAATGATAGTGAGGGCGCCATAATTATGGCGGAGGAATTTGTGCGGCAGGCAAGAGAGGAGGTTGCTGCACATTTAAAGCACTTATGGGTTTTGGCGGAGGAGTATGAAAAAAGAAGGGCTTTACGGGTGTGATTTTTATACACTATATACGGGAAACTGCTATTAATGGCGGAAAATGTTTATTAAAAAGTTAGACGTGTCAGACTTAAGATGTAAGATACTTCGGCTTCGCTCAGCAACCGCCGCTTCGCTGAAAGACGTAAGATATAAGACTTGCTTTAAAAGGGTTAGCAATTAGGTTGAATTGATTAAGTATATTTTTTAGTTGTTAAATTCCGTGGTGAACCTTATAGCAAGCTATCACTTAATAAAAATGCTTTAAGCGCCTAACAGCTTTGACTGAACGAAATTTTGAAATATTTTAATTGGACACTACTGATAAAAAGTAAACAATGGAAACAAATAAAAGCGTAGCTAAAACGGATAAGGAAAAGTTGGCGGAAGCAATTGAACTTTTAAGTCCGAGAAAACGCCGACATTATAAAAGGGGCAATAATGTTACGATGCAGGAAGTAAGTTTTGAGGTAACGAGCAATGGGGAACTTCGCTATATTATTTCATGTTTGTTGCGGGTCTGTATTTTGGCGTTGGAAAATGAGGAAGGGTTTTGCTCTCCCCGATTGTCCTCATGTTCTGAGGATCTGACCATAGCCACAATCTTAGACTTAGCAGATTCATTAATGCCTGATACGCAATTGGATAGTTATGATGCTTTGGAGAAAGTATTGTTGGGAGGGTAAAGCACAGTAAGGGTTTTAGGTGTACTCACACTTTATGAGATAGTCCCATCCATTTTTTATTTATTTAAAAAGTTATTGGTAGCAACAGTTTTAAACTCGGGATTATCGTCAAAAAATTGATGCAAATGCCTTAAGTGTCCGCTTCCAAAAATGATTAAAATCCTATCATTATCCTCTGTTTGTTCTAGAATATTACGGTATATAAACAGGTTGCGCCTATACCATTCCGTTGCCAGTGCCACCCCAATATTGTTGAAATCAAAAGATCGCATTTGATAAAGAAGTCCATCAATTTCCATCTCCATTTCCTGATAACCAAACATCACATTTGCAGTGTCTTTTACGGTTATTGCTATGTTGTTATAATAGTTGTGGTTGTTTAAAATTTGTTGCCAGTCATTTAGATGAATCAAATTCTCCTTTACCGTATTTTCAGTAAAGTCTTTTTGACGTTTTTCCATTTGTTGATTGTATGCTTTATTGTATTCCTGGTACGATTCTATTGAAAGTGTATCTGAAATAAAATCTGCATAAGGCGCTAAAAACACTCCGGGATGGTCAACCGCTATAATTTCATTGATTCCCAATTGTTTTGCCAACCTAAACCCCAGCTGGTACACTTCGTTTTGTCCACCCTCAATGGCTTTTAATGTTAAACGACCGCTAGCATAAAGCGCAAACAAACTGTCCAATTTGGGTTGTTGGCCTGGTAGGAATTCGACAAATATTTTATGAGGCTTATATGCTGCCAACAAAGCAACTACTTCCTGGATTTCAGCCTGTCTCTTTTTTGTGAAATAATCATCGATTTCGAGATTATAGGTATCCATTCCTGGATTGTCAAAATGATATACCCCAAGAAGTATAGCTTCTTTGGAAGCCTTGTAAGAAAGTTGTGCTGATTTATTCTGACTTCTCACTTGATTGCTTCCCATTATCACCGCTGAAATTAGGAGGACTTTAATTAGTTGATTAGTATTCATAATTATATTTTTTAGATAGATTCATATTTCTTTAAAAGATTCTTTTAACCATTATTTCACCACACATACATCAACTGGCCATTGTTTTTTTGATTAATCGCTTAGCCACTTCTTCATTATTGCAACTGTCCTTTTGGGTTTTTCTTCCTGAACTAGATGTCCAGCTTTAAAAGCATAAGTGGTTTCACTCGAAAAGAAGTTTTTCCACTTCTCCAGATTCTTCATTTTTATAAAATTGTCTTTTTCACCCCACAGAATCAATACAGGCTTATTCTTTATCACAACTGCATTTTGCCATAGTTCTTCATACCAATCAGATGAACCAATTAAGGATTTTCCAAGGTTGAGCAGGCCATATCTGCTGTTCCTATTTGGGAAAGGTTTTTTATAGTGGTAGTGTACTTTTTTACTCAGGAGCTTCTTAGTGTAAAAAGCTTTTTTGAGCAGCACTGTGGGTGAAAAATTAGTGTTTAGATATAAGAAATTGCCCAAACTGCTATGAAGGATTCGGTCTATTTTTTGAGCGTTTTTATCTTCCTTTGTTCCCCATAGCCAGGTATTAAACATCACAATTCTTTTTACATTTTCAGGATTTGATATGGCATAAGACAACCCAATGGGTCCACCAAAATCATGAACTACTAGCGTTATGTTTTTTAAATTGAGATGTTCAATTAGCTGCCTTAGATTGATGGCGTGTTCTTGCGGTGTACCGACAAAGTCTTTAGGTTTATCAGACAAACCAAATCCAATAAGATCTGCTGCAATACACCGATAGTCCTTTGAAAGTTCCCTTATAAAATCCCTATATAGGAATGACCAGGTTGGAGTGCCATGAACAAACAGAATGACGTCACCCTTTCCTTCATCAACATAATGCATATTGCCTGCTTCTAATCGCAGAAAGTTGTTTTTAAATGGATAAAGGGCGGTGTCCACCCACGATTGGGAAAAGATTGTTGCGTTCATTATGGATAAGATTAAAATGTTAAGTAGCTGTTTTACTGTTTCTTATTTTGAAACAAAGATCAGGCACATATCACATTTTATTTTTGGTATAAACCAAGATTCTAAATCTTAATCGTATTGAACAGCTTACTAAAGTTTGATGAATCAATCCGCAAATAGGAAGCTAAGTCTTTATGGGCTACAAGGCTGAATAGGTGTGGGCTTCTTTGAGCAAAAGATTTGAATCGCTGATTTATATCAAAAGCCATTAATTCATAGTGACGCTGTACCATGCCAATTAAAAGGAGTTCGGTTGCTTTTCTGAAAAGGGTTTCTATTTCCCGATGTTCGTGCATCAATTGCTGGTGCTTTTCAAAAGAGAGTCGAAGGAAGGAGCTGTCGGTAATTGTCTCCAAAAAATACGTTGAGGGGGTTTGCGTAAGAAACGATTCGGGTATCCCGCTAAATGAGGGTGGATAGGTAAACGCAATGACATGCTGCTTGTGTTGGTTTAGGTAATAGGATTTTTGAATACCGTCAAGTACAAAATAAATGTATCGCTCCGTTTCTCCAGGGGCTGTCATTACAGTTTTTTTGGGAGCCTTGTATTCTGTCCATTCCGAAAGGTACGCGTCAAGGATACTTTGATCTATTGGATGTATTTTATTAAAGAAGTCTTTCATTGTTTTAGCGCTTGTACATAACTGGAGTCCCTAATAACCTCTAAATTAAATGAAAAATACGTTGCTTAAAAGCCGTGGGATGTTTTTAAGGGAAATAGGCTGTGAGTTTTTAGAAAATGGTGATATGGTTTTAGGAAAATGCAAGGCTTTTTATGTAAAACGCATTCGTTTTAAAACACACAAATAGTATCTGCACGCTTTAAAACTGTTTTTTCAAGTTGAAAGCGAAAAGCCTCGTGAGCTTCGGGTTGTTCAATTTTTAGAAGCATTTGTGTGTTTTCCCAAACATCTTCCCGCCAGCTGGTAATAAGTTTAGAAATTAAGTATTCATCCATTCTACCCAGCAAACTATCTACCCATTCAAGCATCGGGTTTAACGGCTCTAGAATTTCATCTTGTACACGATCAATGGTGCATGCAATTACATAATTTACGCGTTTGTGATCTTCATAGCGTTGTTGTCGTTGCGTTATGGAAAGGGAGTTCCATTCAGGTTTTAAAAGATCGAATAAGGCTAATACTAAGTCGTAATTTATATGTGCATTAACCCCAAGTATTAAGCACTGCAGTTCGCTTAACTCTTTGGTACAAGTGGTTTTATGCGCGTGTTCCCAAACTTTGGAGGTTAGGTCTCCACAATCATAACACGTTAAGGAGTCGAAATAATAATCTGCAAAACGGTGTAGCAATGTATTTACCCAGGCTGAATCGTGAAATTCGTTGTTGTTAATTGCCGAAACCATGTTGGTACTCATTAAATGATAGCAGCTTAAAAACACATGGCGCGAATCTTTGGTAGCTTTCCAATCATCGGCGTAGCGGGCCATTTTAACCAATACTGGATCTGTTGGACTCATATTTTTTATATTTAATACACTATTAAAATATACAAAATACGATTTTTTATTATTGAAAAGAAAGTGACGGTTACTCTAACACCTAATTTAACCCAATTTATAGGTTTACCAGGATTTTTGCATAAACACAACAATTAGGCTTGGTCCCTTTTATATGCCAAAAACGCATCAAAATCCCCCAAACAAAAAAAGCCCATCCTAATGGATAAGCTTCTCATCGGTCTTCCCGATAGCTATCGGGATTCAACCACATCCCGAAGTTAATTCGGGACAACACAACTTCATTCCTCTTTCTAAGGTGAAAGAGATACCCGATTTCTCGGGTGTTTATGCGGTCTGGACGAGACTCGAACTCGCGACCCCCTGCGTGACAGGCAGGTATTCTAACCAACTGAACTACCAGACCAATATTATAAATTCGTTTTCACGATAATCGACAACAGTCGATTGGTAATATTGTTACACTAAATTTTAATAACTATCTCTTCTTCTATCTAGTATTCTAATCATCCCGATAACTATCGGGAGAACTACCAGACCAAGTTTTTCACTCTATCCCGAAACTTAGGGGCAAACCCCAACAACAGTTGGGCATAGTGAAAAATTGTTACCAATACATTTTGAAATTTCTCTCTTGCTGTATTAAGCGGTGGCAAATATACCACTCCATTTCATTTTCACAAACTATTTTTTTAAAAAATATTAAATATTATCCAAACTTCTGACGTTCCACTAGATACGTAGTCAATATCTTATTAAAACTTTCATTAATGTCGGTTAAAACGTACTTAATTCGGTATTGCGCACAACGCAGCTGCAATTCGGTGAAGTACTTTTGCACTGCTTCGGCATATTCTTCTTTAATATTATCTGCGTAAAGGTTTACGTGTTCTCCAGTTTCAACATCTACAAAGCGCTTGGGACGGTTACTAAAATTAAATGTTAACTCCTTCTTTTTATCGAAAGTGTGAAAAAGTATAACTTCGTGTTTGTTGTACTTTAAATGTTGCAGCGCCTCAAAAAGTTTTTCAGCTTCTGCATCGCTTTGAAGCATATCGGTAAAAAGGAAAACCAAGGATCTTCGTTTTAGTTTTTCAGCAATTAAATGAAGATGTTCGTAGGTTTTAGTTTCCGTTTTTTCTTTTGAAGAAATCAAGGCTTCGTTTAGTTTTTGAAGCAGCATTTGGTGATGGCGCTCACTGCCTTTTTCCGAAGCGTAAAACTCATAATTATCGCTGTAAATACTCAAGCCAACGGCATCGCGCTGACGTTTCATTAAATTTAAAATTGCCGCTGAAGCTAGAACCGAAAAACCAATTTTATTTAAAGAATTTATATTGAATTGCTTTAGCTTTGGATAGTGCATCGAGCTGCTATTATCTACAATTAAATGGCAGCGCAAATTTGTTTCCTCCTCGTATCGCTTGGTATAAAGCTTATCGGTTTTGGCAAACAGTTTCCAATCTATATGTTTGGTACTTTCGCCATTGTTATAAATTTTATGTTCGGCAAATTCAGCAGAAAACCCGTGAAACGGACTTTTATGTAGCCCAGAAATAAAGCCTTCCACCACTTGTTTTGCAAGCAGCTCTAGGTTTTTAAAACCCGTAATCTCGTTTATTTCCTTTTCTATATTCATATTGTCATCCTGAGCGCAGGCGAAGGGTCGTTTATTTCTTTTTCTATATTCATCTTCTTTTTTATAGAAGAATTTATTCAACAGTTTTTTTCAGAATATAAAAATCGGCCAGATCGCCAGTTACCACATTGCCGTCCAAATCAAGCATAGTCAATTGGTTTTCCCCAACTTTGAATTTTAGGGTTCCGTTTTTAATATTCAGGGTGATTTTTGAGCCTGTTTCGTCCCAGGTAAAGGTACCGGTCTCTCCTATTTCTGCTTTTTTATCTTCATAATCGCTTAAATAGGTTTGAGACAAGATGTAGGTTTTATCGTCTTTTAGCTCTACAACAGTTTTTATTCCATCGCAATCTGCACAGGGTGTGGTACCTTCGTAAACCCCAGCCCAATCTAGCGAGGTTTCTGAGTTATGTGAATCAACAACTGTTGAATCTACAGTTTCCGTCATGTCTTCGGAAGAAGCTTCCGTTTTTTCGCCATTTTTACAACCAACTAAAGTGATGGCGACGACACCAAATAATAATGCTACGTTTTTCATCTTTTTCTTTTTTTTAATATTGAACTTTGTTAATACTTTTCTACTGTTCGTAGGTTCATTTAAAAGTTTTGGGAAGTTCTTATTTTGAAATTTTATCTACAATACCATAAGATACAGATTCCTCGGCGCTCATCCAATGATCGCGGTTAAAATCTTTCATCACTTTTTCGAATTTCTGACCGCAGTTTTCGGCAAGGATACGGGCGCTAATTTCTTTGGTTTTTAAAATTTCCTGTGCGGTAATTTCTATATCGCTAGCAACGCCTCGGGCGCCTCCACTTGGTTGATGAATCATAACGCGAGCGTGTGGTTGAATAAAGCGTTTTCCCTTTTCGCCAGCAGAAAGTAAAATACTTCCCATAGACGCTGCCAAGCCAGTACAAATAGTTGAAACTGGACTCTTTATTTCTTTTAAGGTGTCGTAAATAGAGAACCCGGAAGTTACGTAACCACCAGGGCTATTTATGTAAAATTTAATTTCGTCGTGGCTCAAGGCATCCAGATACATCAATCTGTCTACCACGTGGCGCGCGCTTTTATCGTCAACCATTCCCCAAAGAAAAACTTTGCGTTCCTCTAGTAATTTACCATCTATTTTATCCTGTACTTTTTCTGTTTTTTTCATAGTTTTTGGTCTGTGTCCTCCATCGTAGTCAAGAGGTTTTCTATAAGCTTACTATTTTAAAATGCGGTCTCGACTGTGCTTCAACTACGCTTAGCATAAACTCGCGACCAGCCATTCCACTAATATAGAAAAAGGCCTAGCAATACGCCAAGCCTTTTGTTTTTAATTTTTCTTTTTCAAATATTTTACAAAAGTGAATCGATTGCTTCTGCATACACATTTTTAGGAGCAACGCCAACTTGACGGCCTACTACTTCGCCATTTTGAAAAACCAAAACGGTTGGAATGTTACGTACGCCATATTTAGCGGCAAACTCTTGGTTTGCATCAACATCTACTTTTCCTACTACGGCTTTACCGTCGTATTCTTTGCTTATTTCTTCAATGATGGGTCCTACCATTCGGCAAGGTCCGCACCAGGCTGCCCAAAAGTCAACCAATACCGGCTTATCGCTTTTTAAAACCGTTTCTTCAAATGTTGCGTCTGTTATTTCTAATGCCATAATCTTCGTTTTTTTAATGAATTTCAAAAATAGTTAATTTTTATACTAATTCTTACACTCTTAATATATGTTTAGGAAATGTGGGTATTGTTTATTTCTATTGCTATATTTTATTCTTGTTTATCCAGCTTTTAAAATGCAACAAACACTATTTAATTCAACTTATACCGCACCTGTTCCCGGTCAAGTTCGTCCAGCAATTCCTTGGAAATATTTATTTTATGCTTTCTACTGGGCATAGTGAGGTGAATTTTTTCTTCGTTTTCATAGACCACAAAAAACAATTGTTTTTTACCTTTATGGGTATTAACCAATGTTTTAAGGGAATCTAGTTTGTCCTCTTTTAAATCGTTTAGCGGCATGGTGATGGTTATCTTTTTTCCGTAGGTTTCCATCACATCGTGCAATAATAGGAAGCTGTTATATTGAAGTCGCGGCTCGCCTTTTTTACCAGTATCGCGATTGGTCCAGCCTTCTTTTACGAAAACTCGCCCGTAAATAAAACTATTGGGAACCAAGAAATGGCGCCATTTTAAATATTCTTCGCCAAATATTTTGAAGTCGTAACTATCGTCATAATCTTCCACTGTAAAAATAGCCCAACCTTTTCCCGCTTTCGATTCTCTGTGTTGCACATCGCTTACTACCCCGCCAAAACACATTTCCTTATTGATAAAATCTTCCAAATGGTTAAAATCTGAAACTTTGCAGTTAGTAAAGCTGGTCATTTCTATTTTGAAATCGTCCAGCGGATGGCCCGAAATATAGACGCCAACCACTTCGCGTTCCTGTTTCAGTTTTTTCATCGTGCCCCATTCTTCGCAGGGCGGTACTTCAGGTTCAGGAATTTGCACTTCGCTGGCATCGCCAAAAAGGCTCACTTGCGAAGAGTTTTGTGTTTCTTGATATTTTGCGGCATATCGCAAAACTTTTTCAATAAACATTACGCCATCGCCACTGTCGTGTAAATATTGCGCGCGGTGGGTGTCAAAACTGTCGAAACCACCCGCCAAAGCCAAGTTTTCAAAAGCTTTTTTATTTGCGGAGCGCAGGTCAATTCGCTTTGCCAGATCAAAAACCGATTTGTATTTACCATCCTTTCTGTGCTCAACTATTGTTGCCACGGCACTACTACCAACGCCTTTTACAGCACCCATTCCAAAACGGATTGCGCCTTGGTCGTTTACGGTAAATTTGTGGAACGATTCGTTGACATCCGGACCCAAAACCGTTAGTCCCATTCGCTTGCACTCGTCCATAAAAAAGGTAACTTGTTTTATGTCGCTCATATTATTACTCAGCACCGCCGCCATATATTCTGCGGGATAATGGGCTTTTAAATAAGCGGTTTGGTAGGCAATCCAAGCGTAACAAGTAGAGTGCGATTTGTTAAAGGCGTAGCTGGCAAAAGCTTCCCAATCTTTCCAGATTTTTTCGAGTTTTTCGGGGTCGTGGCCTTTTTCGGCTGCTTGGGCAACAAATTGCGGCTTCATTTTATCGAGCACTGCTTTTTGTTTTTTACCCATCGCTTTTCGCAAAACGTCGGCTTCACCTTTTGTAAAACCTGCCAACTTTTGCGAAAGAAGCATCACCTGCTCTTGGTAAACCGTAATTCCGTAGGTTTCCTTTAAGTATTCTTCCATTGCTGGAAGGTCATATTCAATTTCTTCTTCGCCGTGTTTTCTTCTAACGAAACTGGGAATATATTCCATCGGGCCAGGACGGTATAGGGCGTTCATCGCAATTAAATCTGCAAAAACCGAAGGCTTTAACTCTTTCAAATATTTCTGCATTCCGGCAGATTCATATTGAAAAATACCTACTGTATCGCCTCTTTGGAAAAGCTCGTACGTTTTTTCGTCGTCCAGCGGAAAGAAGTCTGGATCGAGGTCTATATTGTGTTTGTGCTTTACAAGTTTTACGGTGTCTTTAATAAGGGTTAGTGTTTTCAACCCCAAGAAATCCATCTTTAAAAGACCTGCACTTTCCACCACCGAGTTATCGAATTGGGTAACGTACAAATCGGAATCTTTTGCCGTGGCAACGGGCACGAAATCTGTAATATCGCTGGGCGTAATAATTACACCGCAAGCGTGGATACCCGTATTCCGAACGGAGCCTTCCAGTATTTTTGCTTGATTTATAGTTTGCGATTCCAGATTGGTTCCTTCTGCCAGATTTAGAAGTTCTTGCACTTTTGGCAGCTCATCGCTTCTAAAGCGGCTTCGTAAATCTGCAGGACTCAAACCGAAAATTTTGTTCAGCTTAGTCATATTCGGAATCAGTTTCGAAATCCTATCGGCTTCATTCAACGGCAAATCCAACACGCGCGCCGTATCGCGAATGGAAGATTTTGCGGCCATTGTACCGTAGGTAATAATCTGTGCTACTTGATTGCTGCCGTATTTGTCAATAACATAATCCATAACCCTGCTTCGGCCTTCGTCATCAAAATCGATATCGATATCGGGCATACTCACACGGTCTGGATTTAAGAAACGCTCAAAAAGCAGATCGTACTTTATGGGGCAGATATTTGTAATTCCCAAGCAATAGGCCACCGCACTTCCCGCCGCAGAACCACGGCCCGGCCCCACGGACACGTCCATTTTTCGGGCTTCGGCTATAAAATCCTGTACAATTAAAAAGTAACCAGGATAGCCGGTATTCGCAATTACGCTCAGCTCAAAGTCTAAACGTTGTTTTATTTCCTTAACCCGATCTGATGCCCCTTCGGGAATTTCAGCATCGGTGAGCACTTCATAGGAAACTTCAATTAATTCGGGGTAGCGTTTTTTAGCACCTTCATAGGTTAGGTGTCGTAAATACGCATTTTCACCGCGCTTGCCACCATCAATATCTTCTGGGTTTAAAAACTCTTCCGGGATTCCGAAATTAGGAAGTAAAACGTCGCGATGTAGGCTATACGGCGCTATTTTATCAACTACTTCTTTTATGTTTAAAATGGCTTCGGGAAGATCTTTAAAGAGCGACTTCATCTCGTCTGGCCCTTTAAAGTAATATTCCTGATTTGGCAGACCGTAACGATAGCCGCGACCGCGACCTATGGGCGTTGCCTGCTTTTCGCCATCTTTTACGCAAAGCAATATATCGTGGGCGTTGGCATCTTCTTTACTTATATAATAGGTGTTGTTGCAGGCAACAAGTTTTACGCCGTTGCGCTTTGCCATTTCAATTAAAACACCGTTTACGCGCTTTTCATCTTCTTGATTATGGCGCATAATTTCTACATACAAATCTTCACCAAACTGTTCTTTCCACCAATGCAGTGCTTCTTCTGCTTGGTTTTCACCAACGTTTAAAATTTTTCCGGGCACTTCGCCATAGAGGCTTCCAGTTAAAACAATAAGATCTTCTTTGTATTTTTCAACTATGTTTTTATCAATTCGCGGCACGTAATAAAATCCGTCGGTGTAAGCGATGGAGGCCATTTTGGCTAAATTGTGATAGCCATTTTTGTTTTTGGCGAGAAATACAATTTGGTAGCCATTGTCTTTATGGGTTTTGTTTAGATGGTCTTCGCAGACAAAAAACTCGCACCCTACAATTGCTTTTAGCGGTTGTTGCGGATTTTCATCGTCGTCGTTTTTGGGTATATCGGCAAGTGTTTTATTGTAATTGGAAACCGCTTGTACAAAATGAAAAGCCCCCATCATATTTCCGGTATCAGTAAGCGAAATAGCGGGCATATCATTTTTAACTGCTGCGTTCACCAAGTCTAAAACACTGGAGGTAGATTGCAGAATTGAAAATTGCGAATGATTGTGAAGATGCACAAAAGGGGCGTCTTCGAGGGTAGCAATATTTTCTTTTATTTCTTCGGAAGAAATTTTTTCCGTTTCCGAAGCAGCTTGCATTTGTTTTCTAATTCGGTCTGAAGCCTTTTTCAAGTTGATATGCTCTAAACCAATAAGCTGAAACGGCTGCGGATTTTCCTTTGAAAAATTTTCGAAATAATCTGGCTGAACCACAAGTTCTTCAGCGGTAAAAATTTGACGTCGCACCAATTCTAAGAAACAACGTGTGGTTGCTTCAACATCTGCGGTGGCGTTGTGTGCTTCGGCAAAGGGCTCGCTAAATAGAAATTCGTGAAGCTCGGTTAAGGTTGGCAATTTAAACTTGCCACCACGGCCACCGGGAATTTGGCAAAGCTGAGCGGTAGTTTCGGTACAGGTATCTAAAACCGGGAGATTGGGCATGGGATTTTCCATGCCTAAACGGAAAAATTCAGCCCCCATAATGTTTAAATCGAAACCTACATTTTGCCCGACAAGGAATTTGGTTTTTGAAAGTGCTGCTAGAAATTTTTCAGCTACTTCTTCCAAGGAAATACCTTCGGCAGTTGCGAGTTCTGTGGAAATTCCGTGAATTTTTTCGGCGTCAAAAGGAATGTTGAAACCTTCTGGTTGCACAAGATAATCCTGATGCTCTATCAAGTTTCCCATGGCGTCGTGCAACTGCCAGGCAATCTGAATACAGCGTGGCCAGTTATCGGTATCGCTAACGGGAGCGTTAAAGCGTTTGGGAAGGCCTGTGGTTTCTGTATCGAAGATTAAATACATCGGGATTATTTATTGATTATTACTATTTACTATTGCTGATTTCGGCTCCGCTCCGGGAACGTTTTGGAAAAAGTAAAAATAGAAAAATCCCCTGCTTTTAGGTAGTTAAATTGTTAGGAGTTGTTCACAATAAAAAACCGCTTTTGGAAAATTCCAAAAGCGGTTTCAATCCTTCTTTTTCAAAATATTAGGATACTACAGTTTCAAAGTTTTTTGCACTTTGCCAAGCATTTTCAATGGTGTCTCTTTGCTTGGTTAATATTTGTTGGGTTGTGGGTGGTAATGTTGTATCGTTTATAACCTCGTTGTATTCTTCAACGGCGGCTTTTTCACCTTTTTGCACTTCATTTAAAATGGTTTCTTCGTTATTGGAAGAAAATGCGGTTTCAATATCCATCCACGTTCTGTGCATTGTGCCTGTTGCACTTCCTCCCTTTTCGGGGGTTTCGCCGTAGTTTTTAATTTCAGACTTTATCTCGTGTCCAAAATCGTATCTTTTCTGAGCCTGTTCGTTAAAAAATTGCTTCAGTTTTGTGTTATCCACATTTTCTGCTGCTTTTTTATAACCTTTTTCGGCGTCATAATTTTTTTCTAATAGTTGATTTAGTTTGTTCGACATTTTTTCTGTGTACTTCATCATAATTGTTTTAAATTATACAGTTGTTTTTCATCGTCATTCCTCTAAAGACAACTGTTTAACTTCATTCGGATATACTCGAATATACCAGAAATAATAGCGGCTGGACGAATTATTAACCTAAGTTTAAAACAAATTAACAGGGTTTAACCTTTGTAGTAGCTGTAGTGCAAATAGCAATTAATAACCAACATCAAACTGGCCTTCTGTAATCTCAGACATATCTGTTACAAAAGAAAAGGTAGCTTTAATTGTCTCTGCAGAAATATTGTGGTCAAGAATATTAATGGTGCCTTCTGAAGTAGTTTCAAGTCCATCTACTCCTTGGTATTTAGCTGCGAATCCTGCTCGTGGAAGCGTGTATTCTCCAGGTTCAACATTGGTTGGCACAGAAACCATCATTATAGCATTTTCAGTGGTGGCAGAAGTAATAATTGCATTATCTGTACTTCGCGATGAAACGGTAAGTGGCATAAACGCAATGCCATTAACATTCGCACTAAACGAACCCGCATTGTTGGGATCATCAATATTTACATTAGAATATGGAATATCGTACAGCACACCTTTAGACACATAAACCGTATCTATTCCCGCAAGGAAGGCGTTAAATTTAAAGGTTCCCGAAAGCGTTTTATTGGTTTCGTTAAGTTCTGAAATTGTTACAACACCTTCTCCATTTGGATCTGTGGTATAGACATTACCACCCATATCGCCATAAATTGCGTAGTTTCGCGCACCTTCTTCAATAGTAAAATTCCCTTCCCCTAAACGCGAAAGATGGATTGTAATAGATTCATCTCGATCAAAACCTTGAATCGTTACGGTACCATTTGGGTTTAACGCAGCACGAGCCTCGGTAGAAATGTAGAGATTATTATCTACTTTTGCCTGTAATGCAACTACATTTGTTTTAGTATCTTCGCAGGACATTAGCGATATTACAGCAATTAGGAAGAGTAACTTTTTCATCAGCAAATAGTTTGTAAGCCTTTTTTTACAAATGTAAAAGAAAAACTTTAATTGTTTGAATTTCAAAACTAAAAAAACACTATCTTTGCCGTCCTTAATTATAACCGGGGTCGAGAACCCTAAAAATTAATTGTAAACATGCCTGTAAAAATCAGACTACAAAGACGTGGAAAAAAGGGGAAACCTTTTTTCTGGATTATCGCGGCAGACAGCCGTAGTAAAAGAGATGGTAGATACCTAGAAAAAATAGGTTCGTACAATCCAACAACAAACCCTGCACAGATTGACCTTGACGTGGACCTTGCTGTAAAGTGGCTTCAAAACGGAGCACAACCTACAGATACGGCTCGCGCCATTTTATCTTACAAAGGAGCTTTAATGAAAAATCACCTTGCTGGTGGTGTTCGTAAAGGCGCTTTAACTGAAGAACAAGCTGAGGCAAAATTCAACGAGTGGTCAGAAACTAAAAAAGGTTCTATCGATCACAAAAAAGCAACACTTTCAGAAACTAAAGAAAAAGCGAAAGCTGAAGCTCTAGCTGCTGAAAAAGCTGTAAATGAAAAGCGTGCCGCTGAAGCTGCTGCCGCTGCTGCTCCTGCAGAAGAAGAAGCAACTGAGGAAGAAGTTGACGCAACCGCTGAAACCGAAACTGAAGAAGCTCCAGCTGCAAAATCTGCAATTGAAGAAGCTGCAGACGAAGCAAAAGAGGACAAGAAAGAAGCTTAAAAATTAAAGACGATGCAAAAGGAGAACTGCTTCTACTTGGGCAAAATCGTTAGAAAATATAGCTTTAAGGGGGAACTGCTCATTAAACTTGATACAGACGAACCCGAACTCTTTACCGAAATGGAATCGGTTTTTGTGGAACAACGCAAAAACCTGATTCCATTTTTTATTGAAGAAAGTTCACTGCACAAAAGCGAATTGCTTCGCGTGCGTTTTGAAGATGTAAATGACGAAGCCGACGCCGATGCACTAATTGGCGCACATCTTTATTTGCCTTTGGAATTTCTTCCAAAACTTACCGGCAATAAATTTTACTACCACGAAATAATTGGCTTTACTGCCGAAGACAATTCTTTCGGAGAAATTGGTAAAATAACTGGCGTTAACGATACAACGTCGCAAGCCTTGTTTGAAATTGACCGCGACGGAAAACAAATCTTAATCCCGATGATTGACCATTTTATTAAAAAAGTAGATCGGGAAAAGAAAACCATACTTTTGGAAGTGCCGGAAGGGTTGATTGAAATGTACCTATAGGAGGAAATCTCAAATACCAAATCTCAAATCTCAAAAACTTCAAGTGGCAACCGTTAATCTAAAATACATTGAAACCTTTTCAGTTTAAACAATTTACCGTTGAACAAGACCGCTGCGCCATGAAAATTGGCACAGACGGGGTTTTACTGGGCGCTTGGGTTTCACTTAAAAACAATCCGTTTTCTATTTTAGATATTGGTGCCGGCACAGGAATTATCGCACTTCAACTCGCCCAGCGTTCCAATGCAGAAATGGTGGACGCCCTTGAAATTGACGACAAGGCCTACGAACAGTGTGTGGATAATTTTGAGAATTCACCTTGGGGCGATAGATTGTTTTGTTATCACGCTTCTTTGGAAGAGTTTGTTGAGGAAATTGAAGACAACTACGACCTCATCATTTCAAACCCTCCATTTTATTCTGAAGATTATAAAACTACCGATGAGTCTCGTGATATTGCACGTTTTAGCGACGCCCTTCCTTTTCACGAATTGATTGAAAGTGTTTCGATTTTACTTTCTGAAGAAGGAGGTTTTGCGGTTATCATTCCGCGGAAAGAAGAAGAAAATTTTATAAAAATGGCTTCGGCAGTAAATCTGTTTCCGAATAGAATTTGCAGAGTTCGCGGGAATGAAACTTCCGAAGAAAAAAGAAGTATGCTGGAGTTTTCATTTGAAAAAACTTCCCCTAAAATAGAGAATCTTATCATTGAAACTTCACGCCATAAGTATACGGAGGAATACAAAAATCTTCTACGGGAATTTTACCTGAAAATGTAGGTCTATATGGTTGTGATTTCTACATTTGTATTCCTTTAAATTACTTATACATGAAACCAGATTTATTTGAAGCTCCAGATTATTACAATCTTGACGAATTACTTTCAGACGAACACAAACTGGTACGCCAAGCTGCCCGCGATTGGGTAAAGCGCGACGTATCTCCCATTATAGAGGAATATGCCCAAAAGGCAGAATTCCCAGAACAAATTATCAGCGGTCTTGCTGAAATTGGGGCCTTTGGTCCATACATTCCCGAGGAATACGGCGGCGCTGGGCTCGATCAAATTTCATACGGTTTGATTATGCAGGAAATTGAGCGTGGCGATAGCGGCGTGCGCAGTACCGCTTCGGTGCAATCTTCTTTGGTTATGTATCCAATTTGGAAATACGGCAACGAGGAACAACGAAAAAAATACCTTCCAAAACTCGCTTCGGGCGAATGGATGGGCTGCTTTGGTTTAACCGAACCAGACCACGGTAGTAACCCCGGTGGCATGACTACCAATTTTAAAGATAAAGGCGACCACTATCTTTTAAACGGTGCCAAGATGTGGATTAGCAATGCGCCCTTTGCACAAGTAGCCGTTGTATGGGCAAAAAACGAAGAAGGCAGAATCCACGGCTTGATTGTTGAACGCGGAATGGAAGGTTTTTCTACTCCCGAAACACATAACAAATGGTCGCTTCGCGCTTCGGCAACGGGCGAACTTATTTTTGACAACGTAAAAGTGCCAAAAGAAAACTTGCTTCCAAACAAATCTGGTTTGGGCGCGCCGCTTGGCTGCCTTGATTCGGCTCGTTATGGAATTGCGTGGGGTGCTATTGGCGCTGCAATGGATTGTTATGACACCGCACTGCGTTATTCAAAAGAGCGAATTCAGTTTGGAAAACCAATTGGTCAATTCCAACTTCAACAGAAAAAACTGGCTGAAATGATTACTGAAATCACCAAAGCGCAATTGCTAGCTTGGCGTGTGGGCGTTATGCGAAATGCAGGCACTGCAACCAGCGCACAGATTTCCATGGCGAAACGCAACAATGTGGATATGGCTATAAACATTGCCCGCGAAGCACGACAAATGCTGGGCGGAATGGGCATTACTGGCGAATACAGCCTAATGCGCCACTCTATGAACCTTGAAAGTGTAATTACGTATGAAGGCACACACGATATCCATTTGTTAATTACAGGGTTGGATATTACTGGGTTAAACGCTTTTTCGTAACGGCGATTAAGTTTTCAAAAGCTTAAAAAGGAAAACCACGAATTCACGAATATTTTATAATTCGAGCATTCGTGGTTTTAAATTTTCTAGTATTTCAGTTTAAAAAACAATTAAACGCCAATATTTGATAGGTTTTAAATCTAAGTTGGCGCTTTTATCGTATTATTATAAACTGAAATTACAAAAATGACAACTTATAAAATTTTAATACTATTAGCACTCCTTCAGGTTTCGTGTGGAATTTCGCAAGAGAAAGTTTCTTCGGAAGAAATAACTTATAAATATTTAGCCCTAGGCGATAGTTACACTATAGGCGAAAGTGTTTGCGGCGACTGCAATTATCCATCCCAATTGAGAGACAGTTTAAACGCTGTTTTAAAAGAAAAAACCTCGGTGGAAATCATTGCTAAAACAGGCTGGACAACTACCGATTTGCTCACGGCAATTGCCACTGAAAATCCTTCAAAAGATTACGATTTGGTTACTTTGTTGATTGGCGTGAACAATCAATACCAAGGAAAATCATTTTCACTTTACGAAGAAGAGTTCATTGAATTGCTGGATTTGGCAATAGGTTTTGCAAAGGGAAAAACCGAAAACGTAATTGTACTTTCCATTCCCGATTATGCCTTTACGCCATTCGGACAAAAATCTGGGAAAGCGGAAAAAATAACTTCAGACTTAAAAAGATACAATGCATACGCTAAAAAGATTGCTGAAGAAAAAGGAGTGGCATTTAAAAACATAACCCCAATTACACAGCAAGGTTTAGACGATCCAGAATTGGTTGCAGCAGACGGTTTGCACCCTTCTGAAAAAGCATATAAAAGATTTGTTGAACTGCTATTTAAAAGTGTGTTGAAAACACTTCACTAGACTTCGGGAGCCAATTCTATTTCCAATCCGTCGAGTTCTTCCTTTATAAATATTTGGCAGCTAAGGCGGCTGTTATCTTTCACATTAAAAGCTTCGGAAAGCATTAAGTCTTCATCATAACTCATTTCAGGAAGTTCGTGATTGCTCTCTACATAGCATTGGCAAGAGGCGCACATTGCCATTCCGCCACAGATACCGATTGTTCCTTCGGGAGCCAATTCGTAGGAGCGAACTAATTCCATAACATTCATATTCATGTCGGTGGGGGCGTCAACTTGATGTTTAACTCCGTGACGGTCTGTAATAATTATTTTTATATCTTTCATAAGAAAGCTGATGAGTTATGAGCTTTGAGCTATGCGCTATGAGTTAAAAATTTATATATCCGAACTTGTTTACTCTTCTTGGGGTTATGGGCTTAATCAATAGATTTTACCACAGCTTTTGGAGCTTCTTTTTTACTACCATCGAACCCTTCAACACCACCAACCGTAGTATATTTCATTACATAGCGTTTATCCGGAAAAATACGCTGGTATGCACTTTGGCACATTAGCGTTGCTTCGTGAAATCCGCAAAGTATTAATTTAAGTTTTCCGGGATAGGTGTTTACGTCGCCAATGGCATAAATTCCAGGAATGTTAGTTTGGTAATCTAAAGCATTATTGACTTTAATGGCGTTTTTTTCAATTTCAAGTCCCCAGTCGGCAATTGGGCCTAGTTTTGGTGACAATCCGAATAAGGGAATAAAATGATCGCATTCGCGGTTAAAAACCTCAGCGCCTTGCTTTATTACTACTTCTTCCAAACTATTGGTTCCAACTAAACCTATTACTTCGGCAGGGGTTATCAATTCAATCTTGCCCAGATTTTTTAGTTCTTGGACTTTTTCAACGCTGTCTAAGGCACCACGGAATTCATTTCTTCTGTGAACCAGGGTAACGCTTTTGGCAACATCAGTTAAAAAAATACTCCAGTCTAGCGCAGAGTCGCCGCCACCAGAGATAACCACATTTTTATCGCGGTACATTTCTGGGTTTCTAATAATGTATTCCACGCCTTTATCTTCAAAGTCGGAAAGATTGGTAATTGGAGGTTTTCGGGGCTCAAAGCTACCCAGTCCACCGGCAATAGCGACGATTGGGGCGTGATGTTTTGTGCCTTTATCTGTAGTGACAATAAAAGAACCATCGTCTAGTTTTTCAATTGTATTTGCGCGTTCGCCTAAAGTAAAGCCAGGTTGAAAAGGTTCAATTTGCTTCATTAAATTTTTCACCAAATCGCCTGCTAATATTTCAGGAAAACCAGGAATATCGTATATGGGTTTTTTAGGATATATTTCTGTACACTGTCCGCCTGCCTGTGGTAACGCATCGATTAGATGGCATTTCAGCTTAAGCAATCCGGCCTCAAAAACAGCGAAAAGCCCAGTAGGCCCTGCCCCGATGATGAGTATATCTGTTTTTATCATGAAAAACTCTTTCTTAATTAAGTTCAAAAATAATTTAGAAGTTGGTTGAATAAAATGACGGTTGTCATTACTGAGTAATACTTACAACTTTTTCTATTTGTGGAGCGTATTTTTTAATGGTCATTTCTACACCGCTTTTTAAAGTCATCTGATTTACAGAACACCCCACGCAGGCGCCTTCCAACTGTACATTTACTATTCTATCGTCTTGAATTGAAACAAGGGAGATATCGCCACCGTCATTCTGTAAAAATGGGCGAATCTCCTCTAATGCTTGCTCTACCTTTGTTGTTAGTTCCTGCGTTGTCATATTATTTTTTTACGGCGCTGCAACCTGCCATTGTTGTAATTTTTATCGCTTCGGTTGGTGGAAGGTTTTCGTTTCTGCGAACGGTCTCTTCTACCACGTTTCTTGTAATTGTTTCAAAAGCTTCCTCGGTTTGGGTTGCAGTTTGCAATGCTGCTGGTCTACCCACATCTCCCGATTCGCGAATGCTTTGCACCAAGGGTACTTCGCCTAAAAATGGCACATCTAAATCTTCGGCTAAATGTTTTGCACCTTCTTTTCCAAAGATATAGTATTTATTTTCAGGAAGTTCAGCAGGTGTAAAATAGGCCATATTTTCAATAATTCCCAAAACTGGAACATCGATATTTTCTTGTCGGAACATAGCCACTCCTTTTCTGGCATCTGCCAAAGCCACATTTTGCGGCGTACTCACCACAACTGCACCCGTAATTGGAAGTGATTGCATAATGCTTAAATGAATATCGCCAGTACCCGGCGGAAGGTCGATTAACATAAAGTCTAATTGGCCCCAATCTGCATCAAAAATAAGTTGGTTTAACGCTTTGGCAGCCATTGGGCCACGCCAAATAACCGCCTGATCTGGTTGCGTAAAAAACCCAATGGAAAGTACTTTAATTCCGTAATTTTCAACAGGTTTCATTTTACTTTTTCCACCAACGTTTACTGAAAGTGGTTTTTCCATTGCCACATCAAACATTATTGGGATTGAAGGACCGTAAATATCGGCATCTAAAACACCCACTTTAAAGCCCATTTTCGAAAGTGTTACCGCTATATTTGCAGTTACGGTAGATTTTCCAACGCCACCTTTTCCCGAAGCCACGGCAATAATATTTTGTATTCCTGGAATTGGCTTTCCTTTTATCAGGTTTGGATTTTGCGGTTTTGCTGGTGCTTCAACTTTTATATTTACTTGTACTTTGGCGTTTGCATCCACTTTTTCGTGAATGGTTTTAACAATATCTGCCTCGGCGCGCTTTTTTATGTGAAGTGCAGGTGAAGAAAGTTTTAAATCTACTATAATTTCGTCTGCAAAAGTAACTACATTTTGTACGGCACCGCTCGCCACCATATTTCTTCCTTCACCTGAAACCGTAATAGTCTCAAGGGCTTGAAGGATATCTTGTTTTGAAATGCTCATTTGTTTTATATAATATTTAGATTCATTCTAAAGTGCAAATATACTAAAATAAGTTGGCAGTATATAGGGGTAACTCATAGGAAGTTTTGTTGAAATTATTTCCTATTATTTGTAAATTTTTTGAAAATTAGGAAATAATAGAAGATTGAAGATTTCAGCTATTTAACACTTTCAATATTTAAAACCCTGGAAGCGTTTGGTTGGAGTTTAGTGCTTGGAATATGTAAATTCTTTCTCAAAGCTCCTTCATAGGGTCCCAAAAGTGTTTTTCAAAATTCTGGATTTTATTATCTACAATTTCAATTCCTTCGTTTTCTAAAAGTTGCTGCATTAAGTTTGTTCCGTCAAAATGATGCTTTCCGGTTAGCAATCCATTTCGGTTTACCACTCTATGGGCGGGCACTTCTTGCTTTTTGCTCGCGTTCATTGCCCAGCCAACCATTCTCGCGCTTCCCGAAGCGCCCAAATAGTTTGCAATAGCGCCATAGGAAGTCACTTTTCCGTAGGGAATGAGCTTCACAACTTGATATACTTTTTCAAAAAAACTTACTTCAGTCACTTTACATTTGCTTAAGTATTTTTATGAATGTAATTATGGAAATAATAGCAGTTAGTATTCCTATTACGTAATTCATATTCAGCTTTAACTTGCTGGAATCTTCTTTTGGTCTAAAAAATTGAACGTAGAGTGCCAAGCTTCCAAATGTGCCTATCCCGGAGGCCAAAACGGCAAGTAGCAGTGCTGGTTGCGAAAATGAAAATGCACCAAAGGCCGAAAAGGTAATACTTAAATACATCCAGTACGGAAGGGGGAGCAGGTTAAGCATTGCAATAAACACGCCTAAGAAAAATCGATTTTTTTTTGAATTTTCACCGTGATCCCGAATCTCTCTTCGTGTATCTTTTGCAATAAACATAAAGTAAATGGTAAGGCTAATAAAAATTCCCAAAGCAACCTTTTGAAGCATACTTACAATCTCTGGGTGTTTGCCAATATATCTGGCAAAAATCAAGGCGATAAAAGTTTGGATCATGACGGTAATACACACGCCAATGGAAAAGAGAAAGCCCTTTTTCCGGCCCTCTTTCATGCTAATTTTTGCCGCGTACATATTTATTAGCCCCGGCGGCAATACTCCAATAAACGACCCAAATAGACCTATTAGTAAGTTGTAAAAAATTGCCATTCAGGGCCTTAATTTCTGTGAATATAATAAAATTTTAACTAACGGAATTTAAATCGGATATAGGTTATCTTTTTTCCTTCTTCAAGATATTGATTTTCATAAAATGTTTGAATATCGGTTACTGTAGCTGGAGCGCCATCACTGCCGTACACATCGTGGTGTGCATATTCTATAATTTCGCCTAAGCCGTGCAGCAAGCCAAGGGTGTAGCCATGCATAAATTCGCTATCGGTTTTAAGGTGAACAACGCCGTCTGGCTTTAAAATCCTTTTATATTTCTGAAGAAAATCGCAGTTGGTCAATCGGTGTTTGGTGCGTTTAAATTTTATTTGGGGGTCGGGGAACGTTATCCAAATTTCATCTACTTCGTTTTCGTCAAAAATATGGTCAACAAGTTCAATTTGGGTACGCAAAAAACCTACGTTGTTCAGGTTTTCTTCCAAAGCAGTTTTTGCACCTCGCCAAAACCGAGCTCCTTTAATATCTACGCCCAGGAAGTTTATATTCTTATTGGCACGTGCCAAGCTAATGGAATATTCCCCTTTGCCACAACCGAGTTCTAAAACCAGTGGATTTTCATTTTTAAAGAAATTTTTTCGCCAATTTCCTTTTAGTTTTAGCGTATTGTTTTGCACTTCTTCTCGCGATGGTTGCACCACATTATCAAAAGTTTCATTTTCCTTAAAGCGCCGTAATTTATTTTTACTTCCCAAAATTTTAAAATTTTCGGTAAAATTAAGGAAATATAATCCTGCTGCAATTATTGCTACCTTTGTTTTATGCCGAAAAAGAAGACTATTCTTGTTGCACCTTTAAACTGGGGGCTGGGCCATGCAACGCGCTGCATTCCTATAATTCGCGCCTTGCTTGCCCATAATTTTAGTGTTTTGGTAGCTTCAGATGGCGCGGCATTACTTCTACTTCAAAAAGAATTTCCCAATTTGGAGTCTGTGGAATTACCTTCGTATAACATTACATATCCTAAAAAAGGACGATTTTTTAAATGGAAAATGCTGTTAAAATTTCCGAGAATCCAGCGAACAATTGCAGCAGAAATAAAACACATAAAAAAAATTGTGGCCGAAAAAGAAATTGACGGCATAATAAGCGACAACCGATTTGGCGTACGAAATAGCACCATTCCTTCGGTTTATATTACGCATCAATTGCAAGTTTTAACGGGAAGCACCTCGTATTTTAGCAGTTCTATTCATCAAAAAATTATTGCAAAATTTGATGCGTGTTGGGTACCCGATGTGGCAGATCTAGTGATGAATTTAAGTGGAGAATTGGGGCATTTACAAAAGGAGAGTTTGCCTGTTACCTATATGGGAGTTTTAAGTCGAATGAATAAACGTGAGCTCCCAAAAACGATAGATATTCTGTTGTTACTTTCCGGACCAGAGCCACAGCGTTCAATATTTGAAGAGCAGCTGAAGGGTATTTTTAAAGCAAGTGAAAAAAGCATTGTAATGGTTCGCGGAGTAATTGAAAGTTCTCAGAAATGGGAAGATTTTGGAACTATTAAAACGGTGAATTTCTTACAAACTGATGCCTTGGAGGAAGTTGTAAACCAAAGCGAAATAATAGTCGCAAGGCCAGGATATACTACTATTATGGATTTAACGGTGCTTGAAAAAAAGGCATTTTTCGTGCCTACACCCGGGCAATATGAGCAAAAGTATTTGGCAAAACGATTAAAGCATTTGGGAATTGTACCAAGCTGTAAACAGCAGCATTTTAAGGCAGAAAAGCTAAACCAGGTATTGGTTTATAAAGGATTGAAAAAACTAAACCATCCCCCTATTAATTTTACCGAATTATTTACCTCTTTCGAGGGTAAATGAAAATTCAGAACCTACTCCAAATTGGCTCTCAATATATATTTTTTCGTTGTGAGCTTCCACAATATGTTTTACGATGGAAAGGCCCAAACCGCTGCCGCCCTCTTTACGGGAACCGCTTTTATCTACTCTATAAAAACGCTCAAAAATACGGGGGATGTTTTCTTTTAAAATGCCTTCGCCGTTATCGGTGATGCGCACCAAAACTTTATTTTTTAAAATGCGCTCAACACTTACCTCAGTGGTTCCGTCTTGTTTACCGTATTTTAATGAGTTTACAATTAAATTGGTTAGCACTTGTTCAATTCGTTCTCTATCAGCATTTACAATAATTTCTTCGTTGTATTCCTTATCAAAAACCAGAGAAATATTCTTCTTTTTAGCTCTCATTTCCAACAAATCAAAAATATTTTGAACGAGACTAATAATGTTAAATTCCTCTTTATTCAAAACCAAACCGCCAATTTCTAGTTTGGCAATCATATCTAATTCTTTTACAATATAGATAAGTCTTTCCACGCCTTTATTTGCTCTTCGCAAGTATTCTTTGCGCACTTTTTTATCTTTCATTGCACCATCGAGCAAAGTTAAAATATAGCTTTGCACTGTAAACAGCGGTGTTTTAAGCTCATGCGAAACGTTTCCCATAAATTCCTTTCTATAATTTTCACGCACGTTTAGGGTTTCAATTTCTAGCTTCTTTACGTTTACATAATTTTCTACTTCGCGGGTAAGCACGTCCATATCTGTAGTAACAGCGGGTTTTGGGAAGTCTTTTTCTTTTAAAATGCGAACGTCCTTATACATTTTTTTAATACGGTGAAAAATAAATTTCTCTACTCTATATTGAAGAATGTAAAACGAAAATAAAAAGGAAATAACAAAAAATAACAGGAGCCAAAACGAAACTGTAGCCATTAAGAAATACAAAAAAACGGCCATTACCAATGTAGAAAACAAAGCGATGAGCAGTGAAGTAGAAGCAGCAAAATTATATTTTCTAGAATATTTCATCGGCAATTAAACAACAAATTTGTAACCCACACCTTTTACAGTTTTAAACCTGTCGTCGCCAATTTTTTCGCGAAGTTTGCGAATGTGAACATCTATCGTTCGTCCACCAACAATTACGTCGTTACCCCAAATATTATCTAGAATTTCTTCACGCTTAAACACCTTTCCGGGTTTAGAAGCTAAAAGTGCTAATAATTCAAATTCTTTTCTTGGCAGAATTAACTCTTTTTTACCCAGCATTATTTTATATTCTTCCCGATTAATTGTGAGATTGCCAAGTTTAATTTTGTCGTTTTCAGCTTCTTTCTTAAAACGACGTAACAGTGCTTTTACCTTGCTAACAAGTACTTTTGGTTTTATGGGTTTGGTTATATAATCGTCGGCTCCAGCTTCAAAGCCTGCCATTTGCGAATAATCTTCTCCTCTGGCGGTTAAAAAGGTAATTACAGTTTCGGAAAGCTCCGGTATGTTTCTTATATTTTCGCAAGCTTCCATGCCGTCCATTTTCGGCATCATTACATCCATAATGATTAATTGGGGCTTTATTTGTTTTGCCTTATCAATTGCTTCCAATCCATTTTCGGCAGTTTCAACTGTGTAGCCTTCAGTAGTTAGATTGTATTTTACTATTTCAAGAATGTCCGGTTCGTCGTCTACCAACAAAATTGTAATATCTTTTTTTTTCATTTTTATATTCTATTGTCGAAGCAATATTTCGGGTTTTAACATTTCAAAGATACTATTATTTAATGTGAGCTAATCTTTAGCACGTTTATTGTTAACCATTAAATAACCTTTTGGTAATATTAGAAAAATATAGGTTAAAGTTTATAAAACCTCAACTTTAAAAACCTCTTTTACCTCACTGTCAATTGGTTATAAATTTTTTATGAATTATATTTGTATACTAACCTTAAAATTTTTCCGATGAAAAAAACTACATTAATTGTGGCTCTTTTGTTGGTCTCTGTTTCTTTTGCTCAAGTTGCGGGAACCAGTTTTGAGGAGCCAGAAACATTTTCAGGAAAATATACGGATACTGGCGATCCGAATATTGCACACGATTTAATTAACAACGCCAGCGAGCCGCTTGTAGATTTTACATCTGTTGGCGGAGAAATGGGCTTTAATGCCACATACGTACCGTACGACACACCAAATGTTGGTCTCACCGATGGAGATGACGTGGGTGTAACCGATAAAAAACCGTCTTCTTCCGTTCCATTTACAGCTGGAACAAAAGGGTATAGATTGAGCGATATTGACGGAAACTATATTCTTGAGTTTGATCAAGTAGATTTAACAGGCATTTCCTCACCCGGTTTATCTGTGGATTTCCTCCTTTCAATAAACAGTAGCAATCCTTCAAATGGCAATTATGAAGGCGATGGAACTACCAATGAATCTGGTTCAGACCGCTTGCGTATTTACGTGAGAGACATTACAAATAGTACCGAAATTGACCTTTTTAACTCGACAGGCTCAGACCTCGACGATTTAGTGCCGTTTGATTCTGGCACGGGAGAGTATCAATTAGAGTGGCAAAACGTATTGATGGGGCTTCCGTCCAGCGTAGTACAATTAGTAATTGAAGGCAGGAACAACGCAGGAGGCGAATCTTTTTGGCTCGACAATATTATGTTTGTTGGCGCTGTTGGCGTGACTGAACAGCCTATACAACAGTTTTCGCTTTATCCAAATCCGGCAACCAAAGGTTTTGTAAACATCACTTCAAAAACAACCGGAGCGAAAAACATTTTAATTTATGATGTGCTGGGCAAAAAAGTTTTGCAAACTGCATTAATTGGCGACAGATTAGATATTTCAAAATTGAATAGTGGCGTTTATATCCTAAAAATAGAGCAGGGAAATAATTCAGCAACCAAAAAATTGGTGATTAAATAATCTGTTACAAAATTATTTTTAAAGCTTCTGTTTCGGCGGGAGCTTTTTTATTTACCTATTTTTGGAGAAAATTTTTGCAGTCTAATTGCTATGTTTGAAAAAGAAATTTTCAATATAAAATCTTCGGAAGAATTTGAGCAGCTTGCGCTCCAAATATTTCGTTTTCAATATGAAAATGTATCGGTGTATCGCGATTTCTGCAATCTTTTGAATACAAACATTTCTGAAGTTGTATCCTTAAAACAGATTCCTTTTCTGCCCATTCAATTTTTTAAAAGCCATAAAATAATTACTGGAAATACAGCCGAAGAAACCATTTTTACAAGTAGCGGCACCACGGGTAGTATTACGAGTAAACATTTTGTTTCAGATTTAAAATTGTACGAAACGAGTTTCCAAAAAGCATTTGAACAACAGTACGGCAAGCCTGAAAATTATACAATACTGGCGTTGCTGCCCTCCTATTTGGAACGCGAAGGTTCTTCTTTAATTTATATGGTTGAAAGCTTGATTGAAAAAAGTAACAACACAGAAAGCGGTTTTTATTTATACGAAATGGAAGCGCTAATTGAAAAGTTAGACGCCTTAGAAAAGAACAATCAAAAAACGCTGTTAATAGGCGTTTCCTATGCTTTGCTTGATTTAATTGAAAAAAGAAAATTTCAGCTTAAAAATACAATCGTGATGGAAACCGGCGGAATGAAAGGTCGCCGAAAAGAAATGATTAAAGAAGAATTGCACGAAATTTTAAAAAATGGATTTGGTGTTGCTAAAATTCACAGCGAATACGGAATGACCGAACTGCTTTCGCAAGCTTATTCAACGGGCGACGGCATTTTTAACTGTCCCCCGTGGATGAAGGTTTTAACGCGCGACACCGAAGATGCGTTTACTTACACTTCCGGAAAAACTGGCGGAATAAATGTAATTGATTTGGCCAACCTTCATTCCTGTGCATTTATTGCAACCCAAGATTTAGGGAAAACTTTTGACGATGGTTTTTTTGAAATTATTGGACGTTTTGACAGCAGTGACATCCGAGGTTGTAATTTGATGGTTTTTTAGGGAAATATTTAACATAAACCCTTAATAATGAGTGTAAGAAACTGAAAGCTGTTCCGACCAAACTAATGTGAAAAAGTGATGATTTTTCATAATTTGGTTGGTTAGTTAATTGAAAATCCCCGCGCAAGTTTTGCCGGGGATTTTTTTCTCTCTGAGCCGTTGTGGATTTTGATAGCGATCAAAAATAATTTCAATCTAAACTTACGTAATTATATCAGTTTTAGAAATTTGTCAAATTCCCGCGAATCCTTTGTATTGTCCAAAACAACAGTTAATCTATCCTATTTTTCCAGAATGAAATCAATTTATTGGGCATAAGTAATTTCTGCAGTTGTAGTTGAAAAAACATTCATTTATTTTGAAAGACGGTTTTTTTTGAATTCAGCCATAACTTCATTATGAGGTTTTATTAATCCCTCCTCACTTTCTTCCAAGGCTTGCAAAATCAATTTTTCTGCAACTTCCGGAAGGTCATATTCTTTAGCGCCTTCATAATTCTCAAAAACAGCATACGCAATTCGCAACGTCTTTTCATCGGCTTTGTTTGCACAGGCTATTACTTTCTTTCGCAGTTCAACAGTACTTATAAA
The DNA here is from genome assembly GCF_022008365.1 of Aequorivita vitellina. Taxonomy (GTDB): domain Bacteria; phylum Bacteroidota; class Bacteroidia; order Flavobacteriales; family Flavobacteriaceae; genus Aequorivita; species Aequorivita vitellina. Next base: position 53,107 of record NZ_JAIRBA010000004.1, read on the forward strand.
TCAAATTTTACTCCCTAAAAAATACGTAATTATACCGCCTTTATAATAAAATAATTCTTTTTACCCCGTTGCACTTCGGCTTCGCTCAGCGACCTCAAATGGATAAAAATTTTATTGAGCCACTATAATAAAATAATTTCTTCTTCCTCGCTGTAATAGAATAAATTGACCATTTATTAAATCATTTTTAGAAAGGGTAAAATCGTCTGTAACTTTTTCTTTGTTTACTGAAATTGAATTTTCTTTTAAGGCACGACGCGCTTCTCCATTCGATTTTAAAAATCCGGTTTTTTCAGCTAATGCGCCAATAATATTTATGCCTTCGACTATTTCTTCTTTCGAAATTTCTGCTTGCGGCACGCCTTCAAAAACATCGAGAAAGGTTTTTTCGTCAAGTGTTTTTAAATCTTCCGAAGTAGATTTTCCAAACAATATTTCGGAAGCTTTTACAGCCTTTTCAAGTTCTTCGGCACTGTGAACCGTCGTGGTTACTTCTTGTGCCAAACGTTTTTGAAGCAAACGCATATGCGGCGCTTCTCTGTGTTCAACGATTATGGATTCAATAGTGGTTTTATCTAAAAACGTAAAAACTTTAATGTATTTTTCGGCATCTTCATCACTTGTGTTTAACCAGTATTGGTAAAATTTGTACGGCGAAGTTTTGTTGGCATCTAACCAAACGTTTCCGCCTTCACTTTTTCCAAATTTAGTTCCATCGCTTTTTGTGATTAACGGACAGGTTAATGCGTAGCCTTTTGTGCTGTCCATTCTTCTTAAAAGCTCGGTTCCGGTGGTTATATTTCCCCATTGATCGCTGCCGCCCATTTGCAATGTACAATCTAAACTTCTATTTAAATGTACAAAATCGTACCCTTGAATTAATTGGTAGGTAAATTCTGTAAATGAAAGCCCGTCTGCGCTATCGCCGCTCAATCTGGTTTTTACAGAATCTTTCGCCATCATATAATTTACGGTGATGTGCTTCCCAACATTTCGAATAAAATCGAGGAATGAAAATTCTTTAATCCAGTCGTAATTATTTACGAGCACCGCTTGGTTTTCGGCGCCCGAAGAGAAATCTAAAAATTGTGACAGCTGATTTCTTACGCCATCCTGGTTTTTTTTGAGCGTTTCTTCATCTAATAAATTTCGCTCGCTGCTTTTCATTGATGGATCGCCAATCATACCTGTGGCTCCGCCCACAAGTGCAACAGGTCTGTGTCCGCAGCGTTGATAGAACGACAAGAGCATTATTGGCACTAAGTTGCCAATGTGTAACGAATCTGCAGTTGGGTCGAAACCCACATAAGCAGAGCGCATTTTTTCCATAAGGTGCTCCTCGGTTTCGGGCATTACATCGTGTACCATGCCTCGCCATTGTAATTCTTCTACGAAATTTTTCAGCTTCATTTTTATAAATTTTGTGCAAAGATAAGGTTCTGATTAAATATTTAAGGTATGGTAATGCGTTTATCGCGGTATAAAAAATTCATAATTATTATTTCAAAAATTTATATTTTACGCCTACTAGCTTGAAAAGATTCGCTTTAAAAAAAATCCTGTTTACTTTCAGCATTATTTTCGATTTCAATTTGAGTATTTTCGCATAATGATTTTAGTTACCGGCGGTACAGGTTTAGTGGGTTCGCACCTTTTGTATTTTCTGTTAAAAGAAAATACTACCGTGCGCGCTATACACAGAAAAAACAGCGACATGCAAGCGGTTAAAAAAGTGTTTGCACTTTACACTTCGGAAGTAGATTCACTTTTTAACAAAATTGAGTGGGTAGCAGCAGATATCATTGATATTCCTGCGCTTACCGAGGCTTTTAAAAACATAACCACCGTGTATCACTGCGCGGCTATCATCAATTTTGAAACGTCTAAATACTCACTATTAAAAAAGATAAACGAAGAAGGCACTGCAAACATTGTAAATATTTGCCTCTCAAACCACGTTGAAAAGCTCTGTTACGTAAGCTCTGTTGCCACTTTGGGAAGCAATTTGAACAATCGGTTGGTCAATGAAGAAAACCCTTGGAATCCCGATGAAAAGAACAACGTTTACGCAATTACAAAATACGCTGCCGAAATGCAAGTATGGCGTGGCACACAGGAAGGCCTTAACGCTGTAATTGTAAATCCTGGGGTTATTTTAGGTGTTTCGCCCGACGATGGCGGGAGCAGCCGAATTATTTCGTTGGGAAAACGAGGTGTCTCCTATTATCCTTCGGGAACAATGGGGATCGTGGATGTTAAAGACGTGGTGAAAGCAATGAAAGCGCTGATGGAATCTGAAATAGTAAACCAGCAATTTATATTGGTAGGCGAAAATATACCTTATAAAGAGCTACTGTCTAAATTGGCGATTCTGTTCGGTACAAAACCACCGACTAAAAAATTATCGAAACGTCTTATGCTTTTTTTAAGTGGAATGGATTGGCTTTCAAACAAATTATTCAATACCGATAGAAGCATACCAAAATCAATGGTTCGGGCTATGTTTAAAACTTCGAATTACGATTCTTCAAAAATTAAAAACACCCTTAATTTTGAATTTACACCTACAGAAGAAACGCTTAAACGCGTAGCTGAAGCATATAAGAAATCCTTAAATTAAGCTGTCTTTTAACGGTTCAGCTTCGTTTATTTCTTCAAAATCCTTCGTTGAAATACTGTCTTTTAAAGCCCTCTTTACTTGACGAAGACTGTCCATTTTCTGCTGCTTTGCTGCGAGTCTTGATTCAACCTTTTGAAAAATTTCCATATACGTATTTATATCTGCCGCGTAAAAGGCATTACTTTCCGCAAACTGTAGGCTGTCCACACCAAAATTGCCATATATTAACGAATCTAAAACTACTCCTCTTTCTATAATGGTTTGATTGTTTACGCTGCGAGCGGCATTGGCCATATACGATTCTGTTAAAATATCGACCATTTTTTCTTTAGAGATAAGATTTTTTGGCTTTTTAGGTTGCTCCACATTTTGGCAACCCACAAAACTTAAAATACATACGAAAACAAAAAACCAGTATTTCATTATCTGTTAAATGTTAATCTTTCAGGATTGCTTCTATTTGGGAATTTAAAGTTTTCATAAACCACAACTCCGTTAACCAGCGTGTGCGTTATACGGGATTTAAATATAGTTCCTTCAAACGGCGACCATTCGCATTTATAAAGAATATTCTCCTTTTTTACGTTCCAGGGCGAGTTGAGGTCAACCAAAACCAAATCTGCTTTATACCCTTTTCTAATAAAGCCGCGCTCTTTTATTTGAAAAAGAATAGCAGGATTGTGCGCAAATTTTTCAACAATTTTCTCCAAAGAAATTTTGCCTTTATGGTACATTTCTAATAGTGCCACTAAGGCGTGCTGCACCAATGGCCCACCAGAAGGCGCATTTAAATATGTATTGTTTTTTTCTTCTAAAGTATGCGGGGCGTGGTCTGTAGCAATTACATCTATACGGTCATCGAGCAATGCTTTTAACAATCCATTTCTATCTTTTTCGGTTTTTACTGCGGGGTTCCACTTTATTTTTGTGCCTTTGGTTTTGTAATCTTCTTCTGAAAACCACAAATGGTGAATACAAACTTCAGCAGTTATTTTCTTTTCGGCAAGTGGTTTTTTATTGTTAAACAGATGTGTCTCCTTTTCAGTTGAAACGTGAAATACGTGAAGCCGCGCTCCCGTTTTTTCAGCAAGCTTTATCGCCTTAGACGACGATATATAACAAGCTGCTTCGCTTCTAATTTTTGGGTGAAGCGCAATGGGAATGTCTTCGCCATATTCAGCTTTATATTTTTCTAAATTCTTTTTAATGGTGTCTTCGTCTTCACAATGTGCCGAAATAAGCAACTTTGTTTTGCTGAAAATTTCTTCTAAAATTTTTGGATCGTCAACGAGCATATTTCCGGTAGAAGAGCCCAAAAACAATTTTAAACCGGCTACTTTTTGCGGGTCAACTTTTAAAATTTCGTCAATATTATTGTTGGTGCCACCAAACATAAACGAGTAATTGGCCCACGAGGTTTTAGCAGCAATATCAAATTTATCTTCAAGCAACTCAATAGTTGTAGCTTGCGGCACCGTGTTTGGCATTTCAATAAAAGAGGTTATTCCTCCTGCCACTGCAGCTTTAGATTCGGTTTCAATTGTTGCCTTGTGGGTTAATCCCGGTTCGCGAAAATGCACTTGATCGTCTATCATTCCGGGCAGTAAATAACTTCCGTCTGCGTCTATAACTTTTGTTTCGGCAGATTTCATGCTAATGGTTTCAGAAATTTCTGCAATACGGCCGTCTTGAACGAGAACGTCTCCTTTTACAATTTTTCCTTCGTTTACTATGTTCGCGTTTTTAATTAAAACTGATTTCATCTGTAGCTTATATCTTTTTTTAGGCCAAATGGAGTTACTAAAGTTCCATTTTTTAAATTACTATTTTAATGAAAAGACTTTTCATTAAATTTTTTTCTATTAAACACGCTTTTAAATTTCATTGCGAGTACCCCGAAAATAGCTTCGGAAATAATACCCGAACTCATTTTAGATTCGCCCTTGGTCCGGTCTGTAAAAATTACCGGTACTTCTTCAATTTTAAATTTGCTGATGTAGGCTTTAAATTTCATTTCAATCTGAAAGGCATAACCCACAAAACGTATTTTGTTTAAGTTTATTTTCTCTAAAACACTTCTTCGGTAGCAAATAAATCCGGCGGTGGCATCATAGATATTCATCCCCATTATTAACTGCACATATCGCGAAGCGAGCCACGAAAGCAATACCCTGCTCATGGGCCAGTTTACAACGTTTACGCCCTTTACATAGCGTGAACCAATGGCCATGTCGTTGCCGTCTTTATGGCAGGCATTAAACAATCTAATTAGATCGTTTGGGTTGTGCGAAAAATCGGCGTCCATTTCAAAAATGTAGTCGTAATCCCTTTGCAAAGCCCATTTAAATCCAGCGATGTAAGCGGTTCCCAATCCATTTTTTTCGGCTCTTTTTAGCAAAAACAGTTTATCGGGATAGTTGGTGAAATTATTCTCAACAAGGTTTGCGGTGCCGTCTGGAGAGTTGTCGTCCACCACCAAAATGTGAAACTCGCGCTGTAACGAAAAAACCGTGCGCAACAACCGCTCTATGTTTTCAATTTCATTGTAGGTTGGCACCACCACTACCGCCTTGGACATACTGCTATTTTAGCGCAAATGTACCCTTTTTTGAAGAAACAAATGTGAATGAAAATCTAATTCGTAGCTTAAAAAGAAATTATATTTTACTGTACCTTTACCAAAAAAATTGGAAGCAGATTTTAGCTATAGACTTATAGATTCTACCGACTGGGCTACATATTTGCTGCTTGGGTGTTTCGTGCTGTATGCGCTGGCGAAATATTATTACCCCAGACGATTTAACGAGTTTTCGCTATTGCCATTAACAAATCAATACTTTTTTGTACACGGCAAAAACGACGAGTTGAACCACCCCTTTAATATGATTCTGTTTGTTGCACAGATTATCTGCGTTTCTATTTTTATCTTTCTATTATTTAAAGTTTTTAATCCAGAATTAGTAAAAAGCAACGATTGGCTATTTATACAAATTGGTACTGCCTACAGCATGTTTATTTTAATTAAATTCACTTTTGAAAAAATTGTAGCGAACATTTTTTCGATGGACGAGCTTATTAATAATTATCTGTATCAAAAATTGAGTTACCGAAATTTTTTAGGAATATTTTTCTTTGTGGGCAATCTTATTTTTTTATATATCTATTCTCCAACGCCAATAGCGATGATAGTCTTTGGCGTAATTGCACTGCTGTTAAACGCTATTGCATTGCTTTACAGCTATAAGAAAAATGGAAAATTGATATTCCGCAATTTCTTCTATTTTATTTTGTATCTTTGCACACTTGAAATTTCACCCTATATCATCCTTTACAAGAGCATTGTTTAAAGGATAATATTTAAAAAAAACAAGGACTACCTATGAAAGTGAAAACTATTTTGGTTTCCCAACCAGAGCCTAAAATTGAAAACTCTCCCTATTTTGAATTAATTGAAAAGCAAAAGGTGAAAATTGATTTCCGCCCCTTTATTCACGTTGAGGGTGTTTCAGGCAAAGATGTTAGAGCCCAAAAAGTTGATCTCACTAAATATACTGCTATTATTCTTACCAGCAGAAACTCTGTAGATCATTATTTCAGAATTGCTGAAGAGCTTCGTTTTAAGGTTCCAGATTCTATGAAATATTTTTGTTTAAGTGAAGCTGTAGCTTATTATCTCCAAAAATATGTGGTTTATAGAAAACGGAAAATCTATGTAGGAAAACGAACATTTTCTGAACTTGTTCCGTTGATCAAGAAATACAAAAACGAAAAATTCCTTTTGCCTTCATCCGATAAATTGAAGCCTGAAGTACCTGAATTGCTCAACGAATTGAAAGTAGATTGGAAAGAAGCTACCTTCTACAAAACGGTGATTAGCGACCTTTCAGATTTGCGTGACGTTTATTACGATATTTTGGTATTTTTCAGCCCAAGTGGAATTCAATCGTTATTTGAAAACTTTCCAGATTTTAAGCAAAAAGATACGCGTATTGCCGTATTTGGAAACACTACGGTAAAAGCTGCAGCCGAACAGGGCTTGCGTGTAGATATACAGGCTCCAACCCCCGAGACGCCTTCAATGACAATGGCTTTAGAAAAGTATATTAAAGAGGTGAACAATAAAAAATAATCTTTTTTAAATAGAAAAACAAAAAAGGCTTACCGCATTGGCAAGCCTTTTTTTTATTGTTATTAATTGAGGAAATTATTCAGCAGCTGGTGCTCCCGAAAGTATTTCGTCGTTGGCATAAGATTCAAACTTGGCGAAGTTTTCTTTAAATGAATTTGCCAATTCTTTAGCTTGAATATCGTACGCTTTTTTGTTCTTCCAAGTATCTTTTGGGTTTAAAATTTCCGAAGGTACGTTGGGGCAGGATTTTGGCATCATCAAATTGAAAATTGGGTGTTTTTCAAATTCAACATCTTTCAGTTTTCCCTCTAATGCGGCGGCAATCATTGCACGGGTATATTTAAGTTTCATTCGGCTTCCCACGCCATAGGGTCCACCGGTCCATCCTGTGTTTACCAACCAAACATTAACGCCAGAATCTTTCATTTTCTTGCTTAACATTTCGGCATATTCCGTAGGGTGAAGTAGCATAAACGGAGCTCCAAAGCACGCTGAAAAGTTTGGCGTAGGCTCGTTGATTCCTTCTTCGGTTCCCGCAACCTTTGCCGTATAACCACTAATAAAATGATATGCAGCTTGTCCCGGAGTTAATTTTGAAATAGGAGGCAGTACCCCAAAAGCATCTGCCGTTAAAAAGAAAATATTCTTTGGGTTTTCGCCTATAGACGGCACTTGAATATTATTGATGTGATAAATAGGGTAACTTACACGAGTGTTTTGTGTAATCGTAGTATCGGCAAAGTCAACTTCACCTTTATCATCCATAATTACATTTTCAAGGAGTGCGCCGGGCTTTATTGCGTTATAAATATCTGGTTCATTCTCGGCAGATAGGTTTATTACCTTAGCGTAGCAACCTCCTTCAAAATTGAAGATTTTATTATCTGCGGTCCAACCGTGTTCATCATCACCTATTAATTTACGATCTGGATCTGCCGAAAGCGTTGTTTTACCAGTTCCCGAAAGTCCGAAGAAAATAGCAGTTTCTCCATCGTCACCAACGTTTGCCGAGCAGTGCATAGGCATAGTTTCTTTAAATACGGGAAGAATAAAGTTAAGCGCAGAGAAAATTCCCTTTTTAATTTCGCCTGTGTAACCTGTACCGCCAATTAAGGCAATTTTACGGGTAAAATTAAGAATTGCAAAATTGTGTTGTCTTGTACCGTCAACTTCTGGGTCTGCCATAAATCCGGGAGCATTTACTATAAGCCATTCCGGATCAAACGATGCTAATTCCTCCGCAGTTGGACGAAGAAACATATTATGTGCAAAAAGATTGCTCCACGGTGTTTCATTAATTACGCGAATATTCAATTTATAATTTTTATCAGCGCAAGCATAACTATCGCGAACGTATATTTCTTTGTTTGAAAGATAATCTGTAACGCGATCGTAAAGTCTATCGAACATATCTGGCGGAAATGGAATATTTATATTTCCCCACCACACTCTTTCGCGCGTAACATCGTCTTTTACAATAAACCTATCTTTTGGAGACCTTCCTGTAAATTCTCCTGTGTTTACTGCCAAGGCACCGCTAGCGGCTTCTGTTCCTTGTCCTTTTTGCAATGTTTCGCTGTGAAGCTCTTGAGAAGAAAGTTGATATTTAACTTTTGCATTTTTGATTCCGTATTTTTCAATCGAAATCGGTTTCGTAGCTTGGTTTTTATCGACCATACCTTTTTTAGATTTTGTAGAGTACAAAAGTAGCAAATCTTAGAGAGATTGAAGGAAAATAAAAAAACATTTATTCTTTCTTAATAGAAAACACGGCATAGCCAAAATAAAACCAACCTATAATAAACATCAACCCTCCTATAGGGGTAATAAATCCAATAGTTGTCGCATTAAATGGCAAGATTTCATTTAGCGCAAGCAGATAAATTGAACCCGAGAAAAAAAGTATGCCGGTAATAAAAAACCAGAATACTGTTTTCTTTATTTTCTTAGGAATAACAGGTGCCAATCCCAAAGCCAAAATAGCCAAGCAATGGTACATTTGGTAACGTACGCCTGTTTCAAAAGTAACCAATGCGGCTGCATCAACCATATTCTTTAAACCGTGTGCCCCAAAGGCACCCATTGCAATAGTAATAGCTGCGAGAAAAGAAGCCGTTACCACCATATTTTTATCGAAAACTGTCATTTTTGAATTTTGGAATTAGTAATTTCGTGCCTTTCAAAATATATCTTCAAAGTTAACAAAAAACTCCCCCAATGAGAAACATTTTAATTATAGGCGCAGGAAGATCTGCCGCAAGTTTAATACGCTATTTACTAGACAAAAGTGAAAAAGAAGACCTTTTTATTACCATTGGGGATATTTCTATTCAGTCTGCGCAAAAGTTCATATCAGGGCATAATAACGCACGCGGAATTATGCTCGATGTTTTTAACGACGTTCAAAGAAAGGAAGCCGTTCAAAATAGCGACTTGGTAATTTCAATGTTACCGGCCCGCTATCACATTGAAGTGGCTAGAGATTGTATTGAATTTGGAAAACATATGGTTACGGCCTCGTACGTAAGCAAAGAAATGCAAGCGCTAAACCACAAAGCCGAAGCAAAAGGCTTGGTTTTTATGAATGAAATTGGCCTCGACCCTGGAGTAGACCATATGAGTGCGATGCAAGTAATAGACCGTATTCGAGCAAAAGGAGGCAAGATGTTGCTTTTTGAATCGTTTTGCGGTGGATTAATTGCACCCGAAAGCGACAACAATCTGTGGAATTATAAATTTACGTGGAACCCTCGAAACGTTGTTTTAGCAGGCCAAGGCGGCGCTGCGGAATTCGTTCAAGAAGGAAGGTATAAATACATTCCTTATCACAGACTTTTTAGAAGAACCGAATTTATCAATATTGAAGGTTATGGAAAATTTGAAGTTCTAGCGAATAGAAACTCACTACAGTACCAATCTGTTTACGGACTGGACAACATCCTTACACTTTACCGGGGAACCATTAGAAGGGTTGGGTTTAGCAAGGCGTGGAATATGTTTGTACAATTAGGAATGACGGATGACACTTATACAATTCCAGATTCTGAAAACTTAACATATCGCGAGTTTGTAAACTTATTTTTGGCTTATTCGCCCACCGATACTATTGAACTGAAACTTCGCTATGCCCTAAAAATTGATCAAGACGATTTAATGTGGGAGAAATTAGAGGAGTTAGATATTTTCAACAAAGAAAAGACCATTGGTATTGAAAACGCAACCCCTGCCATGGCGCTTCAAAAAATCTTGGAAGAAAAATGGACATTGGCGCCAGAAGATAAAGATATGATTGTTATGTATCATAAATTTGGCTACGAATTAGACGGTAAAAAGCACCAAATAGATAGCCATATGGCTTTGATAGGCGAAGATCAAACCCATACCGCAATGGCAAAAACAGTAGGATTGCCAGTTGCAATTGCTGCGGTTAAAATACTAAATGGTGAAATTACTACGCCGGGAGTGCAACGTCCGATTGCGAAAGAAGTTTATGAACCAATCTTAAAGGAATTAGAGGAAAACGGTGTGATTTTTAGAGAAGAAGAAGTGAAGTATTTGGGATATAACCCCGAAAATTTACATTAAAAATTAGCGGTGAGTGGTGAGTGGTGAGTGGTGAAGTAAAAATTTTAATATAAAACGAAGAGGCTGTTTAAAAAGTAAAATCAATCAGTTTGTTAGGTCGAGCGGAGTCAAGACCTTATTGTATGTTGTATGTCAAAAACATAGAGTTCTCGACTGCGCTCAAACTGACAACCAAAACTACTTTTTAAACAGCCTCTTTTTATTATTCAGTAAATTGATAATGGTAAATTTAGTTATCTTCTTCCTAAAAAAATTGAAATAAAATAGAGTAAGGTAGCCAAAGACCCAAGTGCTGCCACTACATACGTTCGCGCGGCCCATTTTAGGGCATCTTCTGCACCATCGTGCTCCTGTGGCGTAACCATATTGCTGGTTTCTAACCAAACTAAAGCACGTTTACTGGCATCAAATTCAACTGGAAGAGTGATAAAAGCAAAAGCGGTTGTAACTGCGAAGAGTAAAATTCCAACGCCAAAAATCCACGTGCCAATTGCAGAACCCGTGGCAAATAAAATTATACCAGCCATAATCACAAAATTAGATAGCTTACTTGAAATACTAACAGCAGGTACAATTGTTGAACGCAATTTTAACCAACTGTACGCAGTGGCGTGTTGCACCGCATGACCACATTCGTGCGCCGCTACAGCCGCCGCTGCTGCGTTACGCTGCATATAAACAGGCTCGCTTAAGTTTACTGTTTTCTTTGTAGGATCGTAATGATCTGTCAATTGACCCGGCACCGATATAACCTGTACGTCGGTAATTCCGTTATCTGCCAACATTTTTTCGGCAATTTCCTTTCCACTCATTCCATTTTGGAGGTGGATTTTACTGTATTCTTTAAATTTACTTTTCAGCTTGTTGCTCACGTACCAGCTCACCAAAAAGATTATTCCGGCAAGTATATAATATCCAATCATAGTTTCTATGCTCGCAAAGGCGGGCATCTCCTTTTTAGTTAATAATTTTCTATTTTAAAACTAGCAAATACTATGCAAAAAAACCCTTTCTGAATTAAGCTTTGCAAAAATTGTATGAAAATTTGTTTTTTCAAGTCATAGGATGCCCGTCTATGCGGGAATTAGCCTACGATGTTCACAATTTTCCCGGGAACGATAATTACCTTTTTTGGGGTTCTTCCCTCTAAATAGTGGGCTGTCTTCTCGTGTGCCATTACGGCAGATTCAATTTCATCTTTGCTAAAATCCAATGGCAATTCCAGTGTAAACCGCATTTTTCCGTTGAAAGAGATTGGGTATTCCTTAGTGCTTTCTACTAAAAATTTCTCTTCAAACTTTGGAAAAGGTGCTTTCGAAATACTATATGAATGCCCCAACTTCGCCCAAAGCTCTTCCGCAATGTGCGGTGCGTAGGGCGAAATAAGAATTATAAATGGTTCCAAAACTTTGCGCGAATTACATTTTTGTGCAGTAAGCTCATTCACCGCAATCATAAATGAAGATACCGAAGTATTAAAACTGAAATTCTCAATGTCTTCCGCTACTTTTTTGATGGTTTTATGAAGTGTTTTTAAGGCCTCTTTTGAAGCCGCTTCTTCGGAAACATAAAAGTTTTCGTTTTCTCCCGAATGATACAGTTTCCATAGTTTTTTTAGGAAACCGTGTACCCCCGAAATTCCCGCAGTGCTCCACGGTTTTGCTTGTTCCAACGGCCCGAGGAACATTTCGTACATCCGCAACGTATCTGCACCGTATTGGTTGCAAATATCATCGGGGTTTACCACGTTGTATTTGCTTTTAGACATTTTTTCTACTTCGCGGATTACTTTAACTATCCCGCCATATTCTGAAATAAATTGGGCGTTATTATATTCTGGTCTCCATTTTTTAAATTTTTCTACATTTAAATGATTTGACAAATTAACCAATTCTATATCTACGTGAATAGGAAAAAATCTAAACTCAATAATATATGGAACTTCATCAACCAAATTTAATTGCTCCAATTCATTATTAATAAAATCTGCAGCAAGTTTATGTTGTTCATTACATGTCTCACAAAATTGTTCATTCTTTACAAAACAAGCACTCGCAAAAATTTGAGTTTTAAGAAAAGATAAATCTTGTATTCCTTTTGTTGGACTCAATAATGTCGGAATAGCTTTATACACAAACGCACTCTCCCCCAAAATCATTCCTTGATTTATCAACTTCTTAAATGGTTCTTCTACAGGCACCAAACCGCGGTCGTGCATAAACTTCACCCAAAAACGGCTGTACAATAAATGGCCGGTGGCGTGCTCACTTCCGCCAATGTATAAATCTACGTTTTGCCAATAATCCAACCCTTCTTTTGAGGCGAAAACCTCATCGCGCTTCGCAGCTTCCATAAATCGGAAAAAGTACCAACTGCTTCCTGCCCAGCCCGGCATGGTGTTCAATTCTAAAGGAAAAACGGTTTTGTTGTCAATTAAATCATTGCTAACTACTGTAGATTTTTCTGTGTCCCAAGCCCAAACATCGGCGCGGCCCAAAGGCGGTTCGCCTTCTTCGGTTGGCAGGTATTTCTCTACTTCGGGAAGGCGTAATGGCAAACACTCCGTTGGGATTGCGTGCGGCATCCCATCTTTGTAATAAATAGGAAATGGCTCGCCCCAATACCGTTGACGACTAAAAACGGCGTCGCGCAAACGGTAGTTTATTTTGCCTTCGCCAACGCCTTTTTCCTCCAAAGCAGCGATTATTTTTTCGGTGGCTTCGGCATAATTTAGGTCGTTTAAAAAGTCGCTATTGGTGATAATTGTATTTTCTTTATCGGAATACGCTTCCTCCGAAATATCTGCGCCTTTAAAAATATTCGGAATTGGCAAATTGAAATGTTTTGCAAATTCGTAATCGCGCTGATCGCCGCAGGGAACGCTCATAACGGCACCCGTGCCATAGCCTGCCAAAACGTAATCGCCAATCCAAATTGGGATTGCTTCTCCCGAAAAAGGATGCTCGGCATACGCTCCAGTAAAAACGCCGGTAATGGTTTTTACATCGGCCATTCGCTCGCGTTCACTGCGTTTTGCGGTGGCTTCAACGTATTTTTCAACCGCTTCCTTTTGTTCTTCGGTTGTTATTTGTGAAACCAATTCGTGCTCCGGCGCCAAAACCATAAAACTTACACCGAAGATGGTGTCTGGGCGGGTGGTAAACACGGGAATTCTGAATTCTGAATTCTGAATTCTGAATTTAACAGTTGCCCCTTTGCTTCTACCAATCCAGTTAGTCTGCGAGTCCTTCAACGGTTGCGGCCAGTCTATAGTATCGAGTCCGTCGAGCAAACGTTGGGCATAGGCGGTGATGCGCATGCTCCACTGTTTCATTTTTTTGCGGACTACGGGATAGCCGCCGCGCTCGGAGACGCCATTTACTATTTCGTCGTTTGCCAAAACGGTTCCCAATTGTGGGCACCAGTTAACCTCGGTTTCGGCTAAATAGGTAAGTCTGTATTTTAAAAGAATTTCCTGCTTTTTGGTTTCTGAAAAATCGCGCCATTGTTGTGCCGTAAATACTTCAACATTATCATCGCAAATCGCTTCTACATTATCGTTTCCTTCGCTTTCAAAAACATCAATCAGTTCAGAAATATGGAACGCTTTATTTGCGTGTTTACAATACCAAGATTCAAAAAGCTGAATAAAAATCCACTGCGTCCATTTGTAATATTCGGGATTACTGGTGCGCACTTCGCGACTCCAATCGAACGAAAAACCTATTTTATCCAGCTGTTTTCTATAGCCTTGGATTTCTTCACCTCTGTTATCGACGCCGCCCTCAATATTCACTTTGGTGGTTTCGGCAGGATGCTGACCTGTTTGTATGGCGTACTGTTCGGCAGGTAGTCCAAATGAATCGTAGCCCATTGGGTGCAAAACGTTAAACCCTTGGTGGCGTTTAAACCGCGCATACACATCGCTGGCAATATAACCCAGCGGATGCCCAACGTGCAAACCGGCGCCGGAAGGATAAGGAAACATATCGAGAACATAATATTTCGGTTTGAGATTCTCTCCTCCCTTGGAGGGGTCGGGGGAGGCTGCCTTAAAAGTTTGATTTTCGGCCCAATATTTTTGCCACTTTGCTTCTATTTCGTTGAAGTGATATTTGCTCATTTTAAAATTTTTCTGAAAAAAGACATTCCTCGTTAAAGCTTTGGAATATGCAGGCAAATTTAAGGTTTATTAGAAGAAGTAAAAACCTTAATATTTAAAAGTTTAATTGCAGCAGATTTTCAGAATAAAGCGCCCATGCAATAGATAGAAGTGCGAAAATATTCATAGCTATAATAAAGATTTTCATTTGCTTAACGGTGTACGGTTTTTCTTTGAAGAAAATGAAAATATCTAAAACCAACCAAAGTGAAAAAGCGGCCAAAAAGCCGGATAGCACCCAATCATTAAACCAGAATTTTAATATAAACACTTCAATTAAAATCAATAACAGCACGAGTAGCTTTGTTTTTTTTCTTCCTATTAAAACTGCAGTGGTTTTTTTGGCAGCTAAAATATCGGGTTCAATATCCATGATTTCACCAGCAAGTTGGGCGTGGAAAGCAAAAAGCGAAAGAAATAGAAAGGTTTGCCACGGCATCATTTCTAAATCGTTTAAAAGAATACTGAAAAGTGCCGTAAAAATATAACCAACTTGAAATAATATTTCCAGCGGCGGTCGTCGTTTTAACCGGAAGGGTTTAAAGTTGTAAATTATTGTTATTACAATCATAAAGAGTAGCAACAAAAACATCTCCCTACCAATGACGTATGAAAAATAGGCTACAAATGGCAGAATTACGAAACATATTTGCCAAAACACCGGTTCCAATTCTTTTTTACTCAAATTTGGCCCAAAGAGATAGTTGCCTTTTCGCGGGTTTAACGAATCGGCTTTCCCGTCAGTAAAGTCGTTTAGTCCGTAAATCATAAAATTGAGCGGAAAAACAACAAATACCAAACCTATCCAAAACAAAGGCTCTTCCCAAAAACGCGAAGTTAATTTGAAAGGCAATAAATAAAGCCAAATAACTGGAAACCAGAGCCCCGGTCTAGATATTTTTAAAAGTTTCAATAGGTTTTTAATAATGGAAGGTTAATTTAAGGCCTCACAAATTTAATCTAATTATAACAAATTGGAAACTTTCAGCGTTGTTTAACACAAGATGCAAAATTACTTGTATTTTTACGCCAAAATTCAGCAAACCCTATGAGTTCCTCTTTTGAAAAATATCAAAAACGCAGGTTGATTTCTTCCTATTTTTCTGTAGTTATCAGTATTTCATTGGTGCTCTTTCTATTGGGATTGCTGGGATTGCTGGTTTTGAATTCGAAAAAAGTAGCCGATTATTTTAAAGAACAAATAGCAATAACCGTTTTTCTGAAAGACAGCGCAAAGGAAGTTGAAATTACACAATTGAAACAAAGTCTGGCTTTGGCTGAATATACTAAGTCTGCAACCTTTGTATCCAAAGAAGAAGCTGCCAAGGAACACCAAGCAACTTTAGGCGAAAATTTTATTGAATATTTGGGCGAAAACCCACTGCAAAACAGCATAGATGTTTATATTTTAGCAGATTACGTTACGCCACAAAAAATGGAAGAAATTACCAACGAGCTAAAAAGCAAAGGTTTTGTTGACGATGTTATTTACGACAAACCATTAATTGCGCAACTTACTGAGAACGTAAAACGCATAAGTTTTTGGGTTTTAATAATTAGTGGAATCTTTACGTTTATCGCCGTATTGCTTATAAACAGTAGTATTAGACTTAGCATTTACGCCAAACGATTTACAATAAAAACCATGCAAATGGTTGGTGCAACCAAACGTTTTATTCGTAAACCCTTTGTTTGGAGAAGTGTTAGGCTGGGTATAATTGGCGCAATTGTGGCAATGATAGGGATGGGATTGGTACTTTATTACCTCAACCAGAGTTTTCCACAGTTGCAGTTGTTAGGCGATCCGGTACTTTTGGCCGTGTTATTTGCATTTATATTTTTAATGGGAGTTTTAATTACTTGGATTAGCACATTTATTGCCACCCAGCGATTTTTAAATTTGCGCACAGACGATTTGTATTATTAGTGGTAGTGCGTAGAAACTTTAAACTAAAAACCTAAAACATTTTTTTGATGGGAGAGAAAAAACAAAAAGAAAATTATAAACCCGTATTTGTGTTTGAAAGAAAAAACTACACATTTATGCTTATTGGCGTAGCGTTTATTGCCTTAGGTTTTATACTAATGACGGGCGGCGGTAGTGACGACCCAAATGTTTTTAACCCCGAAATTTACAACTGGCGTCGTATTCGCTTGGCCCCTGCCTTGGTACTCATAGGCTTTGCCATTGAAGTATATGCTATTTTATTAAAACCCGAGCGCAAAGAAGAAAATTAAATGGATTATCTAGATGCTATTATTCTTGGTATTGTTCAAGGTTTTACTGAATTTTTACCTGTTTCTTCAAGCGGACATCTTGAAATTGGAAAAGTAATTTTAGGAGACACCTCGGTGCCAGAAGAAAGTTTGCTTTTTACGGTTGTCCTTCATTTTGCTACTGCGCTCAGTACGCTCGTTGTTTTCAGAAAAGATATTATTGAAATTGTAGGTGGAGTTTTAAAATTTCAGTGGAATGATGAAACACAATTTACCGTAAAGATTATACTTTCAATGCTGCCGGCCGTAATTATTGGTTTGCTTTTTGAAGAAGAATTAGAATCATTTTTTGGCGGAAGCATCGCCTTCGTGGGTGCTATGTTAATTATTACTGCCGTTTTATTGTGGCTAGCAGATCGTTCAAAAAATACCGGCAAACCTGTAACATTAAAAGATTCAATTATTATTGGAATAGCCCAAGCAATCGCTATGTTGCCGGGTATTTCACGAAGTGGAGCTACAATTTCAACTTCTGTTTTATTAGGAAACGACAAATCGAAAGCTGCACGATTTTCGTTTTTAATGGTAGTGCCACTAATTTTTGGTAAAATAGCAAAAGATTTGCTAGGTGGTCAAATTTCAACGCACAACACAGACCTCGGGGTTTTAGGCATCGGGTTTATTGCCGCCTTTATTTGTGGTCTTATTGCGTGTACGTGGATGATCTCGCTGGTTAAAAAAAGCAAACTTCGTTATTTCTCAATCTATTGTGTTATCGTGGGATCGCTCGCAATAATAACTAGTTTTTATATTTAAATGACGGCGGAAGACTACAAAGAAGGCCAGGTAATTTTAATAGATAAACCGTTGGAATGGACTTCATTTCAGGCGGTGAATAAAATTAGATGGTTGATTAAAAAATCATTCGGAATTAAAAAAATAAAAGTCGGGCACGCGGGTACGCTCGATCCTTTGGCCACGGGACTTTTAATTATTTGCACCGGAAAATTCACCAAAAGAATAGACACATTTCAAGCACAGGAAAAGGAATACACAGGCACATTTACCTTGGGCGCTACAACCCCCAGTTATGATTTGGAAACTGAAATAAATAATACTTTTGATATTTCAGAAATCACTTCAGAAAAAATACAAGAAGCTACAAAGCAGTTTTTAGGTGAAATACAGCAACAACCTCCCGTTTTTTCAGCTTTAAAAAAAGAAGGAAAACGACTATACGAATACGCGCGAAGTGGCGAAGAAATTGAAATACCGTTTAGAACTATTACTATTTCAGAATTTGAAATAACTAAAATTGAACTTCCAATCGTTCATTTTAAAGTAGCTTGCAGCAAAGGCACTTACATTCGTTCTTTAGCGAACGATTTTGGAAAAGCATTAAACAATGGAGCGCATCTCTCTGCCCTTCGAAGAACAAAGATTGGCGATTTTTCAATAGATAAAGCTATTGATATTGAAGCTTTTGAAAAATCACTACCAAGTTAAAAAATCACTAATACTGTCTTAATATTGAGCGGTTTTGTGGAATTTTGCACAAAATTTCGGTACTTGTAACAATGAATTTTAATTATTCATATAGAGCATTTTTAATTACGTCGCTGCTTTCAGGGAGTTTAGTGCTGTTTCTATACAGCGTGAAACTTTCTAAAGAACAGGTTGAAACCAATGAAGAAAGTTACGATGTAGTTATGGCTCCAGACGAATTGCTTCCCGAAGATTTAGCCATTGTAGAACGCACGCCCGAAGTGGTAAAAATTGAAACCAACCGCGCTTATAATGAAGCTGAAAAGTTCATTTCTTCGGTAGAAGACGAAAATCAAGAGGTTACAGAAACCACCGAAGGCAAGCTTCAGGAAATGAACGATGCCATAGAAAAATCACAAACCGATTCAGGCACTGGAACTACAGTAATTACAAAACCCAAAAAGGAAATCAAGAAAAGATTCTCTAATAGTGAAAGCGGCGAGCAAGGGGAAGCCGTAGTAAAAAGCAGCAACAGAAACACAACTATAAGCTACCAATTGGTAAACAGAAAAGATATCGATTTGCCCAATCCGGTTTATACGTGTTACGGTTTTGGGAAAATTGTAATTAATATTGAGGTGAATAATCTTGGAAAAGTTGTGAAAAACTCCTTTAACAAAAATGCTTCCACCACAAATAACGAATGTTTAATTGATGCAGCTATAGAATACGCCGAGCAAGCACGTTTTAGCACGGATGCTTCGCGAAGCAATCAATTGGGCACCATTACTTTTAACTTTCCCGGACAACAATAATTAAGTGTGCAGTTGGCAGTTTACAGTAAGTGCAGGCCGACTACTTTTTGGGTGCGTTTCAGTAAATAAAATTTAAAAATTATGAATTCAGAAAAAACACGTTGTAGTTGGTGCGGAACCGATCCGCTTTACGTAAAATACCACGATGAAGAATGGGGTGTGCCTGTAAAGGATGACGATACGCTTTTTGAATTTTTAATTTTAGAAACTTTTCAAGCAGGGTTGAGTTGGATTACAATTCTTAGGAAGCGCGAAAACTTTAGAGAAGCCTTTGACAATTTCGACTATAAAAAAATAGCGAAATACGACCAATCAAAAATTGATTCGCTACTTCAAAATGCGGGAATTATTCGCAATAAGTTAAAGGTGAATGCTGCAGTTACAAACGCGCAGCTCTTTCTGGAAATTCAAAAGGAATTTGGCAGTTTCAGCAACTATATCTGGGGTTTTGTAAACAACAAACCAATAAAAAATATTCGCAAAAGCCACGTAGAAATTCCAGCAACCACAGCTGTAAGCGATGCGTTGAGCAAAGACTTAAAAAAGCGTGGTTTTAAATTTGTGGGTAGCACCGTAATGTATGCGCATATGCAAGCCACAGGAATGGTGAACGACCACATTGAAACTTGTTTTCGCTACCGCGAACTATAATTATTTCAGTACAACCGCTTTTGCAGATTTTTCTGATGTTTTAAATGCAACGGCTTTTAAAGACTGGCTGTATTGGTACGCAAGTTGAGGATCTGTACTTGTCTGTTCCGAATAAAATTTTTGAAACCAAGAAACTGCTTTGTCGTATTCACCTTTAAAATAGTAAGCAGTAGCTAATCTTTCATAAATAAAGGGCGTCCCGTAGCCATCGCGGACCACTTGTTCATAAACAAGCACCACATCTATATGTTTATTGCCGTCTGTTTTATACAAATTAGATTGCGAAAAAGAAAAGGTGGAAATACTAGCAAAGAAAAGAAGAGCAAGCAGGTTTTTCTTTATAATCATTGGGGATATTTAGATTTTACGAAAAATTTAGTGAATACGGATATTCTTGTGATTTGTTGCACAAAAAAACCACTAAAAAACGAATATATTGTCTTTACTTTAAAATTTAACAAAATTTTTAGTTGTTGCGAAGGAAGCTATTAAATTTTAAGTTTTAGTCTTCAAATTTTCGATACCATTTATAGCTTTATCACCTTTTTATGAATTTTTCCGAAGTCGCCTTCAAATGTAATTAAAAGTGTTCCTTGCCAGTTTTTGTTGAGATCTAAGGTTATTTTTCCATGGCCGTTTTCAACATTTGCTTCGTATAATTTTTGTCCCAAAAGGTTGTGAATTTTCACGGTTACTAGGCCTTGAATTGCATTCATATTAAAAGAAACCTTTCCAGTAGTTGGGTTTGGATATGCCGCTGAAATATGGTTCTGTGCCCACTCGTTTGAAGAAAGCAATTGTGCTTCCATGGTCCAAAATCCCTCGGGAGCTACAATGGGTCGGTTCATTTCTTTTCCAGAAATAGCTTTTGCCCAAATGTAATATTCAATATTTACAGGATAGCCGGGAATAGTAAAATCTGCTGTCCAGTTATCGCCATTTGAGGGAGCCATTTCAATTTCATTGTATGAATTAGCGCCTTCTTCCCTCCAAAAAACCTTTGCTTGCGCCACTCCAGAAATATGTTTTATCATAGCTTCAATAGTAATGGTAGTACCTGAACTAGCATTATCTATTGGTTGGTGTACAATCCAAAGTGGTTCTGCAACGCCTATGGTGTGTGTAATACAGTGAATGGCACCCAAAGAATTAATTAAATTCTCACCAGGATTATCCACGTCTATGCCCACAATAGTATAGCCGGGCAGCATTTCTTGATACTGCGCTAATGCCGTGGCATCTACTTCGGGACGATAGGTGGGGACCATAATAGTTTTATTCACAAAAACCGCATTGCTATACGTGTTGTAAGGGCCGCCAGTATTAGGATAATTACCGCTTGCGCTTGGCGGAGCATCAATCCATTCAATATTGTAAGGCGTTCCAAAAGGCGATTCAAAATTGTCTAAAACATATTGAATATTAGCTTCAATCTGCGGGCCATCGGCAACTCCGGGTGGATACTTACTAACCAAAATGGTTTCTTCATCCAGCAATTTCATATGCATATCAATATGGTGGATTTGGTCGTACGGCAGGGTATTCATTTTTACAAAACGGTTAATGCCCATATAATCCTGCATAATTCCGTCTATTTGAGCTTCCGTTTTAACGCTTACTCCGTAAGGATTTCCGGGAGCATTTTCATTCAAGATTAATTTTGAAGCAAAGGCATTGCCCAAACCGTCACTCATATAATTACCACCAGTATTTACCAAATCGTTAGTGCCAGAATTGGTTGTATACAGCGGAATACCAGCTTGTGCGGCGTGTGCAATTGGCATCACGTCGTCATTTGGGCGGGGACGATTGTAAATCCAATCGGTTAATGCAAGTTCGCCCACATCGTTGGAATATATAGTATTTCCTGCATAATCGCGAATCCATATACTATCCCAATCCACATCTAAAAAGGATACATTGGTAAGATCTACGCCATTGGCAGTTAAATAATTTGCTACGGAAGTTTCGTTTTGGGTGGTTATCATCACTTTGCATTCCTGCACTCCAGCTGCCACTATTTGCCGGAGAATGTTTGGATACGAAGGATTCCAAGTAACTAAAAGATATTCTACTTCCTCCCACTCGGCTGCGGCGCGAACCGAGCCAGTTGGCGGAGGCGAAAATCGGGGGCTTGTAAACTGAAATTCCGAAACTAAGCCCTTCTCTGTTTCGGTTAAATTGTGCGGTAAGTTTGGTTTTTCTTGCGATATAGCAAAAGCAGTCTGCAATGCCATCAACAATACCAAAAGGTATTTTGTGTAGTAATTTTTCATCTGAATTGCGAATTGTGGACTACGAAGATAGGTTTTTAGACGGTTTATTTTCAGTCACTAACCTCAAAATTTTTTATTCGTAATAAAATCTACATTTTGCAATCAATATTTCTCCTTCGTTATATTGATAAATTAATCTATGCTCACTGTCTATTCGTCTTGACCAAAATCCTGAATATTTATGTTTCAGAGGCTCTGGTTTGCCAATTCCTTCAAAAGGATTTCGGGTTATATCTCTTAGAAGTTCATTTATTTTCTTCAACTTCTTTTTATCTGTTTTTTGCCAATACAGATAATCTTCCCAAGACTCGTCAACAAATACATATTTCATTTTAGCCTTCTATTAAGTCTTTTTCGAAGGCAGCGTAATGCTTTAATTTTTTTATGGCTGAATCTAATCTCAATTCATTTTTTCGAGAAGATAATTCGTGATTTGTAGCCATTAAAGAATTGTATTCTTCTAATGACATAACTACAATTCCGGAGTCTTTACCACGATTTATAATTAATGTCTCAAAGTTTTTTACCACTCTATCCAAATAAGTTTTCATGTCCTTTCTGAAATCTGAAACTGTTGTAATTAACATAATGATGTGTTTTATAACGTACAAATATACGTACAAATAATTAGCTATTCAAATATTTCAGATTTGGAATATTATTGAAATTACACCCATATTGAAATGGTAGAACAATGAAAAACCTACTCGTGGAGCATCTCTAAAAACACCCACCTTTCGATCTCCTCCGCCCCCAAACTCTCCAAATGCTCATTGTAAATCTGGCAGTCAATAAATTTATAATTCTGACTTTTTACGTATTCTGAAAGATGATAAAAAGCCACTTTTGAGGCATCGCTCACCAAGCTGAACATACTTTCGCCGCAAAACACTTTTTTCTGCGGAAGGTCAATTCCGTATAAACCGCCAACCAATTTATCCTGCTCCCAAACTTCAATGGAAAAGGCGTGTCCGGCTTTGTGAAGCGCAATATAAGCTTGTTGCATTTCTTCGGTAATCCACGTTCCAGCTTGTCCTTTCCGCGGAACAGTGGCACAATATTTTATGACTTCGGTAAAATTTTTATTGAAAGTAATTTTAAATTTTTTGCTATTTAAAGTTTTCCGAAGACTTTTAGAAACCTTAAATTTTTCGGGAAATAAAACCATTCGCGGGTCGGGGCTCCACCACAGAATGGGCAGTCCAACTTCGTACCAAGGAAAAATGCCCGAATTGTAGGCCAGCACCAAGCGCTGCACCGAAAGATCGCCACCAAGGGCAAGCAAGCCATCGCGCGTAGTTTCAGCAGTATTAGGAAACCAAAGCTGTTCAGTTAAATAATGCATTGTTCAAAATTGGTGAAATTTTTCACATAAAAAAACCCCAAAGAAATTAATTCTTTGAGGTTTTTTCAGCACTATGGGAAAGTACCAGCCCTTAATTAAAAGGGAAGATCGTCGTGCTCTTCTTCGTTAAAGTCGTTTGCAGACTCAAAGGCTTCTGCTGGTGGCATTGGCGGCATATCGGCACTTGAAGGTGCAGCAGATAAGTTTTCAACACGCCATCCTTGAATGCTGTTAAAGTATTTGGTTTCGCCCTGTGGATTCACCCACTCGCGACCGCGAATATTAATACTAACTTTTATTTCTTGTCCTACTTTAAATGGGTTTAATAAATCGGTTTTATCCTGCACAAACTCAATTAAAATATGTTGTGGATATTGCTCTTCGGTAGTAATTACCAGCTCTCGTTTTCTAAAACCATTGTTTCCGTAGGTTTTAGTTTCATCTATCATTTTAATTTTTCCTTGTAATTCCATCGTTTTTATTATTTATTGTAATTTTTAATCTATTTAATTTTGAAATATTGCGTTTTGTTGCGCTTTAATGTTTCGATGCATTAAATTTCACTGCGCACGATGTATCGCGAGCCTACTTGCCTAACAATACTTTCCAAGCTTGATCAACTTTTCCTTCGCGCAGATATTGCTGTGCTTTTTTATGAATTGATTCGCTGTTATTTTCTGAAATTAGCATTTTTAATTCTTCCGAAGCATGTATAAAGGTATTAATTTCTTCCGAATTTGGGAAATTTTCTACGTTGCCCAATATCCCTAAATCATTCCCTGTGAGCACTTTACTTTTCCGAATTTCTTCCGGAAGGCTATCAACGCCTATACCAAGGGTTGTAAGGGGTTTTTGTACTTCAAAAAGACCAGCTTTAGCGCGGCTATACCAATTGCCACCAAGTCTGGAAACCGTATCAATTTTAAAGGGATCGATGCTTCCATTTTCATCTAAGATATCTTCTTTTATATGAAGTTTCACTACTTCGCAAATAACCAAATTCCCAGCACCGCCTTCTTTTCCAAGGGAAATTACTTCGTTAACTTTACATTCCAATTGTACGGGAGCTTCGGCCACGCGAGGCGGCTTTACCATTTCGGAAGCCAATTCGGCAAAACCGGCTTTTGTAAATTCGTTTACACCTTTAGCATATTCGGTAGAAGACAACGATACTTGGTGCACCATTGCATAACTTACAATGTTTATAACTACTTCGGGCACTTCTAAAACATTTTCGTAAGTGTGTTTTGTGGTGTTATCGCGCCCACGTCTTGCCGGCGAAAACACCAAAATTGGCGGTTTGGCACTAAAAACATTAAAAAAGCTGAATGGCGAAAGGTTTACTTTTCCTTCTTTATCTACGGTACTTGCAAAGCAAATAGGCCTAGGCGAAACTGCGCCCAAGATATAGCCGTGCAATTTTGCCGTAGATAATTGGTTTGGTTCTATAGATATCATTGCGGCAAATGTACCCAAAGATTATAGCTTGTAAAAACTTGATTGCACAATAATATTAACATATTTGCTTTATATTTAAACGCGCCTATTGGTAGGCAGTCCAGAAAAATTTATTCCTTATGATGCGTAACAAATCACTCTCCCGTTGGGGTTTTATTTTAGCTTCACTTATTGTTATTAGTCTTATTTTGTGGAATACATACATTTTTTTCAATCAATTGAAGGAAAATGAGCGAGCTAAAATGGAAATATGGGCGGTTGCCCAAGAAGAACTGGCACAGAGCCAAGAAGACGAAGGAAGCCCGATTAGCGAAACTGCACTTACTATAATACGAAGCAATAGTACGACGCCCATGATTCTGCATACCGTTAAGGAAAACACCTATGAGGGCAGAAATATCAATGAAGAGGTTTTAGGCAACGAACGACGAATAAAGGCGAAAATAAAACAGTTTGCTTCAGAATATGAACCTTTGGAAGTTAAGTATAACGACCAAGTTTTATCTATTATTTACTTCGGAAATTCACCCTTAATAAACAAATTGAAATATTATCCCGCAGCACTTATTTTAATAATTTTTCTTTTTATTTTGGCGATTTATCTCTTTTATAAAACTTCGAAATCTGCTGAACAAAACAAGCTTTGGGCGGGAATGGCAAAGGAAACGGCCCATCAAATTGGCACCCCACTTTCTTCACTTGTGGGTTGGACAGAAATTTTAAAATCTGAAAACGTAAATCAGGAATACGTTGCTGAAATGGAGAAGGATATTTCGCGTTTAGAAATGATTACCGATCGGTTTTCAAAAATTGGTTCGGTGCCAAAACTAGAGCAGCACGATTTAGTGGAAGAAACAAAAACTACTTTTTATTATTTGCAAAAGCGCACTTCAAAACTGATAGATTTTCAATTAAACATTCCCCAAAAACCAATTTATGTTCAATTGAATCCACAACTTTTTAGTTGGACAATTGAAAATTTAGTAAAGAACGGAATTGATGCCATGAAAGGAAAAGGAACGATAACTATTTCAATTGAAAAAAATACAAAATTTGTCTATTTACGCATTGCCGACACAGGTAAAGGACTTACAAAAAGCGAATTTAGACGGATTTTCACCCCGGGTTACACTACCAAAAAACGCGGTTGGGGCTTGGGACTTTCGCTTGCTAAACGAATTATTGAGGAATACCACAACGGAAAAATTCGCGTCACCAAAAGTGGTCCAAACCAAGGTACAACTATGGAAATAGCACTAAAGACAACTTCTTAAAATGAGTACTAAAATTCACACAATACATACGGCACACTTAAAAAACAATTGTCCCACTTGCTTTGGTGCGGACGGACTGGAATTTACTTTTACACAAAAAGAGAAGGAAACGCCATTTTATAACAAACCCGCATCGCAACTAGCCGAAACGCTATATTGTCATACTTGCAAAAACACTATTTACCCCGTAAATTGGACCGAAGACATTGAGCGTGTTTTTGATTACAACAAAAAAATAGCGGAAACCAATAAACATTATTTAAAGGTAAAACCGCTATTTTATATTTCAGTTTTGGTGGCAATTATTATAGTTGCCATCGCAATTTATGTTTTGATTCCCGCTTAAGGTTTCAATTTTTCCCTAACTGCCAGTGCCAAAGCTTCAAATTCTTCCGAAGTCATTTTTACTTTTTTGGAAAAACGCATATCGTCCATTTCATTTAAAGGAATAAGATGTACGTGCACATGCGGCACTTCTAAACCTACAACCGCCATCCCCACTCGTTCACAAGGCACGGTTTTTTCTAATGCACGCGCCACTTTTCTTGAAAACTGCATCAATTGTAAATACAAATGTTCGCCCATATCAAAAATCTTGTCTATTTCTTCTTTTGGAACACACAGCGTATGGCCTTTTGCATTTGGATTTATATCTAAAAACGCAATAAAATTATCGTCTTCTGCAATTTTGTAACACGGAATTTCTCCGTCAATAATTTGTGTGAAAATAGACGCCATAATTAATCTCTTGTTATTTCTAAAATTTCAAATTTAAGGGTTCCGTTTGGCACTTGTATTTCGGCTATTTCGCCTTTTTGTTTTCCCAACAACCCTTTTCCGATAGGAGAATCTACCGAAATTTTCCCGCTTTTTAAGTCGGCTTCGCTTTGGGCTACTAATTTGTAAGCCATTTCCATACCGTTATTTTGATTTTTAATTTTAACGTTGGAATGCACCAAAACTTTGCTCAAATCTAATTGCGACTCATCTATTAATCGGGCATTTGCCAGCGTTTCTTCTAGTTTAGAAATGCGCATTTCGAGCATGCCTTGTGCCTCTTTAGCGGCATCATATTCGGCATTTTCACTTAAATCGCCTTTATCGCGTGCTTCTGCGATAGCATTCGATGCCTTTGGACGTTCAACATCGCGCAAGTGATCTACTTCATCTCTTAATTTTTTTAATCCTTCGGCCGTGTAATAAGATACTTTACTCATAACTTCATCGTTTGTGTAGTACAAACCCTTTTTAAATTCTTAAAATTCTATATAATAAGATTCCCGCCTTCGCGGGAATAGAAAAATCCCATACAACGACGGGATTATGTTTAACAAATATACTAAAAATTTACTTGTTGCGTAATTTGTTGTAATTTCGGCCCTAATTAATTTTAATGTTTTCTTCAAAAAATCACAAATCGACTAAAAGGTACCATTTGGGAAATAGCATTCCATTTGTTGCACATATTTTATAAAGATGAAAAATAAAATTCTTTTCCTTTTAATCTTCGCCATTGTCATTTCTTGCTCAAAAAGCGACGATAAGCGCGAACGCAATCCGTATTTAACCGATCCTGTGGTTAATCTAAATTTAAATCTTAACTTACCTGAATACAACCCGTTGAAATTCCCCGGAAACTATGTTGTAACCAGCCAAGGTATTAAAGGAATTGTTGTTTATTGCGTAAGCGAAAACCAATATTTAGCCTTTGATCTTACAGATCCAAACCACGCCCCGAGCAGCTGTTCGCGCATGGAATTAACAGGTGTAATTGCTAGTTGTCCCTGCACTACTGACGAGAACAAGTATTTTTTAACCTCCGGACAGCACACTACAGAACCCGACAGTAAGTATCCAATGCAGCAATACAACGCCCAGAAAAATGGAAATACTGTTGTAATTAGTAATTAAAGTTTTAAAGAAATATTTAAAATTTAATTGTTGCCCCCAACAGAAAGTTAATGGTCGCTTGGGGATAATAACCCGCGCCTTCAATAGTAGTAACAGTTCCGGGATTGCTGAAATCGTCGTCCCAAGTGTAAAAATAACCGTTGGAAATATATTTCACGTTAAAAATATTGTTCACCAAAGCTGAAAAAACTACTTCTTTTACCCACGGAAGCGAGTCTAAAGTATAAACAATATTTAAGTCGTTGACGAAATAACTGTCTAATTTTGAAGCTTCGCTATCTATATTTCCCATATACTGTTCGCCCACAAATTTTGAAAGAAAGCCTAAGTACAATTTATTTACTGGTGAATATTCTAACATAGTTCCAGCAACAACAGCAGGTGAAAACGAGATATTTGTATTGCCCAAGTTCACCAATTCACCATCGCGCGAGCTAACAAAATCTACATTTTTATTAGTGCTTAAAGCAATATTTGGAAGGGTTTTCAGATTTTTTAAAAGTTGAATTTCAGCATCTATTTCTAATCCTAAACGGTAGCTTTCGCCACTGCTCGTTCTAAGAGCTGCGCCTACATCATTCAATTCGCCCGAAAGTACTAATTGATCTTTGTAATTCATATAAAAAACATTGGTATTCACTTTTGTTTTTTCTGAAGCAAAACGCCAACCAAGTTCAAAATCGTCTAGTTTTTCAGGAGTTGTAATCCCTTGCTCATAGTCGTTTCGAGAAGGTTCGCGGTGCGCTTTTCCGTACGAAAAATAGAATTGGTTTGCAGGATTCAGTTTATAGGTTAAACCTGCCTTTGGATTGAAAAACGAATAGTCTTCATCGTATATCATTTCAACTAAATCTGAAGTAATTCCAGTAGTTTTATAATTTAAAAATCGCCCCTGCAAATCGCCGAAAATGCTCCATTGAGAATTTACGCTATAAGTTGCTTTTGAAAAAACGG
Source organism: Aequorivita vitellina (assembly GCF_022008365.1). Taxonomy (GTDB): domain Bacteria; phylum Bacteroidota; class Bacteroidia; order Flavobacteriales; family Flavobacteriaceae; genus Aequorivita; species Aequorivita vitellina. Next base: position 81,989 of record NZ_JAIRBA010000004.1, read on the forward strand.
TGAATTCAGTTTTGGTACCATTGCTGTCGTAATAACGAGCGCGAATTTTGGAATCGCTGGCGTATTGCGCCCAGATTACTTCGCCAAAATGATCGCCCGTATAATAGCTATAAAATGCGCCACCTGTAAAATCTACTTTATTGTTTTTGTAATTTACGTTTGCATTGGCTGCATAAAAGTGGTTGTCTAACCAACGGCGACGAATTAAATCGGTTGTATTAATTGTATCGCCACCAATTTCGATTGGTTCAAAACCGTAAGTTTCAAAATCTTCATCTTCTTTGTACTGTTCAAAATAGCCCTTCCCTTTCGTGTAATTGAAGGAAACATTGGTGCTCCAATTATTATTGAAGCGCTGGTTCCAAAGCAATTGATAGTGATCTTGCGCGTAATTATCTACTTCTTTATCATAAAACTGAATGTTTCCGTCTTTATCCGTGTACATGCCAGCGGTGTTGTACGTTCTGTCATTTTCAAGTTTTTCAGGATCTTCCAAACCATTCCACGACTGGTATGTTTCTTCTGTACCACCAAAAACCAGTGCTTTAATTAAGGTATTTCTATTCACAAAAGCACCCTGCAAAAAGTATGATTTTAAGTTAGAACTGGCTCTGTCAATATACCCATCAGATTGAATGGTAGACAATCTTCCCGCTAATTCAAAATGCTCGGAAAGCAAGCCAGTACTGAACTTAACATTATGTTTTCGCGTGTTATAACTTCCGAAGGAATTTGAAATTTCGCCATTAGCTTCATTTGAAACTGCATCGCTCAACAAGTTCAAACTTGCACCAAAAGCACCGGAACCATTTGTTGAAGTTCCCACACCGCGTTGCAATTGTAAACTTTGCACCGAAGAAGTAAAATCTGGCAAATTCACCCAAAACGTGCCCTGACTTTCGGAGTCGTTATACGGAATTCCATTCAAGGTTACGTTCACTCGTGAAGCATCGCTTCCACGAACCCGAATGTACGTATAACCCACGCCAGCACCGGCATCGCTCGTTGTAACAACCGATGGCATATAGCTGAGCATATACGGAATGTCCTGCCCAAGATTTCGCTTTTCGAGCTCTTCTTTGTCTAGGTTTGAATGGGTAATTGGCGAATCTGCCGATACGCGAACGGCTTGTACTAAAACTTCATCTAAAGTTTCTGCCTTTTTAATTAAGGTAACATTTAATTCCAAATCGCCATTTACAAAAATAGAACGATTATCGGGCTCAAAACCAACGTGGCTAAAATGAATGAGCTGGTTTCCGGTGTTTAAAGAAACACTATATTTTCCATTAAAATCTGTAATTGTACCCCCGTCTCCTTTTAGAATAACGTTTGCGCCGGGTAATGGTTGTCCGTCACTATCAGTAACAATACCAGAAACGGTATATTCCTGAGCGAAAACAACAAAACTAAAAAATGTAAAAACTGTTGAAATCAATAACTTTTTCATTCGTAATAATTATAATTTATACGAATAAAAGGGGCGTTATTCTAGGTTCGATTAAAGGTTAAATAAAAAATCCCTGAAAACAATACGCGGCGTATTATTACAGGGGGTTACAATTTGTTCCCTTGGCAGCATTACCCGCCCAGGTTCTTTGGGTATAATCTCAGCTTTCATAATTAAAAATTATTCCAGCACCCCTTTGAGATGTTCGGCAAAGATACACTCCTTTTTTACATTTCAAATCTATTTTCGGTTTCAATTTTTACCATATCCTTAATACTTCGCCTTTGCTTTAGTTTTTACATTTGAATGATGGCCACAGCAAAAAATAAATTTACATTTAAAATTATCCTCAGCTACCTCGTTTTAGGGGCATTATCAATTTTTGCAGGCTATTTTATTTTTTCCGAATTTAAAAATTACACTGCCGAATCTTCTGAAATTACTGGTGAAAAAAAATTTATAGAAACTGGAACACTAATTAATCTACTTTATGAAACCGACGGATTTTCACGGCTTGCACTTTTAACAGAAAGTGACGACGACTTTCAAAAGTATATGGGTAAAACCGATTCACTTTTTAGAAAAATTGAAGAAATTAAAGCACTTACCACGAACCAATTTCAAATAAAACAGTTGGATAGTGTTACTGCACTATTGAAAGAAAAAAACCAGAATATTGAACAACTCCGAATTCTTCGGTTAACAAATCAAAAAGACGCTTCGTTAGACGATATAATGCGTGAAGTGCGAAAACTAGAGGCTTCCGTAGGATTAACCTCTGTGGAATCATTAATTCGAAACCCCGCGAAATTGAGCAATAAAGAGCGGAAAATTTGGCAGAATTACGCAGATTATCTCAATAGCGATAGGCAGCGCGACACCTCAACCATAAAATCTAAAACCGTAGATTCTATGCTTATTGCCTCGCGCTACATTGTGGCCGAGGCCAAAAAGGAAAACTCGCGAATTCGGGAATCTTTAATGCAAAAGGAAAATGAATTAATTAGAAACGATCTCAATATTTCGGAGCGTTTGCGCGAGATAATTGCCAGTTTTGACCGCGAGGTAACGAAAAACAATAATTTAGACAGACAACAGCGCACAGAATCTATTGATCGTACAAAACAGATTTTAAAGTTTGCCGGTATTTTTGGTGGCATCTTGGTTTTATTGTTTTCCTATTTTATCCTCTCAGACTTTTTTAAGGCGGAACGTTTTAAAAAGAATTTGGAAGAATCTAAAAACTACGCCGAATCACTTTTAAAAAGTCGCGAACAGCTCATTTCCACCGTAAGTCACGATTTAAAAACACCTCTGAATACAATTAGTGGTTATGCTGAATTATTCGAAAATTCAAACCTTTCCGAAAAACAAAAATACTATTTGACGCAGATTACTTCGAGCTCGCATTTTATTTCGCATTTAGTGGATGATTTGCTCGATTACTCAAAATTGGAAGCTGGAAAATTGCCGATTGAAAGTATTCCGTTTTCCCTCGAAAATATAATTATTGACGCTGGAAACGCCGTGAAACAACAATATCTTCAAAAACCCGTCACGCTAAAAACTTCTATTTCTGAAGAATTAAAAGATAGAATTTTCGAGAGCGATCCGCTGCGAATTCGGCAAATAATAAACAATTTAGTAGGTAACGCTTTTAAATTTACTGAAAAAGGAAGTGTTGAAATAAAGGTTGAGGAAATTGAAAAGAACAGCAAAATTTCAACGGTTCAAATCGCTGTAATTGATAGTGGGATTGGTATTTCAAAAGAAAAACAACAACTTATTTTCAACGAATTTACGCAAGCCGAAACTGAAATAGCCCACAAATTTGGGGGCAGTGGCTTGGGCCTCGCCATTTCAAAAAAACTTACAGAATTACTGGGCGGAACTTTAAAAGTGAAAAGTGTTTTTGGGGAAGGAAGCAATTTTACTTTGGTGCTTCCTCTAAAAAATTCTGAGCGAGTTTTATCGAAAACAACTTCAAAAACACAAAGTACATTTCATGACTTAAAAGCTGTAATTATTGATGACGACGACGCCATGCGGGCGCTTTTGCAAGAAGTTTTTGAGCAAATGAATATTGCTTCCGAAGCGTTTGCGAGTTATGAAGAATTAAAAAATTCTGATTATGGCACTAGAGCGAAGTCCATGGGCGATTTTATTATAACCGATATACAAATGCCACAAACTGATGGGTTTGGAGTTTTAAAAAATTTGACGGACGGTAAAATTTCTTTCTATCAAAACCAACCTGTAATTGCAATGACGGGCAGTGGAGAGCACAGTCACGATTTTTATCTTGAAAAAGGTTTTGCTGAAATGCTTCCGAAACCTTTTTCAAAGCAGGAGCTTGTGGCTGCTTTGGCCAAAATATTTCCAGAGCGCAACAATTTTTTAGAGGAAAAGCAGAGGAATAAAACACAACAAAAAAACGCATCACAAAGTGAAAAATTTGATCTTTCTCTTTTAAAATCTTTTTTGAGTACACCGAAAGCAATGGAAGAAGTGTTGAGTGTTTTAAACGTTCAAACCGAAAAAGATATTCAGCAAATTTCTGAATTAATTACTGAAAAGGACATTAAATCAATTTCAGAAATTGCCCATCGCATGCTTACCATGTTTCGCCAAATTAGAGCGAAGGAAGTTATTCCTATTCTTGAAAAAATGGAGAATTACACAACAGAAAATAATTTCGAAAACTCCCGAGACGAAGTACAAAAAGATTTTGAAAAGTTGATTTTGAATATTAAAGAATTGCAAAAAGCACTTAAAAATCGAGCGATTTAAAGTTCAATTTTATAAAGTTCCAATTTGTTGTAAAGTGTTTTTCGGGTAATATTCAACAATTTAGCAGCTTTGGTTTTGTTGAAATCCGCCTCTTTTAAAGCGTTTAAAATAAGTTGTTTTTCGTTGCTTTCTTTTGAAAAATCGACTGTTTCTTTTTGTCTTTTTTCAGAAAATAAAACTTCACTCGGAATCACTTCCAACGGAATTAATTTTGAATTTGTCAATAAAACCGATCGTTTAATTACGTTTTTTAATTCGCGTAAATTCCCCGGCCAAGCGTAGTTTTTAAAAGCTTCCTCCACTTCTTTTGAAAGCCCTGCAACCTCCTTACCCAAAGAAGAATTTGCTTCGGCCAAAAAGTATTCGGTAAACATAAACAGGTCTTCTTTGCGTTCGTGTAAAGACGGAATGTGAATTGAAAATTCGTTTAACCGATGGTATAAATCTTCTCTGAATTTCCCTTCGGAAACAGCTTTTAATAAATCTTCATTGGTTGCGGAAAGTATTCGTACATCAACGTTAATTTCGGAGTTGCTTCCCACTGGTTTTATGCGTCGTTCCTGCAATGCGCGTAAAAGTTGAATCTGGTTTTCATAAGACAAGTTTCCTACTTCATCTAAAAAAAGAGTTCCGCCATCAGCAGCTTCAAAGTGACCTTTTTTATCGTTTACGGCGCCGGTAAAACTTCCTTTTACGTGACCGAAAAACTCGCTTGCAGCAATCTCCTTTGGAATTGCGCCGCAATCTACTGCCACAAATTTTTGGTTTTTTCTATTGCTAAAATCATGGATGGCCTTTGCCGCGACTTCCTTTCCCGTGCCACTTTCACCTTGAATTAAAACGCACATATCCGTAGGTCCAACGAGCCTTAAATATTCATTGAATTTTTTTGATGATTCGCTAATGCCGACGACAAAATTTGGTTTTTCAGAAACTTGGTTCTGTTCATCAATTTCATAATTTTCAGCACTTTTTGAAACAGCTGTTTCCGAAGTACTATTTTCAGCAGTTGTGTTTTTTAAAGAATCTTCTTCAATAATCATCAACAATTCCTCGGGACGAAAGGGTTTCGAAATATAATCTAAAGCGCCTTTTTTAATGGCTTTTACCGCGGTATCAACTTCGGCGTAGCCCGTCATTAAAATAACTTTTGAATTCGGAGAAACTTTTCGAGCGAATTCTAACAGCGCCAAACCAGAGTCGTCGGGAAGTTTTAAATCTGTAATCAGCAAATCGAAGGTATTCTCAGAAATCATTTTTCGAGCGTATTCTCCGCTGAGGGAAACCGAAACATCAAAACCTTTTCGTTCCAAAAAGGTAGTGAGCATTTTTCCAAAAGCTACATCGTCTTCAACTATGTGTATTTGCTGCGTCATTGTATTTTACAAGAAGGTAAAAATAGTAAGTAAATGCGCGGGGAATCTCTAAAATTATCACAAAAAAGGCGTCCAAAAATTGGACGCCTTTCTCAGAAGTATTGAATCTAAAATACCCGCAGCTTACTGCTTCTTTAATTCATTTTTAATCCACTCACCTTTTGCGTTTGCATAAACGGTTGCACTTTTAGCATCGGCAGTTGTAAGTTCAATTTTGTAATCACCCTTGGCATTCACATAAGCCTTAGAAATTGTCGCATCGCTAAAATCTTTAGCTACGGCAGTTTTCACAGTTTGTGGCACCTCAGAAGCATTTACTTCTTTATAGTCTTGTGGAACAACAGCGACTGTAGCGGTTTCAGCATCTTGCGCAGCGTCTAGTCTGTTTTCAACTTGCACTTCAACGGCAGATTGTTTTTGCGCAGCCATTGCGGTTGGTTCTTTATCGGTTTGTGCAGTTGCAGCGGTTAAACCTCCTAATAAAATTGCTGTACTTAAAATTAACTTTTTCATTGTTTTTGTTTTTAATAAATTATTTATCGTTTCAAAGTTTGTTTGTTGACTTGTATATTGAAAAAGTAGTGCCATAGAAACACAGCGCGCAAAAGATTACTCAAACCCCATTAAAACAACGATTTAAAGAATTTTGAATTGTTTTGAAGAATTACAAAAGTGTGTAAATAGAAGAACAGTTGTATAAATATTACACAGTTACTGTATAAATGCTAATCGATTTTTGGCGGCCGCCGATTCGATTTTTTAAGTGCGTTTTGCTTTTTAGATTTTAAACGGCGTTCAATTGCACCTTTGGAAGGTTTAGTTTTTTTTCGCGGTTTTGCAACTTTTAAGTTTTGCTGAAGTAGTACTAACAAACGTTCAATAACAATCGATTTATTTCGGTGCTGGCTCCGCGTTTCGCCGCATTGTAACATAATTATGCCTTCGGAAGTGATTTTTGAAGCGAGCTTATTGCGAAGTCGCTCTTTTTCAGTTTCTGAAAGGGCGTGCGAATTTTCCAAATCGAAAGAAACCTCAACTTTTGAAGCAGTTTTATTTACGTGCTGACCGCCGGGCCCGCTACTGCGAATGCCTTTAAAATTGAGTTCCGATATTAAAATTTCTGTATTCACGTTGGTTGGTGTGCTTCGTTTAAAAGATCGTTCACGGTTTTTACTGGATTGAAAGTAATTAGCGGCACTTCTACAAAAATGGTATTCCAGTTTGCCATTGCGCCATTCCAAAGTCCTGGCATTTCCAACGCTTTTATCGGTTTTCCGTGATACGATTTATTCGAAATAAAACCCGTATCGGGATCCGAAAATTTCAGCAAATTAAACTTTTCACCTTTATAATTGCGCACGCCGCAAACCAAATCGACCGGATTAAAATGCGTGGCTTTAGCTACCAAAGCCTTTTGTTCGGGATTGTTTGTGTCAATCTGTGACATTTCCACAATTTGATACGAAAGTTTTCCGTTTTTATCTTTTACTAAAAATGGCCCGCCGCCGGGAGCGCCCGTGTTTTCAACCACACCGCAAATTCTAATTGGGCGTTCCAAAATATTTAAAAGTGCTTCTTTGTTTAAAGGAATGTTTATAATGTTTAATTCTCCGGAAATAAATTGAGCAGCTGTATTTAAAGTCTCTTCGGAAATATTATTTGAATGAAGCATTTCAATAAAATTGAAAATCTTCTGCTGCACCGAAATCAATTTTCCAGCCAATACTTTCTTCTGAAAAGCGATAGACTCAATATAATTTTTAGAAACTACGTTGTCTATATTTTTAATAAAAACAATATCTGCATCAACGTCGTTTAGGTTTTCCAACAACGCTCCGTGACCCGACGGACGGAAAAGCAAATCGCCGTTTTCGTCTAAAAATAATTCATTTTTGGGCGTTGCAGCAATGGTATCTGTTTCATTTTTTTGAAAAGAATAGGTGATTTTAAATTTTACACCCGTCTTATTTTCAACCGTTTTTTGCACTTCAGCATACCTTTTTTTAAACTTTTCTTCGTGTTCCGCCGAAACGGTAAAATGCAAATATGCCGTCCCATTTGATGTTGCGTAAAATGCTGCTTCATACAATTGTTCGCCAAAAGCAGTTACATAATTTTCATCGTATTTGTGAAAAGGAACGAGACCTTTTGGCGTGTTGCTGAAATTTAAACCAGTTTCTTCCAGCATTTCTTTTACAAATAAATAATGCTTTTTCCCTTTTTTAAAGTTGTAATAATCAGGAAATTTATCTTCTAATTGCTGAAAAACTAAATGTGAAAATGCAAAGTCTTCAATTGAATTGAAAAATATTTTAAGGTTTTTATATTCTGCTTTTTCAAGAAACGCATCTATGTTTTCCGAAGGATTATAGTTTTCCAAAAACTCGTGTAAAAACTTGAACATTCTCGTGGCGGCACCAGATGCAGGAACGAATTTCAACAAATCGAGCTTGCTTTTTTCAGCTTCAAAAAGATTGGCGAATTGCTGCTGCTCTTCTTCCGAAAATATTTCAATTCCGTTATTTGCCGAAGCGGGAGCAACAACCTTTGCAAATGGAATTCCATTCTTAAATATTTGCAATTGGTCTTTAACCTTTGCCTCGGAAAGTCCGTGAGCTTTTATTTGATTTAGGTTTTTTTCAGTAAACATTCTTTGTGATTATTTCTCTGTGTTGCTCTGTTTCTTTTCTGCGAGTAACTCTGTGTTATAGCTATTTCACAGCGTAGCTCAGCGAAATGCAGAGCTTCACAGAGATTTTGATTTCAGCAATTGGTCAATAATTCCAACTGCTTTATTAAATCTCTCTTTCTTGTTTCCTTTTAATATTTCAAAAGGGAAACCTTGCATTTTTAATTCGGCCTCGAAAATACGAAACATTTCCTCGCGATTATTGGGTCTGTCCCGCAAAATATCGGGCTCCCACGGCGTATCAACGTAAGTTAATAGGTAGATGCTATAATTGTTTTTGGTTGCTTCGGTTTTTATTTCTTCGGGGCAGTAACCGTTGTAATAATATTCGGAATACACCTTCAGCTCAAGCAGATTTGTATCGCAGATTAACAGGTTATCAGCTAATTGCGACGCTTTCTTTTCAAGTTTTAATTGTCCTTTTGCAATTGGAATTAAATCTTCTTTTGCGACCAATTCTTTTTTTAAATCCCACTTTTCTTCAAGATACGTACGCATAAATTCGGGTACCCACTGCGTATTATAATGTGCTGCCAATTGTCTTGCCAATGTGGTTTTTCCCGTAGATTCGGGGCCGTATAACACTACTTTTATCATTACATTAAACTAGTTTCGGGAATGTTCAGGTTTTTCTTCCACGCGCGATATCCGTAAATAGCGATAACAGTGAATAAAAGATATTGAAACGAAGTAAACACAAGCCCTTTATACAGATAAAGCGGTACCGAAATAAGGTCGCCAATTATCCAGTAAACCCAATTTTCGAGTTTCTTTTTTGCCATTAGCCACATTCCTACAAAGAAAATAGCGGTTGTAAAAGTGTCAACATATGCGGTCCAACTGTTCCACTTATCAAAAAATTCATAAACCACAAACACGAAAATAAGCGTTGCGATAAAAATATAGATTGACTGCTTGTTTTCTTTTTTCGTGGTTTTAGTAATTGGTGTGTAATGCGTTTCATCTACTTTTCGGGTCCAAATATACCAGCCGTAAACACTCATTGCAAAGTAATAACCGTTAATCATCATATCGCCCAAAAGTGCGTAAATAGCGAGAATGTAAACGAAAATTGCCGTGCTGATAATCCCCGTGGGATACACTAAAATATTATCCTGCTTTGCATACCAAACGCTCAAAAATCCAAAAAATACCGCAACGATTTCTAACGCTACTAAATAGGTTGGTATGTCTTGGTACTGCGCAAAAAACCAATCAAAAATGGGGCTCATAATCGCTGCGATCAGATTTTACTATTTTTATGTAAAGCAAGCCTCTTTCCACGGCTTCCAATGCAATTTTCATTTCTTTTTGAAGCAGATTCATCACCGTATCATAATCGCCGTAAACCTGTGTGCTAAGCGGATTTTCTATAACGGTAAGCCCAGAATTTCGAAGACTTTTAATGAAATTAATTATTGCAGGTTCGTAGTCGTCCTGCAACGGGGAAAGGGTTAATTCTACTGAAATATTCATACGTATTTAATTTGGCTTCGGCTCCGTTTAGCCACCGAAATGGTCATTGAGCGGAGCTGAAATGACAATCGACAAAGTTACAATTATAAAAGCACTCCATGTAAGTAGCGGTTTGCAGTTTTTGGAATTTATTCATAACCACTCCTATTACCAATAGATTGGCTTCGGCGCTGCTAAGCCACCGAACGGTCATTGAGCGGAGCCGAAATGACTATTTTCATACGCCGTGCCCATCACAATGATATCTGCGCCGGCTTTGTAGGCAGTTTGCTTTTGCAATTCTGTCTTTATTCCGCCGCCCACAATTAAGGGAATATTAATAGCTTTTTTTACTGCGGAAATTATTTCGGGATTTACGGGAAACTTCGCGCCGCTCCCCGCTTCTAAATAAATTAGTTTTGCACCCATATATTGTCCGGCAAGTGCGGTGTGAACAATTTTTTCAACATTTTTTTGCGGAAGTGGTTCCGTTTGCGTCACTTTTGAGACTGCAGAATTGTTTCCGCCATCAATTAAAATATAGCCTGTGGAAATAATTTCCAACGCTGAGTTTTTCAATTTTGAAATGGATTTAATTTGCTGCCCTATTAAATATTCAGCATTTCTTCCCGAAAGTAAAGTAAGGAATAATAGGGCGTCCGCGAGCGGTGTTATATGCGAATAATCGCCCGGAAACAGAAAAACAGGAAGTTGTGTTTCGGCTTTCAAAGCAATTACGGTTTCTTCGGTTTTGCCGTTTTTTACGGTGCTTCCACCTACAAAAAGGTGTGTAGTTTCCTTCGGAATTTTTTTCAGAAATACTTTTGCCTCAGCATTTGAGAACTTATCAGGGTCGATTAAAACAGCGAGAAGCTTCTTTTTTTCGGAAATATTTTTAAGAAGCGTTTTGTAAAACGTATCTTTCATTTATTGCTTTTCAGAGAGTAATGCGTAGGCACAAGTAAAACCTTCAAACTCTAAATAATCTACATTGTATTTTACAGTTTTCTCTTCGAAAGTAACGGTTGCGGCGGTTTTAAAATCTTCGAGCGCAAATTCTTCAACGTAAATATTTTGCAAAAAGCTCACGCCTTTTTCAGCAAAACTTTTATACAGCGATTCTTTTGCACACCAAACAATTGTAAGTTTACGCATTAAAGCATCGTCATTGGCAATGGTTCGGTATTCTTCAATTGGGGTGAATTTATGTGCTATTTTTTGAATTTTATTGCGTTGCTTTTCAATGTCTATCCCCACTTCAGAATCGCTAATTATAATTGCCGAAAAGTTGAAGGAATGTGTAATAGAAATATGTTTATCGCCGGTTAAGTGTGGCTTTCCATTTTCATCGTAATACAAATCGTGATCGGTGTATCCTCCCAATGCCAACAAATGGCGAATGCTCATAAACCCTCGGCGGTGTAAATCGCTTTTCATATTTTCTACTCGGTTCGCACAGTTTTGGGTAAGTGCAATTCCTTTGGAAAGCGTTTCGAACGATTCTTCAATCTTCCAAATGAAGACATTAGTTGTGGGGTTAACTGTTATAGTTTTGTAAAGTGGCATAAACTTTCAAAGGATATTTCGTAGTTTTGCAGACTTAAAACTAGAAAATTAATTTTTAATGAATGTCCGCTTTTGCGGGTATAAATATAATAAATATGTCAACGAAAACTGTGCCTTATACGGCGTTTAAAGTAAAAGATATTTCCCTTGCAGATTGGGGAAGAAAGGAAATTGAACTCGCTGAGGCCGAAATGCCCGGACTTATGTCGCTTCGTGAGGAATATGGAGTAGAACAGCCTTTAAAAGGAGCGCGCATTGCTGGATGTTTACACATGACTATTCAAACGGCTGTACTTATTGAAACTTTAGTTGCTTTGGGTGCTGAAGTTACTTGGAGCTCTTGTAACATTTTCTCTACGCAAGATCACGCCGCCGCTGCAATTGCTGCTGCTGGAATTCCGGTGTACGCTTGGAAAGGGATGACTGAAGAAGAATTTGATTGGTGTATTGAACAAACGCTTTTCTTTGGCGAAAAACGTGAGCCGTTAAATATGATTTTGGATGATGGTGGTGATTTAACTAATATGGTTTTAGATAAATATCCAGAACTAGCTGCTGCTGTAAAAGGTATTTCTGAAGAAACTACCACTGGTGTTCATCGTCTTTATGAGCGCATGAAAAAAGGAACATTACCGATGCCCGCCATCAATATTAACGATAGTGTTACCAAAAGTAAATTCGACAATAAATACGGATGCCGCGAAAGTGCTGTAGATGCAATACGTCGCGCAACCGATATTATGCTTGCTGGAAAGCGCGTAGTTGTTTGCGGTTATGGCGATGTTGGTAAAGGTACTGCTGCTTCGTTTAAAGGTGCGGGAAGTATTGTTACCGTTACTGAAATTGACCCAATTTGTGCGCTACAAGCCGCAATGGACGGTTTTGAAGTGAAAAAATTGGAAACTGTTGTGGGCAATGCAGATATTGTAATTACTACCACTGGAAATAAAGATATTGTTCGCGGAGAGCATTTTGAAGCGATGAAAGATAAAACCATCGTTTGTAATATCGGACATTTTGATAACGAGATTGCAGTTGCGTGGTTAAAAGAAAATCATGGAAATACGCACGTTGAAATTAAGCCACAAGTTGACAAATATACTATTGACGGCAAAGATATCATTCTTTTAGCTGAAGGTCGTTTGGTAAACCTTGGTTGCGCCACTGGCCACCCAAGTTTTGTGATGAGCAACAGTTTTACCAACCAAACTTTAGCGCAGATAGAGCTTTGGAAAAACGGCGAAAACTACGAAAATGAAGTTTATATGCTTCCGAAGCATTTAGATGAAAAAGTAGCGAAACTTCACCTTGCGAAAATTGGTGTTGAGCTTACTGAACTTTCTGAAGAACAAGCTGAATATATTGGCGTAACTGTTGAAGGACCGTTTAAGCCTGAGTATTACAGATATTAATGAATTCCAGCCGTTCGGCTATCGCTAAAGATAGACCTCGGCGGGAATCTCTTACTTTTAAAATTAAAACCCTTGCAATTTTGTGAGGGTTTTTTTGGTGAATAAATTTCGAATATTTTTATTTCAATCTGTTTATAAATTAGAAATTATAATTTAAATTTGTAACCATATATAAGGTTGTGCAACATGGTTATCAAAGAATATTATTCACTTTCTGAAGCATCAGAAATTTTAGGCAAAAACCCAGAAACCCTTCGTAGATGGGATAATGATGGCAAACTCGCAGCTGTTCGAGAGCCTATGAGTAACTATAGAGTCTACAAAAAAGAACAATTGGAGATATTTCCAGAGTTCAAATCGTATTTCGATAAGCTCGATGACGGCAACTTTGTTGAACCATTAAAAGAATATTCTGTTTTGGAACTTTTTGCCGGTGCTGGTGGTCTTGCCATTGGTATGGAACAAGCTGGACTAAGATGCAAAGCTTTAAATGAAATTGACAAATGGGCTTGTCAAACATTGCGCGAAAACCGTCCGAACTGGAATGTGTTAGAAGGCGATATCCAAGAAATTGATTTTACCGAATTCAAAAACAATATTGACGTGGTTACGGGAGGGTTTCCTTGCCAAGCCTTTAGTTACGCAGGAAAAAAATTAGGATTGGAAGATGCACGAGGCACACTTTTTTATGAATTTGCTCGAGTCGTACAAGAAACAAGGCCAAAGATTTGTATAGGCGAAAATGTCCGTGGACTTTTAAGTCACGACAATGGAAAAACTTTGGAAGGTATGATTTCCATATTAGATGAAATTGGTTATAATGTTGTATTACCAGTTAGAGTTTTAAAAGCGATAAATTATAATGTTCCCCAAAAGCGCGAAAGGTTAATTTTAGTTGGAATACGAAAGGATATCAATGCTGAATACAAATATCCAAAACCCTATTCCGAAATCTATAATTTAAAGGATGCCTTAAAAAAAGGCAAGTTATTTGACTCAAACGTTCCAAAATCTCAAGGCGCTAAATATCCACAACATAAAAAAGATGTTCTCGATTTAGTTCCACCAAAAGGTTACTGGAGAGATTTACCTTTGGATATTCAGAAAGAATATATGCAGAAAAGTTTTTTTTTAGGAGGAGGAAAAACTGGAATGGCAAGAAGAATTGGCTGGGATGAACCGTGTTTGACTTTAACTTGTAGCCCTGCGCAAAAACAAACGGAACGTTGTCATCCAGATGAAACGAGACCTTTTACAGTTCGAGAGTATGCCCGAATTCAAACTTTTCCCGATGATTGGGAGTTTAAAGGTTCTATATCGCAGCAGTATAAGCAAATTGGAAATGCAGTACCTGTAAATTTGGCCAAGGAAATTGGGTATTCTTTGGTGCGGTTTTTAAATAATATTCATTTGACTGAAAAAATAAAAATTAGTGCAGAAGTCGAAACGATTTAATTATTTTAATCTATCAAAGCCTTTATAGTAAAGAAAGTTTTCAAACGTAATTTCATCTAAAATCGTTCTATTATTATCTTTTGCACTTTTGGATATTTCTGAAAGAATATTGTTCTCATTTAATTTTTCTTCAGAAACGCTTTTTAAAAAATCATTTATGGCGTTAGGAAGAGATTTATATAGATAAAATAATGCCTTTTTCTTTCCTGTAACCAAAGTATAAAATTGGTCACCAGAAATTATATAAACCCTGCTATGGCTGTATTCCTTTCCATTTATAATTGCCTCCCATTTTTTGCAAAAACTTTTCTTTGCCAATATCTGCACCAAATAACACTTTGAATTTTTATTGTCATTAGCGAATCTTGCGAGCTTTTGAAACGCACTTTCGGCAGAACTGCTGTTCATTGTGTTATGCTTATTTTTGATTTCTGCAAAAAGTGAATCATCGTTCGCTTTTAAATCATATCCAAGGAATCTGCCACTATTAAAACCTTCAATCCCGCCCAAAACCTCTTCGTGAAATGTGCCGATTGCATTATTTACGGATTTATCAATTTGTCTTGACAGTTCAAGCTTTATAAGCTCTTCTTCAGAAAGCTGATTAAATCTTGAATCAAAAGTTAGCTTAAAAATATCAACTTTATTTTTATAAAATTTCTTTTTGGTAAACTCTCTTTTAGCCGATAAATATGAATTGTGTAAATTAGAAATACATTTTAACAAGTGTTCGTCACTTACAAAATCTATGTATTTGTTTTCTGATTGGCCAAGATTATTCATAATTTGTATCAATTGCTATGAATTACGAAGATAACAAAATAAAAGTCCCGCGTTTCAATGAAGAGTCCGGCTTCTACACCACAAAAATGCGCTCAAAAATGATGAGCAAAATCCGTGGAAAGAATACCAAGCCAGAATTACTTTTTAGGAAAGCACTGTGGAAAAAAGGTGTTCGCTATCGTGTAAATAGCAAAAAACTGCCTGGAAAACCTGATGTCTCAATTCAAAAATATAAACTTGCTATATTTATTGACGGTGAATTTTGGCACGGTTACAATTGGCCCGAACGAAAAAAAACCTTAAGGAGAAATCGTGGTTTTTGGATACCAAAAATAGAACGTAATATGCAGCGCGATCGTGAAGTAAATAGGCAGCTTGAAGAAATGGAATATACCGTCTTCCGTTTTTGGAGTAACGAAATAAAGACTAACTTGAACAAATGTATCAACGATATTTTAGTTTATATTAATACAGGTCAAAATGATTATACCATCTAAACTCCCAAACATATCAACCTCCATATTTTCAGTGATGGGCCAAATGGCGGCTGAGTACGAAGCCATCAACCTTTCACAAGGATTTCCAAACTTCCCCAGCGATCCCGCTTTAAATGCTTTGGTGGATCAAGCTATGCGCGATGGGTTTAATCAATATGCCCCGATGCAGGGTGATTTTGAATTGCGAATGGAGATTTCAAAAAAGATTGAAAACCTTTACCAGCATTTTTACAACCCCGAAACTGAAATCACAATAACGGCCGGAGCAACACAAGCTATTTTTACAATTATTGCCGCCACAATTAGCAAAGGCGATGAAGTAATTATTTTTACCCCAGCTTACGATTGTTATGCGCCAACCGTGCAATTATTTGGTGGGAAAATTGTTCCTATTCAGCTCAAACCGCCGTCTTACGGGGTGGACTGGAAAGAAGTAAGCGATAAAATTTCTTCAAAAACAAAAATGATAATCATTAACAGTCCGCACAACCCCAGTGGAATGCTATTTTCTGAAGAAGATATGCTGGAGTTGCAGCGTTTAGCCGAAAAGAATGACCTACTAGTTTTAAGCGATGAAGTTTACGAACACATAATTTTTGACGGTAATGTGCATCAAAGTGCCTCAAAATTTGACGCTTTGGCGAACCGCAGCTTTATCACCGCTTCCTTCGGAAAAACATTTCACAATACGGGCTGGAAAATGGGCTATTGCGCTGCACCGGAATATTTAATGAAAGAGTTTCAAAAGGTGCATCAGTTTGTTGTTTTTTGTGTGAATCATCCCATTCAAAAAGCACTGGCAACCTATCTAAAAGATGCAAATCACTATTTAAAACTTTCAGATTTTTATCAGCAAAAGCGCGATTTCTTTTTGCATTTAATGGAAGGATCAAACTTTAAAATAATTCCTTCAAAAGGTACGTATTTTCAGATGCTGGATTTTTCTGAAATTTCAACTGAAAACGATATTGCTTTTGCAGAAAGACTTACAAAAGAATTGAAAATTGCCACCATTCCAACTTCGGTTTTTAATGAAGGCAAAAAAGATTTTAAGCAGATTCGCGTTTGCTTTGCCAAAACAGACGAAACGCTTGCGGAAGCAGCAAAAATTCTTAGCGAATTATAAGCTTATTTTGTATGTTGCTGTTAATTGGAAACCGTATTATTAAAAAAAAATGAAAACCGATTTAAAAATAACAATTATTCAAAGTGAATTAGTTTGGGAGCGTGCAGAAGCCAATAGAGAATTATTTTCAAAAAAATTCGAAACTATTGAAACGGAAACAGATTTAATTATTCTTCCCGAAATGTTCACCACCGGTTTTTCAATGAATGCCGAAAAACTGGCCGAGCCCAACAATGGCCAAACTTTAAACTGGATGATTGCTGAAGCTAAAAAGTATAACTGCGCCATTACAGGAAGTGTAATTATTTCAGAAAACAGTACGTTTTTCAATCGACTTTTCTTCGTTTTTCCCAATGGAGATTATAAAAAATACGACAAAAAACACACCTTCACTTTAGCCAAAGAAAACGAAACCTATAGCGCAGGCACTGAACGACTAATTGTAGATTACAAAGGTTGGAAAATCTGCCCGTTAATATGTTACGACCTGCGTTTCCCAGTTTGGTCAAGAAATACCGAATATTACGACCTTTTAATTTACGTTGCTAATTGGCCAAAAGTGAGAACCCTCGCGTGGGACACCCTGCTTCGCGCTCGCGCTATTGAAAACATGGCCTATTGCGTTGGTGTAAATCGTGTAGGTTTAGACGGGAACGAACACGAATACAGCGGACATTCTGCGGTTTATGATGTTATAGGGAAACAGGTTTCCACCACCACCTTTGAAAACGAATTTCTTGAAACCGTTATTTTAGAAAAAGAACATATTGAAACCAACCGAAAAAAGTTTCGGTTTTTAAATGATAGCGACCAATTTACTTTAAGGTAAAAGTTTCGTTCAAGCTCCAATTGGCGCGGACTTCTATTTGTGAGGGATAGTAGATTATTTTTTCGGGCTGCATTCGGTTTAGAAAACTTCCTGTGTCCCATCTTCCGTTTTTGTTTTCGTCGTAAATTATGCGAAGGAAATATTTATCGGGCGAAAGAGCGTCGAAAAACACCGTTCTGTTTTCCGAAAGATATTCTTCTGCTACTACTTTGTACTTGCTGTCTAACATTTGCACGATAATTGGCAATTGCGCCACGTTTACCAACGTTAAGTTTAAAGTTCCGTATTCTGAGTTTAGACGGGTGTTAACATTGAATGAAATCGTATCGTTAGTTGCTGCGAAAAAATCTGTTAAAGCACCAGGCAATAGCATTATAGCATAGCTTTGATCTTCGTTCTTCGGAAAAAACAGTTCGGCCCAGTTGTATTTTTTATTCAGATTTACCGTAGGTTCTACCAAGGTTGAATCTTTAGACATTACTTCAAACTTTGAAGCATCAAAGGAAACGAGAGGCGTATTTGCCCGAAGTTTAAAAGTGTCTTTTAATTTTATAGTTCCAGTTTTTATCGCTGAAATATTTAAAGAATCTTTAAAAAGTTCACGCATCCGAACCGTAGCTGTATCAATTCTGTTGTTGTTGGCAATTTTAAAAACTAAGGAATCTACTTGTAAAGCGGGTTTAAACCAATAGTGGAGTGTATCTTTTTTTTCATCTTTAAAAGCCGTGGAAGTATAGTCATCGGGCACATCAGAAAGTATTTCAATATTTAAACTATCGGCACGGCCTTCGTACCCAAAAACAATATGATTTTTCCCAATTTGAGTTGGACGAGCAAATTTATAATCGGGCGTTTCCTTAAACAGCGTCAAAGCGTACGTAGTATCGGCAGGCAATGTGATTAGCTCTTTTACAAAACCTATTTTATCGTTTTTTGGCTGAAAAATGTAATCGTTATTTTTTTCTTTCAACGCCATAAGCAAATACGTTCCTTCCTTTAAATTACTCAACTCAAAAGTTCCGGTGCTGTCCTTGGTAACCGTTATATAAGTTGGCTTTTCAAAATATACAATTGAATCTGTATAAGTTTCGTTGGCTTCGTAAAGCATTACAGTAGTAGGAATCTCAGGAGAAATTAGCTGTGCATCCTTCACTGTTCCAGTTACTTTTAAGCTATCAATATAGCTCCCTGTAGAAAAAACATATTTAAAATAGTCGAATTTATTTTCTTCATTATTATCCACAATACTATTTCCGAAATTGAAGGAATACGTGGTGTTTGGTTTTAACGTATCGCGGATTTTTATTTTCAAGCTTTTTGAAGTGCTCAACGGTGTAATTACAGGTGCGAATTGCATTGGTGGCGAAATGATGAGCTCTTTAGCTATTTCTTTCAGTTTTATATATTCATCAAACCTAATTTCAATCTCACTGCCAGTAAAATTAGTGGTATAGTTTTCGGGAATACTACGCACTATTACTGGGGGTATGGTATCACGCGGGCCACCTGTTGGCGAGCCTTTTTTTGCGCAGTCCACAAAAGAGAGTAAGAATAAAAAGGCGATAGGAATGTAAAGCAGGCGATGTTTCACTTAACGTTTTTTAAAATTATTACACGCGGGGTTGTGGCTTCAAAATTAAACAATAACTAGCAACAATGCGCAATTTACTTTTAGGCCGTGGCAATTGTGGCAATACTAATACTTACATTTTTTGCTTTTAATAGTTGAAGGGCGCATTTTTCTAAGGTAGCTCCTGTGGTAATAATATCGTCTACCAGTAAAATGTGTTTGTTTGCAATCGTTTGTAAATTTTGGGTTGTAAAAACTTCTTCGGTTTCAAAACGGAGGATTCGCGTTTTAAAAACCTGCGAGCCCGATTTTGAAATTTTAATTAAAACATCATCGCGATAGGGAATGTTCAGGGCTCTCGCTATTTCTTTTCCAAAACCTTCCACTTGGTTGTAGCCTCGTTTTTTCAACTTTTGTTTGTGGAGTGGCACAGGAATAACAACATCTACGTTTTTATATGAAGCTATTTCTGCTAATTCGGCTCCCAACCATTTCCCAAAAAAATTGCTGATTTCACTTCTTCCACGGTATTTTAGGTTGTGAAGCAATTCTTGCGTAAGCCCTCTTTTTTGAAAATAAACAATTGCCGTGGCGTTTTTCACAATAAATCTGCCGTAAAATTTATCTTTTAACAAACTACTGCCCGTTTTATGAAAACCAGCCAATGGCAAAGAGTGAATACATTCTAAGCACAATACTTCTTCCCCCTTCAATAACAGCTGCTTACAACCCACACAAACTTTCGGAAAAAGAAGATTTAACATATTTTAAGAATTTTTATCATTTCGTAAACGTTAGATGAAGAATTAGCTCCCTACATTTACCGACTTAACTTAACTTATTAATTATGACTGGGAACGAAAATAATAGTGGTAAATTTAAGATACTCATTGGGGTACTCTCTGTTTTACTTATTGCCCTTGCTGTATATACGGTCACCTTATTTAACGATAGTAAAAGTACAATATCAAATCTTGAAGTACAAAAAGCAGATATTGAACAAGAACTGGAAGGCCTTATTGCAAATTACGATGAAGTAATAAAAGATAACGAGCTAAAAGACAAAGATTTACTAGCTGCACGCGAAAGAATTACAGTGCTGTTAGATTCGGTAAAAGATGCAAAAGCAAACTTAGCTTTAATTGATAGATATAAAATTGAAATTGGCAAACTTAAACGAGAACGCATTCAATTATTTAAACGTGCTGACAGTTTGATTGCGGCTAATAAACAATTGGCGATGGAGCGCGATAGCACTTCTACCGAGCTAGAAAATACCCGTATGGTTGTTGATTCTGTAAACCAAGAAAATATAGCGATGAACGAAACTATTAAAAAAGGTTCTATCGTTAAAGCAACAGATTTACGCGGTGAAGCGGTAATTATTAGAAATAGCGGAAAAGTTGTAGATACAAAACGCGCAAGCCGTGCCGATAAAATTAGAGCTTGTTTCACTTTAGCACCTAATGCCATTGCGCAAAAGGGCGACAGAACGCTTTACGTGCAAGTTATTAACCCACGAAATAAAATGATGGGTGACGATGCGGTAAAACAATTTGAAGAAAAAAATATAAACTACAGTAGTTCTACAAACGTATTTTACGAAAACGATGAATTAGACGTATGTATTTTGGTGAATTCTGCCGAAGTTGACCTAATTGAAGGCCGTTACACCATCAATCTTTTTGACGGGCCAAGCCTTATTGCAACTACTTATATGCAGCTGAAATAAAATACAATTAGCTTCCTTTATATAAATAAATAACCTCAAAAATCAACTTTGATATTTGGGGTTATTTATTTTTTGTAAATTTCAATTCACTACTTGGGTTCTGGAGGGCTTTTTCCTATTTTTGCGCCATGGCACATAATGATGATCAATTTAAAAAAGTAGTCTCCCACGCAAAGGAGTACGGTTATATTTTTGCATCAAGCGAAATTTATGACGGGTTAAGCGCTGTTTACGACTATGCCCAAAACGGAGTAGAGTTAAAAAAGAACATACGCGAGTACTGGTGGCGCAGCATGGTGTATATGCACCAAAATATTGTAGGAATCGATTCTTCAATTTTAATGCATCCCACAACCTGGAAAGCTTCTGGCCACGTCGATGCTTTTAACGATCCGTTGATAGACAACAAAGATTCTAAAAAACGCTACCGCGCCGATGTGTTAATTGAAGATTATGCCGAAAAGCTAAATCAAAAAGCACAAAAGGAAATTGAAAAAGCGAAAAAACGTTTTGGAGAACGTTTTAATGAAGAAGAATTTGTAACCACAAATCCGCGCGTTATAAGATATTTAACCGAGCAACGCACCGTTTTGGAAAGAATGGCGCGTTCTTTGGAAAATGAAGACTTGGCAGACGTTAAAGCTTTAATTGAAGAACTAGGCATCGCCGACCCTGACACCGGTTCAAAAAATTGGACAGAAGTGCGACAATTCAACTTAATGTTTGGAACTAAATTGGGTGCTTCTGCAGAAAGTGCAATGGATCTATACCTGCGTCCCGAAACGGCACAGGGTATTTTTGTAAACTTTTTGAACGTTCAAAAAAGCGGACGGATGAAAATTCCGTTCGGAATAGCACAGACCGGCAAAGCGTTCCGTAACGAAATAGTTGCGCGACAGTTTATCTTCCGGATGCGCGAATTTGAACAAATGGAAATGCAATTCTTTGTACGTCCCGGCGAAGAACTCAAATATTACGAGTACTGGAAAGAAACCCGCTTAAAATGGCACCTTTCCTTAGGAATGGGTGAAGAAAATTACCGTTTCCACGATCACGAAAAAATGGCTCATTACGCAAATGCGGCCACAGATATTGAATTCGATTTTCCCTTTGGTTTTAAAGAATTGGAAGGAATTCATTCCCGAACTGATTTCGATTTAAAAGCACACGAAAAATTCTCTGGAAAAAAACTACAGTTTTTTGATCACGAATTAAACGAAAGTTACGTGCCTTATGTGGTTGAAACATCTATCGGTTTAGACAGAATGTTCCTTGCCGTACTTAGCAATTCCCTTCAAGATGAAACTTTAGAAGATGGTAGCGTACGCACTGTATTAAAACTTCCCGCAATTTTAGCACCTGTGAAAGCGGCGGTTCTTCCTTTAATTAAAAGAGATGGCTTACCAGAAATCGCACATAAAATTATTGAAGATTTGCAGTGGGATTACAACGTGGTTTACGACGAGAAAGATGCCGTTGGAAGACGCTACCGCCGCCAAGATGCAGCCGGCACTCCTTTCTGCATAACTGTTGACCATCAAACAATTGAAGACAATACAGTCACCATTCGCCATAGAGATTCGATGCAGCAGGAACGTATTAAAATTGAAGAAATTTCAGAAAAAATGAAGGAAACCATCTCTTACAAAAGCTGGCTTTCCAAATAGTTTTTTTAAGTCGTTAATTCTATATTTTGAAATAGGAGGACATTAATTTATCCTCCTATTTTTATGTCATTTATTTCCGCCGGAGTCGCTCTGTCGCAACGATTCATCCGTCGCAAGCCGGTGAATTTTACCCAAACTTTTAAACCATCTTTTTTATAAACTTTCTCTAAATTTATAGGGTGTAAATAGAAAAATTCCATTTTATCGCCTGGCATTTGAATGGTGTACGGGCAGTCACCTTCCTTTTCCGAATAAATTATAGTGCCTAACGTATAACCTTCAGCAATCATTTTTTGAGGATCGACGGTTTCTGAAGTTTCTGTAGTCGTCGTAGTTTCAGAAGTAGTAGCACTTTGGGTTTGCTTTTCCGTGGAACCACAGGAAAGAATTATAGCTGAAAAGAATACAAGAATCATTTTTAACATAAAATCTCTTTTAAATGATTTATGAAGATACAAAAATTAAAAATACGCCCGCAATTGTACACTTCCCGTGTGCACCGTTTTTGTGGTTTCGCTTTTTCTTCCAAAATATGAAAAGTTAGCATCCAGATATTTCGTTATCCGCTTCTGAAAAAGCATGCGCCACGTAAAATTAGTTCCCGGTTGTAAACCTTCTAACATTTGGTAAGCCACAGGCGAAAAAGGACTCCCTTCAAATTTGTTGTCTATATAATTAAGCTCGCCGTTCATTGAAATTTTTTCGGCGTTGGTGTAAGCAAAGGATAATCCGATGGTTTGTTGTTTCAATTTCTCCAATTCGCCCAATTGATTATCCTGATTCGCGAATTCATAAAACACATCAAAACGCGTTTGCTGGTTGAGCAAGTATGAAATTTTAGGGTTGAATTCATACGAATCGAGGCGGTAGTTTCTATTGGCAAAACTTTCTGAAAGGTTTTCATTACTACCCGTTGCGCCTTTTAAATTCAGCAACCAGCTTTCGTAAAATTTATGATTGAAATTAAATTGGTGACTATGCAAATTATTCCGCTGCAACCCCACGGCCAGCAAATTATCTGCCGAAGTAGAAATAAAAGTATAACTGATGGTATACCGCTGTTTCCCACGATTGAAAAACAAGGCATTCCTAAAATTGAGCGTTAAACCCAATTGATCATCACCGCCATCTTCAAACGGATTTATGTTGAAACCATCGTTTTTTCGCTTCACTTTTCGGTCCAGAACATAGGAAGTTTGATTGTAGAAATGTGAAAGCAGCTTTTTAAACCCTGCCTTATTCGACCAATTCTGTGGATTCAACGTAAGAATTTGACTGAATTTATTCTGTCTAATTTTCAAAAAAACCTGATTCGGAAGCAATACCCGCACGTACTCTGCTTGGTCTTGAAACTGTGCAACTTCAAATTCTTCCAGTTCCTGAATTCCGTTATTATTGTAATCAATCCACACATACACGCCCTGCCCCGGCTCGGTTTTTACATAGGTAAACTCCTGTTGCGCAATCACTCCGTTGTTAGATTCCAAAGCTGTGTTTAAGCGAATGCCGCCATCAAAAAGCGATTGGTTATATAGAATTCGGGAATTTAGCGAGCGCTCCGTTTCTCGCTCGTCAATTGTTATCGGCAGTGTATCATTTGGGTCTAATCCAGTATCTGAGCTTGGTTCAAATTTCAAGGTTCTGTAATTGGCAAAAGCGGAGAGTTGTGTGTTTTCAGTATTTATAAGTCTCGATTTTAAATAGTAAGTGTTCGATGAATTCACCTTTTGAAGCACATTACTGCGAACGCTATCGGTTACCCGAAACTGATAACCCGCTTCCACAAAAACGTTAGTACTATCGCCAATGCCCGAAAACACTTCAAACGAACTAAATTTTTGACTGATTGGCGAAATGCTATCGCGAACTACATCCTTAATTTGATTGTCCTCCATAGCAACTTTGCCTCCCACCCAAGCTTTTTCTAAAGAATAAGTGGTTCTGTTGTTGAACCTAAAAAATTTAGACGAAATAGAATCGGCCTTGCTATTTAGATAACTTCCGTACGTTTGAAAGCGTAATTTTTTCAGCTTTAAATCTGAAGCAATTACGTGCCGCGTACCGTTGAAATTTTCGGAATAATTTAGATTCTGAAATTCATAACGGCCGCCGCCCCTTTTTGGATCAGCAACCTCAACTCCCGAAATAACAAAACTTTGGTTTCCCATCGGATTGATAAGGTTCCAATCGCGGTTAAACTCAATATTATAGAGCCTTTCAATAGTTCTAAAATCATTTTGAACAAAATCTAACGAGCCAAAGGCTTCAACTTTCAGCGTATCGGCCGTTGTTAAAACGCGTTGTTTAAAAGCCAATCTTCCCGCAAAACCATCGTTGTTATTATCGTCAATATCACTAAAAAGGTTGAGGTCGTTTTTACTGCCTGCAACTTCAAAATCTACACGTGTTTTTTCGGAAGGATGGAAACTTCCGTTTAAGCCGCCAACCTGTAATTTTATTGGGGCATTTAACCGTATAACCGGCGCATAATTTCCCTGTGGCACACCGCTCACCGGCGCCACATATTCAAAAATACGGCTTATGGCATTGGTTTCACTTATTACATAATCGCCATTATTTGGCCCCACGAGTGAAAATCGCACGCTAAAAAGTTCGTCGTCGGGATTACTTGAAAAAACGAAAATGGTTTCGCCATTTACAACTTCTTTTTTATAGAGAATTTTATTTTCCGAATAGGTATCTGGTACTGCCGAAGGCGCATTCATCATTTCACGATCGTCGCCTGCAGCTTGTAAAATAGCCACTTGCTCTTCCGAAAGACTTTGTTGCAAAGGCTGGTTTTTCGCGTCACTTTCAGAATATACATACACGCCCAAATCTAAATTTTCACTGGTATAATTTCCGCCGCCGTAACCTATAAAACGCGTGTAGCTTCTGTCGGTATATTGATATTCCACCGAAATTCGCATATTGCTGGTTATCGGAAAAGTGGGGTTGAATTTAATTTCGCCAGCGTTGTAATCTATAACGTAATCTTCGTTTTCGCCTCGTTGAAGCAGCAGTCCGTTTACAAAAACCCGCTCGCTGCCCGAAACCACTAAAATATAAAGTTCGCCATTGGGTCCTACCAATTTGTACGGCCCTTGGTTTCCTTCCTGCCCAATAAATTCACTTTTTGAAAAAACGCCGCGCACCAAGGCACCCGAGGCATAAGCCGAAATTTTTGAACCGTCGTCATTATTAAAAGTGCCGCCAAGAGAAATTCCCTGCACTTTTTTGGTGAATCTTCCGAAGTAAGTGTTGTTGTTTTGAAGATCGATATCGCCAGCACGGATGTTCCAGTTTTCACCAAAAAGCTCGATGAAAATCTGGTCAAATTCATTCAAACTTTGCGAATAGCCACCTTCCTGCGTGGGAATATTAGCATCTTGAATGGATGCTCTAATTGAAACTTTATCACTCAGTTTCCCAGTAATTTGAAGGTCGAGCTCGCTATTTACAACGGCGTTTTGATTGTTGCCAATGGTGATGCCACGCGTAATACTTCCCGAAGTATTTAATCCGTCAAAAGGCGTAAAAACATTTTTCGTTGTACTTTCGTCCAGCGAATACAATTTGTCTATTTGTCCAGTATTTTCAATAATAATCTTTGAATCGAGCGTGAAATAATCTCGCGTTAAAAAATCGGGATACTGTAAATATTGAATTGTCAGCGAATCTTGCTGTTGCTGGAGTTCTTCGGAAAAAATAATAGTTCCTTTTTTGAAGTCTATCCGATAGCTGAAAGGATTCGGCGAATTACCATCTTTATCGAGAATTACAAACCGTTTCGGATTAATACCCGCGCTATCCAAAACCACGGTGTCTCTTAAAGCAACCTTCTTCTCTTTATAATTTGAAGCCGTGCCCCCCGCATGGAGTGTAATATCCTGCGCATAGCCAACGGCTGCAAATAAAAAGAAGAAAAGATACAGGAATAACTTCATCAACTATTAAACTAAACACTTGGGTTTTTATTTTGCATTCCCACCTTATAGAAATCGCTCCGAATTAACTTCGGCGGGAATCTCATCAAAAATAGACAAACCGATAAAGAAATACGGAACAAGTTGGTTATCGAATTTTAGATTTTTATATTGCCGCTACAAAAAAATTAAACCTAAAAGAGACCCCTGCCTTCGCGAGGGATTGATATGAAAATAATCTCATACAACGTAAACGGAATTCGCGCTGCTATGCGCAAAGGCTTTCTTAATTGGCTGCAAGCGGCAAACCCAGATGTTATCTGCATTCAAGAAACAAAAGCAAATGTAGATCAGGTAGAAGTTGAAGCAATTGAAGAAGCCGGTTACCCGTACCATTATTGGTTTAGTGCCACAAAAAAAGGGTATAGCGGCGTGGCAATCTTTTCAAAAATAAAACCGAATCACGTTGAATACGGAATTGGCATTGAACACATGGATTTTGAAGGTAGAAATATTCGTGTAGATTTTGACGATGTTTCTGTAATGAGTCTGTATTTACCCAGCGGCACAAACATTGCGCGATTGGAACACAAGTTTACGTTTATGGCCGATTTTCAAAAGTATATCGATGCGTTGAAAAAAGAAATTCCAAATTTGATAATCTGCGGCGATTACAATATTTGCCATCAAGCTATTGATATTCACGATCCCGTTCGCAATAAAAACGTTTCAGGGTTTTTACCCGTCGAAAGAGAGTGGCTCGATGGTTTTATGAAAAGTGGTTTTATTGACAGTTTCCGTTATTTTAACAAAGAACCGCATAATTATACGTGGTGGAGTTATCGCGCTAACGCAAGAAATAATAACAAAGGCTGGCGCATAGATTACAATTTGGTTTCAGAAACTTTGAAAGATAACTTGAAGCGTGCCGTTATTTTACCCGATGCAATGCACAGTGACCACTGTCCGCTTTTGGTAGAACTCGAATTCCCACAAAGGTGAGAATCTCATTAATAGAAATAAAGAAAATAAGTTTTAAACATTTATAAAAAAATTCTCGCCTCCGCGGGAAATGCTATGAAATACACCACCCTCCCCAATACCAATCTAAAAACAAGCAAACTCTGTCTTGGCACGATGACTTGGGGCCAGCAGAATACGGAGACCGAAGCCCACGAACAGCTGGATTTTGCTATTGAAAAAGGAATCAATTTTATTGATTGTGCCGAAATGTATCCCGTTCCCGCAAACCCGAAAACGCAGGGAAGAACGGAAACTTATATTGGGAGTTGGTTAGCCAGAAAGAAAAATAGAGAAGATATAATTTTAACTACCAAAATTGCGGGGCCGAGCCGAAATATGGATCACGTTCGGCAGCCATTAGATTTCAGTAAAAAATCGTTGGAAGATGGAATCAATAAAAGTTTAAAACGCCTACAAACGGATTATATAGATTTGTACCAACTGCATTGGCCGGAGCGAAGCACCAATTACTTCGGGCAGCGCGATTATACCCACAAAGAAAACGAAAATTGGAAGGATAATTTTGCTGAAGTACTTCAACATTTAGAAGAATTAGTAAAAGAAGGAAAGATTCGCCACGTTGGACTTTCAAACGAAACCCCTTTTGGCGTGATGCGTTGTGTGGAAGAATCGCGAAAAGGAAAGCTGAAAATTGCAACCGTCCAAAACCCGTATAATTTATTGAACAGGAAGGATGAAATTGGTTTGAGTGAAATTCTTCAGCGCGAAAATATTGGGTATTTAGCCTATTCACCTTTAGGATTTGGAATGCTCACCGGAAAATATTTGAATGGAACGGCAGATGCCAATTCCCGAATAAATCAGTTTAAACAATACAGTCGTTACAGCAGCAAAACCGCTTTTGAAGCAACTGAAAAATATCACGAAATTGCCAAAAAGTACAATCTAAGTTTTGCGCATTTGGCTTTGGCTTTTATACTTCAAAAGAAATTTGTGACTACGCCAATAATTGGCGCCACTTCCATCGAGCAACTTTCAGAAAATATTGAAAGCATCGACATTTCTCTTTCAAAAGAAATTTTAAAGGAGATTAATGTGGTGCACAATCAAATTCCGAATCCAGCGCCTTAAGCCTCCAAACCTACAAAGGCGGCTTCTTTACACAAACGCACTATAGCCCGTAATTGCGCGGCCCACAATCAGTGAGTTTATTTCTTTGGTGCCTTCGTAACTGTAAATTGCTTCGGCATCTGCCACAAAACGAGCCACGTCGTATTCTAAAAGTATTCCGTTGCCGCCCATAACTTCGCGGGCTTGGCTTACTACATCTCGGGTTCGCATACTGCAGAGAACTTTTGCGAGCGATGCGTGCTCATCGGTCAACAAACCTTCATCCTGCAGTTCCGAAAGTCGAAAGCACAAAGTTTGCATTGCAGTAAGATTTGAAACCATTTCAACCAAATGATTTTGCACCAATTGAAAAGAAGCTATCGGTTTTCCAAATTGCTCGCGCTTTTTGGTGTATTTTAAAGCAGCTTCGTAAGCACCGCGGGCACAACCCACGGCCTGCCAAGCTACGCCAGCACGAGTCATTCGCAATACTTTGGCAGTGTCTTTAAACGAGTCGCATTTTTGAAGTCTATCACTTTCGGGAATGCGGCAATCTGTCATTGTTATTAGTGCGTTTTGCACGGTTCGGAGTGCCATTTTGTTTTGCATTTTTTCGGCTTTAAACCCTGGGTTTCCTTTTCGCACTAAAAAACCTTTCACTTGATCGGAAGCTTCATCGCGCGCCCAAATAATAATTACATCGGCGAAAGTGGCATTTCCAATCCATTTTTTTTGTCCGTTTAAAACCCACTCATCACCTTCCTGTCTGCAAGTAGTTCCCAGACCGCCTGCAACTGCCGAACCTACATCGGGCTCGGTCAAACCAAAGGCGCCAATAAGCTCCATTCTAGCCATTTTAGGCAGCCATTCCTGTTTCTGTTCATCACTTCCACAGATATAAATTGAACCCATTGCCAAGCCGCTGTGCACGCCAAAAAATGTAGAAATGGAAACATCTACCCGGGCCAATTCCATCGCGATAATTCCTTCCATTACGTAGTTTTCATTTGGTGTTCCGTAACCTTCGTATGTAAGTCCGCAGATATTTAATTCTGCCATTTTCGGAATAATTTGAAACGGAAATTCAGCCTTATTCCAGTATTCATTGGCTATCGGCTTTATTTCGTCTTCCATAAAATTACGGACTTTTATTTGAAGCTCGCGTTGTTGGGGAGTGAGTTTTAAGGCTAAATCGTAAAAATCGCCATCGATAGGCGGAAGTTTGTGTTGCCCCTTTTTGCCGCCTTTGTGTTTTAACATTCGCATTAAACCTGCAAGTTGGCGATCGTCAAGTTCACCCACGGTTTTCATAATTTCAGAAAGATCTACTTTTTGCGAAAGTTTTCCGAGCGCATCAAGATCAATTTCTTTCATTAAATGAATGGTCTGTTTTATTTTTGAGAAGATAGACATAGTATATTTTTCAGAAATGATTTCTAAAGATACTATTAAGCAATTTTTATCACGGCTAAAGAAAAGTTAATTCGCCGGTAAAAATATAGGTACAAAGATTTAATGAATTTTAAAGTAAATATGATAGTTATCCAAAAAGATGATGTACTACATCGTGCACTTTAGCCACCTTTATAATATTTATGTGAAAATTATTCTTTGGAATTTTACAGTATTTTGAAATAACGATGGAGGTAAAACCAAGTTTTTCGGCTTCTAAAATGCGTTGTTCCACCCGGGTTACGGGACGTACTTCGCCTGCCAGACCAACCTCAGCGGCAAAACAGAGGCGTTTGTCTATGGCAATGTCTATATTAGAAGAAAGCACCGCGGCAACTACAGCCAAATCTATTGCGGGGTCGTCAACGGTTATTCCACCAGTGACGTTTAAAAAAACATCTTTTGCCCCTAGTTTAAAACCTGCGCGTTTTTCTAAAACGGCAAGAATCATATTTAATCGTTTTGCGTTGTAACCCGTGGCGCTTCGTTGCGGTGTGCCATAAACTGCGCTACTTACCAAAGCTTGAATTTCAATCATCAACGGACGCATACCTTCTAAAGTTGCCGAAATTGCGGTGCCGCTTAAATCTTCGTCATTTTTAGAAATTAATATTTCAGAAGGATTTGAAACTTCGCGTAAACCCCTGCCCTGCATTTCGTAGATACCTAATTCGTTGGTGCTTCCAAAGCGGTTTTTATTGGCGCGCAGAATTCTGTAAATATGGTTTCGGTCGCCTTCAAACTGTAAAACCGTATCTACCATATGCTCTAAAATTTTTGGCCCTGCGATGTTTCCATCTTTGGTAATGTGACCAATTAAAATTACTGGAGTTGCGGTTTCCTTTGCAAATTTTATAAGTTCGGCGGTAGTTTCACGAATTTGCGAAATGCTTCCTGCAGTGCTTTCAATATAGTCTGTGTGTAGCGTTTGGATGGAATCTATCACCACAATATCTGGTTCAATTTCCGCAATATTTCTAAAAATGTTCTGTGTTTTGGTTTCGGTTAAAATGTAGCAATTTTCAGCAATAGGCTGAATACGTTCGGCCCGCATTTTAATTTGTTGCGCACTTTCTTCACCCGAAACGTAAAGCGTTTTATAAGGCAGCTGAAGTGCAATCTGGAGCATTAACGTACTTTTCCCGATGCCTGGTTCTCCGCCTAAAAGTGTTAACGAGCCCGGAACTAATCCGCCGCCCAAAACCCTGTTTAGTTCGTTGTTCTTTGTATTGAGCCGTGCTTCGGCTTGGGTAGAAATTTCAGAAATACGTTGTGGTTTTGCGGTTCGGCTGCGTTCGGTTAACGGCGAATCATGGGTTTTCCAACTCACCTTTTCGGCTTTTTGAATTACCTCTTCGGCAATGGTATTCCATTCTTTACAGGCGTTGCACTGCCCTTGCCACTTAGCATATTGGGCGCCACAGTTTTGACAGAAAAATGTTGTTTTAGTTTTAGCCATAATAGTTCGGCTAAATTAAATATATTTACGGTAGAAACTTCGCTAAATGATACGCTTATTCCTCACATTATTATTTGTGTGTGTTTGCTCAATGCATGCAACCGCTCAGCGATATCAATTTAAAAAATACAAAATAGAGGAAGGCCTTATAAACAATGAGACTTTTGCAATTCTACAAGCTAAAGACGACCGAATTTGGATAAGTACCACCGCTGGATTAAGTAGCTTTAGCGGAACCACTTTTAAAAATTACGCTACCGAAGACGGGCTCGCCTCAAATATTATTTTTAGTCTTTTTGAAGATTCAAAAGGTCGTATTTGGGCAGGCACCTTAGATAAAGGTGTGAGCATAATTGATGCTGGTAAAATTACTAATCCAAAGGGTATAGATTTTAATGAACTTGGTGCGGCAACTGCTATACTTGAAGCGGCAGACGGCACTATTTATATTTTTTTTATAGAAGGATTTGCCAGTTATAAAAATGGCAAATTGGAGCTTTTGTTCAAAAACAGTGCAGGAAATAAATTTTCGGGAATACAAAAAGCTGCGTGGTTTGATACAAATACTATTTATCTAGCTTCCACAGACCACGGTATTTATAAACTCACTTTAAATCCGTTAAAAATTGAAAATGTTTTTAGCGAAAAGCACGGCATTAATAATATTTGTTATTCGGTATTAGTAGATCGTGCTAAAAATGTTTGGGTAGGCGCTTATGGCGAACTCTATAAAATAACAGATGGCCAACTTTTTATATACAAATTCAATCCTGAAGATTTTGACAAAAACCGCATTTATGGAATTTTAGAAGAAAATGAAAATGAATTGTTTTTAAGTTTTGAGGGGAATGGTTTTGGTATTTTTAATAAAAAAACAGGCCATTTAAAAATAATAAATGAAGCACAGGGTCTGCCTTCTAAATATATTTACCAAACCATTAAAGATTCTGAAGGCAACCACTGGATGACCTCTTATGGCGAAGGGATTATTCGGTTTAGAGACACCGCCTATAAAATTTATGATGACAGTCAAGGTGTAATAGCGGTTAACGACATAGTGGAATGGAAAGGAGAAATAGTTATCGCTACGAATAATGGTGTTGCTATTATTGACGAGAAAAAAAACATTCGCCAAATAACCAAAAATGGCTCAATAAAAAATCTATTTGTCACTGCAGAAGACAACCTATTGTATAACACAGGCAATGCAGTTTATGAACATGCTGCGAGTAAATCAAGTTCAAATCTCGTTGATGAAGGCGACTACAATTTAATTTATAAAGACCGCAACAACACCCTTCTATTTGAAACAGACAGAATAAAAGTTCTTTCAAAAGATTCTATTTTTTACATAAAATCTAAAAAATCGATTGGCATTGAAGCTATTGGCGATCGCTATTTGCTTTGTAAAATAAGTGGATTGTACCAAATTAAGAATAATAAATTAGATATAATTCCGGGCTTAGACCCCAAAGAGCATAGCGATTTTAGAAGCATTGCCTCAATTGGAGCCAACGAAATTATCGCCGGCAGTGAAAAAAATCTATACTACATACGCCTTGAAAATAACCATTTTAAAATACAAACCTTTAGCTTGAGTCGTTTCGCTGGTTTAAAATATTTTCGCGCCTTAGAAATAGATGGAAACGATTTATGGTTGGCAGGCAGAGCGTTATTAGTTAAAGTAAATCTGGAATCTTTATTAAAAAAAGATACCATAATAGCGAAATATTACAACACTACACCGCATTTTTTAGAAAACGACATAGATTATAATTCACTTCTTATTACACAGAACAAAACAGTTTTGGCTTCGTCGTTAAATGGAATAATAGCCTTTAATGAAAACAATTTTATACCCAATAAAAAGCCCCCAAAGTTAAATCTAGCGGAAATTCACTTATTTTCAGAACCGTTTAACGATAGTATCTACCGAACAGAAAATGGCGTTGTTTTACCATACCAAAAAAACTATTTAAGTTTTTCAATGGAAGCCATTACATTCACCAATCCCGAAAAAACGAAGTATAAATACCGAATGAAAGGACTTCGTGATGAAAACAATTGGTCTGATTCAACAACAAACCCGAACGTAGTTTTCTCGTACTTACCTCCAGGCAATTACACTTTTGAATTTACAGCAAACAACGGCGATGGTGTTTGGCAACCTCAGCCATATCAATATTCATTTACAATTAAGGTTCCATTCTGGAAGACCTGGTTTTTTTGGGTTACTATCGTCTCTCTTATTACGGTAGGGGTATTCACTTTTTTCTATTACCGCAGTAAAATAGAACGCAAACGAAACGAAATTTACACACACAATTTAATCAAAGCCCAGGAGCAAGAACGCACCAGAGTTGCCCGAGAGCTTCACGACAGTGTTGGGCAAAAACTCATGCTTCTTACCAAGAAAACTAAAAATATTGAAAACAAAGAAATGGAGGTTTTAGCTACAAATACTTTAGACGAATTGCGCGCGATATCTAGAGGTCTTCATCCTTCCACATTAGAGCGTTTAGGACCAACCGCTGCTATTAAAAATATGATTAATGAAGTAGATGCAAATACAAATATTTTTTTCACCCATCAAATTGAAGATATAGACAATTTAATAAGCAAAGAAGCCTCCTTACATTTGTACAGGATAATTCAAGAAGTGCTCAATAACATGGTTAAACATGCCGAAGCAAAAGCTGGTTCCGTAACTATTGAAAAAAGAAATAATACCATTGAAACAATAATTGCCGACAACGGCAAGGGTTTTGAAATTGCCGAAAAGGTAAAAACCAATGTAAGTTTAGGAATGAAAACATTAAGGGAACGCGCAAAGATTTTAAATTCAAAGATTGAAATTAAAAGCCAAATAAATAAAGGCACACAAATAACCCTAACAATTCCACTATAAATGATTGAAAAAAGTAATATCTCCATTGTTATCGCAGATGACCACCCTATGATTTTAAAAGGACTCTACGACGAACTTTTAGACAATAATTATAATGTTGTAGGTCAAGCTACAGACGGGATGCAAGCTTTAGAAAAGATTTTAGTCCATAATCCCACCCTCGCATTGTTGGATATTGACATGCCAATTTTAACCGGCTTCGACGTAATTAAAATGGCGAAGCAAAAAGAAGTAGCAACCAAGTTTATTGTTCTTTCCTTTCATAAGGAAACCGAATATATATCGCAAGCCCGGGCACTTCAAATTAGTGGGTATTTATTAAAAGAAGATTCTTTTTCAGAGGTCGAAATGTGCTTTCAACGTGTGTTAAAAAATGAAACGTACTTTAGCCGCTCCTTTGAAGCGACCTCACTGGAAATTGTTTCAGAAGATTTACGAAGAATGAAGAATTTAACTTCATCAGAAAAAATAATTTTAAAACTGGTGTCGCAACAATTAAGCAGTAGCGAAATTGCCGAAAAGTTATTTATTTCTGTGCGCACCGTAGAAAAACACAGAAGCAATATTATAATGAAATTAGATATTGATAATACAGTTTCAAATGCGCTCAATACTTGGGCGTATGAACATAGGTTTATTATAAAAGAACTTTAATTTAATAGCCAAAATCGCGTTTTATTTTATCTGCTCGGTCTAGTAGTATATCTATTGTAATAAAATCTACTTCTTGTTTATCAAAAGCTCCCTGAAATATTTTCATCGCTTTTTTTGGTTCGCCAGTCTCTTCGTAATAACGGCCAAGGTAGTAATCGCCAAGTACGGTTTCTGAGTATTGTTTTTTGGCTAAAGTGGCTATTTCGCGTAATGATTCCCACTGTTTTAATTTTTCTGAAGCTGTAGCCGTGGCAATAAAATCGTTAACCCGAATGTTGTTAGTTATTCCAAAAAGATCTTCAATAACCTTGTATTTGTCTAAAAGATATTGGCTAACCGGAGTTTTTAATTTTAATAAAACTTCAGAATATTCCTTTTTGCTGATGGGCCTATAGACCGAAAATATTTTTTCAAGTGCATTTGGAATGCCTCGTCCACCTAATGAATAATGTGTTGCACCTTCAAAATTATCGTAATAGTAACTAAATGAATTGCTCTTTAAAGGGCTCAAGTTTTTGTTCAATTCTTCTGCCGATTCCATCAAACCTTTAATATCGTCGGTTCCTGTGGCCAAATAGTAAAATATTTTTTGTTGTACTTGCGGAATGCGTTCTACCAGTCGCTGCTCCATCATAGGTGCCAAATCTGGACTTAAATTTATATAACCATTTAGTAACGGTGGATCTTTAAAGAGGTAATAGTTTAAAAAATTAGCCGTAAAATCGTGTCCAACACCAATAATAAATTTAGCTGTGCGGTATTTTTTGTCGATATACGGAATTAATTCCAACCCAATAAATTCGAAAAAACGTGACCCCTTATCGTCCGGAAAAAATGTTTGGTCGTCGTAAGCACAATCAAAATAACGCGAATCGCCCTGCATAACGCCCACAACTATAGATTCTGGCATGTCTTCCCAATAACTGAAATAATCTACATTTCCTGCCACTGGCTCAAATAGATAATCTGCATCTAGCACCAGTACAATAGGATATTTTTTATCTACGTTCGTATCGTAATTTCGAGGAAGTTGAATCTTCAATCTTCGTGATTGGTCGAGTCTGGTAGAGTTGAATTCTTCGTAAATAATTTGTGAAAATGAAACATTACAGAACAGTACTCCTACCACCAATAAAAAAATATTTTTCATCGCTCTAATTTTTTTTGAATTTCGAGGAAAGGTATGAAATTTTGAAATTGTAAAATTTCTGAAGTGAAAATATTATTTCAAAAAGATTATAATTTAAGTCGTTTTCGATTATAAATAGGAAGCATTACCAGCGAAATCACCCCGAAGAAAACGATTGAGCTAATATTGGAAATCCAAACAATCCAACCCACCGCAACACCCACAGTTGTGGCCACCCCAAAAATGGCCAAAACACCAGCGATGGCAGCCGGATAGGTGCCAAAACCACTATTTGTAAATGCGAAAGTAAAACTACCTACCACAAACGCAATAATAATAGTGTCTAATTGAATGTGGGCAGTTTCGGGCAAAGCATGCATTGCTGTATAAAAAGAAAGTAAGTACAATCCCCAAATTATGAAAGAATGCAATAAAAAAGCACCCTTTTTGCGCATTTTCAGAATACTAAAAACGCCGTCTTTTAGGCCTATTACAAAGTTTTTCAACTTTCTGTTAATATTCGATTTTGAAAATTTAACGTACAGCGGAATACTTATCGCGCCAAAAATAATTCCGAAAATAACAATGTATAAAAGTGAAGAGGGTATGCTACCTACCACAAAATCATAAAGCACATCAAATTTAATTGTCAAGGCCAAAGCAGTAAATAAAAGCAGAAATATTAAATCTACGATTCTTTCAGAAATAATGGTTCCAAATCCCTTTTGAAATGGTACGCCTTCGTATTTATCTAAAATTATACCCCTCGAAAATTCGCCACTTTTCGGAATAAAAATGTTCATTAAATAAGCTACCGAAACAGCCATAAAATTATTGGCTATTTTAGTGCGGTACCCCAATGGTTCTAACATAAAACTCCATCGGTAAGAACGCGAAATATGACTTAAAACACTGAGCGCTACCGATAGCAACACAAAGCCATAATTAGCATCTGTAAAATATTTTTGTGTTTCGGCAAGTTGTTGTGGCGTGAAAGATTGATAAATATACCAAATAAGAAAAACCCCCAAACCTAGCGGAACGGTTATCTGTAAAAACTTTGAAAGGGAGCGGCTCAAATTAGCGAAGTAAGTTTGTTTCTTCGTTCGGAAAAACCAAAGCGGGTTTAAAAACTTTTGCTTCTTCAATTTCCATAATTGCGTAAGTAATAAGTATAAGCACATCGCCTGGCGCTACGCGTCTTGCTGCGGCACCGTTTAGTGTGATTTCGCCACTATTTCGTGGGCCGGGAATGGCGTATGTCTCTAGTCTTTCGCCATTGTTATTATTAACTATTTGAACTTTTTCGCCTTCAATAATGTTGGCAGCGTCCATTAAATCTTCGTCAATAGTAATGCTGCCAATATAATTTAAATCGGCGCCAGTAACTTTTACTCTATGGATTTTAGATTTTACTACGTGTATTTGCATGGTGCAAAGATATTAATTTAATGAGATATTGTCTATCAGCCTAACTTTGCCCGCAAACACTGCCACAAAAGCCCTGTATTTTGATTTAGAATTTTTGTGTGTTGCGGTTTTAAGTGTTTCTTCGTCGGCGATTTCAAAATATTCTAATTTTAAATTTGGGTTTTGCAAAAATCGTTCCGCAACCATAGCATTTAAATCTGTTATTGATGTTGACGCAAACTTTTGTTGCACTTCTTTTAATATTTTATAAATAACTGCGGCTTCGTCAAATTGTGTTTCGCTTAGTCGTTTGTTACGCGAACTCATTGCAAGTCCGTTTTCTTCTCTTAAAATTGGGCATCCCACTATTTTTACGGGAAGCTCTTCAATAGTTACCAATTTTTTTACAATCTGTAATTGCTGGAAATCCTTTTCGCCAAAATAGGCAGTATCTGGCTTTACAATTTTTAAAAGCTTGCTAACAACTGTACCAACTCCGTCAAAATGTCCTTTTCTGTGTTTGCCTTCCATTTCGTTTTCAAGATTGCCGAAATTATATTTTTTTGCAGTTATAGCATCTTCATATAAATCTGAAATCTCTGGGAAATACACAATTATTTCACCTTTTACACTTTTTAATAACGAAATATCATCGTCAGGCGTACGTGGATATTTTTTAAGATCGGCCTGATTATTAAACTGAGTTGGGTTTACAAAAATGCTAACAACCACAAGGCTGTTTTCTTCTAAAGCCTTATTAACCAAAGACATATGCCCGTTGTGTAATGCGCCCATTGTTGGCACAAAGCCTATTTTGTCATTTTTTTTTATTGAAGACAAGGCTTGCACCAAGGTTTCTTTCTGGGTATGTATTACCATAAAATTGGTTTAAGAGCGGGCAAAATTAATATATTAAAGACAATCTACATAAATTTTCGTAATTTTGCGTGTTTTTAAATGCCTCGATGCTATTGAGGCAAATTGCAAATAACTTTTAAAAATCTAATAGATGAAAGATAAAAGAGTCTTGTATGTGTCTTCAGAGGTAATACCCTATCTTCCCGAGACCGAGATTTCTTCAATGTCGTTTGAAGCTCCCAGAATGATTAACAATAATGGCGGACAGATTAGAATCTTTATGCCCCGCTATGGCAATATTAACGAAAGAAGGCACCAATTGCACGAAGTAATTCGACTTTCGGGCATGAATTTGGTGATTAACGACCTAGATATGCCCTTAATAATTAAAGTAGCGTCAATCCCAAAAGAGCGCATTCAGGTATATTTTATTGACAATGAAGATTATTTTAAAAGAAAAGCTACCTATGCCGATGAGGAAGGCAACTTTTATAAAGACAACGACGAACGCGCAATTTTCTTCGCCAAAGGTGTTATTGAAACAGTTAAAAAATTAAATTGGGCGCCAGATATAATTCACGTTCACGGTTGGTTGGCTGCTTTTTTGCCATTGTACCTTCGCAATTATTACGGAAACGAACCGTTGTTTGAAAACAGTAAAATTGTTACCTCTGTGTACAATACCGGTTTTGAAGGTTCGTTAGCTAAAAATACTATTGAAAAAGTTAGGTACGACGCTATTGATGACGATGCAATAACAGAACTTGAAGACCCGAGTTATATTAACCTAATGAAGATTGCAATTAAAAATTCAGACGCTGTCATTATCGCTTCTGAAGATATTCCAACAGAACTTGATGATTTTATTAACACTATGGACAAACCAGTGTTAAAGTATAATAATATGGAAAATTTTTCGCAAGCATATTTAGATTTTTACAGCTCGAAAGTATTAGAATAAATTTCGATTATGATTTTGGTTAAAATGTCTCGGAAATATTTTAACGCACAAACCTTTTTAAAGCACTAATGGATATTCTTCCCCGTTACTTTACACAACAACCAATTTAAACAACTTAGGCACAACCTATTTTCAAAAAAATAAACATTGTATGCAAATGAAAATCAATAACTTGTTGCCAATCGTTGGCGCTATTTTTTTTATAATTATTGCGTTTTCTTCCTGCCAGAAAGAAACCTCTCTTATTGGTTCTGAATTATTAGGAACAGAAATTCCGAATGGAATTCTAGACGACTCACAAACCGTTATATCATACAGCAGAAAAATGGGGCCCGTGCAGAGCAATAGATTACCTTCCTATCAATTTGGTGTTTACAACGACCCTGTTTACGGCAAATCTACAGTAGATTTATTGAGCCAGCTTACACTGGAAAGTAACGATCCTAAATTTGGAGACAGTGCTGTTGTAGATAGTGTATTTGTTTATTTGCCCTATTATAGTACCGAAACTACGGTGGACAGTGTTACCACTTACGAACTCGATTCAATATACGGGACCACACCAATAAACCTTTCAATATATCAATCAAAGTATTTTCTAAGAGAATACGATCCAGATTTTGGTTTTGAGGAATTTCAAAATTATTATTCAAATCAAGGCCCACTTTTTGAAGACTACAAAGGCGAAGAGCTTGCTACAGTAACCGATTTTATTCCCACAAAAAACGGCTATCTTTTTAATGAAGGTGAAGAAAACGAAATTAAAATCCCACCCGGATTACGCGTAAAATTAGACTCCACTTTCTTCCAAACCAATATAATTGATATGGAAGGAACTCCCGAATTGCGCAACAGCAACAACTTTAAAAACTTTTTAAGAGGTCTATATTTTGATGTAAATTCAACTACAGATAATGGAAGTCTTTT
The DNA here is from genome assembly GCF_022008365.1 of Aequorivita vitellina. Taxonomy (GTDB): domain Bacteria; phylum Bacteroidota; class Bacteroidia; order Flavobacteriales; family Flavobacteriaceae; genus Aequorivita; species Aequorivita vitellina. The sequence goes on from NZ_JAIRBA010000004.1 coordinate 122,164, forward strand.
TATTTTTGATGCTTCCAAAGCTTTTGTCACGATTTATTACAACTTTAAAAATGATGATGATGAGCGCGAAAACGGCACTTTTAAATTAAATTTTAATGGAGGTATAAGTGTAAACACATTCACAAATCAACTTCCATCTCAAATAGAAACTGCAGTAGAAAATCCAAATATTGAAACCGGAAACGAAAACCTATATTTGCGTGGTGGCGATGGTATAATTTCGGTTATAGAACTCTTCGGAAAAGATAATGACAACAATGGAGTGGCAGATCAACTTGAAACACTTCGCGATAAAAAATGGCTCATTAACGAAGCGAATCTAATATTATATGTAAATCAAGATTTAATGGTTGGCGGCGCTACAGAACCCGAAAGAATTGTAATTTACGATTTAAAAAACAGCAATGTTTTGGCAGATTACAATCAAGACCCAACAGATGGTTTAGAACCTATTGATGCAATTACAAATCATTACGGCAAGTTGCAGAGAGGAAGCGATGGCAATGGCGAATATTATAAGTTAAAAATCACGAAGCACATTAGCAATTTAATAAATAATGACAGTACAAATGTGCCTTTAGGAATTGTGGTTTCACAAAACGTGCTTACCCGCACCACTCAAAAACTACTGAACCCAATGGAACCAAGTATTTCTGAAATTCCTTCAAGTACAGTTGTTTCTCCAGAAGGAACCATTCTCCACGGAAATGCATCGCCAAACCAAGAAAAGCGATTAAAACTTCAAATTTATTATACCGAACCAAATTAAAAGTAGAATATGTGTGGAATTGTAGGCTATATTGGCAAAAGAGAAGCATATCCAATAATTCTTAACGGATTAAAACGTTTAGAATACAGAGGCTATGACAGTGCTGGAATTGCACTTTTTGACGGCACAGACATTCAATTGTGCAAAACCAAAGGTAAAGTTGCAAGTCTAGAAGAGAAAGCAGAAAAAAACATTAACCGCACTGGTAATTTGGGCATAGGGCATACCCGATGGGCAACCCACGGAATTCCAAACGATGTAAACAGCCACCCACATTATTCTAACAGCGGCGACTTAGTTATAATACACAACGGTATAATTGAAAATTACGGCTCAATTAAAAAAGAGTTGCTGAACAGAGGCTACACTTTTAAGTCTGATACAGACACCGAAGTTTTAGTAAACCTTATTGAAGATATTCAAATTAAAGAAGACGTAAAACTTGGAAAAGCTGTGCAAATTGCTTTAAACCAAGTGGTAGGAGCTTACGCAATAGCACTTTTCGACAAAAAGAAACCTAACGAAATCGTAGTTGCAAAACTGGGCAGTCCATTAGCAATTGGTATTGGCGATGACGAGTTTTTTGTTGCCAGCGATGCTTCACCATTCATAGAATTCACAAACAATGCTATCTATTTAGAAGATGATGAAATGGCAATTATACGTCTAGGGCGCGATGTTAAAGTACGCAAAATAAAAGACGATATTGTTGTAGCTCCTTATATTCAAGAACTTCAACTTAATTTGGAGCAAATTGAAAAAGGCGGCTACGATCATTTTATGCTTAAAGAAATATTCGAGCAGCCTTCAGTTATTAAAGACACCTACCGAGGCAGATTACTCGCAGACCAAGGCATAGTGAGACTGGGCGGACTCGAAAATTATATAGAAAAATTTACAAACGCAGACCGCATTATAATTGTTGCTTGCGGAACCTCGTGGCACGCAGGCTTAGTTGCCGAATATATTTTTGAAGATTTAGTACGCATTCCAGTTGAGGTAGAATACGCTTCCGAATTCCGTTATCGCAATCCAATAATTTCAGAAAAAGATGTTGTAATTGCCATCTCTCAAAGTGGTGAAACAGCAGACACACTGGCCGCAATAAAACTTGCAAAGTCAAAAGGTGCTTTCGTTTACGGGGTTTGTAATGTAGTCGGCTCTACAATTTCCAGAGAAACGCACACTGGAACGTATACGCATGCGGGACCAGAAATTGGGGTTGCTTCTACAAAAGCATTTACCACACAAATAACGGTTTTAACAATGATGGCTTTGCGTTTGGCAAAAGCCAAAGGCACTATTAGCCAAAGCGATTTTATGCTTTACTTACGGGCATTGGAACTAATTCCTAATCAAGTTGAAGAGGCATTAAAAACGGACGATAAAATTACAGAAATCTCAGCCGTATTTAAAGATGCAAGAAACTTCCTTTACTTGGGAAGAGGTTACAACTTTCCAGTAGCTTTGGAAGGCGCTTTAAAACTAAAAGAAATTTCATACATTCACGCAGAAGGCTATCCAGCTGCCGAAATGAAGCACGGACCAATTGCTTTGATAGACGAACAGATGCCCGTTGTGGTTATTGCAATAAAAAGCGACCATTACGATAAAGTTGTAAGCAACATTCAAGAAATAAAAGCTAGAAAAGGAAAAATTATTGCCGTGGTTTCAAAAGGAGATACGGTGGTAAAAGAAATGGCAGATTACGTTATGGAAGTTCCACATACTACGGAAGCTCTAACGCCACTGTTAACTACCATTCCACTGCAATTGCTTTCTTACCATATTGCGGTAATGTTGGGCAGAAACGTAGATCAACCAAGAAATTTGGCGAAATCTGTTACTGTTGAATAGATACTTTTAAAGAAGAAAAATACAGTTTTAGAAATTATAAAACGGTTTAAGCTACCATGTAGATTAAACCGTTTTTGTTATTTGCTCATTTTGCTTCTGTTTTAAAATATTTCGCGCAAACTATCGAATTAACTACCGATAGACGTTTATTAATTAAAAGGATTAAGCCCTATTTTTACTATACTTAACCCGAATTAAAATCTTGATATCACGCTTTACAATGAACCCCAAATTTTTTAAACATTCCATTGCAATTATCATCCAGAAAAAACTATCTTTGCACCGTTCAAAATAGGGGTGGTTTTTTCGCCCTTAGATAACTATAAAATAAACAGTTACTCATGTCACAAAGCATAGGAAAAGTTGCACAGATTATTGGCCCGGTAGTTGACGTTGCGTTTGATAGCGGATCGGAACTTCCAAAAATATACGACTCATTAGAGGTAAACAACAATGGTAACCTTTTGGTTCTTGAAGTTCAATCGCACATTGGCGAGAGCATGGTTCGCACGATATCAATGGACTCTACTGACGGTTTAAACCGTGGTGTAGATGCTGTTGCCACTGGAGCCCCTATCCAAATGCCAATCGGCGATGCTGTTTACGGCCGTCTTTTCAACGTAATTGGCGATGCTATTGACGGTATTGGAAACCTGCCAAAAGCTGGCGATGCTGGACTTCCAATTCACCGCGAAGCTCCAAAATTTGAAGATCTTTCAACCTCTACCGAAGTTCTTTTTACAGGTATTAAAGTAATCGACCTTATTGAGCCTTATGCAAAAGGTGGAAAAATTGGTCTTTTTGGTGGTGCTGGTGTAGGTAAAACGGTACTTATTCAAGAGTTGATTAACAATATTGCGAAAGGCCACGGTGGTCTTTCAGTATTTGCGGGTGTGGGAGAACGTACGCGTGAAGGAAACGACTTACTACGTGAAATGCTTGAGTCTGGTATTATAAAATACGGAGACGACTTTATGCATTCAATGGAAAATGGTGGATGGGATCTTTCAAAAGTTGACAAAGCTGCAATGAAGGAATCTAAAGCTACTTTCGTATTCGGACAGATGAATGAGCCCCCTGGAGCACGTGCACGTGTTGCGCTTTCAGGTTTGACTATAGCTGAGTACTTCCGTGACGGAGCTGGCGAAGGTCAAGGGAAAGACGTTCTTTTCTTCGTAGATAATATTTTCCGTTTTACACAAGCAGGTTCTGAGGTTTCTGCACTACTTGGGCGTATGCCTTCTGCGGTGGGTTACCAGCCAACTTTGGCAACAGAGATGGGTGCGATGCAAGAACGTATTACTTCAACTAAAAGAGGTTCTATTACATCTGTACAGGCGGTTTACGTACCTGCGGATGACCTTACGGATCCAGCGCCTGCAACAACATTTGCTCACTTGGATGCTACAACGGTACTTTCGCGTAAAATTGCTGAGCTTGGTATTTATCCAGCGGTAGATCCATTGGATTCTACTTCACGAATTCTTACCGAAGCCATTCTTGGAAAAGAACACTATAGTTGTGCACAAAGAGTAAAAGAGCTTTTACAGCGTTATAAAGAATTACAAGATATTATCGCGATTCTTGGTATGGAAGAACTTTCTGAAGAAGATAAAATGGCAGTAGGCCGCGCACGTCGTGTCCAGCGTTTCCTTTCTCAGCCTTTCCATGTAGCAGAGCAGTTTACTGGTATTCCAGGAGTTTTGGTAGATATTAAAGAAACTATCAAAGGTTTCAACATGATTATGGACGGCGAATTAGATCACCTTCCAGAATCTGCCTTCAACCTTAAAGGAACCATTGAAGAAGCTATTGAAGCAGGAGAGAAAATGCTTGCTGAAGCTTAAAACAAGTTCAGAGTTATGAGTTATGAGTGCAGCGTTGCTCATAGCTCATAATTCATAATTCATAATTAAAAAGAATGTACTTAGAAATAGTAAACCCCGAAGCATCTCTAGTATCTGGTGAAGTAGAAAGCGTGACGGTTCCAGGCGTAGATGGAGAATTTCAAATGTTAAATAACCACGCTCCTATCGTTTCCGTTTTACAGGAAGGTAAAGTGAAATTTAAAGGAAACCCAACTATTGCTGAGGGTTTTCAGAATAAATTCAGCCAAGAAGATGGCAAATGGGTTCTTCATATTTCTGGAGGAACTGTTGAATGCAACAACAACCGTGTAATGGTTTTAGCAGATTAAGCTGAAGCAAATTTCAAAAAAATATAAAATCCCAAATTCCATTGTAATGGAGTTTGGGATTTTTATTTGGCAGTATTGTCATCATTCTTCTTTTTAATCTTAGAATCCAGTATGCCAAAAATAAAATTAACCACGACCACAATTACGGTAATAAGTACAAGTTCTAAATAAAGCCCAAAGGCCGCCAGACAACCAACAGCAGCGCTACACCAAATAGTTGCAGCCGTTGTGAGACCTTCAATAGTTTCTCCATTTCTTTTTAGAATTGTGCCAGCGCCCAAGAAACCTATTCCAATCACAACTTGGCTTAATACCCGCGTAATATCTGTGTAATCGCGATGGGCGTATTTTAAGGATATTAGCACATAAATGGCAGCTCCTAAAGCCACCAACATATTGGTTTTTAAACCCGCATGTTTCTTTTTATATTCCCGTTCAATTCCTATAAAAAATCCTGCTGTCAAGGCACAGAAAACTCGTATTGCAAAATCTGTAAATTCCATAATGTGGCAGTTTTTAGTTAGTTAAATAAAAATACTTCTAAAAGTAATACTTTCAGAAATCAAAATACTTAAAGTTATATTAATACCCCTTTCTCCAATTAAAAGAGATTCGTAGCTTTGTTTCAACCCAAAAGATTATGCAGTTACAGAAGATAAACAAGGTAAAAACTATTACCAAAGAAGATTTTCTAAAAAATTATTTTAAGCCCCAAAAGCCAGTTGTTATCGAGAGGTTTGTTGAGGACTGGCCCGCTGTTAGCAAATGGGACTTAGATTATATGGCGGAGGTTGCAGGAGATAAAACGGTGCCGCTTTACGACAACCGCCCCGTAAGCCATAAAGATGGTTTTAACGAGCCGCACGCCGAAATGAAAATGAAGGAATATGTTGAGCTGCTTAAAAAGGAACCCACCAAATACCGCATTTTTCTGTGGAATATTTTAAAGGAAGTGCCACAACTTCAAAAAGATTTCTCCTACCCTGATTTTGGACTGAAACTGATGAAAGGCTTACCAATGCTGTTTTTCGGCGGAAAAGATTCGTACACATTTATGCATTATGACATTGATTTGGCGAATATTTTTCACTTTCACTTTCAAGGAAAAAAAGAAGTGATTCTCTTTGACCAAAAACAGAATGATTATCTGTATAAAATTCCGCATTCCTTAATAACCCGAGAAGATATAGATTTTCATAACCCCGATTACGACAAATGGCCTGCACTAAAAAAAGCAAAAGGTTTCACCGCTAATTTAGAACACGGGAATGTTTTGTATATGCCCGAAGGCTATTGGCACTATATGCGCTACATTACGCCTGGTTTTTCTATGAGTTTACGCGCAATTGCCAGAAACCCTAAAAACCTAGCAAAAGCTGTTTATAACATTGCTATTATGCGGTATTTAGACCAGTTTATGCGAAAAATAAAAGGGCAAAAGTGGATTGATTGGAAAAACGAACAAGCCATCGTTCGCACTAATAAATCGTTGTAATTTCGTAATAAGTAGTATCTTTCTTTAAAATACCTTTATTATGAAATATTTCGTTGTAATAATTACCCTGCTGTGTTGTCACACTATTTTTTCGCAAGCTTATTCGGGAAAAGGCGATGTAAAATTTCAAATTGGTGCAAATCTTCAAGACAATGGCACCGGAATTACTGGGAGTTTAGACTTTGGCGTAGGTGAAAATATTTCACTCGGTATCGCTTCCGCATATCTTTTAGGAATTGATAAAGTAAGAAATACAGAAGGCAAAGATGTTCCTTTCGCTGAATTTAAAGATCGCTTTGACTTGAGAGTCCGCTTTAATGCAAACCTCGGAAATGTTTTAAATGTGAATGAAAATTTTGATGTGTACCCCGGTCTTTACGCAAGTTTAAAAAACTTTGGCGGCCATTTGGGAGCGCGCTATTTCTTTACAAGTGGTTTTGGGGTTTTTACCGAAATGAGCATCCCAATTTCAAAATACAACACAAATACGTTAACTCCTGCCGAAAAATTGCACAATCAGGTTTCATTAAATATTGGCGCTTCGTTCAATATTTAATGAGTAATGTGCGATTAAAAACAGATTATGACTGTATGAAACATTGGGTTTATCATCATTTCTCGATTACATATATTTAACCGCTGCTACAGACCGCGCCACTGTAGCTATCGGTCGAAAAAAATACTTTCAATAGGTAATTTAAATAACCTAGAAATTTTAAATGCCAGCGGCAAACTAGGGTCAAATTTTCCTTTTTCAATTGCATTTATAGTCTGGCGTGACACCTGTACTTTTATAGCAAGTTCGGCTTGGGTCATATTATGTTCTGCGCGAAGTACTTTTATTTTGTTCTTCATTTGTATCTATTTGTACCAACAAAAATTGCTATTATATACGTTAAGCCAATAAGCATCACTAAATGGGATATATCAGCATGAAAAGCAATAACATTTGCTTGATCTAACAAAGAATAACTCAAACCTCCAACTATACCAACGCCCAAAGCAACGGCCATAGCATCCATACTTACTTTTCTCTGCATTTCATCTAAGTTATTATTGTATTTTCTATTCATCAAAATCATTCCCACTCCTATTGCGGTGTTTATTGCTATAAATAAAATGGTTAATACAGTATTGTCTTTCCAAAAATATATGTGACCAAAGGAAGCAACAGCCATGGATACTACCCAAGCTGCGGCCCAGTAACCTAAATGTCTTGTATTTTTTTTTGTGGAAGTTCTCCACTCGCTTTGTTCTGTTTTCATAAGTAAAGTGAATTTGATTTTATGTAAAGTTTTATTTACACAAATATAAAAGAAATTCTTTTAATATGTCAAGTTTAGCTTACATTCTTTTTATTACTTTGAAAGTTCATTCACTTTTGCATAGACTAGCTCACTTTCCCATCCCCGATAAAAAAGATAGTCTGCCAGTTTTTTGCGTTTTCTCTGAAGATTTTCTTCTGAAGCCAATTGCTGCAATCGCTTTTCTGCCAAGACTTCAAAAGTTTTGTAGTATTCTGAATCTGGAATTTCCTTTAAAGCAATTTTAATATTAAATTTTGAAATTTCGCGACGTTTCAGCTCATTTATAATCCTGTTTCTTCCCCACTTTTTGGTTCTAAATTTTCCGCGGGCAAAAGCTTGTGCAAAGCGGGTTTCGTTTAAAAAATTGTGTCGTAGTAAATGATCAATTATTTCATCTATCGCCAAAGGAATCATCCGCATTTCATAGAGTTTTTGCTGAACTTCCTTATGGCAGCGTTCTTGGTAAACACAGTAGCGCTCCAACCGTCTTTTGGCTTCTTCAACTGTATATGTTTTGGGAGTATTCAATTATTTATAAATTGATTCATTTTCACTTTATGTTTACTTTTATATAGACAATTTAATGAAAATATAAACGTAAGAGGACGCAATGTTTCCCACAAAGTTCACAAAGAAATTTTTATAACCATTACAATCGTTATAAAAAATTAACCACTATTGACAGTAAGAAGAGTGCATAAAAAAACCTCTTTTGAAGTAGCCTTCAAAAGAGGTTTTGGTTATTTAATTAATTCACCATCTTTATCGTGAAAGTGATATTCGAGATACGTATACGCATCGCGAGGTTGAATTTTTATCCACTTTTTATGCTCCAAAAACCATTTGGTTCGCACACTTGGGAAACCTTTTGTTAAAAATGCAGCTATAAAAGGATGGGTATTAAGTGTAATCTTTTTATAGTCTTTTGTAAAAAGGCGCTTAACCTCTTCATTTATTCTATTTACAACAATGATAGGTGCTTCAATTTCTCCGTCAATCACATTACTGGGATTTTCTTCACGGGTTTTAATATTCATTTCTGGCCTAACACGTTGACGGGTTATTTGTATTAACCCAAACTTACTTGGTGGAAGTATTTTGTGTTTTGCTCTATCGTCTTTCATTTCATCGCGCAGGTGGTTGTATAGTTGTTTACGATGATTGGCATTGGCCAAATCAATAAAATCTACTACAATAATTCCTCCCATATCGCGCAACCTTAACTGTCTGGCCACCTCGGTAGCTGCAATTAAATTAACTTCTAGTGCAGTGCCTTCCTGTGTTTTTTGTTTGTTACTTCGGTTTCCGCTGTTCACGTCTATTACGTGCATTGCTTCCGTATGTTCAATAACCAAATAAGCTCCTTTGCTACCTGATACTGTTTTTCCGAAGGAAGTTTTAATCTGCCGATCGATGCCAAATTTTTCAAACATCGGAACATTGGAGTCATAGAACTTGACGATATTGTCTTTTTTTGGTGCAATTTCCTGCACATAATCTTTTATTTGCAAGTAAAGGGTTTCATCGTCAATATGTATTGCAGAAAATGAATCGTTGAACATATCACGGATGATAGAGGCTCCCCTGTTTAACTCGCTCAGCACTTTTGACGGGTGGTGCGCCCCTTGTAGCTTCTTACACATCGCCGTCCAGCGATCCATAAGGTTCTGTAAATCTTTGTCCAGTTCTGCTACTTTTTTGCCCTCGGCTACGGTACGAATAATAACGCCAAATCCTTTAGGTTTAATGCTTGTAATTAAGCGTTTTAACCTGTCTTTTTCTTCATTGGTTTCTATTTTTTGAGAAACAGAAACACGGTCTGAAAACGGAACCAAAACAATATATCTCCCGGCTATAGAAAGCTCGGAGCTTATACGTGGTCCTTTGGTGGATATGGGTTCTTTTACAATTTGAACCAAAATGGATTGATTGCTTTTTAAAGCATCGTTTAAGTTGCCATGCTTATCAATCTCCTTTTCGAATGGAAACTCTTTTAAGGAATAATCCTTTAGTTTTCCAGAGCTTACAGCTTTCACAAATTTTAATTGCGAAAGTATTTTTGGCCCGAGATCGTGATAGTGTAAAAAACCATCTTTCTCGTAGCCCACATTCACGAAGGCGGCGTTAAGCCCAGGAACTGTTTTACGTATTTTGGCAAGAAAAATGTCGCCTACGGTAAAATTATTATCCTCTTCTTCTTTGTGAAGCTCTATAAGTTTTCCATCTTTTAATAGGGCAAAATCAACTTCTTGTGAACCGGACCTAATAAATAATTCGTAGTTCACGTTACATTAATTTTGTTGCCCCGATCTCAAATCGGGACTAATTAAACAATATTTTTCACAGATTTTATGTAAAAATCCGGCGAAACTACACCCAACCAAAAGCCGGTGGTTGCAATCTCATTTTCAAAGAACGGTTTTTTGTTTGTTTTATTTGGAGAAGGCACCAAAACGATACCTTTTCCAAAACACTTTTAAAACAGAAAAAGTAGTTTAGAAACTACTTTTTCTTTTTGTGGCGGTTAGCGCGACGTCTTTTCTTGCGCTTGTGAGTCGCTACCTTATGTCTTTTTCTTTTTTTACCACTTGGCATACTAAAGTCTGTTTTAATGCCCCACTACAGTGGAACGGGTTAGTATTATTTTACGTCCACGTTCGTTTTTACACCTTCAACAAATACTTTTGCAGGTTTAAAAGCGGGAATATTGTGGGCTGGAATTTTAATAGTTGTATTTTTTGAAATGTTTCTTCCTGTTTTTTCCGCTCTTGTTTTAATTATAAAGCTTCCAAAACCTCTTAAATAAACATTATCGCCACCTTCTAAAGAGTTTTTTACCTCTTCCATAAAGGTTTCAACTGTAGCTTGTACTTCATTCTTTTCCATTCCTAGCCTTTCTGAAATCTTAGCTACGATATCTGCTTTCGTCATTATTATAAATTTTAATTAATTATTCTTTTCTAGATTTTTTTTAAGACCGCAAATATACATATTTTAAAATCAATAATTCAAACCTTAATCCTTTAAAATTTAATAGGATATAGATTAATTTTACCCAATGCCAAAAATAACCCCATATTTTTCCAAAAAGCTCATTGCGTGGTACATACAAAATAAACGCGAGCTGCCGTGGCGTAATACACTCAATCCCTACCATATATGGCTCTCCGAAATTATGCTGCAGCAAACCCGAGTTTCGCAAGGATTGCCCTACTTTTTGAAGTTTGTAGCCGCTTACCCAAAAATTGAAGATTTAGCAAATGCACCCGAAGACGAAGTTTTAAAACTTTGGCAAGGTTTGGGGTATTATTCGCGAGCCCGAAACCTGCACGCCACCGCAAAAATAATTTCTGAAGATATGCGTGGCGTTTTTCCAAACAACTACAAAGACCTGCTAAAGCTTAAGGGCGTGGGCGATTATACCGCCAGTGCCATTGCCAGCATCTCCTTCAATCAGCCCGAAGCCGTTGTGGACGGTAATGTATATCGTGTGCTTTCGCGCCATTTTAGTATTTCTACTCCTATTAATAGTACCACCGGACAAAAAGAATTTAAACAACTCGCGCAGCAATTAATAGATAAAGACCAGCCCGGTACTTTTAACCAAGCTATTATGGAATTTGGCGCGCGCTACTGTGTGCCGCAAAACCCAGATTGCGAAAACTGTATTTTTAATAATAGCTGCGTGGCATTTCAGCAGAACAAGGTGGCGGTGCTTCCGGTGAAAATAAAGACCAAACCCGTAAAAAAACGATTTTTCAATTATTTGGTTGTTCTTTCAGAAAACGAGCATACGGTACTGCAACAGCGAACTGGCAAAGGAATTTGGCAAAAATTATACGAATTTCCACTGATAGAAACTTCAGAAGAAATAAATCTATCTTCCTTAAAAAAACTGCCGCAATTTCAAACTTTTTCTGAAAAAATAAATATCGAAAATATTTCGCTTTTCAATGAAAAACCAGTAATTCACAAACTTTCGCATCAACATTTAAGCACGCGCTTTTGGATTGTTGAAACATTGGAAGACAAAGAAAATACAGTTCCCATTTCCGAAGTAAAAAACTACGCGGTTCCCGTTTTAATTGCCGATTTTGTTTCGGAGTTTTTTGAGAATTACTGAATTTTTGCAATATAATATCACTCTGTGAATTCAATTCATTTTAAAATTTAAAAATTCCGTATATTTAAAACGCAAAATCTACCTTTGCACAAATTGAAAAAACAATAATTATGAGTGGAACATTGAACAAAGTAATGTTGATTGGGCATACTGGCGATGATGTAAAAATGCATTATTTTGAAGGCGGAAACAGCTTGGGCCGTTTCCCGCTTGCTACCAACGAAACCTATACAAACAAACAGACAAACGAGCGGGTTACCAACACCGAATGGCACAATGTTGTAGTTAGAAATAAAGCTGCCGAAATCTGCGAAAAGTATTTGAAAAAAGGCGATTTGGTCTATATTGAAGGCCGCCTTAAAACACGCAAATGGCAGGACGACAAAGGCATGGATAGGTATAGCACAGAGGTTCACTGTTCAGATTTCACCTTTCTATCTCCAAAAGGCGACAGCAACAATAACGCTAGCAACAATACATCACAGAGTGCGCAAAAACCACAACCTACAACGGCACAAAACAACAATCAAGTTTCTGAAGAAGGGGACGATCTCCCTTTTTAATATTTAACTTGCTTGCCCGTAGGCAGGCTAAAACCCAATAACTTGGACACGGAACCCCCTGGTTTACTATATTTTTTTAATGTTTTGGATTTTTCCCAAATAACAAGCACCGTTTTACTGTTTGTTCTTTTAGCGTGTTCGGCCCTTATTTCGGGTGCCGAAGTGGCTTTCTTTTCATTAACTTCAACAGATTTTGAGACAAATGAAGAGAAATCTATCGCAAAAAAACTTGCAATTGCACAACGGCTATTAGCAAAGCCAAAAAAATTATTAGCCACTATTTTGGTAGCAAATAATTTTATAAACATCGCTATTGTACTGCTTTTTGAAGCGCTGAGTACTATCTGGTTTAGCAATTGGAACTATTCTTTAAACCTGCATTATTTTCAATTAAGTGTAGTGTTTCTTATAAAGGTAGTTTTGGTAACATTCCTGATATTGCTTTTTGGAGAAATTCTGCCAAAAATTTACGCCAATCGCAATAGAATTTCGTTCGCTGTTTTTATGGCGCAGCCGCTTAATGTTTTAGATACCCTGCTGTCACCAATAAGCACGCCAATGCGCTCGGCTACGTTGTATTTACACGATCGCTACGGCAAGCAAAAAACGAATATTAGCGTAGATCATCTTTCGCAGGCGCTCGAGCTCTCCAATCAAGATACTACTTTCGAGGAGCAGAAAATTCTACAAGGCATTGTAACCTTCGGCAACACAGATACCAAGCAGGTAATGAAAAACCGAATGGATATTTTTGCGCTTAACGAAGACCAAACATTTAAAGAGATATTGCCCGAAATTATTCAGCGTGGCTATTCGCGAATTCCTGTTTATAAAGACAGTATAGACCATATTTCGGGTATTTTATATGTAAAAGATTTAATTCCCTATACAGATCGAAAAAATCTGGATTGGAAAACCCTAAAACGCGAAGCCTATTTTGTGCCCGAAAACAAAAAGCTGGACGATTTGCTGAACGAATTCAAAGAAATGAAAATGCATCTCGCCATTGTTGTTGACGAATACGGCGGCACTAGCGGTTTAATTTCTTTGGAAGATATAATTGAAGAAATTGTAGGCGAAATAAGTGACGAATTTGACGATGAAGATTTAATTTTTTCAAAGTTAGACGACCATACTTTTGTTTTTGAAGGCAAAACACCGCTCAAGGATTTTTATAAAGTGATAAAATTAGAAAACCCAGAAATTTTTGAAGAAGAAAAAGGCGAAGCAGAAACACTTGCCGGTTTTCTTTTAGAAACTTCAAAAGGCTTTCCGAAGAAAAATGAAATAATATCTTTCCACAATTATGCGTTTACTATTGAAGCGTTTGAAGGCAAACGCATCAAACAAATAAAACTTACCATTGAAACTTAATAACTTCATATTTATTATTATTTCCAGTTTTTTCATCTTTATTTCCTGTGAAGATGATGTCTTGGTGAAGCCATCGGCTATGTTGCGTTTAGACTACCCAAAACCAGAATACCGTACAATTAACACAAACTGTCCCTATGCTTTTTCGGTAAATGAAATTACCACTCGGGTTCAAAAAAAGAACTGTGGCATAAATATCACGTACCCAAAAATGAAGGCCACACTGTATTTAACTTACCAAGACGTGCGGAATAACAATTTAGATTCACTGTTGCAAGATGCACAGAAATTGGCCTACGACCATACAATAAAGGCCAATAGCATCCCCGAGCAACCTTACATAAATCCAGACAAAAAAGTGTACGGTATGTTTTATATGATTAACGGTAATGCCGCAACCCAAGCAGAGTTTTACGTTACAGATAGCATCAATCACTTTTTAAACGGAGCTCTTTATTTTGATGCAAAACCAAACTTCGATTCCATTTATCCAGCCGTGGTTTACCTCCGTGAAGATATGCGCAAAATAATGGAAACAATTACGTGGAAATAGTTAAACGGCAGCTGAATATCAAAAAGTTAACAAACCATTTACAAATGGTTCAGCAACTTTTCGTAACTTTTGACTGTAAAATCAATAATTATGTTCAAAGTATATTCTCGATACGGCGTTTGGATTGCAATAGCTTTAATTGCATATTTCCTTCTTTTAAAATTAATAGGCTTTCACCAATATCCTGAGTTAAGCTCGATTAACGGATTAATTTTTGGATTTGGAATTTACATTGCAATGAAAAAATATGCCACAGCAGAAAATAACTTTAAATATGAAAAAGGCTTTGAAGTAGGCCTATTTACTGGCGGAATTGCCTCCATTCTGTTCACCATATTTATGGCTATTTATATGTATCAAATAGACACAGAATTTGCAGCAGGTATTATGGAGCGCTGGAATTTAGAATACAGCTTAGGAACATTAATGTTAATTCTCTCTGTTTTAATTATGAGTTTTGCAACTACCATAGTATTAACCCTAGCATTTATGCAACTTCTCAAAAAATCCTGGAACACCCAAGACGGAAAAAGACACACCATGAAATAAATGAAGTAGTCAGTGGTAAAAAAAGCATAACTGTTTCAATACTTGGGCAATTAGTTCTGAAAAGATTAAATAAAAACACTTTGCCGTTTCCTTTTTTAAAATTATATTTGCAGCCCCCTACGCAAACCTTGTTTGCTTCGGAGGCTAAAGCCGCCGCAAACGTTAGGGAAATTTAAGTTTAACTAATTTTATAAACGATTCGCTATGTACGCAATTGTAGAGATAGCAGGGCAGCAAGTAAAAGTTGCGAAAGACCAAAAGGTTTTTGTTAATCGTTTACCAGTTGATGAAGGTAAATCAGTGTCTTTTGACAATGTACTTCTTATTGGTGACGGAGACAATATTACCATTGGCGCCCCGGCTATAAACGGCGCTCAAATAGGAGCAAAAGTCGTAAAGCACCTTAAAGGTGACAAGGTTATAGTTTTCAAAAAGAAACGCCGTAAAGGATACCGTGTTAAAAACGGACACCGTCAAGCGCTTTCTGAAATTGTAATTGAAAGCATTGTAGCTTCAGGAGCTACCCCTGCTAAAAAGGAAGAAGCAAAAAAAGCTGCTCCCAAAAAAGAAACTAAGGCTGCTGCTCCAAAAGCAAAAGCCGAAACTAAAGCACCAGCTAAGAAAGCCGCTCCTAAAAAAGCAGCTAAAGGCGACGATCTTAAAAAAATTGAAGGTGTTGGACCAAAAGCTGCAGAAGCTATGGTTGCTGCCGGATTGGACACTTTTGCGAAAGTAGCAAAAGCAAAACCAGAGGCTATCGCAACTATTCTTTCTGATGCAAGTTCAAACTTAGCACATTTAGTTACCGATACTTGGCCAAAGCAAGCTAAATTAGCTGCTGATGGTAAGTGGGACGAACTAAAAGAATTGCAAGACAGATTAGATGGTGGGGTTGAAAAATAATCCTACTGAAGTATAATATTTAAAACCGAAACAAAATGGCTCACAAAAAAGGAGTTGGTAGTTCCAAAAACGGTCGCGAATCAGAATCAAAACGTTTAGGCGTTAAGATTTTTGGAGGACAAGCCGCAGTTGCTGGAAATATCATTGTAAGACAAAGAGGATATACGCATCACCCAGGTGAAAACGTATACGGTGGTAAAGATCACACCCTTCACGCACAAGTGGATGGTTTAGTGAAATTCACCAAAAAGAAAGATAACAGAAGTTACGTTTCTATCGTTCCAAACGCTGAAGCATAGTAACAAGCTTGTTAGACAAAACCAAAAACCTTCACAGCAATGTGGAGGTTTTTTCAGTTTATAGCGGTTTTTGAAATTCTGATAACGAAATAGACTGCTCAAGCAATGTCCATTTTTGTTCCATTGGATAATGGGTATAAATAAAATTTGAAGGCTTTGTGAAAAACCAAAAGTCGTCCGTGCCTTTATTATTGCCATAACTTATAGCCCAAGTAATATCAAGCAATTGCCATTGCCCATCTATCTTTACGGCATTCCAAGTGTGGTTTGGTTTTTTACTATTAACAATTTTTCCCGAATAGTCTTTTGTAAACCCGTGAATTACTTCGGCAGCAATACCAACATTTTTGCAAAGACTTTCAAAAAGAAAAGCAAAACCGCCGCAAAGTGCCATTTTTCGCTCTAAAACTTTTTGAAGCACCTTTTCTTCCGAAGTGTAAAATTCATTTTGAAGCGCAGCACTTAATCGCAATTCATTGTCGTACGAAATATTAGCAGTTATCCAATTATAGATAGCACGAACCTTTTGCTTTTCAGAAGTAGCATCTTTTGTAATAGCAAAAGCCAGTTTTTCCGTTGAAAATGAAGTCTTTTTTTTATTAACTGGACGTTCTTTTGTTCCGCCAGCCTTCCCAATTACAGCACCTATCTGTGCAGCTGAACTAAACGCGACGAAGCAAACAAGAAGTAATAATAAATAGCGAATTCGCATAAATATGAACTGATTTATACAAAAACGCTATTATTAAGTTTATATTGAAAATTGAGGTGTTAAAAATTTATTTGATTAATTCCATCAATTCCATTTCCGAAACATTCAGCAGGCCCACTTTCGGCAAACGACGTGTTAACTCCCTCCAATTTTTGTCCTTTTCATAAATGTTTTTAAGCATTTCAGCAGCACGAATCAATTGTTTATCATTCGCCAAAGTTATTGCTGTCCAAAATTGCATCTCCAGATTTTCAGGAAACATTTTCATTGCAGCATTATATTGGACCATTGCTTTTTTCATTTCGTTTTTTTCAACAAATAAATCACCTTGGTTCATATGTTCATACGCACGAAAAACCTTTAAAAGCCTGTTTAATTCCTTCACCGGGTTTTCAGAATCGTCAACTCTTAAATCTAAAAGTCGGTCATTCCATGGCTCATCTGTAGCTTCGGGAGCAACCACCAACAGTGCCGCAGATTGTTTTCCGCGAATATCTCCCCCCGCATTCTGTGCAGCGAGTAAAACCTGCACCATTCTTTCCGCCAAAGGCAAATTGTTATTTGCTTTCCAAGCTTTTTCCATTGCGGGCACCACTTGATCATTTAGCATCATATTTGCTTGTACTGAAAAATTTTCGCCATTACTATGACCGGCATAAATTATACAGTTTTTTCCCGTATGTACAGCTGTTCTACCTTTGGTATCTAAAATTGCCACTTGCCGAAAATCCCTACCGTCATCATCGCGTAACAATAGATCCATCGCTTGTTGCGGCGATTTTCCTTGTTTTAGCATTTCTAACCCACGTATACCGAAAGATTTATTGGTAAACGATTGGGTTGCAACTACGCCAACGCCGGCTTCGCCCCAAGAAACGGCAGTGCCCACACTAAACCAATGACTTTGAACCGCCACGGCCATTTCGCCGGTATTAGCATCGCGCGCAACTATTGAAAATGTATGAGCCAAAGGATCGCTAGGTTTGGTAGTTTGCGCCCCAGCAGTAAAAATTGAAAAAAGACCGAAGTAAAAAAGAAAATGTTTCATTGATTTGTTTTTAGCACTTAAAGATAAATTTTTATTACGAAACTATATATTACATACTAACAAAATAGACGTGTTTGAAAAATTATAAATTGGTGAAATTAAAAACCTATAAAAATACTGGTTTCTCTGAATTACGTTATATTTTAGTATATTTAAAAACCTCACTCACAACATATATTTTTCTTTGAAGTATTTATACTACATACTATTTTTAATTTCCTGGATTGCGTCTTCACAAAATAGTCTTGACACTACTTTAACTCAAAACCGAAAAGAACTTGCCGTGCTTAAAGATTCGCTTCAAGCTATGCAAGATCATACACATAATTTGTTGTTTAGAGGTAAATATGACTCAGTAATTTTCGCTTCTATTAATAATATTAAGCTCGCCGAAAGTATTGGAGATATGGACAAAGCCTATTACTCTAGGTATATGATGGCGGCTTCATTTATGCATTTAGAAGATTTTAAAAATGCGCATATTTACGGCGAAGACTATCTAAATTATGCAAAAAAAATTAAGGATAATCTTACACTGGCTCGCGCCTATAATTTTATTGGCACACTTTATCTCAATGAAAAAAAATACGATTCAGCCTTGCCTTTCTATGTTAAATCGTTGCCACTTTCGTTAAAAAGAAAAGACACTTTTGCCGTGTCTATAGTGTATTACAACCTATCTAAAGTTTACCTAAATCAAGGCGACCATAAAAAAGCACTTCTTTATTTTGAAAAAGCACGCAAAGGAATAGATGCGGTGGGATATAAAGGCTTAGCAACCGAAATGAAACTCCTTGAAGGCAAATTAAATCTTTCAGCTAAAAATCCAAGTAAAGCAATTGTTAGCTTTAAAGAAGCTATTTCAGCCGCCAAACACGGGGATTTTACAGACGATGCACTAATTGACACATATAAGGAATACAGCAACGCTCTTTTTAGTATTGGCAAGTATAAAGAAGCCTTTTTGGTGCGTAAAAAATTTGACAGTATAACCCAAGTTCGTTTTGAAAAGGAAAAATTAATGACCATTCAAAATGCAGCAGCCCAATTTAGTGTGAATGAGTATAAAGAACAAGCCAATAAAGCCGAACTAGAGAAGAAATTAATTTCTGAAAAAGCGATGCTTAGCAACTTGTTGCTCTATTTTTTTATTGGCGCAGCAACTATAATGGGACTTATTTTAATAATTCTTTATAAATCGCATCAGGGCAGAAAAAAGCTTACCCTCTCCTTAAAAGAAAAAAATCAACAATTATTAAAAGCAAAGCAGAAAGCAGAGAAACTGGCATTGGCCAAAAGCAAGTTTTTTGCAACTGTTAGCCACGAATTGCGAACTCCACTTTATGGGGTTATTGGACTAACCAATGTGCTGTTGGAAGACGAAACCCTAAAAAACCACCAAGCAGATTTAAAAAACCTAAAATTTTCTGCAGATTATCTATTGGCACTTATAAACGATGTATTACAAATAAGTAAACTGGAGTCCAATACCCTTGAAGAGACAAAAGTTCCTTTTAATTTAAAAGAATTAATCCAGTCTCTCGTATCGTCCTTTCAATATGCGTTGGTGCAAAATAAGAACCAACTTCATATTAATATTTCAGAAAATATTCCTTCGGCTATCGTAGGCGACCGGGTTAGGCTTTCGCAAATTCTTATGAATTTAGTGGGGAATGCCATAAAGTTTACTGTTAACGGAGACATTCATATTTCGTTACAAGAAGAATCAATTTCAGAAAATGAAGTATCTATAAAATTCAGTATTAAAGATAACGGTATTGGCATTCCAAAAGAAAAGCAAAAAGCTATTTTTAAAGAATTTCAACAAGTAGATTCCGAAGACTTTAAAACACAAGGTACAGGTCTCGGACTTACGATAGTTAAAAAATTGCTCGAAGCCTCACAATCTTCTATCAAACTTGAAAGTGAAAGTGGTAAAGGCGCTACCTTCAGTTTTATTTTGAGTTTCGAAATTTTTAAACAATCGTTAGCAGACAAAACACAAAGTGATACCGATGTGCTACTTGGCAAAAAAATACTTGTGGTTGACGATAACCGAATTAACCAAATAGTGACCCAGAAAATTCTCGAAAAATACGGAATGATTTGTGAAATAGCCGAAAATGGAAACACCGCAATTAAAAAGTTAAAATCCGAAACCTATCATTTAGTATTGATGGATATTAACATGCCCGGTAAAGACGGAATGGAAACCACGGAGGAAATTAGAACCTTTGATAAGGTAACGCCAATTATAGCTTTAACTGCTATTGAAGTTGAAGAAATGAGAAATAAAATTGAGGCTTCGGGCATTAACGATATTATTGTAAAACCGTACAATACCGATATCTTTTTGAAGACCTTACTTCACAATTTAAATAAAGAAGTTGAGGTAGTTTCTTATCTTGAAGACAATTCTAGTAGTCAATAAAAAAAGAGACCATCTTTTTAGACAGTCTCTTTAAAATTTTTAAAATAATTTAAAAATTTAGCCTTCCAAACTCGCGCTTAAATACTCACGGTTCATTCGAGCAATATTTTCGAGCGAAATACCTTTCGGACATTCAATTTCGCAAGCACCGGTGTTTGTACAGTTCCCAAAACCTTCTTTATCCATTTGTGCTACCATGTTTAAAACGCGCTCCGTTGCTTCAATTCTTCCCTGTGGGAGCAAAGCAAACTGACTCACTTTTGCCGATGTAAATAACATTGCGCTGGCATTTTTACAGGCAGCTACGCAAGCGCCGCATCCAATACAAGTTGCAGCGTTGAACGATTCATCTGCATCGTGCTTATTTACGGGTATGCTGTTGGCATCGATCGTGTTTCCGGAGGTATTCACCGAAATAAAACCACCAGCCTGCTGTATTCTATCAAAAGAACTTCTATCTACCACCAAATCTTTTATTACCGGAAATGCTTTTGCGCGGAATGGCTCAATTACAATAGTATCGCCATCGTTAAACATACGCATGTGCAATTGGCAGGTAGTAACCAATCTATCGGGGCCGTGCGGCTCACCGTTTATTTGCAGTGAACAGCTTCCGCAGATTCCTTCACGGCAATCGTGATCAAAAACTACAGGTTCTTCACCTTTGTTGATTAAGCCTTCGTTAAGAACGTCGAGCATCTCTAAAAAAGACATGTCACCTTCAATTCCGTCAATAGGATATGTTTTTAATTCTCCTTTTGCTTTATTATTTTTCTGTCTCCAGATTTTGAGTGTTAACTTCATGTTGTTAAAAGTTAATTGTTGTTATTGTAATAGCGTTACTTAGTTAATAAGTTACGCCATAACCAAACAACTTATTTATATGATCTCGATTTAACTTCAATATTTTCGTACTCCAATTCTTCTTTGTGAAGCACTTCCGTTGCTGGATCTCCGGTGTATTCCCAAGCGGCGACGTACATAAAGTTTTCGTCATCGCGAAGCGCTTCACCTTCTTCGGTTTGGTATTCTTCGCGGAAGTGACCCCCACAACTTTCGTTTCGGTGTAGCGCATCTTTTGCGAATAATTCACCCAACTCTAAGAAATCTGCAACACGCGTGGCTTTTTCAAGCTCGGCGTTCATTTCATTCATATCTCCGGGAACTCTAACGTCTCTCCAAAACTCTTCGCGCAATGCTCTAATTTCCGACATTGCAGATTCTAAGTCTTTGGCATTACGAGCCATTCCGCATTTGTTCCACATAATGTGACCCAATTTTTTATGAAAATGATCTACGGAATGTTTTCCTTTATTATTTATTAATTTCTCTAAAAGCTCGCGAACTTTGTTTTCGGCTTCATCAAATTCTTTTGAATCTGTTGGTATTGGTCCTGTTTTAATATCCTGCGAAAGATAATTGCCGATGGTGTATGGCAATACAAAATAACCATCTGCCAAACCTTGCATTAATGCCGAAGCTCCCAAACGGTTTGCACCGTGATCGCTAAAGTTGGCTTCGCCAGTAACGTAACAACCCGGAATTGTAGACTGCAAGTTGTAATCTACCCAGATACCACCCATTGTATAATGTACTGCAGGGTAAATCATCATTGGGGTTTCGTAAGGATTTTCATCTACAATTTTCTGGTACATTTGAAATAGGTTACCGTATTTATCTTCGATAACTTTTTTACCTAATTTTGTAACTTCTTCTTTACTAGGATTGTGATTTCCGTGAATTCCAGCTTGTTCTTTTCCGTATCGCTCAATTGCCGATGCAAAATCCAAAAAGACAGCTTGTCCGGTTTTATTTACACCAAAACCAGCATCGCATCTTTCTTTAGCTGCACGCGAAGCAACGTCTCGCGGCACCAAGTTTCCGAAGGATGGATATCTTCTTTCTAAGTAATAATCTCTTTCTTCTGCAGAAAGATCGTTCGGCTTTTTCTTGCCACTTCTAATGGCTTCTGCATCTTCTATTTTTTTCGGAACCCAAATTCTACCGTCATTTCGCAAAGATTCAGACATCAACGTTAATTTACTTTGATGGTCTCCCGAAACTGGAATACAAGTTGGATGAATTTGTGTATAACAAGGGTTCGCAAAATACGCGCCTCTTTTATGAATTTTCCAAGCAGCAGTTGCGTTGCTTCCCATTGCATTTGTAGATAGGAAGAATGCATTTCCGTAACCACCGGAAGCAATAACCACAGCGTGTGCGGAATGTCTTTCTATTTCTCCAGTAACCAAATCGCGCGCAATAATACCTCTTGCTTTGCCATCCACGATTACTAAATCTAGCATTTCGTGACGGTTGTAAGGCGTAATTTTTCCTCGGTTTATTTGGCGGTTCATTGCCGAATATGCTCCCAAAAGTAATTGCTGTCCGGTTTGTCCTTTTGCATAAAAAGTACGCGAAACCAAAACCCCTCCAAAAGAACGATTATCTAGGTATCCACCGTACTCACGTGCAAATGGAACTCCCTGTGCCACACATTGGTCAATAATATTCGCTGAAACTTCAGCTAAACGATAAACGTTCGCCTCGCGCGAACGGTAGTCGCCACCCTTTACAGTATCGTAAAACAACCTGTAATTTGAATCACCATCGCCTTGATAATTTTTGGCAGCGTTAATACCTCCTTGTGCCGCAATAGAGTGAGCACGACGCGGCGAATCTTGATAACAGAATGTTTTTACGTTATAACCCAATTCAGCTAGCGTTGCGGCAGCACTACCACCGGCAAGACCAGTGCCTACCATGATTATATCGATACTGCGTTTGTTAGCAGGGTTAACGAGATTTATATCGTTTTTATGTTTTGTCCACTTATCTGCTAAGGGCCCTTTTGGGATTTTTGAATCTAATTTTGACATAGCGTTGCGTTTCGTGGTGTTTATTGATTAAAGTGAAGATAAAGCGCAATGAAAATAAATCCTAAAGGAATAAATATTGCGTAAAACTGCGTAAACCCTCTTAAGCCTTTGGAATACTTATTGTTCCAACCCATACTTTGGAAAGACGAAGAAAAGCCGTGCCAAAGGTGAAGCGCCAACAATACAAAAGCCAAACAATACAAGCCTGTACGCACCGGGCTCTCAAATTTATGAAGTAACTCTGGGTAATAACGAGTAGCATCAAGCGGGTTGCTTTCAACATATTTGTGAACTATTTCAGGAAACCAGAAATCGTAAAAGTGAAGTCCTAAAAACGCCAAAATTACGGCACCGCTAATAATCATATTTCGCGAAGCCCAAGTTGAGTTTTTGTTTCCTTTAAATGAATTGTAACTAATTTGTCTTGCGTTTCGGTTTCTTATTTCAAGAACCAGCCCCATTATAAAATGGAAAACAACTCCAAAAATTAAAATGGGCTGCGCAATAAATTGTACCACAAAATTGTGCCCCATAAAATGAGACAGATTATTGAAGGTGTCAGGATCGATGACCGAAGTAATGTTAATGGTAAAATGTTGTGCCAAAAACAAAACGAGAAACAAGCCGGAAAGTGCCATAGCAACTTTTCGTGCAATTGAAGAGGATAATATTGCCATTATGGTTTTATTTCAAGAATAGTTGTACAAAAATACACTTCAAACTGCTTGTTGCCAAACATTCTTAATTGTTTAAAATCTATTTAGAATGGGTTTAAATACAATTTTATATTATTTTCAAATCGGTAGCTGCCTGCTTCCCATTTACTAAAACATTCACTTTATATGCTCCCTTCGGAAGATAGTATTTACCGTTTTCAGCTTTTTTGATCTTTAAGTCGGCTTTTTCAAAAACCTTCACCCCTTTTTCTGAAACAGAATAGTCATATTCCAGCACATTTATCCCTTTTGTAGCGTCTATTGAGAGTTGTTGCAATTCCTTTTCAGCTTCGTTTTTGATGGTTACAATTGCCTTCCCCGACTGCGGACTGTAAAACTGAATTTTGGTTTTTGGTTCGTAAACTTCACCCCAAGTGCTCCATTTACTTCCCCAACGCCGACTAAAATTTAAAGAATCTACTTCGGCGAGAACCACTTCATTCATAGTATTTGAATTCAATTTTTGCAGCAAAGCAATATCTGCAACATAAATTGACCTTCCGTGGGTACCCAAAACCAAATCTTTCGCCTCGGGTTGAATTACCAAATCGTGCACCGCAACATTGGGCAATTCTTTTGAAAACACTTGCCAGCTTTCGCCGCGATTAAAGGAAACATACGCGCCATTATCAGTTCCCAGATACAGCAAATCTTCGTTTACGGGATCTTCTTTTATCACATTTATTGGCGAAGTTGGCAGATTGCTACTGATGTCTTTCCAAGTGGCACCATAATTATCGCTTACATAAACATAGGGTTTAAAATCATCCCAACGGTAGCCGTTTAAGGTTACAAATACCTGTCGTCACTTTTCAGCAAACCAATCCCAGCATATGAAGAACGAGAAGCGTTAACTTCACCCGTGCCAACCCAAATGGTGCCGTTTTGCCAATCTACCGAAACACAACCCACGTTTTGGGTAGGACTGCTATCTAGTACTGGTGTAAAAGATGTACCGTTATTATTGGTGTACCAAAGCCCTCCGCTTGCATATCCCACATAAAACTCAATCGGATTGTTGGGGTTTACCGCAAAATCTACCACGCGACCGCTCATAATACTGGGACCTATATTTTTAAAAGGCAAATTTTTAACTGGAGAATCTTGTGCCAGTTGTGTTTTTTGAGTTATGCCCCTCTCCACAACGGTTGCAAGAGTAGCGGGCTGTTGCGAATAAATTAAAGCGGTAGCAAAACAAAATACTGAAAGAATAAGATTTTTCATTAAGATTGATTTTTTGGAAATATGAAGGTACTTATTTGGGCTGGGGTACACAATAGCTATTAGCTTACAGATTGTTTCTTTGAAAAAATAAAAGGACTTTTTAATGAAATAATTTCAGCTAATATTATTAAATGGATTAATTTAGGCAAAATCAACTGTCTAAAAGCGCTAATAAATTTTAAAATATTTTCTAACCGATGAACCATCTAAAATTTCAAAATGCAACATATTGAAGACGTGACAAACTATAACGAGAATTTTATTTCTAAAAAGGAAGCTGATGAGCTATTTGAACATTTAATGGGGTTTGAAGAACTCACGACCATGATGGAAATTAAAACGCTAGCAGGCGACAGCTTCAAATTTGACTTTGGAAAAACGATTTTTCTCGATAAAGAACTCAAAGAGAAAAATAAATTCCCCGAAGCAGTCTGGGGAAAAAACAAAGTGTGGACAAAAAAAATGCTGGCCATTAAAACACGCGTCGAAAATTATATTAATGAAGAGTTTAAAACCTGCGTTTGTATTTTTTATCCCGATGGAAATTCTGGTGTAGAATACCATTCAGATAAACCTGCATTTGGTGATACTGCCATAATACCTGCAATAAGCTTAGGCGAGGAACGACAATTTTGTTTGAGAGAAAACAAAACTATGCAAGAAACTTGTATTACATTAAAACACGGCAGTTTGTTAATTATGAAGAATGGATGTCAGGAGAATTTCCAACATAGTTTACCGACGAACAATACATATAAAAACCCGAGAATAAGTTTAACTTTTAGAAAATTTGGATTTGATGACCAGTTGTGAATTCACTCCGCGCTTTCAAAAATTATCCCAGATTTTTTATTCGTTTGTAATTGTTAAATTTAGTTGCTTAATCAAAACATCTTTAATATCGTTTTCACCACATAAATGAGTTTATTATGACTATTAAACTAACGCTATTTTTTCTTTTGGCTTTTCAGATAGGGTTTTCGCAACAATATGATACTGTTTTTATTGAGGAAGAAAATATAGATGACAACAACAAAATCTATAAGACAGGAAACGTTTTTATTTACGATTACGAAATCATTTTAAACGAAGAGCCTTTTAAGCTCAAAAAGAATGAAGGAATGTTTGCGGGAAGTGATTTTGAACTCGTGCCAATAGGAAGCGACAGTATTGGCGTGGCTATAATTCATTTAATAGTTCAACCAGTAGAAAACAATGATAGAACCAACGAAAACCAAACGCAAATTTCGTATTTACAAGAACCAGCCTTTGCTTCAATAGCATCTACTGGTGTGGTGGAGAACGAAAAAAATGTGTGGATACACCCAATTAGATCCAGCTTTTTTGGTTCTTTAGAAACCGCACCTTTTCCCTTTGTAAGAAAACCTTTAAAAATTGAAGCCGAATGGACCGACCAAATGCAAATAGGACAGGGATGGGGAAATAAAATGTGGGGCCAATGGGAAGGACAGCTACTGTTAACGTATAATTATAAAATAGTTGGAGCTGAAACGCTTAAAACAAAAGTTGGCGAGATAGCTTGCTTTATAATTGAAAGCACCGCAAAATCAAATCTTGGAGAAACCAAATTAAAAAGTTACTTTTCAGAAACCTATGGTTTTGTGCGATTAGAATATGAATTACTAAACAATTTAAAAGTAAATATGTGGCTAATTGAAACTAAAAATGGTGTAGAATTTAATGACGCGGGAACATTTTTCAAAACAAATGAGTACATTAAGCAGAAGTAAAAAATGCTGAAAAGCTTACTATAATTTTAATTCTATAAAACAAAATGGAAAAAGTAACCAATCCTACGGTAAAAACACTGGCAACCGGCAGCGTATTAATTGCCAAGCAAATGCAAGCCAATGCTGGAGAAATTTTACCAGCGCACCTCGCAAATTTAGAATCAATTCTTTTAGTGCAGGAAGGGGAGTGTGTTTTAAATATAAACGGTAAAGACCATATTTTAAAACAGGGCGATGCCTTTGTTGTACCGCCAGAAATTAAACACCAAATAAAAGTAAATAAGGATTTTAAGGCTGTTCATTTTATGCCAAAAGAAATTAAATTTACATTCTTTAAGTAGTTTTATTTAGCGTTTCATTTTTGAAAAAATCAATTTTAAAACAGTTGAATTTACCCGAGAAATAGCGAAATATACACTGTCACCTAAATAAAAATTGAAGCTGATAATTTTTAACAACACCAATTTAACAACCATTCCTTTATGAAAAACCTACTATTCCTCGCCCTTACCTTTTGCTTTACTACACTTTTCGCTCAAAACAATATAAACACATTTATAGAAGAAGGTATAATCTACCACGACAACGGCGAATACGACAAGGCATTGGCAGCCTATGAAAAAGCATTGTTGTTAGACCCACAATCTACAGTTGTAAATTATGAAATGGCACTCACCTACTTTAAGAAAAACGATTATAAAAACACCATCGCCCGCGCAGACATGGTGCTTAAAAAGAACGACGATAATCTTGTGAATGCCTATCTTATTAAAGGATCAGCTTTAGATATGATGGGTGAGGTAAAAGAGTCTATTAAACTTTTTAAAAAAGCCATTCGCAAATTTCCCGAAGATTATTTGTTACCGTACAACTTGGCTCTGAACCACTACAAGCTAAACCAAATGGACGAAGCCAAAGAATACGTAATTAAAGCGATTGAAAACAACCCAAACCACGGTAGCAGTCACTGGATGCTCGCAAACATTGAATCTGCGCAAGGAAACACCGTACAGTCGTTATTGGCAAATCATTATTTTCTCTTATTAGAACCAAACTCTTCGCGATCTTTGGATGCATATAATATGCTTCAACAAAATTTTGCGGGGAACGTAACTAAAAGTAAAGACGAAGCCATAACAATAAACATTTCTATGAGCGACGACGACGATCCTTTTTCCGCAGCAGCACTAATGCTGGGATTGATGGGTGCCTCAAATATGCTGCCTGAAAATGCAGATAAAACGGCGGAAGAACTTTTTGTGGAAAACACCAATTCGTTTTTTCAAATATTAGGCGAATTGAAAAAGGAAAATGAAAAAGGTCTCTATTGGAATTTTTACACTCCTTTCTTTTACGATCTTGCCAAGAGCGAACATTTAGAAACTTACTGCATGTTTATTTCGCAAAGCGGAAACAAAAATGCTGAAGCGTGGTTAAATGAAAATACTGAAAAACTAAAAACCTTTGCCGCGTGGTTAAAGGAATAGTTTTTTGAAGGAAATTTTCAACTTTTAATTTCACACTTTTCTAAAAAAACAATTAGTACACATTTAACCCTTTCTCTTCCTTTGATAACTTTGAAATAATTAATTTTGCGCATTAGCTTTTCGAACCGGTATAATACAGCAAATCAAGCATCTTTTGCATTGCTCAATTAACCGCTAGTTCTATTTATTAAAATAAAATACAACAAATGAAGTACGATCAAATTCCCAGCAAACTTTTTGTAAAAAACCGCAAAAACTTTATGGCGCAGATGAAGCCAAAAAGTGTAGCCGTTTTTAACAGTAACGATATTTACCCAATTGGCGCAGATAGCACGATGCCTTTTCAGCAGGCACGCGATATTTTTTACTTAACTGGCGCAGACCAAGAAGAAACCATTTTAGTACTATTTCCGGATGCACCGTATGCAGAACATCGCGAAATGCTATTTGTACGCGAAACGAACGATCACATTGCCGTTTGGGAGGGTGAAAAATTAACGAAGGAAAAAGCTACCGAAGTAAGCGGCATTGAATCTATTCATTGGCTGAAAGACTTCGATAAAATATTTTACGAAGTAATGACGCAAGCCGAGCGTATTTATTTTAACACAAACGAGCACTATCGCCAAAGTGTTGTAACCGAAACACGCGAAGATCGTTTTATAAAAACCACAAAATCAAAATTTCCGGCACATAGTTGGGAACGTAGCAATCCAATTCTGCAAGCATTGCGTTCGGTAAAAGATCCAATTGAAATAGATATCATGCAGCAAGCCTGCAACATTACCGAAAAAGGACATCGAAGAGTTTTAGATTTCGTAAAACCCGGCGTTTGGGAATACGAAATTGAAGCCGAATATATGCACGAGTTTTTAAGAAATCGTTCGCGTGGTTTCGCCTACACTCCAATTATAGGCAGTGGCAATAACGCAAATGTTTTACACTATGTAGTAAACAACCAACAGTGTAAAGACGGTGATTTAATTTTGATAGATGTTGGGGCAGAATACGCAAACTATTCTAGCGATATGACGCGTACCATTCCTGTTAACGGAAAATTTAGCAAGCGCCAACGCGAAGTTTACAATGCCGTAAAACGCGTAAAAGACGATGCTTCAAAAATGCTCGTTCCGGGAGCGTATTGGAAAGAATTTCACGTAGAAGTGGGTAAATTAATGACTAAAGAACTGCTCGATTTAAAACTTTTAGACAAGGCAGATGTTAAAAATGAAGACCCCAATTGGCCTGCCTATAAAAAATATTTTATGCACGGCACCAGCCACCATATTGGTTTAGATACGCACGATTACGGCGTGCTGTGGGAAAAAATGACCGATAATATGGTTTTCACCGTTGAACCGGGAATTTACATTCCGGAAGAAGGTTTTGGCGTTCGTTTGGAAGACGATGTGGTTATTCAGAAAAATGGCGAACCTTTTAACTTAATGCGCAATATTCCTATTGAAGCTGAAGAAATTGAAGATATTATGAATAAATAAAAGAAGTATAATATAAACAACCAAGACCTATCAGATTTTACCTTGTCCATCGACAGAGGAAAACCTGTTAGGTCTTTTTTAAAATTATGACTTTTCATTATAAAAACACACCCATTAATTACAATATCTTCGGGAAAGGTCCAGCAATAGTTTTGCTTCACGGTTTTCTGGAAAGTGCTACAATGTGGGAACCTTTAATCCCCCAATTCGCAACGAATAGAACGGTAATTGCAATTGATTTTCCCGGTCACGGAAAAAGCGATGTAATCACTGAAATTCACACTATGGAATTGATGGCCCAAGTTGTAGATGAAATAGTGAAGCATTTGCAAATAACGTCAGCCACTTTTCTCGGGCATTCTATGGGTGGTTATGTTGCTTTGGCTTACGCCGAACTATTTTCAGAAAAGGTTGAAAAATTAATTCTTCTAAATTCAAGTCCCGTAGCAGATTCCGAAGCGCGAAAAACAAATCGTAACCGCGCTCTAAAAGTGATCGAAAAAAGCCCTAAGGCCTATATTAGCATGGCTATTAGCAACCTAATTGCTGAATCTTCTCGTGAAGAATTTATTGCGGAAATTGAGGCGTTAAAGCTTGAAGCCTACACTTTTCCGGTGGAAGGAATAAAAGCCGCAATTAAAGGCATGCGCGACCGAAAGGATAGAACCGAAATTCTGAAAAACCTCACAAAAGACAAATACGTAATTCTCGCTGAAGAAGATCCCATATTACCATTTTTAGAAGTTAAACAATTGGCAGAAAAATGCGGGGCTTCGGTTAAAATTATTGCCGGGGGGCATATGAGTGTAATAGAAAACACAGAGGCGATTGCGAATTATCTACGTTTAACAGTATAATCCTTGCGTTATTCTTTATTATTAGTTAGCTTTAGACAATAAACCCTAAATTTTTTCTTAAGATGGAAAAAGTCATGCCCCAAAGCCGACCTCCAATCTCAAGCCTTATCTGTTTTGCATTTGGTCACGATTACATTGTAACTCGCAAAATTACCAATCATGTTTTTGAATATGAATGTGCGTGTTGCGGTAGAGAGGTTTCAAACAATCGCTCCGGTAAATTTGAAAAACTTACCCTTCAAAAACGTAAATTAAACGAAAAGCTTTCGCGTTTTTTCATAAAAAAGAGAAAACTAAAATTCAAATAACAAGCCGTTACTCTTTTCGAAATTTATAATTTCCTATTAAAGGAAGCATAGTGTTTTATGCCTGTTCAGAAAATTATTCTTCGGCATTCAATGCGTTCCAGCCACGTGCAATTAGCGGTATTTTTGCTCCTGCTCGGCTAATTAAATGCACACCTTCTTTTTCATTAGTAATATGACCAATAATTGATAAATGCGGGTTGGCCTTTATTTTGGGGAAATCTTCCTGCTTAACAGTAAAAAGCAATTCGTAATCTTCGCCGCCACTTAATGCTATGGTTGTGCTATCAAGTTTAAATTCTTCACAGGTAGAAATAACCTGCGGATCTAGTGGAATTTTATCTTCGTACAAATTGCAACCTACTTTCGAGCTTTTACAAATATGTAATATTTCCGAAGACAATCCATCGCTAATATCAATCATAGCGGTAGGTTTCACCTCCAATTCTTTTAATAATCTGGTAATATCCTTTCGTGCTTCGGGTTTTAATTGTCGCTCTACCAAGTACGAATACGGCTCCAAATCTGGTTGCGAATTAGGGTTCACTTTAAATACTTCCTTTTCGCGTTCCAAAATCTGTAAACCCATATAAGCTGCGCCCAGATCGCCCGTAACTACTAGCAAATCATTTTCGTTTGCGCCACTTCTGTAAACAGCCTCGCCTTTATTTACGGTTCCTAAAGCAGTAATACTAATCAATAAACCAGTGGTTGACGAAGTAGTGTCGCCACCAATTACATCAATATTATAAATTTGTGCTGCGGCAGTAATTCCTGCATAAAGTTCTTCCAGAGCTTCCACCGGAAACCTGTTTGAAGCCGCGATGCTCACCGTAATTTGCGTTGGTTCCGCATTCATTGCATAAACATCTGAAAGATTAACAATCACCGCTTTATACCCTAAATGTTTTAAGGGCATATAACTTAAATCAAAATGCACGCCTTCCAAAAGCAAATCGGTAGTAACCACCAATTCTTTTTTAGAATTACAAGAAATAACAGCGGCATCGTCTCCAATTCCTTTAACAGTGGATTTTTGCTTTATTTTGAAATTTTTCGTCAAATGGTCAATAAGACCAAATTCACCTAAACTTCCAATCCCCGTGGTGGTGTTATCTTTGTTTTCAAACATATATATACTCGAATTTTTTTGCAAAAATACAGTAACACACAGCAATAAAAAAGCTAATTGTAAATAATGGTTATTTAAAGGTTTTCAACCATACTGATAAAAAATTAATAGCATCCTATTAATATTTAACCTCTTACACTTGTAAGAAAACTTAGAATATGTTTACATTTAGCCCCTCTTTTAATCTTACGAAACAAACCGATGAAAAAATTATTACCACTTTTAGCCCTAGTATTCAGTGTAATTTCTGTAGCACAAACCCCCTGTGTCAATGGCATGGCAGGCCAATATCCGTGTAATGGATTAGATCTTCAATCGCGCATTAGCCTCGCCACCTTTGGTACCGATAGAGGAAACGACTCTTGGGGATGGACAGATCCGCAAGACGGTCGCGAATATGCAATTATGGGCTTGGGCAACGGCACCGCCTTTGTTGATATTACAGACCCCATTAACCCATTGTATTTAGGGAAATTACCTACCCACAGTAGCTCCAGTACTTGGAGAGATATTAAGGTGTACAACAATCACGCTTTTATTGTAAGCGAAGCAAACGGACATGGCATGCAGGTTTTTGACTTAACACGGCTGCGCAACGTCACCAATGCTCCAGAAACTTTTAGTGAAGACGCCCATTACAACGGATTTGGCAATGCACACAATATTGTAATTAACGAAGAAACTGGTTATGCATTTGCGGTAGGTACGAGCACTTTTGGTGGTGGCCCCCATTTTGTGGATATTCAAGACCCTGTTAATCCGGTTGCAGCAGGCGGATTTAGTGGAGACAATTACTGCCACGATGCGCAAGTTGTAATTTATGATGGACCGGATGCAGATTATACGGGTCGTGAAATTTTCTTTGGCAGTAACGAAGATAGAATTTCTATTGTAGATGTAACAGATAAAAGTAATCCTGTAGGTATTTCAGTTGGGTTTTACGGAAGTATTGATTATACCCACCAAGGCTGGCTAACAGATGACAAACGCTACTTTATTATTGGAGACGAATTAGATGAAGCCAACTTCGGTTTTAATACCCGAACTATTATTTTTGATGTGAGCGATTTAGACAATCCCGTAGTTCACTTTGAATACGAAGCAGCAGTAGAAGCTATTGACCATAACGGTTATGTGCTAGGTGACGAATTTTATCTCTCAAGCTACCGTGCAGGTTTAAGAGTTTTTGATATTAGCGATTTGGACAACCAAAATTTTGTTGAAACAAAGTTCTTTGATACATATCCAACCAGTAATTCTGCACGTTTTGATGGCGCTTGGAGTGTATATCCATATTTTGCTAGCGGAAATATTGTTATTAGCGACATAGACAGAGGTTTGTTTATTGTAAAAGATCCATTGTTAAGCGTTAATGATAATAACATCGCAAATTTTGCAATTGCGCCAAACCCAGCGACCGAAATTGTTACTGTTTCTTCAAAAGTAGAACCAATTCATAAAATTGAAATATACAACGTATTGGGTCAGAAAATAATTGATTTAAACATTGCAGACAGTCTTTCAGAAATTTTAGACATTTCAAAACTTCAATCGGGAATGTATGTAATGAAAATAAACAACACAACAACCAAACGTTTATTGGTAGACTAAAAATTGAGCTTCCCCATTATGCTAATTAATAAATTCAGCAAATTTAAAGCAGTAATACTATTGCTTTCCATTTCACTTACATTTTATTCCTGCGGAAAAGATGACGGTACCGAGCCAGAACCAGAACCAGAAATAAGTGTGGAAGTGGAACTCATAAAAACCTACGGCGGCAGTGGTATCGATGAAGCCGCATCTGTAGTTGAAGCAGCCGATGGCAATTATTTAATTTTGGGCACAACCCGAAGTTCTGATGGCGACATTACAGACAGATCTGGCAACGACAGCGATTTCTGGCTTTTGAAAGTTTCTAAAACTGGCGATATAATTTGGAGTAAAACCTACGGTGGCAGCGATGATGAAAATGCTGCACGTATTACCAAGACAAATAACGGCGGCTTTTTGCTATCTGGCTATACTTCCAGCAATGATGGAGATATCTATTTTAATGCAGGCTTTCAAGATTATTGGGTTGTAAAAATAAATGCTGCTGGAACAATTATGTGGGAAAAAACTTTCGGATTTTCTGGAAGCGACCAGGCTTTTAAAGCCTTCCAAACTTCAGATGGCGGCTATTTTATAACCGGTTATTTTGACGTTTCTGCGAGTGGTGGCGCGGGCAATGATTTTCAGAAAAACACTTTGCATGGCGTTGGGGAATATTGGGGAATTAAACTAAACCCCGATGGCTCCACAAGATGGCGACGCTATTTTGGCGGCACCAATAACGATCGAAGTTATGATGCTCTGGAAACTGCCGATGGAGGTTTTTTAATGACCGGCACTTCAGAAAGTGAAGATTTCGACAAAACCGACTTTAAAGGAAGTTACGATTACTGGGCAGTTCGCCTAACAGCTGATGGCGACTTACTTTGGACGAAGAGTTTTGGAGGTCACGAGATAGACAATTCGTACGCTTCCATTAAAACCGATGACGGCAATTATATAATGATTGGCGATTCGAGAAGTAGCGATCAAGACGTAACAGACCCGAGAGGTAACGCCGATGCATGGTTGGTGAAATTTGACGATAGTGGGAACAAAATTTGGCAAAAATCTTTTGGTGGTTCGCTCTTTGATACGGCACACAGTATTGTTCAACGCAACAATGGCGATTTTATATTAAGCGGGCACAGCCGAAGCGCAGATGGCGATTTACAAACTAATAACGGCCTTAACGACGTTTGGGTTTTTATTATAGACAGCAATGGAAATTTAAAATTTCAGAACAGCATCGGGGGTTCAAAAGTAGAGTTTGCCTCAGAAGCAATTGAAACAACAGATAATAAAATTGTAGTTGTTGGTAATAGCGAAAGTAATGATTTAGATATACCTTTAAATCAGGGTTCAATAGATTTTTTAATGATTAAATTGAAATAATATAATCTAAAGACACGTTTTCTATACTATGAAAAGAATCACTATTTTACTAATTATGATGTTTGTAGCTGTGGGCTGCAGCAATAGTGACGAGCCACAACCTGAGGTTCTTGGCTGCATGGATGCTAGTTCCCTCAATTATAACTCTGCTGCTAATACAGATGATGGTTCGTGCATTTATGAAAAAAGCGCGACTATCCTTTTTACTCAAAACTGGGCAGGAAACCCAGTAACAAAAGACGATTTTAATACAACGGAATTTCTAAATGAAGCGGGAAATTTAATTACAATTTCCAAACTTCGGTATTTAATTTCGCGTATTGTACTAATAAAAGCGGATGGCACTACTATTAATTTTGATGAGTACAATTTAATAGATCTTGCAAATCCAAATTCGTTATCTCTTTCTCCTGCAAAACCTATAATTACTGGTGAATATACAGGAGTTACCTTTATTTACGGATTTAATGAAGCAGATAATGTTAGTGGCGCCTACCCCGATTTAAATGATGTGGGTTGGAATTGGCCCACCATGTTAGGTGGCGGTTACCACTTTATGCAATTGGATGGTACTTTTAACGATGTTACAGGCGCTCCGCAACCTTATAACTTTCACAATGGTACTGCCCGCGTAAGTGAAGGTGTTTTTGAACAGAATTTTATAGCTTTAAACTTTAATAAAAACTTCACTATTACTGAAAACACAACTATTGAAATTAAAATGGATATTTCAGAATGGTTCAAAAATCCGTTGACTTGGGATTTAAACGACCGCAGCACAGACTTGATGATGAATTACCAAGCCCAAAAAGATATGCAGCGAAATGGCGGCACTGTTTTTAGCATTGGAGAGATTACACAATAGATGAAGAAAAAACACTTGAAAAAAATTCAGTTTGTATTTGGTTTAATAGCAATATGCTTTTTTCTGTCGTGTTCTTCAAATGACTCAGAACCAACTGAACCAACTGAAAATTATACGCCTACTCCTAAACCGTTGGCCGTCCCACCCATTCTTGAACAATTACTGCCTCCTCCTTTTATCCCAGCAAATAACCCACAAACTAAAGAAGGAATTGCACTCGGGCGAAAACTGTTTTATGACCCCATTCTATCTGGAGATGGTACCCAAGCGTGTGCTTCATGCCACCAACCCGCTAATTCATTTACAGACGATAATCGCTTCAGCATTGGCATAGACGGTATTGAAGGTGTAAGAAACTCAATGCCAATATTTAACATGGCATGGAATAGGGACAATAAATTTTTCTGGGACGGACGTGCCACAAGCATTGAAGCGCAAGCTATGGAGCCCGTAATAAACCCGGTAGAAATGCATAATACTTGGGAAAATGCTGTCGGGCAACTTCAAGGTAACGACCAATACCCAGAACTTTTTAATAAAGCATTTGGCACTACTACAATTACCAAAGAACTCACAGCCAAGGCCATTGCCCAGTTTGAAAGAACCTTAATTTCTGCCAACTCTCCTTTTGACAAATACCTGTTGGGCGAAGGCAATCTTACACAACAGGAATTAAACGGTTTTGAAATATTTATGGACGAATCGCGCGGAGACTGTTTTCACTGTCACGGTAATGATAACAGCCCATTGTGGACCGATAATATTTTTCACAATAACGGCCTCGATGCTATAATAACAGACAAGGGCTTGGGCAACGTAACTGGCGACCCCAACGACGACGGTAAATTTAAGTCGCCATCGCTTCGTAATTTGGCTTACACAGCTCCATATATGCACGACGGTCGCTTTGAAACTTTAGATGAAGTGATTAATCACTACAGCGAGGGTCTTGTTTATTCAAGAACCATTGACCCGCTAATGAAAGCTGTATCTCGAGGCGGCGTACATTTATCCGAAGGTGACAAAGCAGATTTAAAAGCTTTCCTTTTATCGCTGTCAGATCCTTCCTTTATTAATAATCCAGATTTTCACGACCCTAATTAATCTCAGGTCATTTTACCACTTCTACAGCACCTTAAAAAACCATGTGTTAATTATTATTTAAAACTATTGTTCCATAGTTTTAATTTCCCAGTTCTTTATGGTTAAAAGTTCCATTTGATGTATATTTGCCCTCTAATTTAGAATTAATCTATATATGGTTAAAATAAGTGAAGGTGCCAAAAACAAAATTGCACAATTGATGGCTGAAGAAGGCTTCAATATTGCAGACGATTTTGTGCGCGTTGGCGTTAAAAGTGGCGGTTGTTCTGGTTTAAGCTACGAATTAAAATTTGATCATAGCATTGGCGAAAACGACAAGCTTTTTGAAGAAGACCAAGTTAAAATAGCCATAGACAAAAAAAGCTTTTTATATTTAGTTGGAACCACGCTCGAATACAGCGGAGGCCTTAACGGAAAAGGATTCGTTTTTAACAACCCAAATGCCAATAGAACCTGTGGCTGTGGAGAATCTTTTTCACTTTAAAACATTAAATGAAGATGAGTAAATATACCGAAGACGATTTAAAAAAAGAATTGGAAACCAAAGAATACGAATATGGTTTCTTTACCGATATAGAATCTGACACCTTCCCCGTTGGATTAAATGAAGATGTAGTTCGTGCAATTTCAAAAAAGAAGGACGAGCCAGATTGGATGACCGAATGGCGCTTAGAAGCATTCCGCTATTGGCAGGAAATGGTAGAACCAGATTGGGCCAATGTACATTATGAAAAGCCCGATTTTCAGGCTATTTCATATTATTCGGCTCCAAATAAAAAACCGAAATACAATAGTATTGACGAAGTAGATCCCGAACTTTTAGACACGTTTAAAAGACTTGGAATTTCATTAGACGAGCAAAAAAAGCTTGCTGGCGTTGCTGTAGATATTGTTATGGATTCTGTTTCGGTTGCAACTACGTTCCAAAAAACATTGGCGGAAAAAGGAATTATATTCTGCCCTATTTCAGAAGCTATAAAAGAGCACCCAGAATTAGTGAGAAAATATTTAGGAACCGTTGTTCCGCAGCGCGATAATTTTTACGCCGCCCTAAACAGTGCCGTTTTTAGCGATGGTTCTTTCTGCTATATTCCAAAAGGCGTTCGTTGCCCAATGGAGCTTTCTACTTATTTCAGAATTAATCAAGCCGGTACAGGACAGTTTGAAAGAACGCTCGTTATTGCAGATGAAGGGAGTTACGTAAGTTATTTGGAAGGTTGTACGGCTCCAAGTCGCGATGAAAACCAATTGCACGCAGCAGTAGTAGAATTAATTGCTCTAGACGATGCCGAAATAAAATATTCAACCGTGCAAAACTGGTTTCCCGGCGATAAAACCGGAAAAGGTGGTGTTTATAATTTTGTGACCAAAAGAGGTATTTGCGAAAAGAACGCTAAAATTTCGTGGACGCAAGTAGAAACTGGAAGTGCCGTAACCTGGAAATACCCGAGCTGCATTTTAAAAGGCGATAATTCTATTGGCGAATTTTATTCAATTGCAGTAACCAATGATTTTCAGCAAGCCGATACAGGTACAAAAATGATTCACCTAGGAAAAAACACGCGCAGTACCATTATTTCAAAAGGTATTTCAGCTGGAAAATCGCAGAACAGCTATCGCGGTTTGGTGAAAATTATGCCAAACGCCGAAAATGCACGAAACTTTTCGCAGTGCGATTCGCTGTTAATGGGCAATAGTTGTGGCGCACACACCTTCCCCTATATTGAAGCTAAAAATAAAACCGCCCAAATAGAACACGAAGCAACCACAAGTAAAATTGGGGAAGACCAGATTTTCTATTGCAACCAGCGTGGAATTGATACCGAAAAAGCAATTGCGCTCATTGTAAATGGTTTTAGTAAAGAAGTATTAAACAAGCTTCCAATGGAATTTGCCGTTGAAGCACAAAAATTATTAGAGATAAGCCTAGAAGGATCTGTAGGGTAATATTTTTGTCTTTTGGCTATCGCTCTAAATAGACATTAATAAGAATCTTACTTTTTTATAACCTAAACACTCATTTTATTATGAAAAAAATCTTTTTGATGCTAATGCTTTCGGCAGCAGTTTTTTCCTGTAAAAATTCAGAAGAAAAAGATAAAACTACTGAAGAAATAACCACAGAAGAAGCAGCGACAAACGCAGACAATTTTAATGCCTTTAAAGGAGATTATATAGATTCTAACGGCGCAGTTGTACTAATGGGAACCAATTTTATTTACGGTGTAAAACGCAACGACATTTCAGACCAACTCTCAAAGCAAGTTGCCGCCGTAAAAGAAAACGATTTTGATATGGTAAACGTAGTTGTTAGAGGCACCGTATCTAAAAATACCGATACCGACAGTGAGTGGGAAGAGGTAATTACAATTAATGAAATTTTGAGGGTAAGTGATAAACCTTCAGAAGCAGATATAAAATTTGAAGAATCAGCAAAGAACAATTAACATGTTAAAAATAAAAGATTTACACGCCGGCCTTGACGGAAAAGACATACTACAAGGTATAAACTTAGAAGTAAAAGCAGGTGAAGTACACGCAATAATGGGCCCTAACGGCTCCGGAAAAAGTACATTAGCTTCTGTAGTAGCAGGAAAAGAAGAATTTGACGTTACTAGAGGTTATATCACTTTTGAAAATCATGACATTTCAGAATTAGATCCAGAGGAAAGAGCACACAAAGGCATCTTTCTTTCGTTTCAATATCCTGTAGAAATTCCGGGCGTTTCGGTGACCAACTTTATAAAAACAGCTATCAACGAAACTCGCAAGTCTAAAGGACAAGCAGACATGCCAGCTTCTGAAATGCTTAAAATGATTAA
Source organism: Aequorivita vitellina (assembly GCF_022008365.1). GTDB lineage: Bacteria > Bacteroidota > Bacteroidia > Flavobacteriales > Flavobacteriaceae > Aequorivita > Aequorivita vitellina. Next base: position 161,973 of record NZ_JAIRBA010000004.1, read on the forward strand.
AGAAAAAGCAGATATGTTGGAAATTGATCGCAAGTTTCTTTCGCGTTCCTTAAACGAAGGTTTTTCAGGAGGTGAAAAAAAACGCAACGAGATTTTCCAAATGGCAATGTTAGATCCAAAACTCGCCATTCTTGACGAGACCGATTCTGGGTTAGATATTGATGCTTTAAAAGTTGTTGCAAAAGGAGTAAACAAACTAAAAAGCGACGACAACGCCGTAATTGTTATTACACACTATCAACGTCTGTTAGATTATATAATTCCAGATTTCGTTCACGTAATTATGGACGGAAAAATAGTAAAATCTGGCACCAAAGAACTGGCTTACGAGTTAGAAGAAAAAGGGTACGACTGGATTAAGGAAGAATTGGTATAAAAAATTAGTTTCTAATTCCTGGTTTCTAGTTTCTGGTTTAATTAAAAGAGATTTAATTATGGCTACAATTGAAAAGTTTGAGGATTTGGACATTTGGAAAGAAGCAAGACTACTTTCAAAAGAAATAATCCTTCTTTCAAGAAATACCGAATTAAAAAATGATTATCGACTTAGAGACCAAATAAAAGGCGCATCCGGCTCGGTTATGGATAACATAGCCGAAGGTTTTGAACGGGACGGGAACTTAGAATTTAGACAATTTTTATCAATCGCGAAAGGTTCGGCCGGAGAATCTCGCTCACAATTATACAGGGTTTTCGATTCTGATTATATTTCTGAATAGGAACTTTCATCGTTGGTTGAGAGATATATGAGTTTGAGTAAACGAATTGCCAACTTTATAATTTATCTAAACACTAATAATTATAAAGGCAACAAGTTCAAATAACTTGAAACCAGAAACACAAAACTTGAAACAAAAATTTCATTATGAGTTTTAAAGACAAATTATTATCATCATACATCGGACTCGAAGATTACTTAGAGTTTGATTCACCATTACACGATGTGCGAAACAATGCCATTAAAATTTTTGAGGAAAAAGGATTTCCTACAAAAAAGGATGAGGAGTGGAAGTACACTTCGCTCAATGCGTTGCTCAAGCCAGACTACAGTGTCTATTCTACAAAAGAACGGAATGTTGAACTGAAAAACGTACGCAAATATTTTCTTCACGAAATAGATACGTACAAACTTGTTTTTGTAGATGGGGTTTATAGCTCTTTCCTTTCAGAAACTACGCACGACACATTGGATGTTTGCTTAATGTCTGCCGCTTTAAACAAGAGTAAGTACAAAGCAGTAATCGAGGCTTATTTTAACAAAGCCGCAAAAAGCGATAGCCTAACTGCGTTGAATACGGCTTTTACCAAAGAAGGCGCATATATTCACATTCCGGCGCATAAAGAGGTTGAAAAACCAATTGAAATCATCAATTTTTCAACGGGCAATGAAGCAGCAATGTTTCTTCAACCCCGTAATTTAATTGTGGTGGGCGAAAATGCGCACGTTCAAATTATAGAGCGTCACCAAAGCCTTTCCAGCAATGCGGTTTTAACCAATTCGGTAACCGAGATTTTTGCCGAAAAGCGCGCGTATGTAGATTACTATAAAATTCAAAACGATGAAGCATCTGCTTCATTGATTGACAATACATACATTTCGCAGCAACGCGATACGGTTTGCCGCGTGCATACATTTGCTTTTGGTGGAAATTTAGTTCGCAACAACCTCAACTTTTATCAAAAAGGCGAGAATTGCGATTCCACATTAAAAGGAGTTACCATTCTTGAAGGAAAGCAACACGTAGACCACAACACTTTGGTGCACCATATTGCACCAAACTGCGAAAGTCACCAAGATTACAAAGGGCTGTTTGCAGAATCGTCTACGGGTGTTTTCAACGGAAAAATAATTGTTGAAAAAGATGCTCAAAAAACCGATGCTTTTCAGCAAAACAACAACATTTTAATTGACGATAAAGCTACGATAAACGCAAAACCACAGTTAGAAATTTTTGCAGATGATGTAAAATGTTCGCACGGGTGTACCATTGGTCAGTTTGATGAAGAAGCGCTTTTCTACCTTCGAAGTAGAGGAATTGGTTTAAAAGAAGCCCGCGCTTTATTGATGTATGCTTTCGCAAACACCGTTTTAGAAAGTGTAAAAATACCGGAACTGAAAACGCGAATTAACAAGCTTATTGCCAATAAAATTGGAGTGAGTTTGGGGTTTGAGCTTTAAAAAACACAACTGCGAATACACGCATAATTATATTTTCGTTCGTGTATTCGCGGTAAAACTCCATCTCGAGTTTTAAATTCAAAAAAATTCAAAATGTCTTTCAACCTCCAAAAAATACGCAGCGATTTCCCCATCCTTTCCCGAGAGGTAAACGGTTATCCGCTGGTGTATTTGGACAATGCGGCCACTTCGCAAAAACCGAAGCAGGTTATTGATGCAATTGTAGATTATTACAGCAATTACAACGCAAACATCCACCGCGGCGTGCACACACTTTCGCAGGAAGCAACAGATGCTTACGAAGCTGCACGTCACAAAATTCAAGCGCATTTTAACGCGAAAGAAGCCTGCGAAATCATTTTTACTGCAGGCACAACCCACGGTATAAACTTGGTGGCAAACGGTTTTTCTGAAATATTAAAAAAAGGCGACGAAATAATTGTTTCAGCAATGGAGCACCACAGTAATATAGTGCCGTGGCAAATGCTTTGCGAAAAAACAGGAGCTGTTTTAAAAGTAATTCCGATGAATGAGGAAGGCGTTTTAGTTTTTTCAGAATACAAAAAACTGCTTTCCAATAAAACGAAACTTGTATTTGTAAATCATATTTCAAATGCACTGGGAACCATTAACCCAATTAAAAAAATAATTGAAAAAGCACACCAAGTGGGAGCCGCTGTGCTTGTTGACGGCGCACAATCTTGTTCGCATATAAAACCCGATCTTCAAAAACTGGATGTTGATTTCTACGTAACCTCAGCCCACAAAATGTGCGGACCCACTGGCGTCGGAATTCTTTATATGAAAGAAGCTTGGGGCAATAAACTTGCACCCTACCAAGGTGGAGGCGAAATGATTGCCGAAGTAACTTTTGAAAAAACGACTTACGCAGGTTTGCCACATAAGTTTGAAGCTGGCACGCCAAACATTTGTGGCGGAATCGCTTTTGGTGCAGCCATTGACTATTTAAACGAAATAGGGTTCGAGGCAATTGAAGCCCACGAAAATGAGCTTCTAAAATACGCTACAGAACAACTTTTAGAAATAGAAGGTCTAAAAATTTACGGTACTGGCCCCGATAAAACCTCGGTAGTTTCCTTTAATATAGAAGGAATCCATCCGTACGATATCGGGACAATTGTTGATAAACTTGGCATTGCCGTCCGCACGGGGCATCATTGTGCTCAACCCATTATGGATTTTTATAAAATTCCGGGAACCGTGCGTGCTTCCTTCGCATTTTATAATACTTTAGAAGAAGTTGATGCCTTGGTAAATGCAGTGAAGAAAGCTAAAATGATGTTAAGTTAACCCGTTGCTTAAAGTTAAAACTTGAACTTTGATGTTCAACTTTAAAACAAAAACTATGAAAACACTTGCCACATTTTCAATTTTAATTTTTACAGTATTTTACTCTGGTTGCGACGAGACTAAAAAAGTAATTGATGTTGCCGGAAGTGTACAATTAACAGGCAGTTACACGGTTTCTGCCCTAAACGGAAAGAAACTTGTAAGCACTACAAACCCAACGTTTACCATGTCTGCAATAGACAATTCATTTCGTGGTACGACTGGTTGTAACTCGGTTTTTGGCAATTACACCATAGACCTTTACGCAATTAATTTCGGTGATCTTGCGGTGAGCGAAAAATATTGTTCAGAAAAAGAAATTATGAAAACCGAACGCGATTTTTTAAATGCACTCAACAATACTGGCTCATACGCCATTGAGAATGGGTTACTTACATTTTATTCAAAAACAGACCGCAGCGTATTGTTAATTGCGAAAAAAGATGAGAAATAAGAAAACACATTATGACGATTGAAGAAATACAGGAGGAATTAATAGACGAGTTTTCAATGTTCGACGACTGGATGCAGCGTTATGAATATATGATAGATTTGGGCAAATCGCTTCCGCTGATTGATGAAAAATTAAAGAATGACGACAAGCTTATTAAAGGCTGCCAAAGTAAAGTATGGCTAAATTCTGAAATGAAAGATGGCCGAATTATTTTCACTGCAGATAGCGACGCCATAATTACCAAAGGAATAATCGCGGTTTTGGTGCGCGTTTTTTCAGACCAAAAACCACAAGCTATTCTTGATGCGAATACCGATTTTATTGATGAAATTGGATTGAAAGAACACCTTTCTCCCACCCGTGCAAACGGATTAGTCTCTATGATAAAGCAAATGAAAATGTATGCCTTAGCATACCAAACACAAGTAAAAAATTAAACAAATGGAAGCAGATACCCAAATAGACATGGCCGAATTAGGCGAAAAAATAATAGCAGTTATAAAAACTATTTACGATCCAGAAATTCCGGTAGATATTTATGAACTCGGACTTATTTATGACGTTTTTATAAACGAAGACCGCGAAGTAAAAATATTGATGACGCTTACAACGCCAAACTGCCCAGTAGCCGAAAGCTTACCGATGGAAGTAGAAGAAAAAGTGAAGTCGATGAAGATGATAACTGATGCGGAGGTAGAAATAACCTTCGACCCACCTTGGACACAAGAGCTAATGAGCGATGAAGCAAAACTGGAACTGGGGATGCTTTAAAATGGCTGTAGGCTGTAGGCTAAAAAGCAACTCTGAACTCATAACTATATAAAAAGTGCCTGAAGAAATCATAAATCGCGTAGCGAACAGTAAATTGGTAACCTTTAACTTGGAAGATTTATATCCAAAAGGCGAACGGATTGCTTTCGATATTTCGCAATGGTTATTGGAAGGCATCGTACTTCGCGAAAGTGATTTTCGGGAAAAGGCAAATAACCACGATTGGAGTCAATACCAAGGTAAATATGTGGCGCTCTTTTGCAGTACCGATGCTATTGTTCCCGGTTGGGCATATTTACTTTTATCGATTCACTTATCTCCCTTTGCTGCCAAAGTAACCGTTGGAAGTTTGGAAGAACTGGAAAGCATTCTTTTTGCCGAATTACTTCAAAATTTGGATGTTTCAGAATATACAGACAAACCGGTTATCATCAAAGGTTGCGCCCACAAACCCATTCCGCAAAATGCGTATGTACTTTTGGCCCAAAAACTTCAGCCTGTTGCAAAAAGCATTATGTATGGCGAAGCTTGCTCTTCTGTTCCCCTTTACAAAAAGAAACGAAAATAGTGTTGCTATTAAATATTTCTTAAAAAGACACCTAAACCTCATCGTTTTATTGTGACTTGCCTAAAAGTGTGAGTATTTTTGCCAAAATTAAAACTTCCAAAAAAGATGAAAAAACTTTTACTCCTTGCAGTACTTTTTATTGCACCATTAGCCTTGATTGCCCAAGAGGAAACTCTGAAAGACACGCTGCCAAATGGCTGGACGCGAGCCGGGAATATTTCATTGTTGTTTAACCAAGCTGCTTTTAATGCGGAATGGACGGGCGGCGGAACCTCAAATTATTCCGGAAACCTTTCTCTTACTTATGATTTTAATTATAAGCACGACAAACTTTCTTGGAATAACCGGTTAATTGGCGAATACGGAATCACCAAAAACAAGGACGATAAATACTCCCGTAAAACAAACGACCGGTTGGAGCTGAACTCTATTTTAGGGCAACAGGTTAAAGAAAGCAACTGGTATTATTCATTATTTTTTAACTTTAAAACGCAATTCGCAAAAGGTTATGAATTTAACGGCGACCTCAACCCAGAAGATGAAGGGTACCGTACCGAAACTACACATATTTTATCGCCTGCTTATATTCAATTTGGACCGGGTATGCTTTGGAAAAAAAGCGACAATCTGTACGTAAATATTTCGCCTGCAACGGCTAAATTTATATTGGTCGATAAAGATTTTACTACTGTAAACGAAGCCGTTCCGGGTGCTTTGGAGGCTTATAACGAAAATAAATATTTCGGTGTAGATGCTAATGAAAGCAGTCGTTTTGAGTTTGGAGCATCAGTTTCTGCCTATGCCAAGTTTAATATTATGGCTAATATTTCGGCAGAAAACATTTTAAATCTTTATTCAAACTATCTTGAAGATCCTCAAAATATAGATGTGGATTACACGCTCAATCTTGTAATGAAGGTAAACAAGTACATCTCTTCAAACGTAACATTTCAAGCTATTTATGACGACAATGCAGTACAAGGTTTTCAAATCCGTGAAACTTTGGGCGTTGGCTTGTCTTACGGATTTTAAATCTGAAGCTTAAAATTTGAGAACATAAAAAAAGCTGTCAAAATAAAATAAATTTTGACAGCTTTTTTTTTGATTCTTCCAATAGATTGATTTATTCTTCTTCTGAATATTCGGGATAAAGGAAATTGTTATACGGAAAGCGCGTGGTGTGTATTTCCTTCACTTTTTCATAAACCAGTTTTCTAAATTCGCTAATATTTTCTTTGTTTAGTGCCGAAATAAAAATAGCATCGCCATTTAATTTTGCCATCCACGTGTGCTTCCACTCTTCCAATGTATAATGAGCCTTTGTTTTTTCGGTCATTAAATCATCTTCTTCAATTTCCTCAGGATTGTAAATGTCAATTTTATTGAAAACCATCACTGTGGGTTTATCTGCACTTCCTATTTCCTCTAAAATTTTATCGACAGAGTCTATGTGATGCTCAAAAGATGGGTGACTAATATCTACTACATGCAGCAGTAAATCTGCTTCGCGCACTTCATCTAATGTACTTTTAAAAGATTCCACAAGCTGCGTAGGTAACTTTCTGATAAACCCAACAGTGTCTGTAAGTAGAAAAGGCAGGTTGCCAATAACCACTTTTCGCACCGTGGTGTCTAATGTTGCAAATAGTTTGTTTTCGGCGAAGACATCGCTTTTGCTAATGAGGTTCATCAGCGTAGATTTCCCCACATTTGTATACCCCACCAAAGCCACACGAATCAACGAACCCCGATTGCCACGCTGCACGTCCATTTGGCGGTCAATTTTTTTCAATTTTTCCTTTAAAAGCGCAATCCTGTCACGCACAATTCGTCTATCTGTTTCAATCTCTGTTTCACCCGGACCGCGCATTCCTATACCCCCACGCTGACGTTCTAAGTGCGTCCACATTCCGGCTAGTCTGGGTAGTAAATATTGGTATTGTGCCAATTCTACTTGCGTGCGTGCATAACTGGTTTGTGCGCGTTGCGCAAATATGTCGAGAATTAAATTTGTGCGGTCAATGATTTTACAATGAAGAATTTTTTCGATATTTTTTTGCTGCGCTGGCGTAAGTTCGTCGTCAAAAATGGCAACTCCTACATCGTTTTCTTCAATAAAGTTTTTTACTTCGTCTAATTTTCCCGACCCTATAAACGTTTTCGGATTTGGTACCTCCATTTTCTGTGTAAAGCGTTTTAAAACTTCACCACCAGCGGTATAAGCTAGAAATTGGAGTTCGTCGAGATATTCTTCAGCTTTTTCTTCGTCCTGAAATTTCGTTATTAATCCAATCAATACTGATTTTTCGTATGAAATGTCTGTTTGCTCAATCATAAATATAATTATAGTGCAAATGTACAAAACTACGCGCGAGCACGATTTCAACTTTACACGCAATTAACATCATTTGTCTTCAAGGACGGAAAAATGGAGCAATAGTTCAATTTTTAAATATTGCTTGACTAAGATAGTTCCCGATTTCAAACATAATATTCTATAAATATTCTTATATTTCGCTGTTAAAAAATAGTTAACGCATTTTAAAACATTTTAATCCCCTTTTTAAACTATGGTTAAAACATTACCTCTCAATTCACAAAGTTGTCAAAACTTTTTTAAAGACAGCTTTAAACCGCATTATCTCGCGATTTTCTGTTTCTTATTTTTTTCTTTTTCAGCACTTGCACAAGGACCTGGATGTCCGAATGTTTTTGCTGGAGATGATGTAGAATTAGACTGCGGGGTTCCTTGCGTAGATCTTACAGCAAGCTTTTTAGACACAGGCGAAACTACTAGTTATGAAGTTTCTGCTATACCTTACGATCCCCCTTTTCCATTTACAGGTGGAACGCCAGTTTCGGTAAATACAGACGATGTATGGTCTCCAGCCATACAATTACCATTTGATTTTTGCTTTTTTGGCCAAACTTATACCGAAATGGTCATCGGCTCCAACGCCGTAATTTCATTCGATTTGGTAAACAATCCACCCAATGGGTATTGTAGCTGGTTGTTTGATGAGTCTATTCCAGATTCCAACTTGTTTTTTGCAACAATCTTTGGTCCATATATGGATGTAGATCCATCGGTTGGTGGCTCTGGCCAAATTAATTGGGCTGTTTTTGGCGATGCCCCTTGTAGAACAATGGTGGTTAATTTTCCAGGTATTCCTTATTTTGGATCTGCTTGTACTGGTCTTCAACTTACATCGCAAGTAGTAATTTACGAAACCACAAATGTGGTAGAGGTTTATATTGAGGATAGACCTAGCGGTTGTAGCTGGAATGACGGAAATGCAGTCGTGGGAATCCAAAACCAAAACGGAACGCAAGGCTACACACCTCCCGGAAGAAACACCGGTGATTGGTCTGCCACAGACGAAGCTTGGCGTTTTACGCCAAATGGTGCTTCAAATGTTGCATTCTCTTGGTTAGATGCTAACGGAACTGTAATTGGAACAGACCCAACTATAAATGTTTGCCCAACAGATACTTCAACTACATATACTGCACAAGCTATTTATACCAATTGTAACGGCGATGTAGTAACAGAAACCGATGACGTTGTTGTTACAAGAACAGGCTCTTTTTCAGTAGATCTTGGCCCCGATCAAGCTTTATGCGAAGCACAAAGCTATGATATTACTGCCGAAATAACCGGCGGAAACCCTGCCGATGCTACCTTCCTTTGGAATACTGGTGAAACTACCCAAACTATTACAGTAACTACTTCTGGTACTTATACCGTTGAAGTTACCATTGGCACCTGTACTGTTACTGCTTCGGTAGAAATAAACTTTAATGAACTTCCTGCTATTGAATTGGGAGATAATGTTGAAACATGTTTTGATGCTCCTATAGTTTTAGATGCTTCACCTTCCAATTATAACCCCGCCGACGCTACCTATGAATGGAGCTTGGATGGTGTTGTAATTGCCGGAGAAACAAACCCCACGCTTTCAGCAACTCAATATGGTGTGTATAGCGTAAACGTTGATGTTGGCGGATGTATCGCCACAGACGAAGTAACTATTACGCAAGAGCAGCTCCAAGTTTCTTTAGGTGATGATTTTTCAACCTGTTTTACAACAACTGTTACCTTAACTGCTGAAGCTATTGATTACGACCCAACCCTTGCCAGTTATGAATGGGGCCTAAATGGCAACGTATTAGCAGGCGAGACAAACCAAACCCTAGAAATTACAGAAGCTGGTACTTATAAAGTTACAGCTACTATTGGCGCTTGTACAACTACCGATACGGTGGTAGTAAGCCTTGAAAATCTAACATTAACCGTTACTGAAGATTTCCAAACTTGTTTTGATACTCCAGTAATTTTGGAAACTGAGCTTTCCGATCAAAATCCAGATGCAACTTATGAGTGGAGCCTTGACGGAATCGTTATAGCAGGTGAAAATGGCCCTACACTCGTAATCACCGAAGTAGGTACTTATACGGTAACCGCAACTCTTGGCAGCTGTACGGCTTCAGATAGCGTGACAGTTTCATTTAGAGATGACCTGGAAGTTACGCTTGGCGAAAACTTCAAAACTTGCCCGAACGAGCCACAAACACTTACTGCAACTACTTCAGAAGAAGGTGCAACTTATCAGTGGTATTTAAATGGAACTTTATTAGCCAATGAAACTAACAGTACGTTAGATTTTAATATTGAAGTAGGCACGATGGGAACACAAACCTACACCGTAGTAATGACTGTGGGCGGATGTTCTGGTGAAGATTCGGTAGATGTTAATTTGTATGATGTTGGCCAATGTGTTATTTCAGAAGGGCTATCACCAAATGGCGATGGCTACAACGACACCTTGGATTTAACTTTCCTAAACGACCGCACTGGAGTTACAAAACTTCAAATTTTCAACAGATTAGGAACGCTGGTTTATGAGCAGAACAACTACATAAACCAATGGAGGGGTCAAGATAAAAATAGCAACGACTTATCAACCGGAACTTATTTTTATGTAATTGATCTTGCAGGTAACGATGCTGTTTATGGCGCGCAAGCCACCGGTTGGATTTATCTAAACCAAGAAGCAAACTAAACCCACAAAATACTTTATAACATCCAAATAGGTTAAAATGAAATGTTCTTCAATTAGTTCTAACACAAGTGAAAATAAGTTGTTTGGGCATTTCATCTTCCCATTTTTAAAATATTCTATACAAATGAAAAAACATATATATATTCTAATTGTATTGATGGCAGTGTTGCTCTTCCAAGAATCGCAAGCGCAGCAAGACCCTCAATATACCCAGTACATGTACAACATGAACGTGGTGAACCCAGCTTATGCAGGCTCAAAGGAAAGCCTTTCCCTCACCGCACTTTACCGAAATCAATGGTCCGGAATGGACGACAATCCAGTAACCTTCACTTTTTCGGCACATAAGCCAATTAGCGATAAAATAGGACTTGGTCTTTCAGCCATTAAAGACGAATTAGGTCCCGTGAGTGAAACAAATGTTTACGCAGATTTCTCGTACACCCTGCAAGTGGCAAGTACAGTAAAACTTGCGTTGGGTTTAAAAGCTGGAGCAACCTTTCACGAAGTAGGTCTTTCAAGTTTAGAGCTGCAAGATCCTAACGATCCATTTTTTAATGAAGACATAAACAACACCTACCCAAATATTGGTGCGGGGGCGTTTCTTTATGGCGATAACTTCTACGTAGGTTTATCGGTTCCAAATATGCTAAAATCTGTTCACTTAGATGAAAACGGTATTAAGTACGGATCCGAAACAAACCACTATTTCGCTACCGCAGGATACGTTTTTCAGGTTTCAGAAAACTTTAAGTTGAAGCCTTCCGTGATGGTTAAATCTGCTTTTGATGCGCCCGTTTCATACGACGGAAACTTAAACGCACTATTTTATGATAAGTTTGAACTTGGAGCATCGTACAGATTGGACGATTCATTCAGCGGTTTAGTTGGGTTTCAAATTAACCCAAACATCCGCATAGGCTATGCTTACGACCACGTAACTTCCGACCTTAAAACAGTTGGCCCAGCATCGCACGAAGTGGTGCTTACCTTCGATCTGTTCTTTAAGCCACGTGTTTTACGTTCACCAAGATTCTTCTAATAACCAAAAAAACTTCATTTAAGATGAATAAAATATATACATTCCTTTTACTCATAGCGGTAAGCACTTCCATGGTGACCGCCCAAAATAGTAAAACAAAAAAAGCCGATCAATACTACGATCGCCTACAATATACCGATGCAGCTGAAGCCTATGGCAAACTCCTGAAGAAAGGCGAAGGCAGCACCTATGTTTTTGAACAATTAGGAAATAGCTATTTCTTTTTAAACAATACCAAAAAAGCCGAAACCTACTATAAAAGAGTCGTGAAAAGAAAAGATGTAAATCCCGAAACGGTTTACAATTACGCGCAATCTTTAAAGGCGAATGGCAAGTTTGGAGATTACAATACCTATATGAAGCAATTTGCCGACATGAAACCAAACGATTCTCGCGCTATTGCATTTATGAAGAATCCAGATTATCTGCCTAAAATTATTGATGAAAACAATCAAAAATATGAAGCAATAAACCTTGAGGCGCTGAATTCTGAATATTCAGATTTTGGAGGGTTAGCCATTGAAAATGATTTCTATTTTACTTCCGCCAGAAATACAACTCGTAAAAAATACGGATGGAACGAGGAGCCATTTTTAGACATTTACAAAGCTTCCATAGTTGGTGGAGTTGAAAAAAATGAAGTATTGCTGAAAGGTGACGTCAACACAAAATATCACGAAAGTACCGTAGCGATTACAGCAGACGGCAAACGTATGTATTTTGACAGAAACGATTACTACAACGGAAAATACAAAAAGAGTGAAGAAGGCATTAACGAATTAAGCATCTACTACGCTGAAAATGTAAACGGTGAGTGGAAAGATATTCAGCCTGTACCGTTTAACGACCAGCAATATTCTACAAGTCACCCGGCTTTAAGTCCTGACGGCAATACGCTGTATTTTACCAGCGATCGTCCGGGCGGGAAAGGCAAAGCAGACATTTACAAAGTATCTATCGCTGCAGATGGTACTTTTGGAACCCCAGTAAATTTAGGCGACAACATAAATACCGAAGGCAAAGAAGGCTTCCCTTTTGTAGATGCAAACGGTACTTTGTATTTTGCTAGTGATGGACATTTAGGTATGGGCGGATTAGATGTATTTGCTGCCGAAGCGAAAGGAAACGGCTTCGGGGAAGTTAAAAACCTCGGCCTTGGTGTTAACAGTAGCGAAGATGATTTTGCATACTCGTATAACCCAGCTACCGATGAAGGTTACGTATCTTCTAATAGAGCCGGCGGAGTAGGAAGTGATGATATTTATAAAATCAAAAAACTTGAAATTTGCGATGTTATCTTAAATGTAATTGTAGTTGATGCAAGCAATGACGAACCAATTGCAGATGCACGTTTAGACCTTTTTGATAATCTTGAAAACAAATTGAAAAGCCAATCTACAACTGCAAATGGAACTGGCAAAATTACTGCTGCTTGCGACCAAGCGCACGTAGTTCAAGCTTTTAAAGAAGGTTATGAAAGCAATGCCGAAACTGTTGCCGCTTTTAAGGAAGGTGAAAAAAGCATTCGTATTGCACTTCGCCCAATAGACGAAATTGTAGAAGGCGATATGGTTAAACTGAACCCTATTCTTTTCGATTTTGATAAGCACAACATAAAACCACAAGCAGCATTTGAGCTTGATAAGCTTGTACAACTAATGAAGAAAAATCCAGAAATGGTTATTAAAGTTGAAGGGCATACCGATAATCGCGGTACAGATGCATATAATATGAATTTATCTGAAAGACGTGCAAAAAGTACTGTACAGTATGTAATTTCAAAAGGAATTTCGAAAGACCGAATAAGCGGAAAAGGTTTTGGTGAAAGCAGACCAGCCGTTGATTGTGGCGCAAATTGTACCGAAGCACAACACCAACAAAACAGACGTTCAGACTTTATTGTGGTGAAGAAATAAGTTAATTAAAGACCTTAAGCTGGTAACCAACCAGAAAATGACCCTCGCTTATTTGAGCAATCAAATACGGTGAGGGTTTTTTAATTATAATTTCATTTTAAAATAAGCCGCCGGCAGCCCTATGTATTCACCGTCATAATCCCACTGAAAACCCTGTTTTTCTAAAATTCTTTGGGAAGCTGTATTTACTGGATCTATGATGGCTATCAAATTTTCAATTTCCTTTGTATTTTTTCCCAAGTTTACTAATGTTTCAGCTATTTCGGAACCAAAACCTTTTCGCCAAAATTCTGGCATAAATAAATAACCTATTTCAGCTTCGTTTTCTTTCGTCATTTCAAGCCGTCGCTGGCGCGAGCGTCCCGCTCGTGCCTTCTCCATCCACCTTCCACTCCTGCTGGAGCGAGCGTCCCGCTCGTGCCTTCCCTGTCATGTCCTGAAAAAAGTAGACAGTTTTGTTAAGCTGATTTTTGTTCTAAATTATACATTTCTTCGGGTGTTCTCAAATTAATTCCCCAGTGAGATCTCATTTTGTTATATATTCCTATTGATTGTTTTGTAATTAATTTTGCTTGGTTGGTATCTTTAAAGGTGTAATCCAAGTGAAACTCCATTTTTA
>NZ_JAIRBA010000050.1 GCF_022008365.1 Aequorivita vitellina
AAAAAAAATAAAAACTATGAAAAAGAACATTTTTATTACGGCATTTCTTTTCCTTTTGGTATTTGGAATGACCGCACAGACAACCGATTTGGCACGGGTTGAATATTTAAACTTTCAGTTTGCCAAATCTGATAATTCTATAAACCGTTATCGGGCTTTGCTGCAAGTTCCTATTCCTTTAGATGAAGAGAAAGATAACATATTTGTAGTGGGTATGGAATATCGTTTTGTAGATATTAATATTAAAGATACAGAAGATGTATTTGCTTTTGATGACCACTTGGTGTCTTCAGTACAGCAAATGAATGCTTATTTGGGTTACGTTTGGAAGAAAAACGATTGGCGCTATGGCGTAAAAGGAGGAGTGAAAATTCAAAGTGATTTTGAAGGAAATTTAGTGGGTGACGATTTTATATATGAAATTGGAGCCTACGCCATAAAAGACAAAAAGAAAAACCCGGAAGAAGGCAAAAAACCCTATCGTTTAATTATGGGGCTTACTTATTCTACAACGCCCGGCAGGTGGTATCCGCTTCCTATTTTAAATTATTTTAAACAGTTTCACCCCAATTGGACCTATACTTTAGGGGTGCCAAAAACCAATGTACGCCACTATTTAAACAACACCCATAAAGACGCCCTGCAAGCTTTTGTAACCTTAGATAATGTTTACGCAAATCTTCAGCAGAATTTTGTACCGCTTATAGACCAAGGCGAGGATGGAAAAGTAGCCGAAAGTGTGCAATTAACTGTTGGATTGGTAGGTCTTGGTTACGAACACTTTTTCACCGAACATTTGTTGTTTTACGGGTATGCAGCACACTCGGTTTACAATGACTTTCGATTGGAAGATGGCGACGGAAAAAAAGTTTATAAAATAAATACCGAAAATTCTCCCTATTTTAGGGCAGGAATAAAATTTAAATATTAATGGCGAGAATACTTATAATAGAAGACGAAGCAGCAATTAGAAGGGTTTTAGTAAAAATTCTTTCCGAAGAAAATAAAGGTTACGAAGTTTTTGAAGCCGAAGATGGCTTAGCCGGAATGGAAATTCTTAAAAACGAAGATTTCGATTTGGTTCTTTGCGATATTAAAATGCCAAAAATGGACGGCGTTGAGGTTTTGGAGGCCGTAAAAAAGATAAAACCTGAAATCCCCATGGTTATGATTTCCGGTCACGGCGATTTGGAAACTGCTGTGAATACAATGAAATTAGGCGCCTTCGATTATATATCAAAACCGCCAGATTTAAATCGTTTGCTTAACACCGTTCGCATTGCTTTAGATAGAAAAGAATTGGTTGTTGAAAACACGCGACTTAAAAAGAAGGTTTCCAAAAACTACGAAATGGTTGGCGAATCGCCGGAAATAGAGCAGATTAAAGAAATGATTGAGAAAGTGGCACCCACTGAAGCTCGTGTTTTAATTACAGGTCCCAACGGAACAGGAAAAGAATTGGTGGCGCATTGGCTGCATCAAAAAAGCGATCGCAGCACTGGTCCAATGATAGAGGTTAACTGCGCGGCAATTCCCAGCGAATTGATTGAAAGCGAATTGTTTGGACACGTAAAAGGGGCGTTTACTTCGGCAAATAAAGACCGTGCCGGAAAATTTGAAGCTGCAAATGGCGGTACTATTTTTTTAGACGAAGTGGGCGATATGAGCCTTTCCGCGCAAGCCAAAGTGCTTCGTGCTTTGCAAGAAAATAAGGTGCAGCGCGTAGGTAGCGATAAAGATATTAAGGTAAATGTTCGCGTTATTACTGCCACAAATAAAAACCTTAAAAATGAAATTGAAGCGGGTAACTTTCGCGAAGACCTTTACCACAGATTGGCGGTAATTCTTATAAAAGTACCCCCATTAAACGATAGGCGCGACGACATTCCACTTTTGGTAGATTATTTTTCAGAAAAAATTTCAACAGAGCACGGTACAACCAAAAAGAAATTTACCCCCAAAGCCATAAAGCTTTTGCAAGAATACGATTGGACGGGGAACATTCGTGAGCTACGCAATGTTGTGGAACGTTTAATTATCCTCGGTGGAAAAGAAATTAGTGTAGAAGATGTAAAATTATTCGCGAGTAAATAGTGTGTATATGAAAGAAATAAAAATTGAAGATTTTAAAGTTACTGAACCCATAAAACTGGATGGCACGCGTAATGATATAGATTTAGGCGCTTCAGAAGAAGCCATAAAGGATCAATTAAAAGATGTTCGAAAAAAGTTGGGTAAGCTTCAAGATACCATGTACGCACACGGAAAATATGCGGTATTGGTTTGCCTGCAAGGGATGGATACGGCCGGAAAGGACAGTTTAATTCGTGAAGTTTTTAAAGATTTTAATGCGCGTGGGGTAGTGGTACACAGTTTTAAAACGCCTACTGCGCTGGAGAAAAGACACGATTATCTTTGGCGTCACTACGTTGCACTTCCCGAACGCGGAAAGTTTGGGGTTTTTAACAGAACGCATTACGAAAATGTTCTAGTTACAAGAGTTCACCCAGAATATATTCTTGGTGAAAACTTGCCCGATGTAAATTCTTTGGAAGATATTGACGCAGATTTTTGGGACAAACGCTTTCAGCAGATCAACAATTTTGAAAAGACCATTCAAGAAAACGGAACTATTATTTTTAAATTCTTTTTGAACCTTTCTAAAGAAGAACAAAAGCATCGTTTACTTCGCAGGCTGGATAAACCAAATAAAAACTGGAAGTTTTCCCCAGGCGATTTAGATGAAAGGGAGTTGTGGGAAAACTACAGAAACTGTTATGAGGATGCAATTAATCGCACTTCCAAACCACAGGCACCTTGGTATATCATTCCTTCAGACGATAAAAAAACGGCTCGATTAATTGTAGCTGAAATTATGTTGCAAGAGCTCAAAAAATACAAAGACATTAAAGAGCCGGAACTGGACGACGCTATAAAAGCGAAGATTTCTGAATATCGCCAACGTCTAAAAAATGATTAATTTAGCGTTTCATTTTACTCACACACGTACTAATTCTTTTAAAATTTCATTGATGAAGAACCTTTCAATCCCTACCATTCTTTTCTTCTTATTTATTTCGTCAGCAAGTATTTCGCAGAATATCCATCAAGATTCAATAATGTTGAAAAAGCTTTATACCACAGCTTTAACCGATGGAAAAGCCTACGACTGGTTAGACTATCTTTCCAATAAAATTGGGGGAAGACTTTCCGGTTCTTTTGAAGCCGAAAGAGCCATAAAATTCACCGAAGCCGAATTAGAGGAGTTGGGTATAGATAAAGTGTGGCTTCAGCCTGTAATGGTGCCAAAATGGACCCGTGGCTTTAAGGAATACGCCTATATTGAGTCGCCTGCGGGCGATAAAACGGTGACTAATATTTTAGCGCTTGGCGGTTCCGTTCCCACACCAAATTTGGGTATTAAAGCCGAAGTAGTAGAAGTTCAAAACTTTGAAGAGCTCGCGCGTTTAGGAAAGGAAAAAATAGAAGGGAAAATTGTTTTCTTCAATCGCCCAATGCAGCCAGATTTAATACATACGGGTCATGCCTATGGCGGCGCCTCAAACCAACGTTATTCCGGTGCAGCAGAAGCTACTAAATACGGTGCGATTGGCGTTTTGGTTCGGTCATTATCGCTAAAAAATGACGACGTGCCGCACACAGGCGCAATGAGTTATGGCGACACGCCAGTGTCAAAACGTATTCCGGCCGCAGCCATTAGCACCAAGGATGCAGACTATCTTAGCGGCTTGCTAAAACTTGTGCCAAACCTGCAGTTTTATTTTAAACAAAACTGCAAAACCTGGGACGATGTGCCGTCATTTAATGTTATTGGGGAAATTACCGGCAGCGAGTATCCAGACAAATATATGGTAGTGGGCGGTCATTTAGACAGCTGGGATGTTGGCGACGGTGCTCACGACGATGGAGCTGGCGTTGTACAAAGCATGGAAGTGCTTCGGCTTTTTAAAAAGTTGAACTACAAGCCAAAACACACAATTAGGGTTGTACTATTTATGAATGAAGAAAATGGATTGCGTGGCGGATTAAAATATGCCGAAGAAGCCAAACGAAAAAACGAAACGCACGTTTTTGCTCTAGAAAGCGATAGTGGCGGATTTACACCTCGTGGCTTTTCACTCGAAACTGATGCAGAAAATGTGGCGCAAATACGCTCGTGGGCACCGCTTTTTGAGCCCTATTTAATTCATTTGTTTGATGAAGGTTACAGCGGCGCAGATATTCGACCGATGAAAGGAAATATTAATGTGCTCGCAGGTTTACAACCAGACTCACAGCGATATTTTGACATTCACCACACGGCAAACGACACTTTCGATAAAATTAATAAACGCGAGTTGGAGCTCGGGGCTGCAACTATGGCGAGCATAATGTATTTAATGGATACACACGGCGCTAAATAAATTTGCGGTAATCACCACCAAACTACAAAAAAACGTTCCACTTTATGGGGCGTTTTTTTATAAACTAAAGGCGACTTCTTATTTTGAATTCGCAGTTCAATTTCCTTTTCTGCTTCTGAAAAGGAGTGCCAACTGTCAACTGCTTCCGTTGGTAAAAGCCACTGTTTTTTAGTGGGAATGGCATAGAAAGCTTTTGTGTCTTCAGTAGAAAATTCCTTGTGTTTTATATAATGTCCAACGATGCAATCGGAAAAATTTTTTGGAAGAAACCGGCGATTCATTTTCTTCGGAAGAAATAAAAAGGCTTTTAAACACAACTGCTGCGAAGTTGGAATTTGAATATGTAATGTTTCCAATTTTTTAATTGTTTCCTTTTTTTCAAGTAGTGGAAATTGCTTCAGCTTTACTTTTTCCAATTTGTCGAAAAGGCTGTCTTTTCGGTTTGGGCCAATCCATTTTTCTTCTTCTGAAGCACCGGCATTTTCGTCAAACAAATAGAATTTACACGCCAATTCAATATGAATAATTTTATGGGTTTTTAGACTTTTCACCATATAATCCAATTCGCCTAAAGTTTCTTTTTCACCATTTATTTGAAGATTTGCCTTGAGTAACTTATAGTTTTTAGAGCTATTTAAATACGCTTCAAAACAAGCTTCTGCTTGCATTCCGAGCACAAGATTATTCGGAAAAGTGAATTTACTTTCCGCTATTTTTTCATCTAAAAAATTAAAATTTTCAAAAGGATATTTTTCCGAAGTTATTTTTAATTCGGGAGTGTTTATAAAGGAATTCAGTATGTGTAAATCTTGTGTTTTCAAAAGCTGAAAAATTACTTTAGCTATATTGGGTTACCGAGTAATTTATTTCTCCGTGTTCCTTAACGGTTCTCTGCGAATCCTTTGTGTAATAGTTATTTCGCAGAGGTTCGCGGAGTAAAAAGAGTTGCGCAGAGATTAAAAAAATTAAGCTCTAAACGTCCAAGCAATAAATCGGCTTTGTTTATTGCCTTGTTCCATTTCAACTATTTTTACTGCCGTTGGCTTGGTTTTATTGATGGCTCTTTTAATGTTTTTCAAGTTTTCTTTTTGCGAAACTATTGCGGTAAACCAATGCACTTGCTCTTTAAACTTAATACTTTCCTCAGCCATCTTTTTAATAAACGCCTCTTCGCCGCCTTTGTACCACAACTCGTTGCTGAGGCCACCAAAATTCTTGGTGTTTTCTTGGTTAAGTTTCAAATTTTTAAACTTGCGTTGGTTGCTTTGTTCTGCCTCGGTTCGGTTTTTGAAAAATGGCGGATTGCAAACTACCACATCAAAATTATCTGTGGGCTGGATTATGTTTTTCAAAATTTGGGTTTTGAACTGTTGATGCCGCAATTCAATATTTTTTAAGCTCTCGTTTTTAGCGATAGTATCCTGTGCCGTACGCAACGAATCTAAGTTTACTTCACTGGCGGTAGTTTTCCATTGGAAATGACACGTAGCGAGAATGGGGTAAATTAAGTTGGCGCCCGTGCCAATATCTAACAGGTGAATGTTTTTTTTGGGAAGCAAATCTGCAACGTGCAACAAATAATCTAACCGGCCGGGAATTGGCGGACATAGGTTTTTCGCGCCAATCTGCCATTCTGAAATGTTGTAGTGTTCTTTTAGCAAAGCTGTGTTCAACGCTTTTACCGCTTCGTGATTGGCGAATTTTACGGTGTTGGTGCCGTATTCATTTTTAAAAACGAATTCTTTTAAAGGCGGATGCTTGGCTATTAGCGTTTCAAAATTATAATCTTTATTAAAGGGGTTTTTTGGATGCACAAATTGATTTTTAAAGAAGTAAAGGTAGCACAATGCGTCACCATTTACAGTATTTTTCTATAGCACTGCTTTTTGGTGAAGTTGTAGTTGCGCTTTCGCTTCCTCGTTTGCAATTATTGCATTTTTAACGGCACTAAACGTTATGTCTTTTGCTTCGGCATACGAAATGTTGTAAACGCGCATAACAGTGCTGAATTCTTCGGGAAACTTCTCCAAAAGTGAATCGTAATAAACATCTAGCTGGTTTCGGTTAGGCAATTCAAACTTTAATTTTAGTTGAAATCTTCGCAATAACGCCGTGTCAATAACGCTGGGATGATTGGTGGCGGCAATTAATAACACGTTGCTTGGCAGCTCGTCTATTAATTGAATAACCGTGTTAACCAAGCGTTTCATTTCGGAAGAATCTTTATCGTCGTGATCGCGAAGTTTTCCGATGGAGTCAAATTCATCCAACAGCAAAACCGCATTTTCTCGGGCAGCTTTTTTAAAGACTTCGGTGATATTTTTGGCGGTTTCGCCCAAACGGGAAGAAACGATATTGCCTAAATTTAAAATGATAATTTTTTTGTCTAAAGCCTGTGCAATAGCTTTGGCAGTAGTTGTTTTTCCGCATCCGGTGTGCCCAAAAAGAAAAATTTTATTGGCAACGGGCAACTTGTAATGGTTTAAAATTTCGAAGTGTTTAAACTCTTTCAGCAATTGGTTTAAACCATTTTTGTTCGCCTCGCTTAAATGAATTTCATCTAAGCCAATCGTCGCTTCTTTTGAAATGATTATAAAATCTGAT
The DNA here is from genome assembly GCF_022008365.1 of Aequorivita vitellina. Classification (GTDB taxonomy): domain Bacteria; phylum Bacteroidota; class Bacteroidia; order Flavobacteriales; family Flavobacteriaceae; genus Aequorivita; species Aequorivita vitellina. The sequence goes on from NZ_JAIRBA010000050.1 coordinate 7,029, forward strand.
AGTGCCATGTACCGCTTTGTTTGAGCATGCAAAAGTAGTGGAATTGAAATGATTTCTACTTTTTTAACACACTTTCGTATTTCGCAATCCACTGCTCCACGGAAACTTTTGTGGTGAGTTCTCCCAACAATTCAAAAGGAACATTTTTTGTGTTTTTAAAGCGGATGCAACTCTTGCCCATATCTAGTTTTCCTTTGGCGTGTTTTGGGTATTCTGCCACAAACCACGCCAAAAGTTCAGGATCTGTATAAATGCCAGAATGGTAAAAACCTATGTGGTTTTTTTGTGAAGCAATACTCATAAATGGTAGCGCATCTGTGGGTTTGCAGTGGTAACCATCGGGGTAAATACTGTGTGGTACCACGTAGCTAATCATTCCGTATTGCATGGTTTCTTCAAAACCTTTGGGTAGATTTTTCTTTACTGTTTCGCGCAATTTTTGCATTACTTCCTTTCGGTCTTCGGGTAGTTCGGCTATATATTGGACTGGTGTTTTGGCTTTAGACTGCATTATAGAAAAGTTTATAGTTTAAAATTCAAAGTTATAAGTTTTTAGTTAAAGAATTTCTGTTTGTTGTCAACGGCTTGTGAAGAATGGCAATTCAAGAAAAAACAACTGATTTGATAAATTTGTATCTTTGATAAAAAGACGAATAAAATGAATTTAGAAGCTCGAAAAATAGAATTTGTGAAAGAATTTTTAAAACTACAAAGTGAAGAAGCGGTTTCTCGTCTTGAAAAACTTTTAAGAAAAGAAAAGAAAGCGTCAGAGGAGCAATTAATTGAACCGATGACTGAAGAAGAACTGAATAAGCGAATTGACCAATCGGAATCTGATTTCGGAAATAACCGATTTAAAAGTATTTCGGAACTTTTATCCAAATACGAATAATGATATTGAAAATTATTTGGTCTGAATTTGCCGAAACTCAACTTGACGAAATCTATGAATATTATAAAAAAGAAGCAGGTTTAAGAGTTGCAAAAAATCTCGTAAGTGGAATTATTAATGAAACAAAAAAGTTAATAAAATCACCGCTAATTGGGCAAAAAGAAGAATTATTAAAACGTAGAGAAATTGAATATCGATATTTAGTTTTCAAAAACTACAAGTTGATTTATTCTGTAGATAATCAAAACGGATTTATAAAAATTGCTGATGTTTTTGATACTCGACAAAATCCACCAAAATTGAAACGGATTAAATAAATCCAGTTGTCAGCAAGAGTTAATAGAAATTACTCGTTCTCATCATTTTAAAAAAATAAGTTAAGATTTTACACTATCCCGCAAAGTGTGTATTTTCAAATTTAAGTGAATTACACAACTTCTAAATGTGTGAATTGAAAAAATATTTCAATATAAAGTTTAGTCATTACTCTCTTAAAATCTTTTCCATCTTTTTGCCTTTTGCAAGTTCGTCTATTAGTTTATCCATATAACGAATTTTTTGCATGAGCGGTTCTTTAATATCTTCTACCCGGTAGCCGCAGATTACACCTGTTATTTTTGAAACATTTGGGTTTAGACTTGGGGCTTCATCAAAGAAAGTTATAAAGCTAGTTTTAGTATCTATCTGTTGCTGCAAACCATTTTGGTCGTAACCCGTTAACCAGCAGATTACAGTATCTACCTCTTCTTTGGTGCGGCCTTTTTTTTCTGCTTTGGTTATATAATGCAGGTAAACACTGGCGAACGACATTTTAAAAACTCTTTCGTTTTTCATAGCGGTTGAATTTGGCATATAAATTTAATGAATTTTGGTGTGTCTGGCGCTTTCTTACCTACGGCAGGCAGAAGAGTGATAGATTAATTTGGGAATATTGCCTTACAAATATTACAGTAAATGGGCACGCTCTAGCAAATCGCATCAAGGGAGTGGGTGCTAGCTGAGGTGCTTCGTTTAATAAAGTCTTCTCTTATTTTTTGTAGTGGTTATTTATTGCAGTGAGGTTGTTACGAGCGCGAAGAGATTTGTGATGTATTTGAATAGTATACTCAATATATATTATATATTATAAACTTGCTATAAACATACTATAAAGATACTATAGACATACTATATATATACTATAAATATGGTTTATATTATTCTTTTGGAAGGTTGCTGAATACTTTAGTGCTATCTATAACTTTAATAGTGCGAAGTCGGTAGAGATTGTTAAATAAAAAGGGAGGTTGTGGTACCTTAGTATATCCGCTAAAGAATAGTATTCCGTTGGATAAGAATGCTGTGCAAAATTATATGAAATGCTAGCTGACTTGCTGGATGTAGCGGGAAGGGCGATAGCGATTCAAGGGTTTAATTTTTAGTGCAGGGAACGTATTATTTATTTAGGAATGTAACTGCGGTCTGGGTTGAGAATTTGGGGTTGGTTGATTTGTTAAATTCGTTAATTCATTAATTCGAGAATTGTTGAATTTGGGAATCGGGTGGGGGGGGCACGATCCGATAGCTATCGGATACATGAATTTTTATTTAGCTACGCTCGCAAGGGGATGGCCTTGAATACACGATACTATTTGTCTTCGCTGTGTTGGGAGAAGATTAAAATGGGAGTTAGGGGTTGCACTGAAAATGCTCCATTAAATGGGAACATGATAAACCTAGCTTCGTGTGTAGTAGGCTAGCTATAAAATTTCTTGTTTTGCTTTATTTTTATGTAACCACCAATACCCTGCAAGAGAGAAGGAATTATAGCGAAGGACAATAATAGCGCAAAATTTAAGAAAATATTGTTTTGCGAAGGAAAGAAGTTTTCAAGTGGTATGGAAATTCCCATTACATATAATTGATAAAAAAACCACAATCCGGCTTCTTTTACATGTTTATAATCTATGCTTTTCGGAGAGCTGGTAAATGCTATCAACCAGATTATAAAACCTATTAAGGCAATTATATAATATTTTTTAAAGCTAAAGGTATTATCTGTGGCTAGAATTCCACTTGCTATGTAAAGTATGAGAATAACAGCTAAATGTAAACCGGAATAAATTATTTCATAAACTCTATTATCAAGAAATTGATATAAATAAGAAATTCCGAAAATTGAAATTAACGTTATAATTATATGTGAAGATATTAATTTCGAGTTCATTCTGCATGGATTATGATATAACTCTTATTCCTTTTTAGTCTTTACCAACCATTGATTAAAGTATAGGTTTTCAATTTCTTTTCTCTTAATTTTATTTATAATTTCGACAGGTTTAGATTCCTTTGAGAGGTTTATTAGATTTGTTGGCACGAGCGGGACGCTCGCGCTAGCGGGGTCAATTTCTGGATATTCCGGTATCGCTCAAAAATTATCATTTATTGTTTATGTTTTCTATTTGTTGTTGGCACGAGCGGGACGCTCGCGCTA
>NZ_JAIRBA010000051.1 GCF_022008365.1 Aequorivita vitellina
AATCTCAAATCTCACATCTTCCTCCGCCCCCCCTTCAAAAGCCTGTCCCGAATTTACTTCGGGAGGGGGTGAGTAGCGTCATCCAGAAGTATCGTCTTCGATTTTAACTTTCCCGTTTCGCGTTCAAATTTGTCCTACGTCCTACGTCCTACCGTCCTACGTCATCTTCATTTCGATTTCGATTTCGATTTCGATTTCAGTTTCGTCCTACGTCCTACGTCTTACCGTCCTACGTCATCTTCATTTCGATTTCGATTTCGTTTTCATTTTCATTTTCGTCCTACGTCCTACCGTCCTACGTCTAGAATCTAGCCTCTAGCATCTAGCCTCTAGCCTCTAGCCTCTAGCATCTCACATCTCAAATCTCACATCTCAAATCTCAAATCTCACATCTCAAACCTCACATCTCAAATCTCACATCTCCACATAAAAGAACGCCGCAAACGCAATCAACGAAATAATCGTTCCCGCAACAAAAATGGTATAGGTCAACCTTAAAATACGGTACTTCCTATCCAATACTTTTCCCAAGAAATACAAATCCTTGGTCAGCGATTTATACACGTAGTTTCTGTCTTTTAAAAGCTCCTCAATCGCCCACTCATACTGCTCCAATTCCATTTTGTGGAAATTCCCGAAAAAGGTTAAATTAACCGATTTATTAGCGACATCTTCCTTGGTAAATTCCCCGCGGGTAACGTTGGGGCGCGTGGCAATTACCGCCAGTATCATCGTAATAGCACTAAAGAGAATAAAAATAGCCGTCGGAATTATTAAGTAGTTGTTGTTGTCCAACTTCGAAATAAGATTAGACAGCACCAACGAAATTATAATAGCATTCACCGAAAGCATAATATTCGCCTTCGTATCGGCTATATCACTCAGCTTCATGTGGTTGCGGAGTGCCGTTCTATAAAAGGTTTGTATGCCCCGCTCCGGACTGTCGTTTTTATACTTGGCTTTTAACTTTGCCTTTACGCGTTCCTTTTGAACCTTTTCCTTCCGTTTTCTCCTACTGTTTAATAAATCGGCTAAGTTCTCTTCCTTTTCAGGCTGCCAATTTTTTAAGGCGTAATCTGTATAAAACTGATGGTCTTCCACCAAAACCTTTATATTCTCATCCTGCCATTCCTTTGAAGAGTAATTGTGTACATCTTGAAATAGGTATTCCTGCCGTAAAAACTCACTGGCCTCTTCAAAATAATCCTTCCCAAAATGCGAACTATCCGCATCGCGAATAGCTTTTTCCAAATCGTTCTTGGGGACGGTATCCTTAAATTTTGTAGCCCGAATACACTTTTCAACTCCTTCAATTATATCGGGTTCAACATCCTGTTCCTCCAAAAATTCCCGTGCTATTTTCGCACTTTCTTCCTCGTGGTTTTCACGCTTTACAATATACCCCGTGTCGTGCAGCAACGCCGCTAATCGCAGTATAGTAGCATCTTTAACATCAAATTGGGAGTTTTCAATAATTTCGTTTATACTTTTATAAACACGTTTTGAGTGGGTGTAGTTGTGGTAAACAAAAGTGTTTGGAAGCTTGTCTTTAAACAGTTTGAAGACAAAATTATCAGTAGCTTCAACAATATCGCTCATATAAATTTTTTAGGTATCCAAAGTAATAAAAATACACCCTACATATATACATATGAATAAAATTAACATCATTATAACTTTTCTTGCCACCTTGCTACTTTCGGCCTGTGCTACTTACCAACCCCTGTACACAAACGCAACAGATGCCACCGCTACTCAAATCGATCCAGATCAAGTAAACAAAACGTTTTTCTTGGTGGGCAATACGGGTCACGATGCCAATCACCTTTCAAAAGCTGTAAAATCCCTTCAAAATTATATTTCTGAAAACAATTCCGAAGACAGCTACGTACTGTTTTTAGGAAACAGTTTTTACCCTTCCGGCATGCCCCCAAAAGACGAAGCAGCAAAGGCACAAGCCGAAAAATCCATGCAACTGCAAATAGACGCCTTAAAAGGTTTTAAAGGCCAAGTGATCGTCCTTCCCGGCGATCGCGACTGGCAGGGTGGGGTAGATGGCTTAGAGTTGGAAGAAGACTTCCTAAAAGCCCGTTTTAACGATGCCGATGTCCTCCAACCCAACAACGGCTGCCCTTTGGAAAGTATTGATATTAATGACGATGTACATCTCTTGGCGCTAGATACACAGTGGTTTATAGAAGACTGGGACAAACACCCCAAGATGAACGATAAATGTCAGATTAAAACCCGCGATAAGTTCTTCCTCGAAATTGAGGGCGAACTAAAAAAGAACGCCAATAAAACCATCGTTTTCGCCATGTACCATCCCCTTATTACGAATGGCGAGCACGGCGGCAAATACCCGTTAATCCACAAAGACTTCTTTAGCACCTTTATAAAACCCGTCAAAACCCTTGGTGCTATTTCTAAGCAAGACCGCTACAACGAGCGTTATAACGATTTAATGAGCAGAATTAAAGTGCTTACCAAAGATATAAAACGCCTGGTTTTCGTTTCGGGGCAGGATAAGTCTATGCAGTATAGTGAAGAGGGCTCCCTCAAGCAAATTGTTGCTGGCTCCGGCTCTGGTGCTACAGCTGCGGCACTTGGGCAATTCGGCCAATTTGCGTACGGCCATCAAGGTTTTGCACGCTTAGATGTTACAAAAAATGGCGCTACGCAGGTAGAGTTTTACAAAGCCACCGACGATGGCGGCTATGCTACTATCTATAAAAAGGAAATCCATCCCCCAATTGCCAATTTCGATCTTGCACTGCTACACCAAAACTTCCCAGAAACGGTTAAAGCACAGGTGTATGACGATGAGTTAATAAACAAATCTGGCTTTTATAAATCCCTTTGGGGTGAACATTACAGAGATATTTACGGCACTCCTGTCACTGCCAAAACGGTACTTTTAGATACCCTCTACGGCGGACTTGCAGTAATGCGCGCTGGTGGCGGACATCAAACGCGTTCCTTGCGATTGGAAGATAAGGACGGCCGTACCTATAATATGCGGGCGCTAAAAAAGAGTGCGGTGCAGTTTTTACAAACCGTGATTATTAAGGACAAGCAGATCGAAAGCGATTTTGTAAATACAATCCCCGAAGACCTTATCCTCGATTTTTATACCGCTGCGCATCCCTATGGCGCCTTTACAATTCCGAAGCTGGCTGCTGCGGCAGATTTACTGCATACCAACCCCAAACTGTTTTACGTCCCCAAGCAATTCGCATTGGGCAATTTTAATGAAAATTACGGCGACGAATTGTATATGATAGTTGAAAGACCCGATGAAACGTTTACCGGTGCTATTTTTAACTATCCAGACGATATGGAAAGCACAGACGATCTATTCGAAAAACTTCGGGAAGACGAAAAATATACCCTCGACGAAAAGTCCTTTGTTCGCGCACGTGTGTTCGATATGCTGGTAGGCGATTGGGACCGCCACGCAGACCAATGGCGCTTTACAGAGCACAAAAAAGAAGACGGTAGCAGGTTCTATGAGCCTATCCCCAGAGACCGCGACCAAGTGTATTCCAAATTTGACGGTGCCCTGCTAGACATTGCCCGCACCTTATTTAGTACCGCCCGCCAATTTCAGGTTTATGACGAAGAGGTAAAACACACCGGCGGCCTCAACCTAGCGGGTATCAAGCTAGACCGTGCCTTATTACAGCGCGCTGGTGAAGAAACCTGGCTCGCAGAAGCAGAGTTTATAAAAAACAATATTACAGATCGAGTAATAGACAACGCCTTTAAAGATCTTCCGCTGGAAGTGCAAGATGAAACCGCTGCCGAAATAAAGCAAAAACTAAAGGGCAGACGCGATAATATTGTAAAGATCGCCGAAGAATATTACGAGCATCTCGCAAAACTGCAGATTGTAAAAGGCACCGATAAAGACGATTACTTCCAGGTTACCCGCTTGCCCGACGGAAAGACCAATATAAAAGCCTACCGTATAAAAGATGGCGAAAAAGGTTTCCTAATGCTCGACCGTACCTACGAGGCCAAATTGACAAAACAAATTTGGATCTACGGCCTAGACGACGACGATGTTTTTGAAGTGCGCGGCAAGGGCAACAACCCTATTTTTATCCGCATTATCGGAGGGCAAAACAACGATACCTATAAAATTGCCAACGGCAGAAATGTAAAGATTTACGACCAAAAAAGTAAAAAGAATACCATAGAAGAAAAAGGGGGCGCCAGTGTAAAGCTTAGCAATAACTACGATTTTAACACCTACGATTTCAAAAAGGAAATAAAATCCGTAAACCTCTTTCTCCCAACCTTAGGCTACAATCCAGACGACGGCGTTAAAATAGGGCCCTCCTATGTGCTTACAAAATATGGTTTTAAAAGAAATCCATTTTCACAGCAACACAGCATCGGACTGGGGTATTACACGGCTACCAATAGTTTTGAAGTAAATTATAAAGGTGAATTCGCAAACATCATCGGCAGTTGGAACTTTTTGCTAAAAGGGCATTTTAAAAACCCCAACTTTTCCGAAAACTTCTTCGGCTTTGGTAACGAAACCATAAACCCCGACTATGAATTCGACGCGGGAAAAGACTTCAACCGTGTGCGTATTGGCGGCTATGGCGGTTCCATTGGCATCAAAAAAGACTCCCCCTACGGCAGTATTTTTCAGTTTGAAGCCACCTTTCAAGGCGTAAAAGTGGAGGCCACCCCAGACAGATACATCACCGCCCTCACAACCCCCATCACCGAACTCGATAAAACCAAGTACTTCGCAACCCTGGAAGGTACCTACCAATACCAAAGCTACGACAACAAAGTAAACCCCACCCGAGGCATGGACTTCACCCTTGAAGCTGGAGGCACACAAAATGTTAAAGAAACCGATAATATTTTTGGATACATCAACCCGCAACTCGTTTTTTACAAGGCCATAACCCGCAATAGAAAGCTGGTTTTAAAAACCGATTTCCGTGGGCAGATTAACATCGGTAATAATTTTGAATTCTACCAAGGCGCACAATTAGGTAGCGATACCGGCCTTCGTGCCTACCGCGACGAACGCTTCACCGGAAGAACGGCTGCCGTTGGTAGTGGCGATTTAAGATATAGCTTTACTAAATTTAAAACCGCACTATTACCCGTACAAATTGGTATTTTTGGTGGTTATGATCTGGGTAGGGTATGGGTGCCCAATGATACTTCCAATGTATGGCACAGTTCCTACGGTGGGGGTTTTTGGATAAATTCTGCCGACTTGGTAAGTGGTACCTTTAACCTATTTACTGGCGATGAAGGAATGCGCTTCACCTTTGGCTTGGCGCTTTCAATGTAATTATTTATGATTTTTAAAAAGTGTTTTTATATATTTTCAACGGTTTTCCTCCTCACTTCCTGTGCTACCTATGCCCCCCAGTACAAGGAACCGGATGCAAACCCCATTTACCCTTCAAATAAAAAAATAGAAAAAACCTTTTACTTGGTTGGCGATGCGGGGCTTTCCCCTATGGGCGGAATGAACGACGCCCTCGCCACCTTTAACGAATACCTTAAAACCGAAAACACCCCAGACAATTACACCCTCTACCTAGGCGATAATATCTACCCCTCCGGCATGGACCCCCAAGGCCACCCCCGCCGAAAGGAATCGGAAAATGCGATCGATGCCCAATTCAAAGCGGTAAAAAACTACAACGGCAAAACAATCTTTATCCCCGGCAATCACGAATGGTATAACAATGGGGTAGTGGGGGTAGCCCGCGAAGAAAACTACGTAGAATCCCTCTTTCCAGAACAAGATGCCTTCCGCCCCAGCAATGGCTGCGCCCTAGAAAGCATTGCCGTAACCGATAACATCCAACTCATAATTATCGATACCCAATGGTTTCTCGAAGACTGGAATAAAAACCCCTCCATCAATAAAAACTGCGATATAAAAACCCGTGAAAAATTCTTCTTAAACCTCCAACTCGAACTTCAAAAAAACCAAAATAAAACCGTTGTCTTCGCCATGCACCACCCCATGTTTACCAATGGCAACCACGGGGGGTATTTCGCATTGGAAAAACATCTGTACCCGCTTCAAAAAAAAATACCCATGCCCATCCTATCATCCCTCGTGGTGCAAATCCGCTCCCAAGGGGGCGTCTCCGTGCAGGATAGATACAACGAGCTGTACAACAACTTAATGGACAAGCTAAAGGCCATGGTTAAAAACCACAAACAACTCGTCTTTGTGTCTGGCCACGACCACAACTTACAGTATATAGAAAAAGACGGCCTTCGGCAAATAGTCTCGGGTGCCGGCGCAAAGGAATCCTATGCCGCCACCGGTAAAGATGGCTATTTCAGTACAGGCGCCCTAGGCTTCGCCGTTTTAGATGTTTTTACCGATGGCTCCTCTTGGGTGCGCTACTTCGAAAAAGGGGAAAACTATAAACCCAAACTCCTATTTCAAAAGGAAATAATCCCAGCTCCCAAACAAGAAGACCTCTCCAAATACCCCGAAGTATTCCCACAAGAATACACCGTGCCCATTTTTAAACAAGATAGCATCCGCGAAGCCCTCTTCTTTAAAACCGTTTGGGGTGCCAAATACAAAAACGCATACTCCCAACCCGTTACCGCTCAAGTAGCCTCCCTCGATACGCTCTATGGCGGCCTCCACGTGTTGCAACAAAACAAAGACGCCGATTATAAATCCCTCCTGCTACAAGATAATTACGGCAATAAATACCGCATGCGCGCCATGGGCAAAAACGCCCTGCAAATTGCCCGGAAACTACAGCTTAACGAAGCTAAAAACCAACCCGCCAGCCCCGAAAAAGTAGAATCCCCATCGGTAAAAGGCCAAGGTTTTAATTTCTATACCGCCACCCATCCATACGCTATTATGGCCGTTCCAGACCTGGCCCGCGCCATCAATGTGTTTTATACCACCCCACAACTTTACTACGTCCCCAAACAAAAACGCCTGGGTAATTACAACGATAATTTTGGCGACCAACTTTACCTTATCGCAGTGGAACCTTCCGAAAAGAGTGAAGGGGAGGGGCTGTTTAAATATCCAGACGACGTAGAAACTACAGACGATATTCTCATCAAAATCCGAAAAACAGGCGATGTATATGTCGATGAGGAAAACTATATCAAATCCCGCCTCTTCGATATGCTTATCGGTAACTGGGACCGCGAGCCCAACCACTGGCAATGGGCCGAATACTTCAACCGCTATAAAAAGAATGTCTTTGTCCCCATCCCCAATAACCGCGATAATGCCTTTTCTAGCTTTGAAGGTAATATCTTCGATTTCACCCGCTCCCTCTTTAGCGGTAGCCTACAACGTCACGTATATGGCGAAAATCTAACCAATCTAGCCTGGTTTAATAAGGAAGGGGTTATCCTCGATAGAGCCCTCCTCCGAAACTCAGGCCGCTCCCAATGGAAATTCTTGGCCGCACAAATTCAAGATAGTATCACCGATGCCGTAATCGACAAGGCCTTTAACAACATCCCCCCACAAGTGCAAGACGAAGCTCTAGCCGAAATAAAGAAAAAACTAAAACTCCGAAAAGCCCAACTGGTAAACATAGCCGATAACTACTACACCTACCTCTCCACCTTACAAACCATAGTGGGTACAGACTATAACGACCAATTTGAAATAACCCGCCTCCCAGACGGTAAAACAAACGTTCGTAGCTTCACCACTATGCAAGGCATTAAGTCCGATACGCTTTTAAACCGCACCTACTCCCATAAAGACACGAAGGAACTCTGGATCTATGGCCTGGGAGGAAAAGATAAGTTTACCGTCAATGGCAACCACGACCCCCGTATCTTTATCCGTATTATTGGCGGCCACGATCAAGATACCCTCGCCCTTAACGAAGGGAAAGCAGTTAAGGTTTACGACTTTGAAGACACCCCCAGCATTGTACAGACAAAAAAAGGGGGCAACCTACGTCTTACCAATGTGTATAACCTTAATACCTACGACTACCGAAAACAAATTGAACGCTCCCAAAACCTCCTCTCCGCCATTGGCTATAACCCAGACGATGGCTTCCGGGCCGCCCTACAGTACAACTATACGGTAGAGAGCTTCCAACGCAACCCCTTTTCACAACAACATATATTTAATGCAGCCTACTTCACCGATATCAATAGCTTCGAGATTTCCTATTCCGGCGAATTTGCCAATATAAAAGACGACCTAAACCTTAGCTTTGGTGGCCGATATACCAGTTCCAATTTTACGATGAATTATTTTGGTCTCGGTAACGAAACGGTAAACCAACAACAGGATAAAGGCTATGAATACAATAGGATAGAAGTGCAACACATCTCCGGAAACGTCGGCCTCCTGCGCAATAGTAACTTCGGTAGCTTCTACAAACTGCAAACCACCTTCGATGCCTACGAAGTAAACAACTCATCATCCAATTTCATTTCTACGGTCAACCTACAAAACAAAGGCGAAACCAGCTACTTCGGTACCCTCGAAGGCATCTACCACTACCGCAGTTTCGACGATGCCCTAAACCCAACCATCGGTTTGATGTTCGACCTAAACCTTGGGGTCACCGACAACCTCGAAGATATGGACGATGTTTTTGGCTTTCTAAAAACCCGCCTTGGCTTCTACAACTCCCTAGTTCGTAACCGCACCCTCGTCCTAAAAACCAACCTGCGATACCAACTTAACCTCGGTACCAAATACCAATTCTACCAAGCCGCAAACCTCGGTGGCCACAACGGCCTGCGAGGTTTCCGCGAACAGCGCTTTACGGGTAAATCGTTTCTGGTGGGTAGTGCCGACCTACGCTACAGCCTGCCGCAATTTAAAATCGGACTCATCCCATTTCACTTTGGGGTGTATGGCGGATTCGACCTGGGAAGGGTATGGCTGCCACAGGAAAATTCCGAAAAATGGCACAACTCCCGCGGCGGTGGCTTCTGGATCAACGGCTCCGGCGGCCTAAATGCCAACCTAAGCCTGTTTAATTCTAAAGAAGGGACTAGGCTGACTTTTGGGCTTGGGTTTGATTTTTAGCAGAACATCCCCCCCTGCCCCCCCTTCTAAAGCCTGTCCCGAATTTACTTCGGGATGGGGGTGAGGTGTAGGCGACTTCGTTTCAACTGTCCAAACATCCCCCCTGCCCCCCCTTCAAAGTGGGGGTGAGTAGCGTCTTGATTGCTACTGAGATCATTTATTTACACATGCCAAAGCTTTGAGTATTGACAAATTGTCCTACGTCCTAAGTCTTACCGTCCTACGTCATCTTCCCTACGTCATTTTCCTCTTCCTCTTCATCTTCATTTCGATTTCGGTTTCGATTTCGTCCTACGTCCTACGTCCTACCGTCCTACGTCATCTTCATCTTCATCTTCGATTTCGATTTCGATTTCGATTTCGGTTTCGATTTCGATTTCGTCCTACGTCCTACGTCTTACCGTCTTACGTCATTTTTAACTTTATCTCTATTTTTTAGTACCACCGCGCTCCTTCCCCTTCGAAATAATGTAATTTGAAAGAATCAAGTTCCTTGAAGGGGAAGGTGGCAGCTGGGCAACAATGTTCCATCATACTTCCAAATCTCAATCCCAGCTGACGGAAGG
>NZ_JAIRBA010000052.1 GCF_022008365.1 Aequorivita vitellina
AGAATTTTTGCAATTGCTAAAAGGGAGGAGCCTTTTGTAAAATTATCCAATTAAAAATTTGTTTTTAACTTAGAATGCTCAGTGTGACATATTTGGAGATTTGAGATATGAGATATGAGATTTGAGATTTGAATCTAGAAGCTAGAAACTAGAGTCTAGAGGCTAGACTAAAAACGGTCAACTCTAATCAGGGAGGTTCACGCTTTAGATTTGAGGTGTTAGATTTGAGATTTGAGATAATGTGAGCCAAATTTGGGTACAAAGTTAATGAAAATGGGGCTTGGCGAGGCACTTCGACTGCGCTAGTTTGACATATTTGGTGATTTGTTGATTGGATAATTGGATTGATGGTACTAAAAGTGAATTTATGAATAGCTTCAGTCTCATTAAAGTCGAATAAGTTAAAATTAAATTTTACGCACAATTAAAATTTCATCGTCAGAAAATTCCATCCACGCTAGGTCGTATACATATAAAAACATCTTGTTTTTTGAGTTTATGTGAAAGTGAGTATGGTATTTAAACCGAAAGCCTTTTTTCTCTAGTAGGTTTCTATACACTTTTATCTGCGTTTTATTTGTCCCTAATACTTCTCTAAGAATGCTGTAATTGCGTTTTAAATAGCTATTAATTTCTATAGCGGCTACTTTAGTTGCATATCGAACTTTTTTGTGATAGACATTTTTACAATAAGTAGAACAGAAAATTTTATCTGTTCTACCTATTATGGGTTTTTCGCATATTTTACACTTTCTATTCATTTAACTGCTTGCTGTTCACACAAATATACGTATTCGTTCTTAACGGTTATATACTTTTATCTTCCTACAACATAGTGTTTTCAATTTTTTCCTTCGTTAAATTTGAGTATTGCTTGATATAAACCAACTGTGAATAAGATGGATGATTCTCATATTATTATGTATTTGCCGGAACCAAAAGCTGGACGTGTTAAATTTTTTATACCTTATAAAATGCGCAAGGAGCGAGCGGCTTTTAAAAGTTTGAATACGAGCTTTTACCACTATCATCAAAAGTTATGGAGCATTGTAAACACTTCGGAAAACATTAAAAAAGTTGAATTGCTTTTTGGTGAAAAACTTCAGAAACAAACCTTGAAAGCTCCAGCAACCCTCCCCAAGGTGGAAATTTCTGAAGCCATACAAATGGAGTTAGATCGCAATCATCAAAAAATGATTTTAAAGGGTTTTAGTAACTCCACCATCCGAAACTACCAAAGTAGTTTGATACAATTTTTTAAATATTTTGAAGCTGAACCGTACCGTGAAATAACCAAGGAACAAATTGAAGGATTTTTATATTTTCTTATTAGTAAATTTAAAATTAGTGAACAGAAACAAAACCAACTTGTTAGCGCCATTAAGTGTTATTATGAGCATACATTGGGAATGCCGCGCGAATATTATGATATAACAAGGCCCAAAAAAAGTAAGAATCTTCCCAATGTACTAAGTGAGGATGAGGTTCGGGATATTATAAACTTTCCTAGTAATACCAAGCATAAAGCCATACTGCACACCATTTATGGAGCGGGTTTACGTGTGGGTGAATTAATCCGTTTACGCGTGAATGACATTCGAAGTGCCGACGGCTATATTTTTGTAAAAGATGCTAAAGGCAAAAAAGACCGACATACCGTTTTAAGTCCGCTGCTTTTACAGTTATTACGTGTTTATTTTAAAGAATACAGACCAAGTTATTGGTTGTTTGAGGGGAAGGAAGGAGGGCAATATACTGCGCAGAGCGTACAACGCATCTACCGTCGGGCGGTTAAAGGCACCAACAGCAATCCGTGGAGTACGCCCCACACCTTGCGACACAGTTTTGCCACACATCTCATGCGGCGGGGTGTTAATATCCGTTATATACAGAGCGCTCTTGGCCATTCGAGCACAAAGACTACGGAGGTTTATACACGTGTATTAGGCATTAGCAATAAAACTTTAAAGAGTCCATTGGATACTTTATATGAAACAACTATATTTGAAAAGGATAAAACAAAATGATTCATGGGGTACAAGTGCAATATACACGTCATACATCTGTCCCAATGTATTATATAATCATGTTGTAAGTAATGCGGAAATCGCGCTGAAATTGAACATTTGAACTAAAAAAGCCAACGCTCAAACAGCACATTTATTTTTTTGCCGACACGAAAGCCAACGCTGAAAAAAATAAAAGAGCTGTTTCTTGCCAACGCTCGGAATAATATTAAATTTGAGAAAAAACTTTAAACATATATGAGCTTATTTCAGAACTCTGTTCTAAACAAATATTTAAAAGGATTGGAGTCCGAAAAAGTTAATGAAGCTTACGAAAGATTTACAAGCCACTTCCATAATCCTACCATTCAGGAAAACATTAGAAATTCCAAAGAAGAACAATATCAAGGCGAATTTCTGATTGACCTTTTTGTAAACGTATTCGGATACACTAAAAATCCAACACCTGACTTT
Organism: Aequorivita vitellina; assembly: GCF_022008365.1. Lineage (GTDB taxonomy): Bacteria > Bacteroidota > Bacteroidia > Flavobacteriales > Flavobacteriaceae > Aequorivita > Aequorivita vitellina. Next base: position 2,481 of record NZ_JAIRBA010000052.1, read on the forward strand.
AATCTCACAACGGAATTAAAAAACATAAGAGGTTCTAAAAAAACAGATGGAGCTATTCTGAAAGGAGAAAAAGCACTTGCAGTAATTGAGCTGAAAGGAACAAATACAACAGATTTAAGCAAAGTAGAAACACAAGCATTTGGATATAAAAACAACCAACCTGGTTGTAATTATGTAATTACTTCCAACTTTGAAAAATTGCGTTTTTACATTGACAATGCAGTCGATTTTGAGGAATTTAATCTATTTCAACTAACTAAAGAACGTTTTGATGTTCTTTGGCTTTGCCTGTCATCAGAATATCTTTTAAAGGACATTCCGAAAAAGATTAAAGACGAATCCTTAACACAAGAGGAAAATATTACCAAAAAGCTTTATAAAGATTACGCTTCATTTAGAAATGAGATTTTTGATAGTATCCAAAAAGAAAATCTTGAATACGACAAACTGACTTTATTCAAGAAAACACAGAAACTACTCGACCGTTTTCTATTTATCTTCTTTGCAGAAGACAGATTATTACTTCCACCAAACTCAATTCGTTCTATCGTAAACCAATGGACTGATTTACGTGATAAATATGACGAGTATTTCCCATTGTATGACCGATTTCAAAAGTATTTCGGATATATGAATACTGGACACAAAGGGCAACAACACGATATTTTCGCATACAATGGTGGTTTGTTTGCACCAGATGAGATTTTGGACAACATCAAAATAAATGATGAGTTACTTTATAAACACACACTAAATTTAAGCAACTACGATTTCGAAAGTGAAGTTAGTGTAAACATACTTGGGCACATTTTTGAACATTCTTTAAATGATATTGAAGAAATACAACTTGAAATCCAAGGTGTATTAAATGATGAAGCAAAAACAAAAAGACAAAAAGATGGTGTTTTTTACACACCAAAGTACATTACAAAATACATAGTTGATAATACGATTGGAAAACTGTGCGAAGAAAAGAAAACTGAACTTGACATACAAGAAGCTGAATATGAAAAAGAGCGAAAAGGACGAAAAAAAACTACACTTAAAAACTTAACCAAGAAACTTGACACTTATAGAAAATGGTTATTACAAATAACAATTTGTGACCCAGCTTGTGGTAGTGGTGCATTTCTCAATCAAGCGTTAGAATTTCTAATTGCAGAACACCAATATATTGACGAACTTCAAGCCAAACTCTTCGGAGATGCAATGATTTTAAGTGAAGTTGAAAATGCCATTTTAGAAAACAACTTATTCGGTGTAGATATTAACGAAGAAAGTATAGAAATTGCTAAACTCTCTCTTTGGTTAAGAACTGCACAAAAAGGAAGAAAACTAACTTCTTTAAACAATAATATAAAATGTGGCAATTCATTAATTGACGCATCAGATGTTGCTAGCGATAAAGCCTTTAATTGGGAAGAAGAATTTCCTAAAGTGTTTAAAAATGGTGGTTTTGATATCGTAATTGGTAATCCACCCTATTTAAATTTTAAAATGTACTCAAGTTTTGAGAGGAGTTTTTATGAATTAAAATATCCAGATTCTTATTCAGGTAAAGCAGACATTTTATATTACTTTTTTGATAAAGGTTCTAGCATTCTTAACGAAAATGGTAAAATAGGATTTATAACATCACGTTATTGGCTAGAAAGTGAATATGCTAGTAAATTAAGAAAAGTATTACTTGAAAGATTACATATTAGAGAGGTATTAGATTTTAAAAATATAACAATATTTCCAGGTGTTGGAACGAAAACTAGTATTCTAATAGGAGATAAAATTCCAGCTATTGACCTTGAATTAAAAATTAAGTACATACAATTTAATGGTAAAATCATAGATACTGTTTATGATAGACTAGATACTACTGATATTTATTTGAATTATGATTCATTATATGCATTAAAATTCTGGGAGTTTTATTCGAAAACTGGTTCAATAATTTTGGATAAAATGAAATCTGAAGGTATTGAATTAAACGAAATTGCTGATTGTCGAGCAGGTATTCAGACTGGCTGTGATAAGGCATTTATTACTACAAATAGAAATGACTTTTCTAATGTAAGCCAAGAATTAATAAAAACTTGGGTAAAAGTTGGAGATTTATCAAGATATTCCTTGGAGCCAGTTGAAAAAAGGTGGTTAGTTTATAGTAATGATATTGAAGACATAGATTCAATTCCCGATTTAAAAGAGAGATTTTTAATTTTCGAAGACAAATTGAGAAACAGAAGAGAAGCAAAAAACGGGAAAATCAGATGGTTTGATTTACAATGGGCTAGGGAAAAAAGATTGTTTGATGACACAAAAATATTGTGCAGGTATAAAGCACCTCATAATACATTTGTAATTGACTATAACGGCAACTACTCTAGTGTTGATACTACTATCGTACAATTAAATGAGGAATGGAAAGAAAAAGTTGATTATGATTATTTATTGGGAATTTTAAATTCCAAGTTACTAGATTACTTTTTCAAAAGCTATGCAAAAGTAATGGATTACAGGTATGAATATTATCCTAATCCTGTTGGAAAACTTATGATTAAAATAGCAAATTCATCAGAACAGTTAAAAGTTAAAGAATTAGTCATTAAAATCCGAAATTCAATTAATGAACAGACCCAAATAATTAAACAAACATCAGATTTAATTTCGGTAAAATTCAATATTAAAAAATTATCTAAAAAACTTCAAAATTGGTCTAAATTAGATTTTAAATCATTTTTATTAGAGTTAAAAAAGAAGAAAGTAGAATTGGATTTAAATGAAGAGGCTCAATGGATGAAATACTTTAATGAACAAAAGGAGAAAGTTCAAAATATAAATATGATAATTGAAAATAATGAGAAGGAACTAGACAATTTAATTTACGGATTGTATGGACTGACAAAAAATGAAATGACTATTGTAGAAGATGCCTACGCATAAGCCATACACATTCGCAATTCGAACCAGCCAACGCTACACCAAAAATTGCAAAAGAGTATGTCTTGCCAACGCACACATTTGAACTAAATAACAAACATCGGAAAACCAAGCAGAACGTGAAAAGCACTACTTACAACAACGTGTATAAAACATAGCTATTATAGGCTTTCCGAGAGGTTTTTGTATATTTACAAAGTACGCCAAATTTTTTATTTGGTTATATTTAGAAAAGAAAATTAAACATAAAAATAAAAAAATCGGCTCGTGCGTAATCCGAAAAGTTAGCGTTTATTTATACGCTACGTTTCATACACAAGACCGTTGCCCACAATTTGAAAAAATGAGAGAATTTCAAGAAAAAGTATCGGAGGAATACCGAAATCACAGAGATAATTTTCGTGATTGTTATACGTATATCGAAAAATATGGACGAAATAAATTTAAAAATGGTAATTATCTAGATTTTGTAGCTAAAACAACAAATGCAACAGAAATTTGTCAAAATGAAATAGCTGAAATAATAAGACTGGATTATATAAAATCCAATGGCAATAATTTTAAGGTTCGTCCAACAGTCAAAAATTCTACTGATTATTTAAGAAAAGAAATTCTAAAAATGAATATACAGCATAGTTACAATAAAAGTCTAGAACGAGCACTTTATGAGCTTTTACAAACAATTCGAGATAATATAGTTCATTATGGAAAATTTGAGGTTTCTGAAAATCAATATGAACGTAATTTTGTTTTAATAAAAAATGCTTCAATAATTGCTAATAATTTAGTTGAGCAAATAGAAAAAATGGAAAAGGAATGAATTACGTCATTTATAAAAAAAACTATCCGAAAACTTGTAATCTGTTCTTTGAATGGTTGGCATCACAGAATGAAATAGACTATGTTGACAATGCTTGGTTTTTTTATTTTTTTACCAACTATTTTGATTGGTGGCCAAGGTGGTTCATTATTAATAATGAAAAGCACATCCGAGAATTAATAAAGATTTATCCAAACAATTATAATAAAGCCGAAAACGAAATACAATTATCTGTTAATAGTGAAAATGATTATGACAAAGTTTTCAATTGTTTAGAAATTTTATTAAGCAAAAAACTGATATGACCGAAATTGAAATTTTAGGAAAACATTTGTTCAAACTAGGTTTTAATATCACTTGTATTACTAACTACATTACAGAGCATAATTTTTATGACGCGAACATCCTCAAAGGTCCCTACCACGAATGGAATCATCTCAAAAATACACGTCAAAAAATTGAAGAACTTGAGAGTTATGATTGGAATAATGCTGTTGGAATTGGAACGATAGCTGGATTTGAAAATCTACATATTTTAGATATTGACGGTTGTTCCAATTACGAATTTATCGAGGATTTATTAATTATTTTAGGACTTCCAAAAAGTTATCAATGGGTTGTAAAAACTGGAAGTTTGGATGGATATCACATATACTTTTTTTCAGACTTAATTGAAGCCTTGGAAGAAGACCAAGTTGCCTCATCATATCCACCTAATCTAGATAATACAGCTTTATTTGAAAAAATGGAATTATTATGGAGTACACATATTGTTCTACCTAATTCTCTACATAAATCTGGTTCAAATTATAGTTTTACCAATTGTAAATTTCCAAAAGAGAAACCAAATTTTATAGATATCAATAAATTCAAAATTATAGAAAGCCTATTTTTAAATATCTCGGAAATTGAAAAGAAGAAGGTATATTTCTCACTTTCAAAAGAAAAACATAGAAATGTCAAATTACCAAACAATATTAACTTAATTGACCTTTCCAAAATAGAAGAAAACTTATTTTTCTTATTTGATATAGAAACCGATGGCCTAATAAAAAACGGAAAATTCCCTAACATTGTTCAAGTATCTTGGATGATAATGAATACTAAAGGAGTTGTTTATAAAAAGACTACAGAATTAGTAAATTCTGATTTTAACGAAAATTCTGATGCGTTTAAAGTCAATAAGTTAAACCCTTCAATCATTAAAAAAATTGGAAAGCAACCTTCGGATGTTTTTCTGGATATGACTTATGACTTAAAACATTGCAAAATCATTTCAGCACATAACTTAAAATTTGATTTATCTATTCTTGAAAACGAATTCCGCAAATATCAAATTGATTTTAATTTTAGCCCTTTTGAAAAATTTTGTACAATGGATTTCGGAACAGAATTGCTTTCAAACGAATTAAATCCAGAGCCGAAATTTCCAAAATTAACAGAGCTATTTGAACACCTTTTCAATCATAAAATTAAACAATTTCATAATGCTAATTCAGATGTTACAATACTCGCCAAATGCGTGAAAGAATTATTATACACAGGAAACCTTGAAAAGTTTAAAACATAGAATGATAAAGGAACAACAACATACTAACCAAGAAATTTTGAATGGACTTGTTGAATCTTGTCTAAATTTTAATCCCAGTTATTTTATTCCTCTTTTGCTTTCTAAAAAGGTAATCACAGGTATGCCAAATAAAGTTCGTTTTTATAAGTTTTACAAATGTATGCTTCTGTGTGCAAAAGAAAATTCAGTCGGACAATTAACATTTAGAATTGAAAAACCGGATTGGGAAAAGGATAAATCAATTGAATATTATAATTTATATGATAGCAAACATAAATACTCTCGATTATCAATAGTCGTGAAAAAAACTGACGATAAAATATTTTTAGATACGATGCCATTCTGAAAAAAACTGTGGGCAACAACGTATATAAAAAATAGCGGCTTAATTACTTAAATAAAAGAAAATGAATAAATTAAAGGTCAGTTATAAACCGAAAAGTTAGTGCTTAAAACCCGCTACTTTTCATATACAAGACCGTTGTGCAATATTGAACGAGACCCAAATCGCAGCGGAAAATTGGCGGAATAACGTCCGATTTTTTTTGGAATTTAGTGTTATAAAAACAAAAAG
>NZ_JAIRBA010000053.1 GCF_022008365.1 Aequorivita vitellina
AAATAAACACACATCTTTCAAATTAAAATAATTACAGAGGGGAAGGAACCCACACACGAAACATAAACCAACTGTCAAGCAGAGCAGCCCGTCCTAAGCGCAGCCGAAGGGCAGTCGAACCCCCACCGTCTAATGCATATCATCGCAAGCAATATGTCAGACTAAGCAACCCATCCCGAGCACAGCCAAAGCGCATCCGATAGCTATCGGATCGAACCCCCTTCGCCATCCCTCATGTCAGGGTGAGCGCAGTCGAACCCCCACTGTCTAACCTCTTCCAACGCAATCCCCATTGTCAGGGTGAGCTAGCCCGTCCTGAGCGCACCCGAAGGACATCCGATAGCTATCGGATCGAACCCCCGTCGTCTAACCCATACCACCCCAAGCAATATGTCAGGGTGAGCGCAGTCGAACCCCGTTGTCTAACGAATACCCCCTCAAGAAAACCCAATACTAAAACCTTTAACACAAGTCAAATAAAACAACCTTACCACCAATCAAGACGCACTCCCCCCCTTTGAACGGGGGGGGCAGGGGGGGATGTCAAGACGAAATCTCTCCCCCCGTTGGGGGCAAGGCGACTTTCACCCCATTCTAAACTATAGCAACATCAATAAAAACCCCAATACTAAAACCTTTAACACAAGTCAAATAAAACAACCTCACCACCAATCAAGACGCACTCCCCCCCTTTGAACGGGGGGGCAGGGGGGGATGTCAAGACGAAATCTCTCCCCTCTTTGGGAGCAAGGGAACATTCACCCCATTCTAAACTATAGCAACCTCAATAAAAACCCCAATACTAAAACCTTTAACACATGTCAAATAAAACAACCTCACCACCAATCAAGACGCACTCCCCCCCTTTGAACGGGGGGCAGGGGGGGATGTCAAGACGAAATCTCTCCCCCTTTGGGGGCAAGGCGACTTTCACCCCATTCTAAACTATAGCAACATCAATAAAAACCCCATTACTAAAACCTTTAACACAAGTCAAATAAAACAACCTCACCACCAATCAAGACGCGCTCCCCCCTTTGAACGGGGGGGCAGGGGGGGATGTCAAGACGAAACCTCTCCCCCTTTGGGGGCAAGGGAACATTCACCCCATTCTAAACTATAGCAACCTCAATAAAAACCCTAATACTAAAACCTTTAACACAAATCAAATAAAACAACCTCACCACCAATCAAGACGCACTCCCCCCCTTTGAACGGGGGGGCAGGGGGGATGTCAAGACGAAATCTCTCCCCCCTTGGGGGCAAGGGAACATTCACCCCATTCTAAACTATAGCAACATCAATAAAACCCCAATACTAAAAACTTTAACGCATGTCAAATAAAACAACCTCACCCCCAATCAAGACGCGCTCCCCCCCTTTGAACGGGGGGGCAGGGGGGGATGTCAAACGATTTGGAACCAGAACACTTTCACAAATCATAGCCACAACAACCAACCAACATTCCCCCAATCCCCCCAACCCCCAATTCCACATATCCAAAATTCCATCTATCTTTACCCCCCATGAGCAAACTAATCACAATTTCCGTTTTACCACACCAGCAAAACGATCTCAATTACATCCTCAACCTCACCTTGGAAAAGGAAAAACTTCGGAAATCACAAATTACCGATTGGCGTATCCGCAAACGCTCAATCGATGCGCGTCGTAAACCTATTAAAATAAACCTACAGCTAGAATTATGGATGCAAGGTGAAAAACGCCCCACAATCCCTCCCTTTATTCCACAAAACGTAGCTACCGCTCAAGAAATCGCAATTATTGGTGCTGGCCCCGCCGGACTCTATGCTGCGCTGCGGGCTGTAGAAGCGGGCTTAAAGCCTGTGGTTTTTGAACGCGGAAAAGACGTACGCGAACGCCGAAGAGATCTCGCGGCTATTAATAAAGACCAACTCGTAAACCCCGAGAGTAACTATTGCTTTGGCGAAGGCGGTGCAGGTACCTATTCCGATGGCAAACTTTATACCCGCTCCAAAAAACGCGGCAATGTATTAAAAGCCTTGGAGTGGTTTGTTCACTTTGGCGCCGATGAAGACATACTGGTCGATGCCCATCCACATATTGGCACCAACAAACTCCCAAAAATAATCACTGCTATGCGCGAAGCCATTATCGCCAATGGGGGAGAAGTGCATTTTAATAGCAAGCTCACCGATCTAAAAATAGTAAACAACGCTGTAAAAGCTATCGAAATTAATGCTGAAATCTGGCATCAATTTAACAATGTAATTCTCGCAACCGGACATTCTGCGCGCGATATATTTTATCTGCTTCACAGGAAGAACATAAAGATTGAGGCCAAACCCTTTGCCATTGGCGTACGCGTTGAGCATCAACAGGAATTGATAGACCACATTCAATATCACGGCAACGACAACAATCCTTATTTACCGCCAGCGAGTTACGCTTTGGTGGAGCAGGTGGACGGACTCCCAGTGTATTCGTTTTGTATGTGTCCAGGCGGAATCATTGCTCCTTGCGCCACCCAGCAGGAGGAAGTAGTCACCAACGGTTGGAGCCCCAGTAAACGCAACAACCCCTATGCAAATAGTGGAATAGTGGTAAGTGTAACGCCAAAAGATCTGCCAGATTATACGGCAGACGATCCCTTTGTATGTCTCAATTTTCAAAAGGAAGTAGAGCAGCGCTGTTGGGAAGCAGGAGAGAAGACCCAAAAAGTCCCGGCCCAACGTATGATCGATTTCGTGGAAGGGAAAATATCAACCGATTTCCCCAAAACCTCCTACCAACCCGGCGTGGTGGCAGCCGATTTAAATGAAGTTCTTCCTTCAATCCTCGCCACGCGATTGAGGAAAGCATTTGTGGCCTTCGGAAAAAAGATGAATGGTTACTATACTAACCAAGCCGTTCTCCACGCCCCCGAAAGCCGCACCTCATCCCCAGTATCAATCCCAAGAAATCCAGAAACCCTGGAGCATATCGAAATAAAAGGACTATACCCCTGCGGCGAAGGCGCCGGCTACGCAGGAGGCATCATCTCCGCCGCCATAGACGGCATCAACTGCATCGACGCAATAAAAAAAAATAAATTTCCCTAATTAGAATTGACCGTTTAGCCACCTGACTCTAGCCTCTAGCATCTAGCCTCTAGCCTCTAGCCTCTAGATTCCAGTCTCCCCTGTCACGTCTCACATCTCACATCTCACATCTCACATCTCAAATCTCACGTCTCAAATCTCATATCTCAAATCTCAACCCATATGCCGTCCCTACAGAACAAAAATCCCAATCCCACCAATTCTTCTACCAACATTTAGTGCCTACGGCACAACGTGGCAAAGCTAGAAATATGATTAAAGAATGTGTTGTTTTAGTCTAGCCTCTAGCCTCTAGCCTCTAAATTCTAGTCTCCCCCTTCACGTGTCCTGCCTCCTTACTCACCTCTCACCTCTCACCTCTAACCTCTCACGTCTCACATCTCATATCTCAAATCTCATATCTCACGTCTAAAGCGTCCTACGTCATTCCCGCCCCCCTAAGCCCCCAGCCCCCCCAAAACAAAAAAACCCCTCCATAACAGAGCGGTTTTTTCATAAAAAATATATCCTATTAAATTACTTTATCTCAAGCAATTCCAATTCAAAGGTTAAATCCTGACCAGCAAGTGGATGATTGGCATCTACGATTATAAAATCGTCCTTTACATCGGCTACACGCAATTGGCGCTCAGTACCATCAGGGTTTTTAGACACAAGGCCCATGCCTACTTCTGGCTTAATCTCCTGCGGTAGGTTCTCATTTGGAATCTTCTGAAAAAGCTCCTTCTGAACTTCCCCATACGCTTCCCCCTTCGGTATCGTGATGGTTTTCTTCTCGCTAACCTTCATATCAACCAATCCCTTTTCAAAACCAGGAATAAGTCGTCCTTCCCCAAGTTTTACTTCCAAAGGCTCACGTTCCACCGAACTGTCGAACACTTGTCCGTCATTTAATTTTCCAGTATAGTGAAGTTTTACGGTTTCATTTCCTTGTACTTGACTCATAAAATTTGTTTTTTTCAATTATTTAATCAATATCTGCGCAAAACTATGGGTTTGAGTTGCCAATTCCACATAATTATGCCTAAATATGTTAGATTAAGGAAAGATTAACGTATAAAAATCATCTGTTTAACCAAAAATATAACCGAAAATGAAATATTATCCTAACAAGCAATCGACCTGAGAACATCGGCTTTTAATGGCTTTAATAGGTAAGAGCGCACCTGACTGTTTTCCTTCGCCTTCATAATATCAATATTATCTACCGACGAAGTAAGGATATGAATGTGTAAGTTTTCAGCCATCCTATCATCCTGTATATTCATTATAAACTCCCAACCACTCATCTGCGGCATGTGGATATCTAAAAAAACTAGGTAGGGAGTCGTGCTGTTTTTGCGTATGTATTCCAAGGCCTCAATCCCACTTTTTAATGCGGTTACGGGTAAATCGGGGTATTGCGACTTAACCACTTTGGCATTAATCAAGTTGATGATTGGGTCGTCATCAATTAATAAAACTTCACACATCTTCATTTTCAAAGGTGTTTATTTTATGGGTTATTTCGTGAATAACCTCATCTAATTCGTCTGCGGCATCTTTAATCATAGGTAAAACCTCCTTCGATGAAACATCGGCGCCGTCCAACTCCCATAAATATACCAAGCCCATTATCTTAGAAAGTGGGGCCCTAATTACGTGCGACTGCAACCAAGCAATTTCGCGTAGGTTTTTATTCTGTCGTTTTATCTGCTCCAGCTGCTGCCGCGATGCCGTAACGTCCAAAGCCGAACCAATAGACCTTATAGGCTTGCCTTCACTGTCTCTTGAAATATAACATCTATCAACAAAATACGCAATACTTCCGTCTTCTAAAATTAATCTGTATTCCTGCTCCCACAAATGCTTCTCCTTATCCAAAAATGCATTTTGAAGCGATTCCCATAACCCTGGCAAGTCCTCGGGATGTACCTTGCTAAATAACGAATTGTCTTTTGCAAGCGGTTCACTGGAATCGTACTGTAAGGTTCCCTCATAACCCTTCCCGCGCGTTACTGTGTTTTTTTCGTGATCAATATCCCAAATCATCTCGTTGCTAACCTGCATGGCAAGGCTAAATCGCTCATTGCTATATGCCAATTGGCGTTGGTATTCTTTACTCTCTGTTATATCCTGAAGTGTTCCTTCCAATCTAATCGCCTTTCCAGTTTCGTCTGCAATTAGTTGTAGCTCCTGCCGTACCCACCTTATTTTATTTGAAGAAGTAATTATGCGATGCTCAAAACTTTTAACCTTCCCAGGTTCAAGTATTGTCGGTGGGTCTAGAAAAAATAAATCCCTGTCTTCCGGATGAAACGAATTTGCAATATTTGCTGTGGTAGGGGAGAAGTTAGACGGACTATACCCAAATATACGGTACATTTCTTCACTCCACTCCGAAATATCAGAATCTAAATTCCGACTCCAATACCCAAGTTTGGCTATTTTCTGGGCGTTTTTAAGTTGTAAATACGCCGTTTCCAACTCCTGCTCTGCGAGCTTCTGCTCCGTAATATCCTTGGCAACCGCTATTATTATCTTTGCTTCCGTTTTTAAAGTTACACTCCATCTAAGCCATTTGGTATCCCCACTTTTGGTTAATAAGCTAGACTCAAACGAACTTATACTATCGGCATTGGCCTTTAAACCTTTGAAAAATGAAGCAATATCTCCGTCTATTTTTATATAGTTAAAAATAGGGGTGTTCATTATTTCAGTATCTGTATAACCTAAAATACCCTTAAACGCCTTGTTGTATTTCTTTAACTTCCCATCAAAACCTACTAAACAATGGGGGTCGGGCGAAATATCAAAAAAGTTTCTGTACTCTTCCTCTGTAATTTTTTGTTTTACCACAGCACCAATTTCCTCTCCAACTTCGGTTAAAAGTTTATAATGATCTGTTAGATACTGCTTCTTATAACTCGAAAAACAAATAAAACATCCTAAAAATTCCTCGTTATATACTATGGGAATCCCTATTGCCGAATTTAAACCTACTTCCGCCGACGCTTCCCCACGGATAAAATTCTTGTGCTCGTGCAAGTTTTCCCAAATTAGCGTGTGTTTCGTATTCCAAATATATCCCGGTAGCCCCTCCGCTTCACTAAAACTGTTTACGTTTGCTGAAGCATTGTAAAACGGATTAAAATTTTCATCTTGAACAGATTTCGAAATTAAATCCAACCGCATTTTATCTTCCGAAATAAGCCACACTTCACTTATATTAATTCCCGAAAGCTGAACTAATTTGTCCAAGGCTGCTTCCAAACTGGAAGTTAAGGTCCCCGGAGCGTCTATGGCCTTGGTTAAAGAAGCTACCAACTCTTTTCCCATTCGTTTTTCTACCTCGGTCGTTACTATTTTTGTATTTACAATTATCCCTTCTATAGTAGAATCGTTAAGGTGATTGGTCAATTCCACTTGTACCCACTGCCAGTTGCCATCGGCGTCTGGGTATCTAAAGGGTTCAATAGAAACGCGGTCTTCTGTCAGTACTTGTTTTAAGTTATTTAATACCCGTGGCACATCTTCTTCATAAATAAAATCGAAAGCATTCTTGCCAATAAACTCCTCCGGTGGGATGCCCAAAATTTTAGTGGAATTGGGCGCCACATACGTGTAGTCGCCTTTATCATTTATTATGGCAATTAAATCTGTCCCATTCTGAATTAACGATCTAGAACGCGCCTCACTGTCAATTAACTTTTGTTGTGCCTGCGATTCCTTGATAACATGCCCTAAATTGGAGCTAAGGTTTTTAAGAAGTTCTAATTCATTTCCGCGCCATATCCGTTCGTGTTCACAATCGTCAATACCAATAAACCCACAAAACGCATTGTTAACCATTACTGGTATAACCAATATTGAATAGATATTTTGGGCAATTAAAACCTCTTTGATAACAGATGGCGGCAGTTCCGATACGATGGCCTCAAAAAGCCTACCTTCCTGCAAAGGCTTTATAAATAAAGGGAAATTTGAAAAAGGCACGTTTTGTAAATCGGGATTGTCAATCTGCATTTCACTGCTGTCCCGCGTCCATTCCAACCGCTGCGAAGTAGTTTCTTCTTTTAAGTTGTTTTCAAAGAAGTAGATACGGTCAATATCCAAAGTATCCCCAACTATTTGAAAACACCTATCTAAGGCTACTACCCAATTTTCGGAAGTTAACAACAGCTTATTTAGCTCTCCTATTTTAGTTAAATAGTGCTTTTGCTCGCTAATTCGCTTCTCTTGCAGGTAGTAATCGGTTAGGTCTATTGCGGTAACTAGATCTGCTTGCCGACCTTGAAATTCAATCAAATTACTTTTAATCTGAACGTGTATTACGCTCCCGTTTTTTTTCTGATGAAGGTAGAGCTTGTCTTTATATGCATTCGTTCTTGCAACTGTGTTTTTTACGGCCTTTAACAATTTCGGTATCTCTGCTACGGGCCTGATGTCTTTAATGGTCATCGACAAAAACTCCACTTCCGAATAGCCATAATGCGCAATGGCCTCCTTGTTTACGGCTAAAAACTTTAAGGTCTCCACATCGTAAACCCACATCGGAAACGGATGTAAGTCAAATATAATTGCATCGGGAAAGTCCTCCCGCTTATTCATTCGCATCATAGATTTTAAATTTGGGGCGTTTTATTTACGTGTGAAACTTTAAGCGGTAGGGAATTATTAGGTTTATATCTAGTGTTGTAAATGTTGAATAAAAAAGCCAATAACCTCAATCCACAGCCTTCAAAACGAATACCGTCAACCTTTTTCAAAAGCAAATGCCCCTTCGAATAAAAGATACGGTCTCTTAAAACAAACATCCAGCACGTAGGAATACAAAGAATTGTCATAATGAGGTTAAATACCGTACAAATTAAGAAATATTTTAAATATATAATAATCCACCCCCAAAATTCCCCACCCAACGCAATCCGTAAGTCAGGTTGAACTAGCCAAATGTCAGGGCAGCAATATGTCAGGACAAGCAATATGTCAGGGTGAGCAGCCCATCCTAAGCACAGCCGAAAGGCAGTCGAACCCCATTCCAAATGTCAGGGTGAGCATTCTAAGTTAAAAACAAATTTTTAATTGGATAATTTTACAAAAGGCTCCTCCCTTTTAGCAATTGCAAAAATTCTCAATACAAGTTTAT
>NZ_JAIRBA010000054.1 GCF_022008365.1 Aequorivita vitellina
AAAGTTCATTGAGATATTGAAATTGACAGCGTAGATTGACATTCGAAAGGATGTTGATCAACAAAGAAACTAAACTAAGTGAGATTAACTGAGATTTTTTTGAGGGAGTCGAGCTCTTTATGGAGTATGGTCGCAATATTATTGAAGATTATACGATGAAGAGTTTGATCCTGGCTCAGGATGAACGCTAGCGGCAGGCCTAACACATGCAAGTCGAGGGGTATATAGTGCTTGCACTATAGAGACCGGCGCACGGGTGAGTAACGCGTATGGAATCTGCCTTGTACAGGGGAATAGCCCAGGGAAACTTGGATTAATGCCCCATAGTATTATAGAACGGCATTGTTTTATAATTAAAGATTTATCGGTACAAGATGATCATGCGTCCCATTAGCTAGTTGGTGTGGTAACGGCACACCAAGGCTACGATGGGTAGGGGCCCTGAGAGGGGGATCCCCCACACTGGTACTGAGACACGGACCAGACTCCTACGGGAGGCAGCAGTGAGGAATATTGGACAATGGGCGAGAGCCTGATCCAGCCATGCCGCGTGCAGGAAGACTGCCCTATGGGTTGTAAACTGCTTTTACAGAGGAAGAAACACCCCCACGTGTGGGGGCTTGACGGTACTCTGCGAATAAGGACCGGCTAACTCCGTGCCAGCAGCCGCGGTAATACGGAGGGTCCGAGCGTTATCCGGAATCATTGGGTTTAAAGGGTCCGTAGGCGGGCGATTAAGTCAGTGGTGAAATTCTGCAGCTCAACTGTAGACCTGCCATTGATACTGGTCGTCTTGAATCGTTGTGAAGTGGCTAGAATATGTGGTGTAGCGGTGAAATGCTTAGATATTACATAGAATACCGATTGCGAAGGCAGGTCACTAACAACGTATTGACGCTGATGGACGAAAGCGTGGGGAGCGAACAGGATTAGATACCCTGGTAGTCCACGCCGTAAACGATGGATACTAGCTGTCCGGTTCACATTGGTGAGCTGGGTGGCCAAGCGAAAGTGATAAGTATCCCACCTGGGGAGTACGTTCGCAAGAATGAAACTCAAAGGAATTGACGGGGGCCCGCACAAGCGGTGGAGCATGTGGTTTAATTCGATGATACGCGAGGAACCTTACCAGGGCTTAAATGTAGTCTGACAGGGGTGGAAACACCCTTTTCTTCGGACAGATTACAAGGTGCTGCATGGTTGTCGTCAGCTCGTGCCGTGAGGTGTCAGGTTAAGTCCTATAACGAGCGCAACCCCTGTTGTTAGTTGCCAGCGAGTCAAGTCGGGAACTCTAACAAGACTGCCGGTGCAAACCGTGAGGAAGGTGGGGATGACGTCAAATCATCACGGCCCTTACGTCCTGGGCCACACACGTGCTACAATGGCAGGTACAATGGGCAGCCACTGCGTAAGCAGGAGCGAATCCACAAAACCTGTCTCAGTTCGGATCGGGGTCTGCAACTCGACCCCGTGAAGCTGGAATCGCTAGTAATCGGATATCAGCCATGATCCGGTGAATACGTTCCCGGGCCTTGTACACACCGCCCGTCAAGCCATGGAAGCTGGAAGCACCTGAAGTCCGTCACCGCAAGGAGCGGCCTAGGGTGAAGCTGGTAACTAGGGCTAAGTCGTAACAAGGTAGCCGTACCGGAAGGTGCGGCTGGAACACCTCCTTTCTAGAGAAAGACGACCGAAATTCAACAAAGAGAGACTCTTATATGAAGATTAAAGGAAGTCTTGCTTGGTTTAGCTGTCAATTTTATAATACTATAGATAACAGAGGTTAGAGATGAGATGTGAGACGAAAATCACCTAATATAATGGTCGATGGAGTCTAAAATCTCAAGTCTAAAATCTAAAATCTAAGAGACAGTCTCATAGCTCAGCTGGTTAGAGCGCTACACTGATAATGTAGAGGTCGGCAGTTCGAGTCTGCCTGAGACTACAAAGGAGATCGAAATCGAAACTAAAAGCGAGATCGAGATCAAAGCTTAAAAAAAGAAGTATTTCTTCGGAAATATAAGTTCATTAACACATACTGAAAGGAAATTTTAGAAGTTGGGATACCTATCCTTTTTGGAATTTGGAATTTTAGAATTTTGAAGTTTCATTCACAAATGGGGGATTAGCTCAGCTGGCTAGAGCGCCTGCCTTGCACGCAGGAGGTCATCGGTTCGACTCCGATATTCTCCACCACGGACACCAACCGTTGTTGATCATTAGCTGCTCGTTATCCGGGCCTGATTGATACGGGGATCCAGACAGTTCATTGACATATTGGAAATAAAGAATACGAGAAAAGTAAAAATAAAGTCTCACTGTTCAACCAACAACGATCGATGCTCAATAGAGTATTGGGAGTTGCGAATTGAATATTGAGCATTGAATAACTCATTAAAGAGCAAAAAAGTACAATAAGCAAAATAAGAGCGTATGGGGAATGCCTAGGCTCTCAGAGGCGAAGAAGGACGTGATAAGCTGCGAAAAGCTGCGGGGATTGGCACATACAAGTTGATCCGCAGATATCCGAATGGGGCAACCCACTATGTTGAAGACATAGTATCCGCAAGGAGGCAAACCCGGGGAACTGAAACATCTAAGTACCCGGAGGAAGAGAAAACAATAGTGATTCCGATAGTAGCGGCGAGCGAAATTGGATTAGCCCAAACCGTACAGTTTACGGACTGTGCGGGGTTGTAGGACCACGACATTTGGTGCTTTATGAATAAGAACACGTTGGAAAGCGTGGCCATAGACGGTGATAGCCCGGTATTAGTAAAGACAGTTACCGATAGTGGTATCCTGAGTAGTGCGGGGCACGTGAAACCCTGTATGAATCCGGCGGGACCATCCGCCAAGGCTAAATACTCCTGAGAGACCGATAGTGAACCAGTACCGTGAGGGAAAGGTGAAAAGAACCGTGAATAACGGAGTGAAATAGATCCTGAAACCATACGCTTACAAGCGGTCGGAGCCAATTTATTGGTGACGGCGTGCCTTTTGCATAATGAGCCTACGAGTTACTGTTGCCAGCGAGGTTAAAGTTTTAAGAACTGGAGCCGCAGCGAAAGCGAGTCTGAATAGGGCGCTTTAGTTGGTAGTAGTAGACGCGAAACCGTGTGATCTACCCTTGGGCAGGTTGAAGTTTAGGTAACACTAAATGGAGGACCGAACCCGTTGACGTTGAAAAGTCTTGGGATGACCTGAGGGTAGGGGTGAAAGGCCAATCAAACTCGGAAATAGCTCGTACTCCCCGAAATGCATTTAGGTGCAGCGTTGATATATAGTTTTATAGAGGTAGAGCTACTGATTGGATGCGGGGGCTTCACCGCCTACCAATTCCTGACAAACTCCGAATGCTATAAAATGATGATCAGCAGTGAGGGCATGGGTGCTAAGGTCCATGTCCGAGAGGGAAAGAACCCAGACCATCAGCTAAGGTCCCAAAATATATGTTAAGTTGAAAAAACGAGGTTGGACTGCACAGACAGCTAGGATGTTGGCTTGGAAGCAGCCATTCATTTAAAGAGTGCGTAACAGCTCACTAGTCGAGCGGTCCGGCATGGATAATAATCGGGCATAAACATATTACCGAAGCTATGGATCCCGAATTTAATTCGGGGTGGTAGGGGAGCATTCTATTTGTGTTGAAGGTGAGTCGCGAGGCTTGCTGGAACGGATAGAAAAGAAAATGTAG
The DNA here is from genome assembly GCF_022008365.1 of Aequorivita vitellina. Classification (GTDB taxonomy): domain Bacteria; phylum Bacteroidota; class Bacteroidia; order Flavobacteriales; family Flavobacteriaceae; genus Aequorivita; species Aequorivita vitellina. Next base: position 3,698 of record NZ_JAIRBA010000054.1, read on the forward strand.
GCATAAGTAACGATAATGCGGGCGAGAAACCCGCACTCCGAAAAACCAAGGTTTCCTCAGCTATGCTAATCAGCTGAGGGTTAGTCGGGGCCTAACGCGAACCCGAAAGGGGTAGTGGATGGACAACAGGTTAATATTCCTGTACCTGCTCACGCTAAAAGTGACGGAGGCGTAAATTTGGTGCGAACTGACGGAATAGTTCGTTGAAGCCAGTGGTAACACGGCGATAGTACACTGAGGTTTCGGCCAAGGTGATAATCCAGAGTAGCGACTTCCAAGAAAAACAAGTGAAGCAGCCCGTACCCTAAACCGACACAGGTGGTTGGGATGAGAATTCTAAGGAGCTCGAGTGATTCATGGCTAAGGAACTAGGCAAAATAGACGCGTAACTTCGGGAGAAGCGTCGCCCCTCTCAAGGGGGGCCGCAGTGAAAGAGTCCAGGCGACTGTTTATCAAAAACACAGAGCTTTGCTAAATCGAAAGATGATGTATAAGGCTTGACACCTGCCCGGTGCTGGAAGGTTAAGAGGAGATGTTAGCTTCGGCGACGCATTGAATTGAAGCCCCAGTAAACGGCGGCCGTAACTATAACGGTCCTAAGGTAGCGAAATTCCTTGTCGGGTAAGTTCCGACCTGCACGAATGGTGTAACGATCTGGACACTGTCTCAGCCATGAGCTCGGTGAAATTGTAGTATCGGTGAAGATGCCGATTACCCGCTGTGGGACGAAAAGACCCCGTGCACCTTTACTATAGCTTAGTATTGGTTTTGGATAAGTAATGTGTAGGATAGGTGGGAGACTTTGAAGCGGCGTCGCCAGGCGTCGTGGAGTCATTGTTGAAATACCACCCTTTGCTTGTCTAGAGTCTAACCCTTCACAAAAGGGGACAGTGCTTGGTGGGTAGTTTGACTGGGGTGGTCGCCTCCAAAAGAGTAACGGAGGCTTCTAAAGGTTCCCTCAATACGGTTGGCAATCGTGTGTAGAGTGCAATGGCATAAGGGAGCTTGACTGAGAGACCTACAAGTCGATCAGGTACGAAAGTAGAGCATAGTGATCCGGTGGTTCCGCATGGAAGGGCCATCGCTCAAAGGATAAAAGGTACGCCGGGGATAACAGGCTGATCTCCCCCAAGAGCTCACATCGACGGGGGGGTTTGGCACCTCGATGTCGGCTCGTCACATCCTGGGGCTGGAGAAGGTCCCAAGGGTTGGGCTGTTCGCCCATTAAAGTGGCACGCGAGCTGGGTTCAGAACGTCGTGAGACAGTTCGGTCTCTATCTACAGTGGGCGCAAGAAATTTGAGTGGATCTGACTCTAGTACGAGAGGACCGAGTTGGACCGACCGCTGGTGCACCAGTTGTTCCGCCAGGAGCACCGCTGGGTAGCTACGTCGGGAAGGGATAAGCGCTGAAAGCATATAAGCGCGAAACCCACCACAAGATGAGATTTCTTTAAAGGGCCGTGGGAGACTACCACGTTGATAGGCCATAGGTGTAAGGGCAGTAATGTCCCAGCCGAGTGGTACTAATAGCCCGTAAGCTTATGTACATCGCATCCCTCCACCCCGGTGGAGGGAAGCAACTCTTTTTTTAAGTCAATTCACTTTTCTTCTATTGTTTATTTCCTATATGTCACGATATTTCTTCGGTCACAAGTACCGGAGAGATCCCGCATCAAGTGCGGGATTGAAAACTAAGGTGGTTATAGCAACGGGGCTCACCTCTTACCATTCCGAACAGAGAAGTTAAGCCCGTTTGCGCCGATGGTACTGCTATCCAGTGGGAGAGTAGGTCGCCGCCTTCCTTTAAAACCTTCATCATTTATTTGATGGAGGTTTTTTTTTGCCATAAACTTAAAAACACAGACCTAGGCTCCCACAGGGTGTTGGTAGGGGCGGTGGAATCTGAAACTAGAATTGCTTATCTGCGATTTGTTGCAGTTAAAGTAAAGTTTACCGCGAATTTTACGAATATAATTATCTCCTAAAAAATATAGACGTAAATTATTCCCTCGTAATTACACGAATGCAACAGAGTTTCAGCGTTGAAGCCCCAATCATTTAGTATGCATTCAAGTGGAAATTAGGGAGTATATACGGAGTATCTATGGAGTAGAGTCGGCATTGAGTCGGCTAGGAGTCGGCATTACGTCGGCATTTTATCGGCATTAAGTCGGCTTTGAGTCGCCATTT
>NZ_JAIRBA010000055.1 GCF_022008365.1 Aequorivita vitellina
AATGTCACACTGAGCGCAGTCGAAGTGCCTCGCCAATCCCTATCCCCATTGCCTTTGTACCCAAATTTGGCTCACCAGCTCAAGTCTCAAATCTCTAGTCTCTAGCTTCTAGATTCTAGCCTCTAGACTCTAGCTTCTAGATTCAAATCTCAAATCTCAAATCTCACCTCTCAAATCTCACTTCTCACATCTCAAATCTCAAATCTCATTTCTCACCTCTCACTTCACAAACATTCAAAACACCGATACAAGTCGCTTGGTATTTCCACATCATCAGAACCTTTTAATGGTTTTAATAAATATTCCTTTGTTTTTAACACTTCATAAAACTGAACAGCATACTTATCTATATGGTCGCGACGCGCTGTGAGTATTTCTTTTATCTCTTCCCCGTGTAATGTGTAAATTTCTTTTGGCCATATAGCAAATGCAGCATCAATTGCGGCATCGGTAAGATGTGTCTGAATGTATTTTGCTTCCTTGATAAATACGTCCTTTGGCACTTCTTTTAAAAAGTATATATCAAATGGATACACAAGCCCGGGCATATATGCAATTTCACGTTCAAAAGGACGTAACCGAGGTTGTATGTTTTTAGATGAAATAAGGCTTGGTAAGACGCCATCAATAGAGAAAAAAGCATTATCCCTATCACTAGCTAATGGTATTGCGGTATATTGATTTTCTTGCTTCTGTAAAAACCAGCCCCACTGTTTTGTGTGTCTGTCCCAATCGCCTATTACCATATCAAACAGTCTGTTTCGCACTAAGGCTTTTGTGTCAATCTTAAGGCTATCTCCGTATTTTACTTTTTCTTCTTGTAATTCTTCCGTATCAATTAGGGCGATGATATTCTCTAAATCAGACCAGTTTTTTTCTCCTTCGGTTTCGTATTCCAACCAATACAACTTATTGCCGTACACCTCATTATACGGGCCCAATTGTTTTTGTTTGGGAACAAACGCCAAGGAGGGGTGGGTGTGTTGAATATTTATGGCATCAGATAGTTTTGCCGCAACCATAGCGCCATACGGATGTTGCGCGGAAACACCATCTGTGATAATATTTTCTATTCCTACGGTTTTAGCAAATTCGGGGATTAAGGGGTCTGGGTCTTTTGCAACACTGCGTAGCGTGTACACCATTCCTTCGTCATTTTTTAGACGCAGCGACTTAGTTTGTTTACCGCCCCCTTTTTTAATTATGGAGAGTCCCCCGTGAAGACGGTCTAAAAATACAACTGGGACTTTTACCGGGGTAGCCCATTCATCTCTGTATTGTTCGCCTTGCATAAGCTTTTTAAGCATGTCGCCCTCATACATAGTAGTGGCTGCAACCCTAACACTGTCGAGTTTCTCAAAATCGATTTTATCGATATTGTTTTCGGCTATAACAATATCTGTTTTGGCATTTTCTGGCTTTGTCCATAACGAGATATAGATTACGGCGACGATAATTAAAATAAGCCCAAGAATTACGAGTATAGCTTTTTTCAAGATGTATTGTTTTATATAAAAGTATTAAACATTGTAATTATTGAAAACTTCAAAAATATATTATATGAAAATTTTAACGAGCAAACAATTTGAAAAATGACACACTTTCCGGCCTGTCTTTTTCTTTTAAAAACAGCCACAGTTAACGTCTTTCCTCCATTCTAAAACGTAGAAAAAGGATTTCCAAGCAAGCTGCTTCCCTGTCGCCAAATTGTTATGCCCGCAATATAACCAACTCCAGATTCGCTGTTGTTTACCCTTCCAATACCTCGTAGCCAATAGGTTTAAAGGTTCCGCCATTGCTATCTTCTGCCGAACAAGCGGTAAGGCCTACAATTAAATCCATTTGGGCCTCAAATAAAACATAATCGTTTGCTTTGCTCAACGGAGGAAGTACCGAAAGCTTTCCTTTGTCATCAAACTGAACGTTCATAAATATATTAAAGGCTGTGGGAATATCATCAGGTAGAATATCATACGGTTTTAAATTGGTATGTAGATTTTCAAAACAACTGGGATGATAATCGGGGTTATTATACATTATCTGAAAGGTCTCTGGACTGCATGGCGCCAATAAAAAATCATTCCGACCGTTGGTGTCATCCAATAGCTTCATCATTTTACGACTGCGGTTACTCCACAAATAATTACCAGTGCTTATAAGAATGGATTCTTCAAAATCCATTGTTTTACCAGACGAAATCTTCTCGCGGGTATCGTGAAGGTTAAATAAAACCATATCGCTCACCTGTGTGCCCCACAGGTCGATAACTTTTAGTCGCTCGCCTTTTTTTAACGTAAATGCCACCCCAGTTTGAGGTGCTATCTGCTGTATCATATTTAATTCGGTTTTTTAATTATCCTTGTGGTTGTTGTTGTATATTTTTTTGTTGTAATAGCCTAAAACTAAATTTATAATAACGATTATTAGCGTACTTGCTGCCAATTCTACATACATCCCCAAGGCTGCTAAACAACCAAGCGCGGCACTACACCAAATAGCGGCAGCGGTTGCCAGCCCAGATATTCCCTTTTTGCGTTTTACGATCACTCCCGCTCCCAGAAAACCAACTCCCACAACAATTTGGCCGGTGATACGGGTAAGATCAACATTTTGAATATCGATATATTGAAATGATATGCCCATAAAGATTGCTGCTCCTACGGCGACCAAAGCATTTGTTTTTAAACCTGCGTTCTTATCTTTCACCTGCCGCTCTATACCTACACAAATCCCGGCTATCATGGCTATGAGGGTGTTGAGTATAAATTCAAATGTAGTTACTGTTTCCATTTATAAGAAATTTAAGTCTTTCAGTAATGACGTCCTAATTGAGTACTGGCTGGTCATAACATACCTGTATATTCACTGTTCTCTTAGCTTGGTTAAAGGATTGGAAAGGCTGTTTTCATCTATTTAATACCCACGGCAGACTGTCGTATAACGGGGGTTAAATTCTGATTATTTCTGAATCCCGAGTAAGCCAAAATTTCCTAGGCATATGCTATTTTTAAAGATTTAAAACGGATTATTTATGGTGAAACGGACATTTCCAATTTTCTCCTACCTTTCTACCACTGTATTGCCGTGCCTCACTGCGCTCTCCAAAATCTTCTAATACGGGATTAATCGATCCTTGTAAAGCGGCATCCCGTTCACGTATCTTATCGCGAACTTTTTTATAAACGCCCATTTCCCGTAATTTCTCAAATTGTAAATGTAAATTAAAAACCATACAAGGGTAGGGGGCTTGCCTTGCTTGCCGCGAGGCTTTTGGGTGGAGACCTACTACATAAAAAGCCTTACCCCCAATGCTAAAACTGAAGTTTGGGTCTTCGGGATCTTTGCTTACAGTTGAGTCCCACACATCGGTATCCTCCTCGTGAAGAAACTGTAATTGCCGCCACAATAAATTTTCGAATTCAATTTCATTAATAACCTCTTCCTCGGGAAAAACAGCAATAAAAGATTCAAAATCCTTACTGTCAAAATCGTAGTTAGATATATAGTCTTTTAAGTCTTCTCTAAGTGCCTGCGCCGTTTTTTTGCTGCCTAATTTTTCATAGCTATGCAAATAAAATTTGTCCATCTGAAAGACCGTATTAGCCATAATACAGGGGTGATTGTCTTCCAAAATAAAATTTCTGAAATCTTGGGTAATACTATTTACATCAGACTTAGGTAGGGTTGTTTCCATATCTTTTTTTCTGAAAATTATAGATATTTACCACTAAACCTCCCCATTTTAATAATCTCTTAGTGCTGTTTTAATTCCACTTTAACTTTTCCCAACCCCCATCCAATGTCACACTGAGCGCAGTCAAAGTGCCTCGCCAACCTCCTTAAAGCCCTTCGTGGCTAATCCAAATTAAACGATTCATCAATATGTCACACTGAGCGCAGACGAAGTGCCTCGCCAATCCCCATCCCCATTATCTTTATACCCAAATTTGCCTGTCTCACATCTCAAATCTCAAGTCAAGTCTCTAGCTTCTAATCTCTAGCCTCTAGCCTCTAGCCTCTAGTTTCTAGACTCTAGTTTCTAGCTTCTAGATTCAAATCTCAAATCTAAAGCGTCCTACGTCCTACGTCTTATCGTCCTACGTCATCTTCATCTTCGTCCTACCTGAACTTCCCTGATTAGAGTTGACCGTTTTTAGTCTAGCCTCTAGCCTCTAGCCTCTAGCCTCTAGATTCTAGACTCCCCTGTCACGTCTCACATCTCACGTCTCACATCTCACATCTCACATCTCACATCTCAAATCTCCATCCAATGTCACACTGAGCGCAGACGAAGTGCCCAAATCCCTAATTAACCAATTCCCCCTTTCATCCAAACGGTTCTTCTATTAACCTCCAGTTTTAACCCGTTTTGTTTTTTATAAACAATCGTTAAAATAATAATAAAGGCGATGGTTAGGAGTCGGAATACATTGGCATAAACACCCCCCAACGCATTGTGGCTAACCGCGAAAAGCTCCCAAGTTAAATTCATTAGTAAATGTAGGAATATGGGCAGCCATATATTGTAATTCCATTCCACATAAACCCAGGCAAATAGAATACCTCCCAGAAAGGTAACTAAAAAAATACCCGTTAATTCCCCAAGGTCGGTGCTTTGGTATAAGTGTAGCAAACCAAAATATACTGCACCAAAAAATACAGCAGGTATAAACCCCAGCTTGGTGTTTTTAAATAGCTGTCCAAATAAAAATCCCCTAAAAAATAACTCCTCAAAAAATCCAGCTGCAACTACCGAAATTAAAATGGTATTAATAGATATATCAGACTCAAAATTAAAAACAAAGGCAAATCCAATAAACATTGGCAAAGTACAGATTAAGGCAAAAACAAAACCGCGAATTGCAGACTTATCAAGGTCTAAACTCTTAAATACTGAAGTTTTGCGGCTAATGAATAGCGTGCCCAAAAAAAGCGGAATACCGGAGATTGCGTAAGTGGCTATATGACTAATTCCTATTTGATTGCTCCATTCGTATAACAGAGTTCTTAAGGCTTTAAAGTACAAGGTGTCTAGAAGAAAGTAAATTCCAAATGAGATAAAAACAAGTAGAACAACTCTTAAGGTATTTTTCATTTTAAATCTTTATTTAAAGGTTTCTATTTAAATAGACGCATCTATTTAAAAAATGGTTGCCTTAATAAAAACTTTAATCCCTCAATACCCCCAAACCCAATTAAACAATTCATTCACTATGTCACACTGAGCGCAGTCGAAGTGCCTCGCCAATCCCCATTCCCATTCCCTTTGTGCCCTTCGTGCCTCCTTAGTGTTCTTTGTGGTTAACCCATCCCCTCTAGTGCAACGCGTGTCAATCCAATCAACAAATCTCCATCCAATGTCACACTGAGCGCAGTCGAAGTGCCTCGCCAATCCCTATCCCCATTGCCTTTGTACCCAAATTTGGCTCACCAGCTCAAGT
>NZ_JAIRBA010000056.1 GCF_022008365.1 Aequorivita vitellina
GGAAACATATTCTATATTCTTCCAGATTACTTTGCAACGGGCGAAGCTACAGCAATAGACAATTGTACCGATCCAGTTACACTTACAACCCAAAGCCCAGCAGCAGGAACACCACTTTCAGATGGCACGTATACCATTTCGTTTACGGCCACCGACGAATACGGCAACACCAGCACTTGCGACTTTGAGCTAATTGTTGAAAGCGTACTGGGTATAAGTGATAATGGTGTTAATATGGGAAGTGTACTTATGTATCCAAACCCTGCTAAGTATAACGTCACCATTGGAAATCCACAAAGTCTTTCACTCGAAAAACTCGATATTTTTGATATTAGAGGTAGGGTGGTGAAAACTATAGACCTAAGAAACATGGGCTCTGAACAAGTAATTAATGTTTCTGAATTGGCTGCCGCAACCTATATTGTGATTATAGAAGGTGAAAACGGCCAAATAACCAAAAGACTTATCAAGGAATAAGCACTTAATTTAATTAAAAAAAAACCCTTCCAATTAGCTTTGGAAGGGTTTTTTAGTTCACATATTTCGCAGTAAATAATAGGTTTGGAACTTTAGGTTCGTGCTTCTACATAAATAATTCTAGTGATTTTTTCATAAATAATTGATGACAAGTTCTCTTTGATTTCGATGTACTACTATAACCAAATTATTAACAACTGTCAATTATGAGAAAACTAATCCTTTTTCTACTAATCTGCGGTATTGCTTGTTCTAATGTCCAAGCACAAACCATTACATGGACAGGCGCAGTAGATGCAAACTACAACAACGTCAATAACTGGAGCCCCCCGCAAATACCAACAGCCGTTAATGATGTGATTATACCAACAGCAAGTACCGTAGATGTGAATATAAGTGCCTCGGTAAAGTCTATAACCATTCAAGGTACTGCGGTAGTGAATTTATTCAGTAATCTAAGCTTTACTTCTCCATCTTCTTCTGAAACTGGCACTATTGTAAACTGGAGCAGTTCTACCATTACAGGAGGAAGTGCTTTTACAAATAACGGTTCCTTCAATTTAACCACAACAGGTAATAAAATTATAGATGGCTCAACTACTTTCAATAATGAAGGAAATTTCAATATTACAGATAGTGGCGATTTATATATTACAGATGGGATATTTAATAACCAACTCGCTGGTGTAATAGATCTGCAGGTAGCCAATGGAAATATAACTTATTCAGGAGGTGGCACTCATATATTGAATAATTATGGCCAAATAAAAAGAACCACTAATATTGGGAATGTTTTTATTAAAACTGTTTTAAACAATAACGATGGTGTAATAGACGTAGAAATAGGTAAACTTATTTTTAACAGTCTTGATCAAAATTTAACCGATGGAACCTACAACGTAGATGTTGGAAGCGTTTTACAATGGGGTTCTAACGCTGTTTTAACAGGTACGCTTACGGGAGTTTTAGACGGGGAAATTGATTGGACCAACACTGTAACAGTACCTCCTGCTGTTTCGGCAACTTTTAATTTTTCTGGAAACAGTGGTGTAAGCTGGTCAAGTGGAAACCTCACCGGAGGTGGTACATTGATTAATAAAAGTTTAATTTTCCTACCCACCTCGAATAATAAATCGATTCTTGGGTTTACAACTTTAAATAATGAAGACGACTTTAATATCACCGATAGTGGGGATTTATATATTACAGATGGAGTTTTTAATAACCAACCTTCCGGAGTTATCGATTTGCAGGAAAACAATGGAAATATTACATATTCAGGTTCGGGTTCCAGAATATTAAACAATTTAGGGCTTATAAAACGAACTACTACTGTAGGAGATGTTCGAATTTACGCTAACTTAAACAATAACGGGGGAACCATCAATGTGGAGACCGGTAATTTATTACTCGATGGTCTGGACAAACACTTAAACGGTGGAATTTATAATGTTGTTAATGGTTCTACTTTACAATGGACGTCCAACATTTTTCTAACGGGAACGCTAACCGGTAATTTGGATGGTGCAATTAGTTGGAAATCGAATGTGTTTGTAAACAATCCAAATACGGCCACTTTAGACTTTACCGGTTCCAATGGTGTAAGTTGGACGTCAGGAACCTTAGATGGAGGTGGTACCTTAATAAACAAAAACCTACTTTATCTATCCAGTGTAAATAATCGGATGATATTTGGACTTACTAGTTTAAATAATGAGGGAATTTGTGAGATAAGAGATAGTGGAGATTTGTACATTTCAGATGGAATTTTTAATAACCAAAGTTCTGGAGTTTTAGATTTGCAGGCAGATGCAGGTAATATTTACTATTCTGGGAGTGCCTCTAGAGTGCTAAACAATTCTGGACTCATAAAAAGATCAACATCTTCTGGAGATGTAAAAATCAGTACTGTTTTAAATAATAACAATGGAACCATATCTGTAGAAAGCGGAAATTTAATCTTAGAATCCCTTGATAATAACCTTACCGATGGCATATATAATGTAGCAGCCGGAAGTACATTAAAATGGGCGTCAAACACAATTTTGGCGGGAACGTTGTCAGGATTACTGCAAGGAGAGATTGTATGGACGAACACGGTAACCATACCAACTTCCACAACCGCTATTTTTAATTTTACTGGCAATAGTGGCGTAAATTGGTATTCGGGAATCTTAGATGGAGGTGGAACCCTAATTAACAAAAGTCTTATATTTCAGCCAACCACCAATAACAAAAATATTCTTGGACTTACTACATTAAACAATGAAGGAATATTCAATATAATAGGTAGCGGAGATTTGTATATTTCAGATGGAATCTTCAATAACCAAAACTCTGGGGTTTTAGATTTGCAAACAGCTGCAGGAAATATTGACTATTCTGGAGGCACTTCAAGAGTGCTAAACAATTTTGGTCTTATAAAAAGAACAACCAACCCAGGAAATGTAAAAATAAGTGTTCTTCTTAATAATAATGACGGAACCATAGCAGTAGAATCTGGAAACTTAATCTTAGAATCCCTTGATAATAACCTTACCGATGGTACATATAATGTAGCAGCTACAAGCATTCTTCAATGGGCATCAAATACAGTTGTTGCAGGAACCTTGACAGGGGCTCTAGACGGCGAAATAGCTTGGACTAACAATGTAACAGTACCATTTTCCACAACTGCCACGTTTAATTTTTCGGGAAGTAGCGGTGTAAGTTGGTCGGCCGGAAATCTCACTGGAGGTGGAACCTTAGTGAATAAAAGCCTTATTTTTCAACCCACTACTAGTGGCAAATCGATTGTAGGACTCACAACTTTAAATAACGAAGGAAGTTTCAAAATAACTAACTCGGGCGATCTGTATATTTCCGATGGTGTTTTCAACAATCAAGCTACTGGCGAGTTAGATCTACAAGTAGATGCTGGAAATATCACCTACAGTGGTACTGGCTCACAAATTTTAAATAATTATGGGTTACTGAAAAAATCTGCAGGTACTGGAGCTACTTTTATTTATACCGACACACAAAACTTTGGAACCATCGATGCACAAACCGGAACCATAGATTTAGCAGACGCATTACCTTTTGTTAATAAAGAAAACGGAATCATTAAAGGTGTTGCCGCTATAAATATTGCAAATACTTCAAATTATACCAACGATGGAATATTCGCCCCTGGTGCCTCACCTGGAAAATTGACTTTTGTCGGCACCTATATATCCGAAACAACTTCAGTATTAGAGGTAGAGTTAAATGGCTTAACGCAAGAAACAGAGTACGATGTATTAGAAATTAGTGGAACAGATGCAGTTTTTGAAGGTAAAGTGAACGTATCTTTAGGCTTTGATGCGAATGTGGGAGATTCCTTTACTATCGCTACTGTAAGCGGAACTATCGCTACTAAAAATCTGGTCTCGCCCATTTATGCAGATTTTGGATGCAACCAATTCACTTTCAATATAACCTATCCAAGTGATAATGCAGTATTATTAACGATTTCTGAGAAAAAAGATGTTCAGCCGCCCAATGTAATAACTCAAGATATTACCGTGCAATTGGATGCAACAGGAAATGTTTCTATTACTCCTTCTCAAATTGATAATGGTTCAACCGATAACTGTTCATCTTCTGCAAATCTAATTTTTAGTTTAGACATCACCGATTTTACGTGTTCAGAGTTGGGTAATAATACGGTCACTCTAACTGTAACAGATGAAGCTGGAAACTCTGCTTCTGCTACAGCTATTGTAACCGTGGAAGACAATCTACAACCTGTTTTGGCGGTTCAAGACCTCACCGTGCAGTTGGACGCTAATGGCGATGTTTCCATTACGGCCAATGATATTGATAATGGTACTACGGATAATTGTACAATAACTTCGTTAAGTATTGACTTAGATACTTTTAACTGTTCGCATATAGGTAACAACACAGTAAATTTTTCTGCTGAAGATCAAAGCGGAAATATTTCAACAACTTCAGTTACTGTAACGGTAGAGGATAATATTGCACCAGCGGCAGTATGTCAAAATATCACAGTGCAATTAGATGCAACAGGAAATGTTTCCATAGTAGCTACCGATGTAGATGGAGGAAGTACCGATGCCTGTGGAATTGCAAGCACCTCAATAGACATTACAGATTTCACCTGTGCCCATATTGGTTCAAACAATGTAATCTTAACGGTTACCGATGTTAATGGTAATACAAGTACTTGCACTGCAATAGTTACAGTTGAAGATAATGTCGCCCCTACGGTAGTATGTCAAAATATCACAGTTCAATTAGATGCCACAGGCAACGTAACAATTGCCGCTGCGGACGTGGATGGAGGAAGTTCTGATGTCTGCGGAATTGCTTCATTGAGTGTTTCTCCAAGTAGTTTCACCTGTGCCAATGTAGGTCCAAACAACGTAACCTTATCAGTTACCGATTTAAACGGAAATACCAGTACTTGCACGGCAATAGTTACAGTTGAAGATAATATTGCACCAACGGCAGTCTGTCAAAATATAACAGTTCAATTAGATGCCACTGGAAATGCTTCTATTGCTGCTTCGGATATCGATAATGGTTCCACAGACATTTGTGGTATTGCTTCCTTGAGTGTTTCGCCAAGTAGTTTTACCTGTGCAGACGTAGGTCCAAACACGATTACCTTAACCATTACCGATGTAAACGGAAATGTTTCAACCTGTACTTCCACGGTTACGGTAACAGATCCGTTGTCTGCTTGTAACCAATTTCCAGTGGCTGTTTGCCAGCC
>NZ_JAIRBA010000057.1 GCF_022008365.1 Aequorivita vitellina
AAACGGTCAACTCTAATCAGGGAAGTTCAGGTAGGACGAAGATGAAGATGACGTATGACGGTAAGACGTAGGACGTAGGACGCTTTAGATTTGAGATTTGAGATGGGTGAGCCAAATTTGGGTACAAAGACAATGGAGTTGGGCTGGGCGAGGCACTTCGACTGCGCTCAGTGTGACATTGGATGGAGATTTGAGATTTGAGATTTGAGATGTGAGATGTGAGACGTGACAGGGGAGACTAGAATCTAGAGGCTAGAGGCTAGAGACTAGAGGCTAGACTCAAACGAAAACAAATGTTTTAAACATATTCCTAGTTTTGCCTTTAGGTGCCGTAGGCACGAAATATTGGTAGAAGCATTGTTGTGATTGGAATTTTTGTCCCGTAGGGACGACATATAAATGGGTTGGGTTTTGAGTTGAGGAGTTTAGAAGGGAGAATCTAGAGTCTAGAAGCTAGAGACTAGAAATTTTGAGATATGAGACTTGAGATGGGTGAGCCAAATTTGGGTACAAAGACAATGGGGTTGGGCTGGACGAGGCACTTCGACTGCTCAGTGTGACATATTGGATGGAGATTTGTTGATTGGATTGACACGCGTTGCCCTAGCGAGGAACGTGATGCAGTTGCGCGGTAGCAGGGATGGGTTAACCACAAAGAACGCTAAGGAGGCACGAAGGGCACAAAGAGAATGGGATTGGGGATGGGGATTGGCGAGGCACTTCGACTGCGCTCAGTGTGACATTTTGGATGGGGATTTGAGACTTGAGATGTGAGATGTGAGATGTGAGATGTGAGATGTGAATCTAGAGGCTAGACTCAAACGAAAACATCAGCCATAAAGCGGTTTATTAATGGGAAATTTTCACGATTATTGTCTATCGTTTTACATCACATTTAGTAATTGCGGAGCTTTTTTAAAGTAAAAAGACAATGTGTAAATTAAAACTCCAAAAAAAGGATGGCTATAACACACGAAAACGATTAATATCATTCAAGAATATTACATTTTCTTCAAAAGTATAATTAAAAAAATACGTTAAATCCAGTCATGTTAAAGTCCGATTTTTCTTTAATTACCGCTAAAAGGTAATGTTTTTTCGATGTATTTTTACCGAGTAAATTTTTCATCTTTAAGCGGGAAGCATAAATAAGGTGAAATATTGGATTGTTTAAATATTGTGTTACCACATTCAACACATTATTTAAGCAATTTTTCTTTTACATACATCTGAATTTTAGCTCAATTACAAGAATATTAATTAAAAATAAGTGATAAAAAACATGCGACACAACCAATTAAAATTATGTGCTGTACTTTTATTAGGACTGGGTCTATCAGCGGCGCAGGCACAAGAAAGTACTAATGCCACAGGTGGTGAAGCCACAGGCAGCGGAGGCTCGGCGAGTTATTCTATAGGCCAGATGGTTTACACTACAAATACGGGAACAGATGGTTCAGTGGCACAAGGAGTGCAACAAGCGTTCGAAGTTTCAGTATTAGGTGTTAATGAAGTAGAAGGTTTAACTATTTTACTTGCCGCCTACCCAAACCCAACAGCCACTTACCTAACATTAGAAGTAAAGGATTTTGATCTATCAAACCTCAGCTTGCAAATGTTCGATATTCACGGAAGACTTCTTCGCGCTGAAAACATTACAAGCAGCCAAACGCAGCTTGATATGGGCAACCTCCCCGTTGCCACATATTTTGTAAAAGTAAGCCACGGCACCAAGGAAGTAAAAACATTTAAAATAGTTAAAAACTAGAAGTACTAAATATTAAATTTAAAATAATGAATAACAAACTTTACAACTTTAGAGTAGCATTAATTTTCACATTAACCCTGCTCGTAAACTCTTCAATATTCGCACAAGCCCCTGAAAAATTAAGTTACCAAGCGGTAATTCGCGATGCCAATGACGTGCTAATATCCAACACACAAGTAGGAATGCAAATTAGTGTTTTACAAGGTTCAATAAACGGAACGGTTGTTTATACTGAAACGCAAACCCCAACCACAAACAACAACGGATTGGTAAGTATTGAAATAGGTGATGGTGCTGGTTTCGATACTATAGACTGGACAAATGACAGTTACTTTATTAAAACAGAGACCGATCCAGCTGGAGGAACCAACTACAGTATTACAGGAACAAGTCAGTTACTTAGCGTGCCTTACTCGCTACATTCAAAAACTGCTGAATCTATTACAGGAACAATTAACGAAGTTGACCCAAGAGTTCCCAATGGAACAGTTGCTGGCGAAATGCAGTATTGGGATGGTACAGAGTGGACCGTTGTTACTACAGGAAATGAAGGAGATGTATTAACTTTTGTTAATAACACACCTACATGGGTTGCAAATACTACAGGGACCAATCTTCCTGGGCCATTTGTTGCAACAGATGCTACTAGTATTACAGAAGAAAGTTTTGATGCCAACTGGACTGCAAGTACAGGAGCAACTACTTACTTTTTAGACGTAAACACTGCCGTAGATTTTACAGGGACTTGGGTTTACAACAACTTTGAAGTTGGCAATGTTACTACTTTCACAGCGACTGGTTTAATCTGTGGTACGGAGTATTTCTACAGATTAAGAGCGAGCAACAATACTGGTACAGGTACAAATTCGAATATTATTGCTACTGAAACGAATGCTTGCAGTGGCGGTATTGGCACAGTAATAAACCCAACAACCGGAAAAACGTGGTTGGATAGAAACTTGGGGGCAGCACAGGTTGCAACTTCAAGTAATGACCCTGATTCTTACGGCGATTTATACCAATGGGGAAGAGGAACTGATGGTCACGAAAAAAGAACTTCAGCAACCACAACTACTCTTAGTAGCACAGATACTCCAGGTCACGGTGATTTCATCATTAACGGAGACAGTCCGTTTGACTGGCACGTGCCACAAAACGACAACCTTTGGCAGGGCGTAAACGGTGTTAACAACCCTTGTCCGAGCGGTTACCGTTTACCAACCGAGACAGAATGGGAAGCAGAACGCGGAAGTTGGGCTAGTAACAACGCAGCTGGGGCTTATGGCTCTCCTCTTAAATTACCTGTAGCTGGTCAGCGGAAATATAGCGATGGTACTTTTAGCGGTGTAGGAACTAGCGGTAGCTATTGGTCGAGCACGCTATCTAATGAAGCTGGTGGAATCTATTCACGTTTCCTAAACTTTAGAACGAGTGCTTATGTAATTAGCAGCCACCGTGCAACTGGAGACAGTGTACGTTGTATTCAAGATTAATTAAGTTTAAGATTAAAGAAAGCGGAAAGTTTGTAAAGTGAAAATTTTATGAACTTTCTGCTTTTTATTTATAATTGTCCCTCGACTCAATTCTATAAATTTGTAGCATATGTTGCGGCACGAATAATAATATACTCGTCTTTTAATATGAATTTTAAAAACAATCTACAATTTCTATTATTGCTATTAATACCGGTTTGCGCGTTTGCACAGCACAGTATTTCGGGCCGTTTTCCTCCTTTGGCAGGGCAACAGGTGAAATTAGTAGGTTTTCAGGATTTTGGTATTTACACTATAGATAGCACTCAGGTTTCTAAAGAAGGTGAATTCAGTTTGCGTTTTGCGGAAAAAGATATGGGCATGGGGTATTTAGCTTCCACGGATAATAAAGCCTATTTTGTGGTATTACACAAAGAAGATATTCAATTAAAAGGCAATAGTTTAAGTGCTCCGGAAAGCATTACAATTCTTTCAGGAAAAGAAAATCAATTATTTGCGAAGTACGCTTCGGAAAAGCCACGGAGAGAACAAGCTTTTAGCGCTTGGGACTATTTGTCTAATATCTATTCTGAAGATCCACTTTTTAATTCGCATAAATTACTTCAGCAAATCATAAAAAGCGAAAAACAACGTATAAAGGCGGAAGATAGCTCAGCTATAGCGGCAATGGACAAAAAGTCCTATTTAAGTTGGTATTTGCCCAAACGGGCATTAGTTAGTTCGGTTTCTATAGTAGCGCAATACAGAACCGAAGAAATTCCGGCTACCATTAAGGCTTTTAGAGAATTAGATTATTCAGACGATCGACTTTACAAAAGCGGTTTATTGAGAGAAGCAATTGAAAACCATATTTGGTTACTTGAAAATTCTGCATCTTCACTAGATGCTGCATATAAGGAAATGTATATTTCCATCGATTCAATATTGGATAATCTCACCGACGAACCCAAGAAGCTCAATAAAATAACTGGTTTTCTCTTTAAATTATTGGAAAAGCACAGTCTTTTTAAAGCCTCGGAATACTTGGCCTTAAAAGTTTTGAATCAGGATAACTGTACTATTAATGAGGATATTGCTTCACAATTGGAAAGCTACCGCGCTATGAAAATAGGCAATACCGCACCTGATTTTGAGTTTAAAAAAGACGTCTTCTCACCCGGCTATGGGCCTGTAAACTCCCCTGAAAAACTATCGGATATAAAATCCAATTACACTGTTGTGATTTTCGGATCTAGTTGGTGTCCCGCTTGCCCCAAGGAGTTAATACAAATTAATACTCTATTCCAAAAGTGGAAAAAACAAGACGTAGAAGTGGTCTTTGTTTCTTTGGATGATGATACTGAAAAGTTTAAGAATTTTGTAAAACCGTTTTCTTTTATCAGTATGAGCGATTATCAGAAGTGGGATAGCCCTGTTGTAAAAAGCTACCACGTTTTTGGTACTCCTACCCTATTTTTATTGGATAACAAGCGCAAAATTGTACTTCGCCCAACTTCAACTGAGCAACTGGATTCATGGATAGAATGGTATTTGATACAGGGAAATAAATAGCAGTTAGCTTCAGTTTTTTAAAATAATAAAATGCATTTGTTGATTTGAGATTTGAGATTTGAGAGGTGAGATGTGAGATTTGAGATGTGAGACGTGAGACGTGAGATGTGAGATTTGAGATGTGAGATGTGACAGGGGAGTCTAGAGGCTAGAGGCTAGAGGCTAGAGATTTTGAGATTTGAGACTTGAGCTGGTGAGCCAAATTTGGGTACAAAGGCAATGGGGATAGGGATTGGCGAGGCACTTCGACTGCGCTCAGTGTGACATT
>NZ_JAIRBA010000058.1 GCF_022008365.1 Aequorivita vitellina
AATGATGCGAACATATTGGGAGCGCAGGATCCCACGCAGTTTACGATAAAATACTACCAGACCTACCAAGACAGTTTTGACGACACCAATGAGATTTTGGGTGGCGTACACATTATAGTCCCCCCCTCGCCCCAGACAATTTATGCGCGTATTGAGGACAATAGCGGCAGTTGTTTTGATCTGACCGATTTTGAGATCTACTTCAGCCGTGCCATTGCGGGGATCGTACCCCCCACGGCCAACTATTGCGATGCCGATGGCGATGGCGGAGAGTTTGTGGACCTAGCCGTGGAGTTCAACTCCCTGATACTTGATGGCGAGCCATCTTCCCGATACTTCATTACCTACCACGGGAGCCAGGCCGATGCCGACACTGGAGCCAACCCGCACCCCAACCCCTATTTTGTGACCGCTCCGGGCGAGACCGTTTACATCCGTTTGGAGAACCGGCACGACGCCAGTTGTTTTGACAGCAGCCGCAGTGTCGATCTAATCATAGACAACCCACCGGCGGTCAACACTGCCCCGCCGAACCTTATAGAATGCGATGTAAACAACGACGGTTTTGCCGCCTTTGACCTGACCCAGCAAGATGCGGTCATTACCCTTGGCGATCCCACGTTAACGGTTACCTATCACGGTACGATGCTGGATGCTGAAAGTGGTGTATTGCCCTTGCCCAACCCCTATGTGAACGACCAGATCTATCTGGACGCCCCCATTACCGATCCCTTGGACCCCAACTATGGCACCGGTGGCGTATGGGCACGCGTTTCCAGCAGCACCAACAGCTGTACAGTAGTTGTACCCTTTGCCTTAGAGGTGCGCTTTTCGCCCGTAGGCACGGAACCGGCCGAACCCCTTCGCCTGTGCGATGACGCCGTGGCAGACGGTTTTACGTTCTTCGACCTTACGGTAGTTGCAGCAGAAGTGCTGGGCACCCTGGACCCAGCTGGCTTCGACCTTTACTATTACGAAAGCCTTGTTGACGCTACCCAAGCAGGCGACAATGCGATGAACGCCCCGGATTTCTCCCAGGCCATCCCCGACCCAACGAACTTTTTGAACAGCACCAACCCGCAGGACATCTACATCCTGATAGTAGGCAACGGCACGGGCACCATCCCCCCGAACCCGAACATCAGCGAAGGCTGTTACGACATAGTAACCCTGACCCTTATCGTAGACCCGCGCCCTGCGAACTTAGGCCCCTTTGAGATGGCACTCTGCGATGATGAACTGCAAGGGAGTACACTCGATGATGAAATATCCACCTTCGACCTTACCACCCAGGACATCCTGGTAACCGGAGGCGATCCCACTATTACGGTAGCGTGGTTTTTAAACCCTGCCGATGAGGCCGCGGGCATCCCGATCCCCAACCCAACGACCTTCCAAAACACGGCCACCCCACAAACGGTGATAGGCCGTGCAACCTCAGAGTTTGGATGTAACACCTTGGTTACCCTCACCCTTACGGTACTGCCCAACCCGAACCCAAATACAACCCCAGACCCATTGGAGCTTTGCGACGATGACGACGACGGAATTGTTGGCGGATGGGACCTGACCCTAGCCGATACCGATATTATAGCAGGAGAGCCGGACGTATCTGTAACCTATTATGAATTGGAAGCCGATGCCATAGCCGGTGTTGCAGGTACAGAAATTACGATGCCCTATACCAACACCACCCCCTTTAATCAGATTGTATATGCAAGAGTAGAGAAGGACGTACCCCCTTCCTCGGTAGGCTGTTTTACCATTGTGGAGCTCGAGTTAATAGTGGTCGCCCTTCCCGATATGCCCCTTATGCCACCCTTTGCAGACCCTTTTATAGGCTGTGATGAAAGTGGAAGCGGCACGGCCATTTTCGACCTGACCCTTCAGGACGACGGTGTGCTCGGCGTTCAAGACGCTGCGGACTTTTTACCTATTACCTATTATGAATCGGAAGCAGACGCAAACACCCCTGCCAATGCCATTCCCAACCCATCCACCTACATAAGTGCAGGCGGGGTGACCATTTGGGTGCGATTGGAGAGCCGCATTACCGGTTGTGCAAGAGTGACCCCTTTTGAACTGGAACTGGAACTCTTCCCAACAATAGGCACTGGAAACGACTTGACCAAATGCGACGATTTAATAAACGGCAGTACTGGGGACGATGGACTATCAACGTTCGACCTTACTGTGAACACGCCATTGATTACCCTTGGCGATCCAAATGTTACATTATTCTATTACGCCACGGCCGCAGACCAGGCAAGCAATACCCCAATTGCAAACCCTTCGGCCTATCAAAATATTATCAGCCCACAACAACGGATATTCGTAACTGTTTATAGCCAAAATGGTTGTAGAGCAACAAACAGCTTCCTGATTATTGTGGAACCTTTGCCGGTGGCTACTTCCCCGGGCACCTTTATCGCCTGCGATTCCAACAACGATGGCTTTGCGCAGTTCGACCTAAGCACCCAGACCCCGATCATTACGGGCGGGGACCCCAACCTTACGGTAACCTACCACGGTACTTTGACCGAGGCAGAGAACAACGGCATACAATTACCCAACCTTTACACCAACGACCAGATTTATCTAGACTTCCCAATTACCGACCCCGCTGATCCAGCTTACGGAACAGGAGGCGTTTGGGCACGTGTAACGTCCACGGCCAATGTGTGTAACCGCATAATCTCCTTTGCTCTGGAAGTACATACCTCCCCGGTAGCTACCGAGCCGGAACCCTTTAGGCAATGTGACGATGCCGTAGCCGATGGCTTTACAATTTTTGACCTTACCGAAGCAGCATCAGAGATATTGGGCACACTGGATCCAAACGGTTTTGACCTTTATTACTATGAAAACCTAGCCGATGCCCAACTGGCAGGAGACCTTGCGCTTACCGCGCCAGACTATTCCGCAGCCATCCAAAACGAAGCAGCCTATACCAACACCGCCAACCCCCAAGACATTTATGTACTGGTGGTAGGTAATGCCAACAGCAGCATCCCACCAAACCCGAATGGGGCAGAGGGCTGTTATGACATTGTTACCCTAACCTTAATTGTAGACCCAATTCCATTAGACCTCGGGCCTTTTGAGATGGTACTGTGCGATGACGAACTGCAGGGCAGTACCCCCACCGATGAGATCTCGACCTTCGATCTGACCACCCAGGATATCCTGGTAACCGGTGGCGATCTTACCTTGAGCGTACTGTGGTTCGAGACCCCTGCCGATGAAGCAGCGGGCATCCCAATCCCGGACCCAACGATGTACCAGAACTTCGCTACCCCACAAACGGTGATAGGAAGAATAACCTCGGAATTTGGCTGTACCAATACCATTACCCTAACACTAACAGTACTTCCAAACCCGAATGCAAACCCGAACCCAGAACCAATAATTATCTGTGATGATGACGATGACGGAATTGTAAGCACCTTCGATTTAACCGATCGCGATGTAGAAATATTAAATAACGAAACAGACGTTACCATTTTCTATTACGAAACCATGCAAGCGGCAATCGATGCAGTACCGGGAACCGAAATAACAAGCCCGTATACCAACATCGTGCCCTACAACCAGATTGTATTTGCGCGCGTTACCAACCAAGTACCGCCAGAGCAACTACCGTGTTATACTATTGTAGAATTAGAGCTTGTTGTAGTAGCCCTGCCCGATGCACCGGACGCTACCTTCCAAGACCCGCTCTTTGCCTGTGATGAAGACGGCGATGGCACGGCCATTTTCGACCTTACAATACAGAATGATGCAGTATATGGCATACAAGACCCTGCAGATTTTGAACCAATCACCTATTACGAAAGCCAGGCCGATGCAGACCTTGGCATCAATGAAATAAACCCCGCGGACGCCTTCCAAAGTGCTGGGCAGACCATTTGGGTACGCTTGGAGAGCCTTGGTACCGGATGTGCCAGAGTAAGCTCCTTCGAGATAGAAGTGGGCAGTTTCCCGGGAACCGGAACCGCAAACGACTTGGTATTGTGCGATGATGAAGAAAACGGCAGTACCAATGACGATGGAATCTCCACCTTCAACTTAACCTTGAACACCCCGGTGATTACCGGAGGCGACCCCACGTTAACGGTATACTACTACGCCTCGGAAGCTGATATGAACAACGATATCCGTATAGCAACCCCTTCGGCGTACCAAAACGTTATCAGCCCCCAACAAGAGATATTTGTAAGCATTGGCGGGCAGAACAGTTGTGATGCGAGCCTTAGCTTCTTTATAACCGTCAACCCGAACCCAGAACCCGTAGAGCCTACCCCACTGGTAGCCTGCGATGTGGACAACAACGGATTCTCGTCCTTTGATTTGGAAAGCAAGACGGCAGAGATACAGGGAGGAGACCCGACCCTAATAATCACCTACCACGAAAACCTATTGGATGCAAGAACAGGCGGCTTCCCATTGGCAAGTCCGTATGAGAATATAGTTGCCTTTAACCAGACGCTTTACGTACGTGCGGCCTACGACAGCCCACCAAATGGAACCGGATGTTACACCATTGTAACCTTGCAATTAATCGTAAGAGAATCTCCGGTAGTACCACAAGACCTACCAGATTTAGTAGCCTGTGACGACAGTGGTTTTGCGGAGTTCGATCTTACCCAACAAGAAGACCTAATTTATGGCAGCCAGTCTCCGGCAGACTATACCCTTACCTATCACCTAAACCAAGCAGATGCCAATACAGGTTTAAACTTTATTGTGCAGCCGGAAGCCTATACAAATATCAGCAACCCACAGACAATCTGGGTACGTTTGGACGACAACGCCACGGAGTGCTATGCAATAGGAAGCTTTGATTTGGTAGTGAATAACGGCCTTCCGATAACCGACCCTACACCATTAGAGCTATGTGATGATTTGGGAGAAGAAAACGATGGGATGACCACTTTTGACCTAACCCAGAAGAACGCTGAAATAACCAACGGCGTGCTTACCCAAGGCGTAACCTACTTTTTAACAGAGCAGGACGC
>NZ_JAIRBA010000059.1 GCF_022008365.1 Aequorivita vitellina
GTGTGTTTATTTAAGGGGAAGGTGGCAGCTGGGGGGAGGTTTGAATGTATATCTAATTTTTAATCCCAGCTGACGGAAGGGGTTTTGTCGGTTGTCTGTTGTCTCCATTGACGTGGGTTAGACGGTGGGATGCGTTAGACGACGGGAGTTCGAACCGATAGCTATCGGATGCCCTTCGGCTGCGCTCAGGACGGGCTAGCTCACCCTGACAATGGGGATGGCGATGAGATGGGTTAGTCCGTGGGGGTTCGACTGCGCTCACCCTGACAATTGGATGGCGAAGGGGATTCGATCCGATAGCTATCGGATGCGCTTTGGCTGTGCTCGGGGCAGGCTGCTCACCCTGACATTGGGGATGGCGATGGGATGGGTTAGACGCCGGGGGTTCGACTGCCCTTCGGCTCCGCTCAGGACAGGCTGCTCACCCTGACATTTGGAATGGGGTTCGACTGCCCTTCGGCTGCGCTCAGGACAGGCTGCTTACCCTGACATTGGGAGGGCGACCGAATGGGTTAGTTTTTTGGTTTGGGAGAGGGGTTGTAATTGTGGTGGGTGGCGTTGCGGCATTCTGATAGGGCTTTTAACATATTGACGTCTCCATCTATTAAAGCTTTTTTCTTTGCCCTTGTCCATCTTTTGATTTTTTTCTCAAAGTAAATTGCTTGCAATACATCGTTAAATTCTTGATGGAATTTTAAGGTTATTGGCCTTCTTTTATAGGTGTAAGCGTCTCTTTTAGTGCCGGCTTGATGTTGCTCTAATCTTTTTGATAAATCGTTTGTGATACCTGTGTAATACGATTTGTCTGAACATTCTAAAATGTAAACGTAGTATTGGTAGTACATTTTTTGTTTAAAGGTATGGAAATATGGTTTTTGAGGCAAGTTTGGGGAGGGGTAAAGCTTTTTTGGGAGAAATTTGTGTTGGGATGATTGGAGAGGCTTTGACTGCGCTCAGGACAGGCTGCTCACACTGACATTTGGAATGGGGTTCGACTGCCCTTCGGCTCCGCTCAGGACAGGCTGCTCACCCTGACAATTGGATGGCGAAGGGGTTCGATCCGATAGCTATCGGATGCGCTTTGGTTGTGCTCGGGATGGGTTGCTCACCTTGACATTTTGCTACCCTGACATTTTGCTTAGCCTAACATATTGCTCACCTTGATATATTGCTTGCGATGAGATAAGTTAGACGACGGGGTTCGACTGCCCTTCGGCTCCGCTCAGGACAGGCTAGCTCACCCTGACATTTGGATGGCGATGGGATGGGTTAGACCGGGGGGGGTCGACTGCCCTTCGGCTCCGCTTAGGATGGGATGCTTAGCCTGACATAAGGGCTTGCGATGTTATGCGTTAGTTGACGGGGTTCGACTGCGCTCACCCTGACAATTGGATGGCGATGGGGTTCGATCCGATAGCTATCGGATGCGCTTTGGCTGTGCTCGGGACGGGCTAGCTCACCCTGACAATAGGGATGGCGAAGGGATGCGTTAGACCGTGGGGGTTCGACTGCGCTCACCCTGACAATTGGATGGCGACGGGGGTTCGACTGCCCTTCGGGTGCGCTCAGGACGGGCTGCTCAGCCTGACATTGGGATGGCGTTGGGATGCGTTAGACAACGGGGTTCGACTGCGCTCACCCTGACATATTGCTCACGCTAACATATTGCTTGCGGGGGTATTCGTTAGACAATGGGGTTTGGATGTTCTCAACTTGACGATTGGTTTTTTGTGGGGGGTTTGTTGGTTTTTTGTTAATTTGAGGGTTAAAATAATTGGATATATGAGCGGTGTTTTTAAAATGGTGGTGATTGTGGTTTTGACTGGGGTTTGTGGGGTTTGTTTTGGGCAGGCTCGGGTTGGGATGGTTGTGGGAGTGGATGACTTGGGGATTGCTGAAGTGGGCGTGTATTCGGGGGATGAAAGGGTTAGTGAAACAAATGAACTCGGAGTTTTTAGGCTGCCGGATAGTTTGAGACTTCCTATTATGCTTAGACTTGAAAAAGCGGAATTTCAGAATAAAGTGGTGCGGATGACGGAAAATAATGAGGTTTTTGTACTAGTTCCCAGTCTTAAATTGCAGGATTTGGAGGAAGTGCTGTTAAGGGCAACGCTTATAAAAGACAGTTCGAATACTTCAGCAACTGAATTAATTATTCCGACAGAGATTATTTCTTCAGAAAAACTTGAAGAATTTAGTCCGATAGGGTTGGTTTCAGCAATTAATGAAATCCCTGGGGTGTATATTCAGCGAGGGGCGATTAATACCAACCGCATTACCATTCGCGGGGTTGGGTCGCGGACGCTTTACGGCACTAATAAAATCCGTGCTTATTATAACGGCATCCCAATTACTAACGGCGGTGGGGAAACTGCGATTGATAGTTACAACGCCGAAGATTTACAATGGTTGGAAGTGGTTAAAGGTCCGAAAGCCACTGAATACGGCACTAATTTAGGCGGTACGTTGTTGCTCACTTCAAAACAGGCTGTTCCTGGAGAAACATTATTTAAAAGCAGTTTGACGCTGGGCTCGTTTGCGCTGATTAAAAACACGGTTTCGGCAGCAACGGCAACGGAAAAGTTTTCGATAAATCTTAATTACGATCATCTGCAAACAGATGGCTTCAGAGAAAATAATAATTACAATAGAAAAGGGTTTCAGCTTACTTCAAATTACAAATTTAATCTGCAGAATGAGGTAGGGCTATTGGTGAAATACACAGATTACGTCGCTCAAATTCCGAGTTCCATCGGGAAAACCGCTTTTGAAGAAGACCCAAGTCAGGCCGCCTATACGTGGAAGGCAGCGCAAGGTTTTGAAGCCAATAAACAAACGCTAATTGGATTCAGTTTTACCCACCGTTTTTCAGAAAATACAAGCAATACGAGCAGTGTTTATTATACCTATTTAGACCATTACGAGCCACGGCCTTTTAATATTTTAGATGAATATACAAACGGTTATGGAGCGCGAACGGTATTTAGTGGAAGTCTTAGGTTGTTGAATAGGATGTCTGATTTTAGTTTTGGGGCCGAGTATTACAAAGATGAGTACCGCTGGGAAACTATTGAAAATCTATATGAAGAAAACAACGGCAATGGCAGTTTGGAGGGAGAGTTACTAAGCGATAATTTTGAGTTGCGGAATAATTTGAACGCTTTTGCAAGTCTTGTGGTACCTATTTCAGAAAAGCTAAAGGCGCAAATAGGTTTTAATTTGAATACTACCAATTACACCTTTAATGATAATTTCAACTTTGGGGCAGCGAGTAAAAGTGCCAATCGCAATTTCGATCCAATTTTAGCGCCGAATGTGAATGTGTTATATACTTTCAGTAAAAATATAAGTGGGTATATTAATTTGAGTCGGGGTTTTAATTATCCTTCAATAGAAGAAACCCTAACTCCAGACGGAATAATTAATCCTGAACTGGGACCAGAAAAAGGGTGGAATTATGAAGTTGGCAGTGAGCTTTTCCTCTTTAAACGAAAGCTATATCTACAAGTGACCACTTACCTACTGAGTATAGACGACCTTTTAGTTGCGGACCGAATTGGCGATGACGAATACATTGGCAGAAACGCGGGAAAGACGGAACACAAAGGGATAGAGGTGCAGACGAGATACTTGCAGCAAATAGGAAGCAAGCTATACATGGCCCCTTATTTAAATGCAGAATTTACAGACCATACGTTTATCAATTTTGTAGATGGGGAAAGTGATTATTCCGGCAACCAGCTTACAGGAGTACCGGCAGTAAAATTAAATGGGGGTATAAACCTGAGTTATAATAAGTTCACGCTAAACACCAATTTCCTGCATTTGGGTGAAATGCCGATGAACGATTCAAATTCGTTGTATTCAGATAAGTACACCGTTTTTAATCTTAAAACCACCTACAAGCAGGCATTGAGCAAACGAATTAAAATGCAGTTAAATTTCGGGATAGATAATATAACCGATAAGAAGTACGCTTCTTCCATCCTAATAAACGCCACGAGTTTTGGCACTTCCGAGCCGCGGTATTACTATCCTGGGCGTCCGCGGAATTGGTATGGGGGGATTGGGTTGAGAGGGGAGATGTGAGATTTGAGACGTGAGAGGTGAGAGGTGAAAGGGGATGACTAGAATTTAGAGGATAGATGCTAGATGCTAGATGCTAGAGGCTAGACTAAAAACGGTCAACTCTAATCAGGGAAGTTCAGGTAGGACGAAGATGAAGATGACGTATGACGGTAAGACGTAGGACGTAG
>NZ_JAIRBA010000005.1 GCF_022008365.1 Aequorivita vitellina
TCTTCCATACAGGGCTTGCTTTCATGGCATGAAGATACGAAATTTATGCTGATTGACCATGAAAAAAGGCTGCCCTTTTTAGACAGCCTCTTTTTATTAAAAGACGAGAGGTTTACAGAATCAATTTTTATTAATTCTAGCAAGCTCACAAATAAAAAACCACGTTTCCCGAACGTGGTTTTTTATGGAAATATTTAGAATCTTTTATTTCCTTTTTCCTAATTTAGAGTTTATAAAACTAATATATGACTAAGATAGTAAAAGACTCCGATAACGATAAAGAAAGAGATTACATTTTTCAAGACAATAAAAAAACCCGCTTTGGAGCAGGTTTTATCATTACTGTTCTTATTGTTTTAATTATCGCCGTAATTCTCTCTGCAATATATTTTGACTGGTATTAAATTATTTCGGCGCTTAATCCTGCTTCCAAAAGCATGCTACAACGCGGTTTTAAATCGCTAAACTCTCCCGTCTTTACGGTGCATTTTCCTTTGTAATGTACAATTATGGAACACTGCTCTGCCTGTTCTGGCGTGTGTTCGCAGGCAAAAATTAAGCTGTTTATAACATGGTCGAAGGTGTTTACGTCGTCATTGTAAAGTACAATTTCATTAAGCTTGCCTTCTTCAACATCTACCGATACATCTTCCTGGATTTTCTCTTTAGTACTCAAAACACAATAATTCTAAATTTATTAATTTGGGTTATCGACTATTCGTATTTACTAAATTACGAATTTTGCAGCAACCCATTGATTTTTTTCTTTATTTTCAACGAAATTGAATCCCAGATTATTGCAAGCATCCGTTATAATTGGTAAATCTTTTACATAAAAACCACTTAAATAAAGCACTCCGCCCTCACGCATACATTTTCTATAACTTTCCATATCATTCAACAAAATGTTTCTGTTAATGTTGGCAATGATAACATCGTATTTTTTTCCGGAAAGCAAGGAAGCATCGCCCAAAAAAACGGAAATATTTTTACAATTATTTCTTTCAATATTTTCAATTGAATTTTCATAGCACCATTCGTCAATATCTATAGCATCAAGATTTGTAGCGCCGCGCATTTCGGCCAAAATTGCCAAAACAGCCGTTCCGCAACCCATATCGAGCACTGTTTTGTCTTCAAAATCATTCTCCAAAATAAACTGAAGCATCATAAAAGTAGTTTCGTGATGCCCCGTGCCGAAAGACATTTTTGGCTCGATTACAATTTCATATTCAAAATTTTTATTTGGATGAAAGGGTGCGCGCACCGTACATTTTCCATCCACTTCAATTGGATCAAAATTTTTCTCCCATTCCGAATTCCAGTTTACTTGGGCTATTTCCGAAGTAGTAAATTCAATTTTGAATTCATCCGATTTTAAAATATTTATATGGTCTAAAATATCTTTATTCCACTCGTCTTTTTGAATATAAGCGGTAACACCCTCTTCATTTTCCACAAAACTTTCAAAACCCGCATAGCCTAATTCGGCAATCAGGATTTCGATGCCGGGTTGAAGCGGACTTATTTTAAAATTGTATTCAATATATATTTGCGACATACTATTCAATTATTTAAAACAAAACGCTTGTGCAATTCTGTTTTGCTTAAATTTTGATGCTATTTATTTTTTAAAAGCATTGATTATTTTCATAAAGCTTTCAACTTTCAACGAAGCGCCGCCAATAAGGCCGCCATCTACGTCTGTTTGTTCAAAAATTTCAGCCGCATTGTCTGGCTTCACGCTGCCGCCGTACAGAATAGAAACTTTATCAGCTATTTCCTTTGAATAGTTTTCGGCAATGGTTTTTCGAATAAATTTGTGCATTTCCTGCGCTTGTTCGGGGCTGGCGGTTTCGCCCGTACCAATTGCCCAAACGGGTTCGTAGGCAATAATTATATTTTGCCAAGATTCATCTGAAACATGGAAAATACCTTCAGTAAGCTGTGTTTTTATTAGCTCGAAGTGCTTTCCGTTCTTTCGGTCTTCCAATTCTTCACCGATACAGAAAATAATAGTCATTTCGTTTTCGAGCGCTGTATTAACCTTTTCAGCAAGCGTGGCGTTGTCTTCCATAAAATAAGCGCGACGCTCACTATGCCCTAAAATAACGGTATTTGCACCAATGCTTTTTAACATTTTTGCCGAAATCTCGCCCGTAAAGGCCCCTTCGTTACTTTGATGCATATTCTGCCCAGCTACCGTTACTGGATGTTCGCGCAAAGAATTAAACGCATGGTTTAAACTTGTAAAAGGTGGCGCTATCATGATAACTATATTTTCAGGAAACACCTGTTTTTTCAGATCAACCAAAAACATTTCGGTTTCTGCTATATCGTTATTCATTTTCCAGTTTCCTGCTACTATTTTTTTTCTCATAGTCATGCTCGTATTTCGACTCCACTCAATATAAACTTCAGCGGGTATCTTTTTTAATATTAGTTATTCAGTTCTTTCAAAAGGTTATCGTCATTTGTTTCAATAGCCTTGTATAGGCTTATTTCGCCTTCAGGATTTACTATTATATACCTCGGAATCCAGTCTAAATCTATCGAAGAACAAAATGCGCCCTTCCAACCTGCGGGTATAAAATAGTTTTCGCCAATAACACCGTACTTTTCAATTCCGTGTTTCCAACTTTCAATTTCTTTATCTAAAGAAAGAAACAAAAATACAACTTCGGGATTTTCCTTTTTAAGGTTTTGCACCTTCGGCATCCCCTCAATACAATCTTTGCACCAACTTGCCCAAACGTCTATTAAAACGGTTTTGCCTTTGTATTTATGAAGTATTTCTGAAAAGCGAATTTCAGTATTATCTTCGGAAAGAAAAACTTCATTTAACGCCGCCTCAGAAAAAGTTTTTTGCTGCGCCTGCGCGAATGTTACAATTAGAAGTAGTGTTATTAATATTTTCATGAATTTAGATTGTTTGTACTGTTGATACCTTTGCAAATTTACTCAATACTGTATACCGAACACGGATCACTGTCTACTAATTTTGGGGTCCAGCCAACCGTAAATTATGTCTACCAATATATTGATTACAATAAACAGCGCAGCAATTACAATTACAGCACCCATAATTACAGGCAAATCCAGCGTATTTAATGCGTTTACAATTTCCTTTCCCAAACCGTTCCATCCAAAAATGTATTCCACAAAAACGGCTCCGGCAAGCATACTTGCAAACCAACCAGAAATTGCCGTTACAACTGGGTTTAGCGAATTTTTAAGTGCGTGTTTTTTTATTATTTGATAAAAAGATAAGCCTTTTGCCTTCGCCGTTCTAATATAATCTTGATTTAAAACTTCGAGCAGTGAGTTGCGCATTAATTGGCTAACAACAGCCAGCGGACGAATGCCCAAAACGATGGCGGGAAGTATCAAATTTTTCCATTGAATATACTTTCCGTTGCCGAAATCGTCTACCGCGTACAGGCTTCCAGTCATGTTTAAATCTGTGTACTCGTGAAGCAAAAACCCAAAAATCCACGCGAAGATAATTGCGCTAAAAAATGAAGGCACACTCATTCCTAAAGTGCTGACTAATTGAATTGCTTTATCAATAAATCCATCTTTAAAAAGCACCGAAATTATTCCGAGGAAAACGCCTATAACCATTGCAATAATAATAGCAGAGACTGCGAGGATAAATGTATTCGGAAGGGTTTCCGCAATTACGGCACTCACTTCCTTTCCGTTCTTTTGAAACGACTCGCGCAAGTAAGGTGTTTTAAGAACCACGGTTGTATTTCCTATGGTAAATAATTTTGTGGCGTTGTATTTTCCCTCTGCCAAATAAGTATAATCATCTGGGTTTTTACTGTGAAATGAAATAAGCGACAAGTCGTTTAAATACCGAACATATTGTATTGAGACAGGTTGGTCAAACCCGTATTTCTTTTTTACGACAGCCAGTTGCTCTGCGGTTTCGTTTTGGCCGAGCATCATACGCGCTGGATCACCGGGAAGGATTGTAAACAGCAGAAAAATAACGGTTACAACCCCAAACAAGGTGAGCAATGCATAACCCAATTTTTGAAGGATGTAGCCTAACACAATTTATTCTTTAATTATTAATAATTTTTATTGGCTCGCTACTCCTTAATTTGCTCCATTGTTCGTGGCTCGTAAACAAAGTCGTCACCAAAAAGAATTTTGGCGTATGCTTCGATGGTTTCTTCAAAACCCGCATCTTTTCGTCGTTCATTTACATTTTCGGGGTCTTCAATTGGCCAAATAAACGAGCCTCTTGCATCGTCATAACTCATCCCTTGCGTGCCGTAAATTTGTGGTTTTCCATCCATCATTAAATAGCGATCTTCCATCATTGCGGCCGAAGTTTTAGGAATTTCACCCGCTTCCGCAGCGCGCTTTACGAGCGGCAAATAAAGCGGGATTTTGTCGGGGTTGTGCTGCAAAACATTCCACGCCACTAGACTGGATTCTTCACCAACCACAGATTTTCCAGGATATCCATTTTCAATAAAATATTTTTCAACAAAAATCATGTTTACACTATCCAAAACGTTTTGCATTTTTGCCAAATCGCCACTGTATTCAGCTTCGGAAAGCCCCATTTTTTCACCCAAAGTTTTTCGCTCTTCCAAAGATTTTGTTTGCATCAACAAACGGTATCGTTGGTCCTGCGCACCAATACTGTCTAAACGTTGTTTCAATGAAAGATCTAATTTTGGCTTCGCACTTTCAACCACTGGAAGTTGAATTTTTTCTGCATCGTTCCAGTGAAGTTTTTGTTTTATAGTTCCATTATCCAATTCTAAAATTCCCGGATTACTTCGAACTATGGTTTTTAGCGTGGTTTCATCACAGAAATAAAACTTAAAATTGAGCTTGTATTCTTCAACCAAAGCTTCAGTCATTTCTTGCGATGAAGCCGAAAGACCAATTACATTATAACCGTTTTTAAGAGCTCTATCGGTAATTTCTTTTATAGGAATATAGCCGTCCTTCTCGGTATTTCCGAGGCTGTACGCAATAATTACTACAAGATTTTCTTCGGCTAAAAATTGCGAAGTATAATCTTCGCCGTCGCGTTCCATCGTAAAATCGTGGATTGGCGGGGTGTAACCTTCTTGAATCATTTCGGTATCGGTACTTATCAATTCGCCGTCAACCTGCGGGTATTCACCGTTTGTAATAATAACTTTTTCTTCGCCGTTAATATTGAATTTCCACTTGTATTCATAAATTGGTCCAGGTGCATTTTCAGGAACCGTCATCCCTTCTCTAATGTTGGCACCAATTTTATACGGACGAAAATCTACAATAGGAAGGTGCAATAATACGTAATAGGTAACGCCCAAACAGCCTATAAATGCTACGAAAATAAAGATGCTTCGCAGTTCTTTTGTAAAAAACGGTTGAATGTATTTTCGCCCAATAAAGAGAATCAAAATTAAAACGAGCAGAATAACATCTTTGGTAAAAGACTCCCACGGCGTAAGTTTTATGGCATCTCCAAAACATCCGCAATCGGTGACTTTATTGAAGTAGGCCGAATAAAACGTGAGAAATGTGAAAAACACAATCATTAACAACAATGCCCACAGCGTTGCCTTTTTAAGATAGCCCAATAGCAATGCAACTCCCACCAATACTTCAAAAATCACTAAAAAAACTGCAATTAATAAAGCGTACGGAACCAAAAAACCAAGGTCTAATACTTCGGGTGCGAAGTAATCTTTCAACTTAAAAGAAAACCCAACGGGATCGTTCAGCTTTATCAACCCGCTGATTATAAAAAGTGCACC
This sequence comes from Aequorivita vitellina, assembly GCF_022008365.1. Classification (GTDB taxonomy): domain Bacteria; phylum Bacteroidota; class Bacteroidia; order Flavobacteriales; family Flavobacteriaceae; genus Aequorivita; species Aequorivita vitellina. Next base: position 5,778 of record NZ_JAIRBA010000005.1, read on the forward strand.
AACAATTATTCTAGATATTCCTACTAATATTTTCATTCTCTTTTTTCTTTATTCTTTATTTTCTTTTCTTACTTCCAAATGTATCAAAGCAAACACCGCGTAATTAACCATATCCTGATAATTAGCGTCAATGCCTTCGGAAACTAATGTTTTACCGCTATTGTTTTCAATTTGCTTTACGCGAAGCAATTTCTGAAGAATTAAATCTGTCAACGAACTCACCCGCATATCCCGCCACGCTTCGCCGTAATCGTGATTTTTGTCCATCATTAATTGCTTGGTTAAAGCTACGTGCTCATCGTAAAGTTGCGTCGCTTCCTCCACAGAAAGATCGGGCTGCTCCACTACTCCTTTTTCTATTTGAATAAGCGCCATAATTGAATAATTTACGATGCCAATAAATTCACTGGTTTCATCTTCGGCAATTTTTTGATTGGCATTTTGTTGCAAACCGCGAATGCGTTGCGCCTTTATAAAAATTTGGTCGGTTAACGACGGAAGCCGAAGAATGCGCCAAGCACTTCCGTAATCGTGCATTTTATTGATAAACAGCGCCCTACATTTTTCTATCTGGTCGTTGTATTGATTTGAAGTGTCTACCATTACTGAATTGTAAGATTTTGCGTAAATTTCGCTTAAATAGTTCAAAGTTCAAAGTTGAACGCTTAAAGTTATTTGCCAAACAGCACATTGGCTAAAAGTTTTTCAATTTTAAAAGTGAAAAAAATTAAAAAATTGCAGACCCTCAATTGCCGCGGCAAGCTCATAGACCTCTCCGTGCCCAAAGTAATAGGCATCATTAACGTTACTACAGACTCGTTTTACGACGGCGGAAAAACGATTGCCGAAACTGAAATTTTAAAGCAAGCCGAAAAAATGCTTTCGGAAGGCGCCACCTTTTTAGATATTGGCGGTTACAGCACGCGACCAAGTGCCAGTGAAATTTCAGAAATCGAAGAAATACGAAGAGTTGTTAACGCAACCGAAATTATTTTGAAAAATTTTCCTGAAGCGTTAATTTCCGTGGACACCTTTAGAAGTGAAGTTGCAAAAAAAGCAATTGAAACTGGAGCAGCAATTGTAAACGATGTTTCGGGTGGCACATTAGATGCCGAAATGTATAAAACCGTTGCCAAATTGAAAGTGCCGTACATTTTAATGCACATGCGCGGAACACCACAAACAATGGCAAAACTAACCGAATACAAGAATGTAACTATTGAAGTTTTAAAAGATTTAGCTGAAAAAATAGCCCGCGCCCGCGCCGAAGGCATAAGCGATATTATTGCCGATCCAGGTTTCGGTTTTGCAAAAACGCGCCAACAAAGTTTTCAAGTTTTAAATAATCTTGAACTTTTTCAAAACTTAGAAATTCCAGTTTTAGCGGGCATTTCGCGAAAATCGATGATTTATAAAACTTTGGAAACTTCGGCCGAAAACGCTTTAAACGGAACAACTTCACTAAACACAATAGCCCTTTTAAAAGGCGCGTCTATTTTAAGAGTGCACGATGTAAAGGAAGCTGTTGATTGTGTAAAATTGTTTGAAATGCTAAAATCGTGACAACAATCCATTAAAAATTTTAAAGTACTTTTACAAAAAAACGCACCTTTTGGATTTTCTCGACATTCGAATAATAGATATGGTAGACATTGTGCTAGTAGCATTTCTACTCTATTATCTCTATAATTTAGTAAAAGGCACCGTGGCCATAAATATTTTAGTGGGAATTATTATTGTTTACGCAATTTACGTTTTTACCGAACTTTTAGAAATGCAACTGCTAAGTAAGATTCTTGGAGGCTTTTTGGGCGTTGGAATGTTCGCGTTGGTAGTGGTTTTTCAACCGGAAATTAGGAAGTTTCTTTTAATGTTGGGCTCTACAAATTTTAATGCACGACGCAGATTTTTAAAGCAATTTAAATTTTCAGGAGGTGATAATACCCTTAAAATGAATGTGGACGGAATAATTGCTGCCTGCAAAAAAATGTCTAGTACAAACACAGGCGCCCTAATTGTTCTACAACGAAATAATAGTCTCGATTTTGTAAAAAACACAGGAGACGAAATGAATCTTGAAGTAAACCAACCTATTATTGAAAGTATATTTTTTAAGAATAGTCCGTTGCACGACGGCGCAATGATTATTGAAGAAAATAGAATTACCGCAACACGTGTTATTTTACCAGTTTCAAACGATAGAAAAATTCCTTTACGCTTCGGACTTCGGCATCGGGCAGCCGTTGGTATTACTGAAAAAACCGATGCGCTGTGCTTAGTTGTATCAGAAGAAAACGGACAGATTTCCTATTTAAAAGATGGTGATTTCGTGCTATATGAAAACATCGAAGAACTTTCCAAAATTTTGAAAAAGGATTTAAGTTAGCCTCAAATAGCTTCTTCTGCCATAAATTGCACTTCGTATAAATTTCTGTAAAAACCGTTTTCCAGTTTAAGCAATTCTTTGTGTGTGCCTTCTTCCACGATTTTCCCTGTATCCATTACAATAATTTTATTGGCTTTTTTAATGGTTGCCAAACGGTGAGCAATTACAATAGAAGTTCGGTCTTTGGTAATTTTATCTGTGGCTGTCTGAATCAATTCTTCCGAATAAGTATCTACTGAAGAAGTAGCTTCGTCTAAAATTAAAATACTGGGTTTGCTAACATAAGCGCGCAAAAACGAAATAAGCTGTCGCTGTCCGGAAGAAAGCATACTACCGCGTTCCTTTACATTATAATGGTATCCGCCGGGGAGGGTAGCGATAAATTTGTGGACGCCAATTTCCTTTGCAGCCGCAATTACTTCTTCTTCAGAAATGTCGGGATTGCCAAGGGTAATATTGTTTAAAATAGTATCGGCAAACAGGAAAACGTCTTGCAGCACCACCGCTATCTGACTGCGAAGTGATTCTAATTTATAATCTTTTATTGAAATGGTATCAATTGTAATTTCGCCGCTATTTATTTCGTAAAAACGATTCAAAAGATTGATAATCGTACTTTTACCAGCTCCCGTGGCTCCAACAATTGCAATGGTTTCGCCTGGGTTTACATGAAATGAAATTCCTTTAATAACTTCTTCATCTTCGTTATATCCAAAATGAACATCCTTAAACGCAATTTCGCCTTTGGTGCTAGTGTATTCCACATTACCCATATCGGCAATATGTGCTTTTGTATCGAGAATTGCAAAAACCCGATTTGCAGCAACCATCCCCATTTGCAGGGTATTAAACTTATCTGCAATCTGCCGAAGAGGTCTAAAAAGCATTTCGGTATATTGAATAAAAGCAACAACAATACCCAAGGTTATTGCTCCGCCACTAATAACATTTAAACCACCGTACCAAACCAACAAACCTGTGGCTACAGCACCCGTCATCTCGGCGATTGGAAAGAAAATAGAGTTGTACCAAACTGTTTTTATCCACGCTTTTCTATGGTCTTTATTTATTTCCTGAAAACGTTCGTATTCCGTCTTTTCACGTGTAAAAATCTGCACTATTTTCATCCCTGTAATGCGTTCTTGCACAAATGTATTTAAGTTGGCTACTTGGTTGCGAACGTCTTCAAAAGCAACCTTCATCGCTTTCTGAAAAACGCGGGTTGCGTATAAAATAAATGGTAATACTATAAAAACTATTAACGACAACTGCCAGCTTTGATAAAGCATAAATCCAGCAATTACAAGCATTTTTAAAAGGTCGCTAATTATCATAAACAGGCCTTCGCTAAAAATGCTGGAAATAGTTTCTACATCGTTAACCGCGCGGGTTGTCAATCTTCCCACGGCGCTTTTATCGAAGTATTTCATTCTAAAACTCATCATTAAACGAAAGAGTTTTTGACGCAAATCACGGATTACACTTTGCCCAAGAAAGTTGGTGTAAAAAATAAAAGCGAATTGAAAAATAACCTCTAAAAAAAGTACAATCAACATTAAGATGATGTACTTCATAAACCCTTCGCCATCCTTTGGAACCATAGAATTATCGATGGCAAGCTCTAATAAATAAGGGCGCAACACAGCAAGCCCAGACATAATAATTGCTGCAAATGCTACAAAATAAAATATCAAGCTATACGGCTTTGTAAAAGCCAATAACCGCTTAAAAAGCTTAAAATCGAATGCGTTGCCTGTTTTTTCTGACACGATTTTTTATTAATTCGTTAAATGGTGATTCGTTTATTTGTTGATTTATAATTTAGAGTTTATCGCCCAGGAATTGAAGCAAACTTATCTATTTTCTTTCCACTTTCCACTTTCCTCTTATCTCTTTCTTCTTTCCTCTTTTCTCCCTCCCCTATTCTCTTTTTAAAAAAACCGACTCAGGATAAACAACCTTGTTTAAATACAAGCCGTGGGCAGGAGCCGAAGCACCCGCTTTTTCTCTGCTTTTACTATTTAGTATTGCTTTAAAATCTTCAATAGTAGCTTTTCCGTAGCCCACATCTAATAGCGTTCCAACGACGGCACGCACCATATTTCGGAGAAAACGATCTGCCGCAATGGTAAAAATAAGTTTATTATTTTCAGCTTCCCAATGAGCTTTCACAATTGTGCAATTGTACGTTTTTACATCGGTATTGGAGCGAGAAAAGCATTGAAAATCTCTATGATGTAATAACAACCTCGCAGCTTCATTCATCAAAGCTACATTGGGTTTGTTGTTTATTTGAAACGCAAAATCCTGTAAAAAAGGATCTTTACCCAGTGTAATAATGTATTCGTATTCGCGTTCAACCGCATCAAAACGTGCGTGTGCATCTTCTTTTACTTCAAAAATATTTTTTACTGAAATATCCTTTGGAAGAAACGAATTTATTCTAAAAATTAATTTTTCGTAATTTTCAATTTCATCAAAATCAAAATGTGCAAAAAGCTGCTTTGCGTGCACCCCGGTATCGGTTCTTCCTGCGCCCATAAGTTTTAACTCCTTCCGAAGCAAAGTAGAGAGGGTTTCTTCTAAAACCTGTTGTACACTAATTTGCTCCGGCTGGCGCTGCCACCCAAAATAATTTTTTCCGTTGTAGGCTATTTCAATAAAATACCGCAATTGATTTTTTTTTTCAGAATCGACAAAATTACAATTTACCCACCAGCATTTGTGTTATAACTTTGAAAAACTTAATACCTTCGCCAAACAACAACTCCTCTTATTTTGAAAAAAATTCTGCTCTTAAGCGACACCCACAGTTATATAGATGAAAAAATTTTGCATTACGTAAAACAAGCCGATGAAGTTTGGCATGCGGGCGATATTGGCGATCTTTCGGTTACCGATGCCATCAAAAAACTCAAGCCACTTCGCGCTGTTTACGGCAATATTGACGATGCCAAGGCCAGAATGGAGTTTCCGTTGCACAATCGTTTTATGTGCGAAAAAGTTGATGTTTGGATTACACACATTGGCGGCTACCCTGGAAAATACAACCCTGCAATCCGGCAGGAAATTTATGCGAATCCGCCAAAAATATTTATTTGCGGTCACTCGCATATTTTAAAAGTGATGCCCGATAAAACCACCGGATTGCTACATATGAATCCCGGCGCCGTTGGCAAACACGGTTTTCAAAAAGTGCGAACTATGCTGCGTTTTGAAATTGACGGCGAAAAAATACAGAGTTTAGAAGTTATTGAATTTGGGAAATAAACACAGCGTAGTTCTTGCATCTGCTCAAACACCGGTCCTTGAGCGCAGCCGAAATAACTCGCTCAAAAACCAAAAAACCCCCAAAGTTGGCATACTCCGGGGGTCTTGCACTAATATACCAAGATTGGTTTAACGTAAACGATCAACAGATTTTACAAGGTCCTCATCCTTTTTAATGGCCTTGTTGGCCAGCACTAAAAATACGATAGAAATGATAGGAAGGAGCACCCCAATACCCTTCTCTGAAACTAAAGTTTCTCCGGATAACGTGAGCGATCTGTAAACGAAAACTCCTAGTAATACAAAATTTGATATTATATTTAAACGGTTAATTACAAATTGTGTTTGCCGTTTTTTAAAACTTAAAATTGAAATAATTGCCAGCGCAATTGAAATAAAAATCAAACCCAAAACCAACGGCTCACGACGGTCTATTATTACCGTTCCGTCTTCGCCTAAAATAATAGGAAACCACATAAATAACGCGCCCATAATTAGGGCCGATACAATTAAATAAATAGTTTGAATACGCTGAATCATTATGCAAAAACTTGAATGCGCAGCAAAAATACAGTTTCTTTTTAAAAAAAATAACAGTACTTTTTAATTTATTATTGTATTATTGCAGTAACAATACGTAACCAACTCAATAAAGGTTACTTAGTCTTCGAAAAACTTTCAACGTACTTTTCTTCTTAATAAGGAACACATTAGTATCAACTTTAACTACAGTATTTTATACATGTTTGAAATTTCAGAATTAAAAAACAAAAAGCTTCCTGAACTTCAGGATATAGCCAAAGAGCTTAATGTGCCGAAATATCGCACACAAAAAAAATTAGACTTGGTCTATCAAATTCTCGACTATCAAGCTGCCAATCCCAAGGCAGTCAAAGCGGTTATAAAAGCAGACGCGGCTTCATCCGAAACAAAAGAGGAAAAAACGCCTGCTACTCCAGACAATCGCAATAAAGACCAAAAACAGCGCTCTCAAAAAAGCGATGGTAGAAACAAAAAAACACAGTCACAAAAGCCACAGTCACAAAAACAAAATCACGACAAAAAAAGTGACGATAGCAAAAAAGATAGTGACGACAAAAAAAACGTGAGCAACAAACGTACAAACAGCGATAAGGGCGGGAAGAGCGACAAAACCGACAGAAAGGATAACGATAAAAAAGCGCAACACCAAAAATCTGGTTCTAACAGCAACGACAACCGACAGAAAAATCAGCGTAGCGATAGTTCTAATTCCGATAACCGTCAAAAACATCAAAGCCATAAACACAAAGATGGCAACACACAGGACAATAGAAATAATGGCAATAAAGATTCGCGCAATCGTTACAGAGAGCCCGATTACGAATTTGACGGCATAATTGAAAGCGAAGGCGTACTAGATATTATGCAGGACGGCTACGGCTTTCTTCGCTCTAGTGATTACAATTATTTATCGTCGCCAGATGATATTTATGTTTCGCAATCGCAGATTCGTCTTTTTGGTTTAAAAACGGGCGACACGGTTTTAGGCGAAGTACGCCCCCCAAAAGAAGGCGAAAAATACTTCCCATTAATTAAAGTGGTTAAAATAAATGGTTTAAACCCAAATGTTGTACGCGACCGTGTTTCATTTGAGCATTTAACGCCGCTTTTTCCGCAAGAAAAATTCAATATTGCAGATAAGCAAAGTACTATTTCAACACGAATTATAGATCTATTTGCGCCTATAGGTAAAGGGCAACGTGGTATGATTGTTTCGCAACCAAAAACGGGTAAAACCATGTTGCTGAAGGATATTGCAAATGCAATTGCAGCCAATCACCCCGAAGTGTACCAAATTGTTCTTTTAATAGATGAACGACCCGAAGAAGTTACAGATATGCAACGCAACGTTCGTGGCGAAGTTGTAGCTTCAACTTTTGATAAAGAAGCAACCGAGCATGTTCGCGTGGCAAACTTAGTTATCGATAAAGCAAAAAGACTTGTAGAATGTGGTCACGATGTGGTAATTCTACTAGACTCTATAACGCGTTTGGCGAGAGCTTACAATACAGTACAGCCTGCAAGCGGTAAAATATTAAGTGGTGGTGTAGATGCAAATGCCTTGCACAAACCAAAACGTTTCTTTGGTGCTGCACGTAATATTGAAAACGGTGGTTCTTTAAGTATAATCGCTACCGCTTTAACTGAAACTGGTTCTAAAATGGACGAGGTTATTTTTGAAGAATTTAAAGGAACCGGTAACATGGAACTTCAATTGGATAGAAAAATTTCTAACCGAAGAATTTTCCCTGCAATCGACCTTACTTCTTCGAGTACACGTCGAGATGATTTATTACTTGATGAAAACACCATTCAACGTATGTGGGTGCTGCGCAAATACCTTGCAGATATGAACCCGGTAGAAGCGATGGAATTCATAAACGATCGTATTAAACAAACTAGAAACAACGAAGAGTTTTTAATTTCTATGAACGGGTAAAACGTTTTAAATTATACTAATTAAAAAAAGTCCTTTAAGCAGTTGTTTAAAGGACTTTTTTATGCTTTACAGCTTTTGCAGAAAAAGATTATCTCGCAAAAAACATAAAATATACAACTAGAATATACCGCTTGATAAGTACTTGCCTAAGCCGTAATATTTCAAAAAAAAAGCAACAAAAAAGCCCCAATCTTTCAATTGAGGCTTTTTAAAAATTATTTTCTTTAAAAGAATATGCAATTACTGCTTAATAACTTTTTGAGTATAAGTACCCATGTTAGTTACTAGGTTAAGAAAGTATACACCTGGAGCAATTCCAGAAACATTCATAACACCGTTAGAAAGAGTAACACCAGTTGTTTTTCCTAAAATGCTTACTAAAGAAGAACTTTCAACAACAACATTTGATGGAAGTTTTACATTTAGTACATCCGTAGCTGGGCTTGGGTAAATAGCTACTTTATCTGCTAAGTTTTCACCAACAGAAAGTGCATCGTCTATTACTAAGTCAATAACATGCTTAGAATCTGGGAATCCAATATCAGCAACCGGAGTTGGGCTATTAAGAGAACAAGCTACAGATGCTAAGTATGAAGTATAAGTTTCAGTCTCAGCAGTACCTAGGTAGAATGCAGTAGTTTGACCATCTGCTTCAAATATAACAGCAACAATGTTTGAGTCTTGGTTTGCTGCAGCTGGAGTGTCAAATTCAGCTCTTACTAAGGTGCCAATCATTCCTGAATCTACGGTAATTTCACCAGTTGCAAGTGGTGTAGGTAAGTTAGTTACATCAAATCCTGTTGGAAATGCAACTTCATCAAAAATCATAACTTCCAAACCAGTTGTTCCAGTGGCGCTACCAACGTAAAATTCAATACCAGTTAAAGATACATTACCAGTTACGCCACCTTCAGCCAAGTTATAACTTCTCATGTAATAGTTGTCGCCAGTTGTTCCAGCTCCAGAATCGCCACATGCCACTCCAGCATCGGTAATAGCACCAGATGTTTGCGTTAATACCATTTCTTGTGCGCTAACCGCGAAAGATGTTGCCAAAGCAAACATCATTAAAGTAATTTTTTTCATTTTGTAATTTTAAAATATTATTAATTAATTGCTCCAAAGCTAATAATAACGGGCGATAAGAAAAACTCATTTCATCCACCTCCACACTTTTAAAACAGAAAAAAAGTATAAACGATTAATCCCAAATCAATTATACTTTTTGAAACTTCTTACTTTAACTTTTAATTAGGATATTTTTAAGTGTTTTCGCCTTAAATATTTTCGGAAATCAATAAAATAGAAGTCTATCTTTGTCTAAATTTTACAAGTTATGAAGTCTTTTTCACTACTATTCGTTTTTTTTTCAATTTTTACCTTGCACTCGCAGCAGGCACTACAGTTCGAAAAATCTGATGGAACACAAACGCAAACCTATACACACACTATTAATTTTTATAAAGAGCTTGCAGCTAAGCATGTGTCAATTTCAATATTGGAAATAGGTGAAACAGACAACGGATTTCCCTTACACTTAATCGTTTATAATTCAGATAACAGGGAATATTCTAAAAATACAACCTCTTTGCCGAAGAACGGTAAAAATGTGTTATTAATTAACAACGGCATACATCCCGGCGAACCTGATGGAATTGACGCAACCATGTTGTTATTTCGCGATTATGCAGAAGGTAAAATTGCTTCGCCCAAAAATACAATTATAACCACTATACCTATCTATAATATTGGTGGGGCTTTAAATAGAAATAGCACGTCACGCACGAATCAAAACGGTCCAGAAGAATACGGGTTTCGCGGAAACGCTCGCAATTACGATTTAAATAGAGATTTTATAAAAGCCGATACTAAAAATGCACGTGCCTTTACCAAAATTTTTCATTGGTTAAACCCTGAACTATTTATTGACAACCACGTAAGCAACGGTGCAGACTATCAATATACACTCACTCATTTATTTACACAGCACGATAAATTAGGTGGCGCGTTGGGCAATTATCTACACACTTCGTTTACGCCTCAATTAGAAGATTCGCTGCATATAAAAAACTGGGATATTACGCCTTATGTAAATGTTTTTAATCAAGTGCCCGAGCACGGTTTTAAACAATTTTTAGACTCCCCGCGCTATGCGAGCGGTTACACCACCTTATTTAACACGTTGGGTTTAACAGTAGAAACACACATGTTAAAACCATATAAACAACGGGTTGATGGCACCTATCAATTAATGAAAAGCTTTATAAACATCGCCGATAAAGATGCCGAAAAAATAAAGTCACTTCGAAGACACGCAGTCGAAAATTATACGGTTGGGAGTTATTATCCACTTTCGTGGGAAGTAGATTCAACAAAAACTTCAACTTTAATATTTAAAGGTTTTGAAGGCGAAATGATACCGAGCAAAATTACGGGCGCAAAGCGTTTAAAGTACTTTAGAGATAAACCGTTTACAAAAAATGTAACGTACTATAATTACTTTAAGGCCACAGATTCAGTAAAAATTCCTTCGGCTTATATTATTCCGAAAGGATATTGGCATGTAATTGATCTATTAAAGTTAAATAAAATTGAATTCACAGAAATTGAACAAGACACCACCATTACAGCTGAAGTTTATAAAATTAAAAACTTCGAAACCGTAAAAAACCCTTACGAAGGTCACTACTTACACTACAATACCCAAGTAACAAAAAATACTGAAAAGGTAGCCGTAAACAAAGGTGATGTTTTAGTGAAAACGCAGCAAGCAGGCGTTCGCTATTTACTGGAAACGTTAGAACCATCAGCTCCTGACTCATTTTTTAACTGGAACTTTTTCGACGCAATTCTTCAGCAAAAAGAAGGTTTTTCGCCTTACATTTGGGAAGATCTAGCCGAAAAGTTTTTAAAGGAAAACCCAAAAATCAACAACGAATTTAAAAACAAAAAACGCACAGACTCAAACTTTGCAAACAATTGGTATTTGCAATTAGACTGGATTCATAAACAATCGCCATATTACGAAAAATCACACCTCAGATACCCTATCGTTCGGGTGGGTGGTTAAATATTCCTTCGGGAAAAGAAGCTTTATATTTTCGTAAGAATCCTGCAATGCTTTTTGCGATTTTTCAAAATCTTTCCACCGTACTTTTTTTATTCCTTCCTCTGGTTCAGGAACGAGCGGACCTTCGTAATCGCTAAACATTTCATACCAATAGGTAATTTTCAGTCTAAATTTATTATTGCGGGTAAATACGTGATACGTTGTTTTAAGAAAGTCGCGAATTTCTAAATCTTGCACTCCAGTTTCTTCAATCACTTCTCGTATAGCCGCTTCGCGATGGGTTTCACCTTTTTCAATTTTACCCTTTGGAAGATCCCACTTTTTGTTTCGGCGAATAAAAAGAATTTCCTTTTTGCTATTGTAAACCAATCCGCCAGCCGCCTCCACCACTTTTATTTTTTTCCGAAGAAAGCGTTCCAGTTTCTCGGCGTTTTTATGGTAAAGGTTCACGTACAGCAGCTCGCCGTTATTTATCTTTTTTATCAATTTTTTAAAGCGCGCTTGCTTTAAGGGAATGGTTGTGTAGTGCTCACCAATATTTTTCTCGGTGGAAAGAATAATGGGAATTTCTTTTACAAAAACTTTATACATTTGCACAATGATATTAAATAAAGAAACGGCACAGGAAACCGCGGCATTATTACTGCAAATTAATGCAATTAAATTACAACCACAAAACCCTTTTACTTGGGCTTCTGGATGGAAATCTCCCATTTATTGCGATAATCGCATAACGCTCTCTTACCCCGCCATACGAAATTACATTCGTGAAAATTTAGCCAAACAAATTGAAGAAATCTATGGAAAGCCCGATATGATTGCCGGCGTGGCAACAGGAGCCATTGGAATGGGCGTTTTAGTAGCCGAATATTTAAACGTCCCCTTTTGTTATGTTCGCCCTGAAGCAAAAAGCCATGGACGCCAAAATAAAATTGAAGGATTTTTACAACCCAATGCAAATGTAGTGGTTGTTGAAGACCTAATTAGCACCGGAAAAAGTAGCTTAATGGCCGTTGAAGCTTTAAAAGAAGCCAATGCAAACGTTAAAGGAATGATGGCTATTTTTAGTTACGGTTTTAAGGTTTCGGAAGAAAATTTTAAAAAGGCTAATGTTACTTTAAACACCTTAAGCAATTACGAGATTTTGCTAGAAGAGGCAGAGAAATCTAAATACATTTATGCTAAAGAAGTAAAACTACTTGCCGAATGGCGCAATAATCCTGAAACCTGGGGGAAATAGTATTCAGCATTCAGTAACAGTAAGCAGCAGTTGGCATTAATTTTGAAACGATTGATAAAAAACATTATTTTAATCCTAGTTGTTTTACTTTCTTCTATTTGCGCTGCGCAAGATTTCGAATTAAGGGCAACGCCCTACGTAAAATGTAAAATTGTTTATAAAGACAATTCTTCAGAAAAAGGATTTTTGCGATTTGCCAGTTCAGCCTTTTCACCACAATTCAAAAAAGATGAAAATGAAAAGTCTAAAAAAATAGACTTTGAGCTGATCGAAAAAATTATAAGCAATCCAGATACTGAAAACGAAAGAATCTTTCAATATTTAAACCATAATTATAATAAATTCAAGATTTTTGTTGAATTGATATATAGTGATGTTTTAAGCATTTATATAAGTTCTACTGATTCTGACGACCTCTTCTATTCCGATTTTGATAGACAAAATATTCGCGAGATGATGGACCAAGCCAAGTTTGAAGGACTATCAGGATTCACAAAACGTCTTAAAATGTCTGATACTTTAAACTTGCCCAATGGAAAAAAAATTAAGCTCCCCATAAAATATTTATATTATTACAATTTAAATTACGGTATAGCAAGTGGTACTAGGGCAAAACTCAATTATTATCTTATGAAGAATGATAGCCAAATATTATACAAAGTGGAAAAAAACAAACGCTTTATAAGAAAATCCATAGAGCTTTTTAATGATTGCCCGACCCTTCTAAATGATTTGAAACAAGACAAGATTAATCTCTTCAACTTAGCAAAATTCATTGAGTATTATAAGGATGAATGTGGTAATTGAAACAGAATACTGTTTACCGTCCATTCAATCAAAATTAAATAACAATAAAGAATAAAAAATATTTCAAATGAAACTAAACAGTAAAAAAGTAACCGTTCAAAAATCAGCCGAGGCACTTTGCGATTTTTTGACAGATGTAAAGAATTTTGAATCTTTAATGCCAGATAACATCAGCAAATTTGAGGTAATACGCGAGAACGCTTTTGTTTTTGGCTTAAAAGGAATGCCCGAAATTGCATTGGAAGTTAAAGAAGTTGAAAAGCCAAACAAAGTTGTATTAGGTGCAATTAGCGATAAAATTCCTTTTACCCTAACCGCAAATATTGAAGAAGTTTCAAACAATACGGCCACGGTAGAATTGCTTTTTGAAGGCGAATTCAACTCCATGATGGCTATGATGATTAAAGGACCGATTTCAAAATTTATCGATACGCTTGTTTCAAATATGGCGAAACTTTAAAGGAAGTTATATTTTTTCGATTTCGTTATGGTTATCGATTTCGATTTCGTTTTCAATTTAATAGATCAACTTAACTTCTTTCAGTTGAAATTTTTGCAACGGTGCATTTTCTGTTGCTACCAATAGCTCACCAATATCTGAAACTCCCTTTATTATTCCATTAAAACGCAAAGTTTCGGGTGTTTCAAAAACAGAAACCATATCTTTTTGAAATAAATAGTTTTCATAAAGTTGTTTCAATTCTGAAAAGTCCTTTTTCGCAAGATTATTTAAGTTGCCGAAAACACTTTTCAGAATTGTCTGCAACACTTCGTCTAAATTAAATGTTTTACCAGTTTCAAGTTTCAGTGAGCTCGCTTGCGGCAGATTTAAAAAATGTGTTTCGTTAACATTTATACCTATTCCTATTACAGCGTATTTTACACAACTGCCCTCCAAAACATTTTCAATCAAAATACCGCCAATTTTCTTTTTAGCTGACAATATGTCGTTAGGCCATTTTATTGAAATATTTGGGATATTTAATTGGTTCAACGCATGGGCAATTCCTATTGCAACAGCCATAGAAATACTAAATTGGTGCGCTACCGAAAGTTTATTAAACGCTTTAAACAAGCTAAATGTAAGACTTTGCCCCGGTTTTGACACCCAACCATTGCCCATCTGCCCGCGGCCCGAAAGTTGGGTATTAGCCACTACAACGGTTTGGTCTACAATACTGGTTTGCTTTACCAACTGCTTTAAGTAAGTATTGGTAGAGTCGATGGCATTAAGTTTGATTATATCCAAAAGTATAATTATGTTTAGTATTACAATTAAAGGCAGTTCAAGAAACAAAAAAGTAATAACTTTGCGAAATAGAAAAGAATAATAATTAATGCAAAAAGAACAAACAGGCTTGCCAGATGAGGTAGGAACAGATCAACTAATTGCCCAAATAATAACTGGGATTGAAGATGTAAAAGGACAGGATATTGAAATTCTTGATTTAAGAGATATAGAAAATACCGTTTGCGACTATTTTATTATTTGCAACGGAACCTCCAATACACAGGTTAACGCCATTGTAAATTCCGTTCAAAAATCTGTAAGTAAGGCTTTAAAAGAAAAACCGTGGCACGTTGAAGGCAGCGACAACTCGGAGTGGGTACTTATGGATTACGTGCACGTAGTTGTACACGTTTTTCAAAAGCATATTCGCGAGTTTTATGATATTGAAGGGCTTTGGGGCGATGCAAAATCGGTTAAAATAGAATCAACACATTAAAAAGAAAACAGCCTTATGGCCGAAGAAAATAAAAATAAGAAGAACGACTCTAAGAAGCCAAAACCAAATTATTATTGGATTTACGGAGCAATAATTTTACTGTTTTTTGGGATCCAAATTTTTGGTGGTGGCAGCTGGTCGCAACCCGCAAAAACCAATCAGGCAAAATTTGAAGAGTTTCTACGAGACGGCGATGTAGCAAAAGTAGATATAATTAATAAAAAAATTGCGAAAGTTTATCTTACCCAAGAGGCTAAGCAAAAGCAGGAACACGCTAAAAAAGACGATACTCCGGCGTTTTTAGCTCCTGGAGCCAACGATCCAGATTATCAATTTGAATTTGGTGATTTGCAGCTATTTCAAAAAGATTTTCAAGAAATAAAGGCTGAAAACAATCTTCCCACAACATTAAACTTTGAAACAGACAATAATGTCTGGGGCGATATTTTGATGGGCATTTTGCCATTCGTAATAATTATTGCCATTTGGATTTTTATTATGCGCCGTATGTCTTCGGGCGCAGGCGGTGGTGCTGGTGGACAGCTTTTCAATATTGGAAAATCGAAAGCAAAATTATTCGATGAAAAATCTGATGTAAAAACTTCATTTAAAGATGTTGCCGGTCTAGAAGGAGCTAAAGAAGAAGTACAAGAAATTGTAGATTTCTTAAAACAACCCGATAAATACACCTCTTTAGGTGGTAAAATCCCAAAGGGCGCATTGTTAGTAGGCCCTCCCGGTACTGGTAAAACGCTTTTGGCACGAGCTGTGGCTGGTGAGGCCCAAGTACCGTTCTTTTCTCTTTCAGGTTCAGATTTTGTTGAAATGTTTGTAGGGGTAGGTGCATCACGCGTGCGTGATTTATTTAAACAAGCTAAAGACAAAGCGCCAGCCATAATATTTATTGACGAAATTGACGCCATTGGCCGTGCCAGAGGAAAAAATAATTTCTCCGGAAGTAACGACGAACGTGAAAACACCCTAAATCAACTCCTTACAGAAATGGATGGCTTTGGAACCAATACCAATGTTATTGTACTTGCAGCCACCAACCGGGCAGACGTTTTAGATAAAGCTTTAATGCGAGCCGGTCGTTTCGACAGACAGATTTATGTTGACCTGCCCGACGTTCGCGAACGAAAAGAAATTTTTGAAGTACACCTACGCCCCATAAAAAAAGATGATGATTTAGACACAGATTTCCTTTCAAAGCAAACACCAGGTTTTTCGGGAGCAGATATTGCAAACGTTTGTAACGAAGCTGCTTTAATTGCTGCAAGAAACGGTAAAAAATCTGTTGGTAAACAAGACTTTTTAGATGCTGTTGACAGAATTGTAGGTGGCCTTGAAAAGAAAAACAAGATAATGACAATGGACGAAAAACGTGCCATTGCATACCACGAAGCAGGTCATGCAACCGTAAGTTGGATGTTAGAACACGCAGCTCCATTGGTAAAGGTCACTATTGTTCCTCGTGGACAATCCTTGGGTGCAGCTTGGTATTTACCCGAAGAAAGACTTATTATTCACCCAGAGCAAATGCTGGACGAAATGTGTGCTGCCCTTGGCGGTCGCGCTGCCGAAAAAGTTATCTTCGACAGAATTTCTACCGGGGCATTAAGCGATCTTGAAAAGGTAACTAAACAAGCTCGCGCAATGGTTACTATTTATGGCCTAAACGACAAGATAGGAAACCTTACATATTACGATAGTAGCGGACAATCTGAGTACAATTTCTCAAAACCTTATAGCGAAAAAACTGCTGAATTAATTGATAAAGAAATTTCAATACTTATTGAAAGCCAATATCAGCGCGCTGTAAAACTACTTGAAGAAAACAAAGATAAATTAACCGAATTGGCAAATGTACTTCTCGAAAAAGAAGTAATATTTAAAGATAACCTTCAAAAGATATTTGGAGACCGTCCATTTGAAAAGCCAGAAGAGGTATCCAGAGCGGCAACAACTTAATTGTTGCCGTTTTCTGTTCGCGGCAAAAACTTTATTTTACAGGTGTTATACTTCGGTATAGATTTTATATATTTGAAGTGCAACATGTATAGAAACTTCTCAATTCATTATAAATGAGTCTATTTAAAAGACTTCTAAATCCCAATTATAAAAAATCGGACGAGAAGGCTAAAAAAGCCCAAAAAGCCGAACATAGCAGTTATTACCCTGAGCAGAAACTTCCTGTAGATGAAAAATTTACTTTTAATTTCAAAAAAAATGGTGGTAAGTTTATTTATTGCGAAAATTGGGAAGAAGTAACAGAAGCTTTTGATAATATAATGTTAGAAAACGATTGGTACGAACAAGATGTGTTTTGTTTTAATGAACAACTATGCCAAAAGTTTGATGGTTTTAACCTAAACTTTGGCAATTCGGAAGCGGCCACATTTTTTCTTTCCAGTTGCGAATCGTTAATTGCGAACAATGGCTCTATTTTACTTTCGTCAAATCAAATAAAGGAGAAAAAATTAAAGGAATTGCCTTTTAACATTATTATTTTTGCCACTACCAGCCAGTTGGTTGACACCATTAGCGAAGGTTTGCGCACTATTAAAAACCAAAGTTCAGGTTACATTCCAAGTAACATTACTACTATTCAAGACTTTGAAACCGAAAAAGAAAAGGATTTTATGAGTTATGGAAGTAGCACAAAAAACCTATATTTGTTGCTACTGGAAGACTTATAATATGAAGGAAATTCTCATACGGACCCTCTCGGGCGTATTATACATTTCGATCATCATTTTTGCAATGTTTACCTCGCGCGAATGGTTTATGGGGCTCTTCTTTGTATTAGCAATTATTACCTTAAGTGAATATTTAAAATTGGTGCACTTAACCAGTTACCTCGCCTATTTTATCCTTGCAGCAGGATTTTTCTTTTTAAGTTATCGCGTTTTTTCAGAAAACGCCGTTTATCTACTTCTAATTTTAAGCAGCTTCGTCAATCTTTTTTTATTGAAAGATGTTCTCTGGACGAGCAAAATTCCAATGTTTGAAAAGAAAAAATACATAACCGTAATTTTTTATATTATTAGCGGCTTTTTATTTCTTACTTTAATTCCAGTAATGGATATTAACGGGAAGTTTAAACCCGAAATAATTGTTGCGGTTTTTGTTCTAATTTGGAGCAACGATACCTTTGCATTCTTAATTGGTAAAAACTTTGGAAAACATAAGCTTTTAGAACGTATCTCACCTAAAAAAACAGTTGAAGGTTTTGTGGGTGGTTTAGCAGGCACTCTTTTAGCAGGATTTATTATCTTTAAAGCACTGGAAGCTTACAGTTTATTCGACTCTCAAATATATCCGTTGTGGGTTTGGATAACACTCGCTATAATTGTCTCGGTTTTTGGCACTATTGGCGACCTAATTCAGTCAAAGTTTAAAAGACAGGCGGGTGTTAAAGATAGCGGAATTATAATGCCAGGCCACGGTGGCCTGTACGATAGGCTAGACAGCATTATTTATGCCAGCCCATTTGTTTATGCATTTTTATTAATTGTAAACCATGTTTCATAAAGAAGGATTCAAAATTATTTTTATTGCACTGGTAATCGTTATCGGGCTTAGCCTTTTGGCAAATCTGTTTATTGAGCATCCTACCATTCGGGGAGGGGTTATTATTTCATTAATCATTCTTTTGCTCTTGGTTTTACAGTTTTTCAGAAATCCCAAGCGAAATTTTTTAGTCCATCCCAATCGCGTGCTCTCTGCTGTTGATGGTAAAGTTGTAGTGATTGAAGAAGTTTTTGAAAAAGAATATTTTAACGATAAGTGTTTGCAAGTTTCGGTATTTATGAGCCCAATTAATGTGCATGTTACTAGATATCCCGTGGGTGGAAAAGTTGTTTATAGCAAATATCATCCAGGAAAATTTTTAGTAGCGTGGCATCCAAAATCTTCCGAAGAAAACGAGCGCACTACCGTAGTTGTAAATAATGATGACTTTGGAGATGTTTTGTTTAGACAAATAGCTGGGGCAATGGCCAAACGAATTGTTAATTATGCCGAAGTAAATCAAGAAGTAACTCAAGCTTCAGACAGTGGGTTTATTAAATTTGGATCGCGCGTGGATATTTTTCTTCCGTTAGATGCAAAAATAAAAGTAACACTGAACCAAAAAGTAAAAGGAGGAATATCAATAATTGCTGAAAAATAATGACTTCAGAAGAGTTAGACATAGCTTTTAAAAATGCTGTAAAAAGTATTAACAATCACACAGAACCTTTTCCTGCTGACGTATTATTACGACTTTACGCCTACTACAAACGCGCTACCAATGAAGCCCATCAGCCCAGTGGAAGAAAGCCACATATATCTGCATTTAAAACAAATGCGCTTTTCCAAACCCGCGGACTATCGAGTGACGAGGCCAAAGAACTTTATATAGAAGCCGTCAATCAATATTTTTTATATAGAAAATAATTGCGCCACAAACAACTACGATTGTTGTGCTTTGTTGAATTTTATCTCGTACTCCTCAATTGCATCTTCTATTTTTTCAACATTTTTTGAAGCCGTTTCGTGTGCTGCTTCCATTGCTTTTTCAAGGTCTTTATCCGGATGCTGAAATAGATCGGTAATTACGTGGTTTATCTTGTCGATAATACTTTTTTGGCTGTTTTTAATATCCTCCAATTTATGAAGCATCGCCTGCATTTCGTTATACTTTGATTGGTCCATAATTAATTTGTTTTAGAACAAGTTACGTTCAAAAGCGCTTCATTAGCTGAAAATTAACCTTGCTTTAAAACAAATTAAGATAGTTTTATAAAAACTTGAACCTGAAAGGATGAGTGCGAACTTAGTATATAGCTACAAAAACCTATTAGCTGGTTCGAAATTTATTTCAACCCTGCCAAACTCGCCTTCAAAGTTTCAATCTTTGCCAAAGCATCCGTTTCTTTCTGTTTTTCCAAAGCCACAACTTTTTCTGGCGCACCGCTAACAAAACGTTCGTTTTTCAATTTGCCTTGAACACTTCTTAAAAAACCTTCGGTGTATTTAAGTTCTTCAGAAAGCTTTGCTATTTCTTCTTCAACGTTAATTGCACCCGCAATTGGGATGAAATATTCATTGCTTTTAACCCTAAAAGTCAAAGCACCATCTATTTTTTCTGAAATATAATTCAATTCCGAAATATTTCCGAGTTTAGTAACAACGGCGTCAAAATCTTTTGAAACTTGTTCGTTGTTTAAAACAAAAAGTTGGATGGTATCTTTAAATGAAATATTCTTCTCCTTCCGAATAGTTCTAACTCCCGAGATTACTTCAGAAGCAAAATCGAAGTCTTTTATAATTTTCTCATCAAAAGTTTCAGTTTTTGGCCATTCCGAAATAATTAAAGCTTCCGAAATATTACGCTGGGTAATGTGTTGCCAAATTTCTTCAGAAATAAAAGGAACAAAAGGATGTAAAATCTTTAAATTATCTTCTAATACCGAAATAACCTCCAAATAGGTTTTTTCTGAAATTTTTTCACCGAAAGGCGGTTTCACCATTTCTAATAACCAAGAGCAGAAATCGTCCCAAACTAATTTATAGGTAGACATTAACGCATCGCTGATACGGTATTTACTATAATGGTCTTCAATTTCAGCCAGCGTTTTTTGGAATTTGCTTCGGTACCACTTTAAAGCAATAACATCACTTTGCGATTGTTCTTTTTCCAAATCAACTTCCCAACCATTAATCAAGCGGTAGGCATTCCAGATTTTGTTTACAAAGCCGCTCCCCTGTTTGCAAAGGTCTTCATCGAACATTAAATCGTTTCCGGCTGGCGAACTTAAAAGCATCCCCACACGAACGCCGTCTGCGCCATAAGTCTCCATCAACTCAATTGGATCTGGTGAATTACCCAAAGATTTACTCATCTTTCTGCGCTGTTTGTCGCGCACAATTCCTGTTAAGTAAACATTTGTGAATGGCTTTTCGTTTCTATATTCGTACCCAGCGATAATCATTCGCGCTACCCAGAAAAACAAAATTTCGGGGGCGGTGACTAAATCGTTGGTTGGATAGTAATAATTTATTTCTTTGTTGTCTGGCTCTAAAATTCCATTGAATACAGAAATGGGCCACAACCACGATGAAAACCAAGTATCTAAAGCATCGGGATCTTGTGATAAGTCGGTCGCTTTTAATTGATCGTTGCCTGATTTTTCTTGTGCCAATTTCACTGCTTCTTCAATATTTTCGGCAACTACAAAATCTTCTTTTCCGTCGCCATAGAAATACGCCGGAATCTGTTGTCCCCACCAAAGCTGACGCGAAATATTCCAGTCGCGTACATTTTCCATCCAGTGACGATAGGTATTCACAAACTTTTCTGGAACTAGGTTTACATCTTTTTCAAGCACAGCATCTAAAGCGGGCTGCGCAAGTTCCTTCATTTTCAGAAACCACTGATCGCTCAATTTTGGTTCAATAACAGCACCCGTTCTTTCACTTGTACCAACTTTATGCAGGTGGGTTTCAATTTTTAAAACCACGCCCATTTCTTCGAGTTCTTTTACAATTTCCTTTCGAACTACAAAGCGGTCTCTGCCTTCGTAATGAAGCCCAAAACTGTTTAAGGTTCCATCGTCATTAAGAATATCTACAATTTCAAGATTATGCTTATCGCCTAACGCTTTATCGTTCTCGTCGTGGGCTGGGGTTACTTTTAAGCAACCAGTGCCGAATTCCACATCCACGTATTCGTCCTCAATAATTGGAATTACCCGATTGCAAACGGGCACGACTGCTTTCTTACCGCGAAGATGTGCAAAACGCTCATCATTTGGGTTAATGCAAATTGCAGTATCGCCCAAAATAGTTTCGGGACGTGTGGTTGCAATGGTTAAAGTTTCATCACTTCCTTCAATTTTATAGTTTAGATAATAGAGATTGCCTTGTTTTTCTTCGTAAATCACTTCTTCATCAGAAAGTGTCGTTTTTGCTTGCGGATCCCAATTCACCATTCTATAGCCGCGATAAATGTTTCCTTTTCGGTATAAATCCACAAAAACCTTTATAACAGAAGCTGACATTTCTTCATCCATGGTAAACTTAGTCCGTTCCCAATCGCAGGAAGCGCCAAGTTTTTTTAATTGTTCAAGGATAATTCCGCCGTGTTTGTGGGTCCATTCCCAGGCATGCTCCAAAAATTCTTCGCGAGACAGATTGGCTTTATCAATACCTTCAGCTTTCAATTTTGCAACCACTTTAGCTTCGGTTGCGATAGAAGCGTGATCGGTTCCAGGTACCCAGCAAGCGTTAAAGCCTTGCAAACGCGCACGACGAATTAAAACATCTTGTAAGGTATTGTTGAGCATATGGCCCATATGTAAGACACCGGTTACATTTGGTGGCGGAATTACAATGGTGTATGGCGTACGATCATCAACTTCGGAATGGAAATAACGGTTTTCCATCCAGTACTTATACCACTTATTTTCAGTTTGTTTTGCATTATATTTTGCTTCTAAAGCCATACTTGGTCTGCTTTTTGTACTATGAGGTGCAAAAGTAATTATAACTACAGTATAATAAAAGTGAATAAGTTATTTTGCTCGTTCTATAAAAGTTATATACTTTAGCATGTACTAAAAAAACAAAATCATGAAAAAATTAGCTCTTATAGCTCTTGTTGCTATTGTGGGTTTTACCGCACAGGCGCAACAAGCAAAAATTAGTTTCAAGGCAGATACAGTTGACTATGGCACAATTGCCAAAGGCAGTGACGGTGTTCGCGTATTTGAGTTTACTAATACAGGAGACGCCCCCCTTGTTATTACCGATGTGAAATCCAGTTGTGGCTGTACAGTCCCGAAAAAACCGGAAGGCCCAGTTGCTCCTGGTGCAAGTAGCACTATTGAAGTTAAATATGACACTAACCGTGTAGGCCCTATTAGAAAAACAATTACTGTTTATTCTAACGCCAGCGAACCAATGGTTGCTTTAAAAATTAAAGGCGAAGTAATGAGCGACTCAGCGAGTGTTTTAGAAAAAAGCTAAGAAACTTTACCTTCAAATAAATTAAATCCGGTTGAAGCAAATTGCTTTAACCGGATTTCTTTTTAGAAGACACTTTTTAAAAAAAATTTGACTCTATTAGCACGACCTTCCCTATTAAATTCAATGGTTATTTTCCTACCTTCATTAGAAGAAAACAACTCGATTAATTCATACAGTTTAAATTGATAGCAAGGTTTACCGTTTATAGTTATAATTTCGTCACCCACTTGAATCCCCGCTAATGCCGCCGGTGAATCTTCTCGCACGGCAACAACCACATATTTTGGAACTAAGGTAAAATGTACTTCGGTGGTAATTGAAATAGAATTGACCGTTAAACTTTGGTTTTGATTTCCCCGATTGGTATTTACACTTGCCTGCCGTTCTTCTTTAACGAGCTCAACACCTTCATGTTCCAAAGTTATTCCACTCATATTGTAATTAAAAGGGTCCCTGAATTTCCTGTTTTTTTTAAATCGTACTAGCTTATTTGCATAGTCAAAGGTTACTGTAAACCTACTCAAAAAACCACCGCCAACACTGCCATCGCGTTCTTCGTAATAACGCGCTTTTAAAATTGCATCTTCTTCGGGAAATGAAGTGTTTACTTCCTTTAAATGAAAATCTCCAACAGAAAGCCTCGGTATTCTAGTGCGCTTCCCGTAGATATTACCACTAAGGCCGAGACCTAAAAAATCGTTGAAATAGTTTTTCGGAACGTCTTTAATAAAATTGCGTTTATCAAAAATCCACATGACATCGCTCGAGCCCGAATCTACCAAAAGCGTTACTGTTTCGTCATCATTCTCTGCTTCAATTACCAAAGAAATATAAGGCTTCCCTCCCATAAAATGTAGAGGTAAATCTTCACATTTTTTACAAGGTTTCAACGTGTATTTCTGCGGATTATAAACCGTTATAACCTCTGCGGAATAATTAATTTTTACAATAAAATTCTGAAAAAATTCATTGCCTAAAATTCCATGTACGGGTATTCCCATTCTTGGCGAAAAATTCAAGGTACTGTCAAAAATTATATATAGTGAATGATTGTTGTCTATTACCTTGCCAACCTTCACTTTGTTATTTAAACTCTTCAAGGCTTCCACCGCTCCGCCCGACCCCAAACCTTGCAGCATTACAGGCGTAGTATTGCGAAGTTGAAGGCTATCTGCCTCTTCCAAACTAAAAAGAATTGTAGATTTTACACCCGTATCAAGAATGAAAGACAGCGGTGTGCCATTGACGTCTATTTGAATTATTGGTAAATTATTCACCAGCTTAAAAGGAATGCGTACTTTCCTTTTATTGTTATTTAGAAAAAAACCAGATTGCGCCGCTAATGAAGCAGAAAAAACAAACAAAAATCCAAAGATTAGCGTTTTATACAATTTTTTTAGATTTATTTTGAAAATACTTGAAGATATAAAAAAAAGGTGAATCTTGTTGCAGGCAGGGTGGAATTATAAATTTATTTCGCAACTTTGCTTCAAAATATTTCACTATGCCTTCAGTTTCAAATAAAGGGAAGCACATGCCGGAATCACCCATCCGCAAGTTGGTACCCTACGCCGAAAAAGCGTACGCAGCAAAGAAAACCGTTTACCATTTAAATATTGGTCAGCCCGATATTAAATCGCCAGAAATAGCGATGGAAGCAGTGGCTCATCACAATCTAGAAATTCTCGCCTATACCCGTTCTGAAGGTTCGCAGGAATACCGTGAAAAAATTGCGAAATATTACAAAAAAAACAACATTCCCGTTGAGGCGAACGATCTAATTGTTACCACAGGCGGAAGCGAAGCGCTGCTTTTTGCAATGGGAAGCATTGCCGATGCCGATGATGAAATAATTATTCCCGAACCATTTTATGCCAATTACAATGGTTTTGCAACGGCATCTGATGTAAAAATTGTTCCTGTTATCTCTAAGATTGAAGACAATTTTGCCTTGCCTCCTATTTCAGAATTTGAAAAACTGATAACGCCGAAAACAAAGGCTATTCTTATCTGTAACCCGGGAAACCCAACAGGATATCTGTATTCAAAAGAAGAAATACAAACTTTAGCCGAAATTGTGAAAAAGCACGATCTGTTTTTAGTTGCAGATGAAGTGTATCGCGAATTTACGTACGACGGCTCCAAGCATTACTCTATTCTTGAAGAAGAGAGCCTGGCAGAACACGGAATCATTATCGATTCGGTTTCAAAGAGATACAGTATGTGCGGCGCGCGTATTGGCTGCTTGGTTTCAAAAAACAAACAAGTAATTTCAACTGCATTAAAATTTGCACAAGCACGATTAAGCCCACCAACCTTTGCACAGATTGCGAGTGAAGCGGCTTTACAAACTCCACAAAGTTATTTCGACGAAGTAATAACCGAATATCAAGACAGAAGAAACACGTTGGTAGCTGCCTTAAAAGCTATACCCGGCGTAATTGTTGGCGAGCCAAAGGGTGCATTTTATTGCATTGTTCAGCTGCCAGTTAAAAACAGCGATAAATTTGCGCAATGGTTGTTAGAAGAATTTGACGACAACGGCGAAACCATTATGGTTGCTCCTGCGGCTGGCTTTTACTCCAGTCCGGGTGTTGGTCTTAACCAAGTGCGTATTGCATATGTTCTAAAAAAAGAAAGTCTTATTAGAGCTGTTGAGATTTTAAAAATTGCGCTTGAAAAATATAACGATTAATGCGGATTGAAGAAAACAAATCGCTTAAACATTACAATACCTTCGGAATAGCTAGCAATGCGCGCTATTTTGTGTCGGTTGAAACCGTTGAAGAACTGAAACAGGCACTTTCCAAAAAACCTTCAAAAGAACTATTTATCCTTGGCGGTGGCAGTAATATGTTGCTGACTGATGATTTGGACGCATTTGTAATTCATCTAAATTTAAAGGGAATTGAAATTATTAAAGAAAGCGACACCGAAGTTTTTGTAAAAGCAATGGCAGGCGAAAACTGGCACGAATTTGTTCAGTATTGCATTGCACAAGATTATGGCGGCTTGGAAAACCTTTCACTTATTCCCGGAAATGTTGGCACTGCGCCAATCCAAAATATTGGTGCGTATGGCGTGGAGTTAAAAGATACTTTTAGCAGTTGCAATACGCTAGAAATTGATACTTTAAAAGAACGCGAATTCACCAAAGCCGAATGCGCTTTTGAATATCGAAACTCAATCTTTAAAAATAAAGCCAAAGGGAAATATATTATTACGAGCGTAACCTTTCGACTGACAAAAAAAAATCATAAAACCAGTGTTTCGTATGGCGATATTCAAAAGCATTTAGCTGCTAAAAATATTGAAAACCCTAGTGTTAGGGATATTTCTGAAGCAGTAATTGCTATAAGACAATCCAAGCTTCCGGATCCTAATGTTTTGGGTAATAGTGGTAGTTTTTTTAAAAATCCGATCGTTGATTCTGAAACATTTCAAGATTTCCGAAGAAAATTCCCGGAGGCTCCTTTTTACGAAGTTTCGCCCACAGAGTTTAAAATTCCAGCAGGTTGGTTAATTGAAAAAGCAGGGTTTAAAGGACAACGATTTGGCGACGCAGGGGTACATAAAAACCAAGCTTTGGTTTTGGTGAATTTCGGTAGCGCCTCGGGCAAAGAAATTTGGCAGCTCGCAATGGCAATTCAAAAAAAGGTAAAGGAAATGACTGGCATCTTTATTGAGCCAGAGGTGAACGTATTTTAATTTGTACCCAACACGCCATTAATCATAAACATTACCCCGTTGGAAGCCTCTACACCATTGTTTAGGACCGAAGCTTTACCAGATTTTGCATCAGAAATAACTATATCTTCCCCAGATTTTGTTGCTGTTAGCGTAGTTCCGGCTAAGGTTTCTAAATTTACTTTTCCACTTTTATCAATGGCTTGTAATAACGTTTCCTTATCCACCTTTCTCGTTACAATATGTGTTTTGAGCATTTCCACCAATTTGGCTCTATTTTCGGTGTTTGAATAAAACAGCGTTTTTTCAGCTCCCATAGCCTCCAACGCTGCATTTGTTGGAGCAAATACAGTAAACGGTCCCTCGCCTGTTAATTTATTTGTCAATTCGGCTGTTACCAGGTAGCTGGCAAATTTTTTCAGCTTGGCTTCGGTCATCACTCGAACCATTACACTCTTTAGTTCTGCAATATCCTCTGGTGTTAAATCTTTTTTTGCCGCACGCTTTACAGGAGTTGCTGGAGCAATTTGAGTAGTAGGTTTTTCTGCATCAATATTTTTATCTTTCGGCGTATCGTTTTTACACGAAACAGCTAGTAATGCGATCATAAAAATAGACAAGAAAGTAATTGGCTTCAGCATCGTTAAAATATTTTAATTGAAGGCTAAAAATACTTAAATTCCGAGGACAACACCAAGAAAGATTGTATTTTTGTAGTCTAATTTAAAGTGATGAAATGCCCTTCGTAAATTTGAATTAAAAGAAGGTTATTTTTGGGCGTTACATCGTTGCTTTTTATCTAATATTTTAACAGATGAAACTTTTACTTATCACCTTAGCATTATTATTACTTGGCGTTGCAGGTATTGCAATAAAAATATGGGCAAAAAAAGATGGAAAATTTGCCGGAACCTGTGCCAGTCAAAGTCCATTTTTAAATAAAGAAGGCCAAGCTTGCGGTTTCTGCGGAAAATCTCCCGACCAGTTTGCAGACTGCAACGAAACGAACCATAACTTGGAAGCGGAAAACACCAAATAAGGCTGCGGTTTCAATCCCAAATCGACATTTTAAATTCGTCAATTTACAATCATAAATAGCTATGGTGCTACTTTACGTTTTCGGCGCAGTCGCGTTGATTAACTGTGCTTATTATCTTCTCTTTTCGAAATTTTCATTTCTAACAGTTGCTAAAAATAACGTTTCAGAAACGCCATCAATTTCATTAATAATATGCGCGAAGAACGAAGCTAAAAACCTTCAGAAAAACATTCCACTTTGGCAACAACAAACGTATCCTAATTTCGACATTATACTTATAAATGATGCATCGGTAGACGAAAGTTTGGAAGTAATGGAAGCTTTTGCCGAAAAAGATAAACGCATTCAAATTGTTAACGTAAAAAATAACGAAGCTTTTTGGGCCAGTAAAAAATACGCCCTCACTTTAGGTATAAAACGCTCAAAAAACAACCGGCTTGTTTTTAGCGATGCAGACTGCTACCCCGCATCGAAAGAGTGGTTAGCAATTATGGCAAGTAAATTTTCGAGCGAAAAACAATTGGTTTTAGGATACGGTGCTTATGAAAAACAACCCGGGTTTTTAAATAAAATTATCCGTTTTGAAACTTTAATGACAGCGGTGCAATACTTTGCATATGCCAAAGCAGGAAACCCATATATGGGTGTGGGTAGAAATTTGGCGTACACCAGCGATTTGTTCTATGAAACCAAAGGTTTTATGAGCCATATGAAGATTTCTTCGGGCGACGACGATCTTTTTGTGAACGAAGCTGCCACAGCAAAAAACGTCGCTATTTGTACCGAACCGGAAGCATTTACCTATTCATTTCCGAAGAAGAAAAAGAACAAATGGCTCACTCAAAAAAAGAGGCATTATTCTACCGCAAAACGCTATAAACCCAAACATCGCTTTTTATTAGCGGTTTATTACAGTTTCAATTTATTGTTTTGGTTGTTAGCTGTAGCGACACTTTTTACCGAATTTTGGGTATACGGGCTCGCTATTATATTTATCAGGTTTCTGTTTCAATACATCATTATTGGCAAGGCAGCCACGAAATTAAAGGAACAGGATTTAATTCTGCTAATTCCTTTTTACGAATTGTTTTTGGTTGTTACACAATTGAGTATCTTTATTTCCAACAGCGGCGAAAAAAACTCGCGATGGAAATAACCCCAGAAGAAATAAGTCATCAATTAGAAAAAGCAAAAAAAGGAAAGCAGAGCGCTTTCAAATTTCTGTTAGATTATTATTGGAATGAGGTTTACGGTTTTCAGCTGAAACGGGTTCGCAACGAGCACGAAGCCGAAGATATTACCATTGAAACGTTTGCAAAAGCCTTCGACAAAATTGATAGTTTTGACGAAAAATACACGTTCTCTACTTGGCTCGTCACTATTTCAAAAAACATTCAAATAGACCGAACTCGCAAAAAAAACGCTTCTATTTATTCAAATACTACAGATGCGTCTAACGAGCACGTACAACGAATTGCCGACCATGCTCCCACCCCGGAAGACAAATTGATTCGTGAGCAAAATCTTGCCGAACTTTTACAATACATCAAGCTACTTAAACCGCATTACCAAGAAGTTATTAACCTTCGGTATTTTCAAGAAATGAGTTATAATGAAATTTCTGAAACACTGGAAGAACCGCTTAATAACGTAAAGGTTAGATTGCTACGTGCGCGAAAACTTCTCGCCGAAATTATTACGCAGAAAGATTAGAAAATACAAATCCCAAAAATCAATTTCCAAATTCCAAATTCCAAAAAAATGGAGTTCCTCCTTTGGGGGTTAGGGGGCTTTTTTTCGTACTTTTGTTACCCATATGAGCACAGAAACTATAGAAATCAAACAGGCTCCAGAACGTTTGGGACCAAAGCCAAAATGGATACGCGTTAAACTTCCTACAGGAAAAAAATACACCGAACTCCGCAACGTTGTTGACAAGTACAAACTCAACACAATTTGCACCTCTGGCAGCTGTCCAAATATGGGCGAATGTTGGGGTGAAGGCACTGCAACTTTTATGATTTTAGGAAACATTTGCACGCGTTCATGTGGCTTTTGCGGTGTAAAAACTGGAAGACCCCAAACTGTGGAATGGGATGAGCCCGAAAAAGTAGCACGCTCCATAAAGTTAATGAAAATAAAGCATGCTGTTGTAACTTCGGTGGACCGAGATGATCTAAAAGACATGGGGTCTATTATTTGGGCGGAAACTGTAAAAGCCATACGGCGAATGAATCCGGAAACGACTTTGGAGACTTTAATTCCAGATTTTCAAGGTAACACCCGAAACATCGATAGAATAATTGCAGTAAAACCAGAAGTGATAAGCCACAATATGGAAACGGTAAAACGCTTAACTCGCGAAGTACGCATACAAGCAAAGTACGAACGCAGTCTAGAAGTTTTAAATTATTTAAAACAATCTGGAATGCCGCGAACCAAAAGTGGAATTATGCTCGGTTTGGGTGAAAAGGAAGACGAAGTATTTCAAACAATGGAGGATTTAAAAAATATTGGGTTAGACATTTTAACAATTGGCCAATATTTACAACCTTCAAAAAAGCATCTTCCCGTGAAAGAATTCATTACCCCAGAGCAATTTAAAAAGTATGAAACCGCTGGTTTAAAAATGGGTTTCCGTCATGTAGAAAGCGGAGCTTTGGTACGCTCATCGTACAAAGCACAAAAGCATCTTACCTAAATAGAATTAGTAAAATGAATAAAAAAATAACCGTTGGCATAAATGGTTTTGGCCGTATAGGCCGCAGTGTTTTTAGATTGTTGCTCAACCACCCTTCAATTGAAGTGGTAGCGGTAAACGATTTGGCAGACACAAAAACATTGAGCCATCTTTTAAAATACGATAGTATTCACGGGGTTTTAAAAGAAGAGATTTCACATACTAATAAACAAGTTACTGTCGCCGGAAATACCATTCAGTTTTCTTCGGAAAAAAAGATTGAAGCTATTTCTTGGGGAAATGTAGATGTTGTTATTGAAAGTACTGGCAAGTTTAAAAGCAAAAGTCAACTAGAAAATCACTTAAAAAATGGCGCTAAAAGGGTAATTCTTTCTGTACCGCCCTTAGAAGACGATATTAAAACGGTAGTATTGGGTGTAAATGACGACATCCTCGAATCGGACGATTTAATAATTTCCAATGCTTCCTGCACAACCAACAATGCAGCACCTTTGCTTAAAATAATAAATGAACTTTGCGGAATTGAGCAGGCGTATATTACCACAGTACATAGTTATACTACAGATCAAAGTTTGCACGACCAGCCGCATCGCGATTTACGTAGAGCGCGCGCAGCGGGACAATCTATTGTGCCAACAACAACAGGTGCGGCAAAAGCACTCACTAAAATTTTCCCCGAACTCTCAGAAGTAATTGGTGGTTGCGGTATCCGGGTTCCCGTGCCAAACGGCTCTTTAACCGATGTAACCGTAAATGTAAAAAAGGAAGTTACCATTGCTGAAATAAATAATGCTTTTAAAAATGCTTCGAAAAACGCGTTGGCAGGAATACTTCAATACACCGAGGATCCTATTGTTTCTATAGATATTGTGGGCAATCCACACTCCTGCATTTTTGATGCAGAAATGACCTCCGTTATAGGAAAAATGGTAAAAATAATTGGATGGTACGACAACGAAATAGGCTATTCATCCAGAATTGTAGATTTAATTGAAAGAATTTCAGTGAAATAACTATATTTATTCATTACTTAAACTTATTAATGCACCTACCTCGTTTAAAATACAAGATTTTCTTCCCGCTTATCTGGTGCTTACTTATTTCTATTAAGTCATTTTCTTTTCAAATTAAGGATACCATTGTCGCCATTAAACAGTTACAGTTTTCGGGAATAAAAGCCTTGGAAACAGAAAACTTTATGGATGCCATCAAATATTTGAATGACGCCAATAAGCTAGCTTCAATTCCGAAATACAGAAGCTACAAGCCCGATGTAGAGCTAAATATAGCCGAACTGTTTTACGCTTTGGAATATTTTGACAAAGCAATTGAAGAAGTAGAAAAAGCAATTGACAACAAGGAGACCTCTAAAAGTCCGTATAAGCTTAGTAAAGCCTATAATCTCTATGGAATTATACTTATTTCACAAGGTAAAATTCCGAAGGCGGCAAAGTACTTAAATAAAGCCGATTCCATATATACCGTAATGGAAGATGACAATAGAAAGGCAGACTATTTATATGGCCAAGGATTGTTAAAACTTCACCAAGCCAAATACGTTGAAGCTATTGCCAATTTAAAAACCGCTGCCGAAAGTTACCAAATACAAAAATTACCATTTCAAGAGGCCAATGCGTATAGTCGTCTTGCAGACGCATTAACCCTTGTAGACGCATCAAATTACCCCAACCCTTTGGCCGAAGCCAAAACAGTTTTAAAAAAGGTTACCGATATTGCAAATGCCCAAGGTTATTCAAAATTATTGATAGAAAAACGTCGCATCAATTCGCAGATTTATATTGCAGAGAAAAAAAATGTGAAAGCTGAACAAGAGTTTAGATATTACATTAGGCACAAAGACTCGTTGCATCAAATTCATTTAAAAGCAATTGAGCAAGGCTTGCAGGGCGAATCTGCCATTGGCGATTTAAACCAAATTATTGCCAACCAGCAAAATCATTTAAGAAAACAAGACAAATCACTGTTTTTTGGCAAGTTAACAGGGTGGCTCAGTATTGCTTTAATTTTAATACTTTCATTATTAACACTTTCACTTTATAAAAACAACAACCTAAGAGCAAAGGCCAACGAACTTTTACAAGATAAAAACACCGAGCTTCAAGAAGCAAAAGTGAATGCAGAGCGCGCCTCTCAGGCTAAAGCGCAGTTTCTGTCCACCATTACCCACGAGTTGCGCACTCCAATGTACACCGTTACAGGATTAACACATTTACTGTTAGAAGAAGATCCAAAACCCGAACAAAAGGAACATTTAAATTCACTTAAATTTTCTGGTGAATATTTACTATCGTTAATCAACAATATTTTAGACCTCAACAAACTAGAGGCAAACAAGGTTGAACTTGAAAAAGTACCATTCAATTTAAAAAAACGAATAGACGGTGTTTTAATAGCATTAAAAAAATCTGCAGAAGCAAAAAACAACAAACTTCATTATGAATACGACAGTACGTTGCCAAATATTGTGCAGGGCGATTCCTTAAAAATATCTCAGATTCTCATCAATCTTATTAGTAATTCTATCAAATTTACCGAGAATGGCGATATCTGGATACGGGTAACAACAGTGGAAAAATCTGCAAAAAAAGTTACCGTTCGTTTTGAAGTTGAAGATACAGGCGACGGAATTTCAAAAAAGAAACAGAACACCATATTTGAATCTTTTGCACAAGGTTCGCTTCAAATTAATAGAAAATACGGCGGTACTGGGTTAGGCCTTTCCATTGTAAAAAACCTGTTAGAGCTAATGGGAAGTAAAATTTACTTGGAAAGCAAACTAGGTGAAGGTTCCAAATTTTGGTTTGATGTTCCCTACGCAGTTTCCGAAACCAAAGCCACTAATAAAGAAACTGAAAAAATAGATGTAGTTGTTGAAAACGACACACTCGAAAACAAAAAGGTTTTAATTGTTGAAGACAACAAGATTAACCAAATGATTACCAAAAAAATTCTCGACAAAAAAGATATGATCTGCTCTGTTGTCGATAATGGCATGGATGCAATAAAACAGGTTAAAGCTGAAGATTTTGACGTAATATTGATGGATATTCACATGCCCGGAATTAGCGGAATAGAAGCCACAAAGCAAATTCGTGAGTTTAATAAAACCGTGCCTATTATTGCATTAACTGCAATTACTATTGAAGAAAATTTAGAAGATTTCTACAAAGCCGGTTTCAATGAATTTATCCCCAAACCATTTAATGCCGAAGATTTCTTCGAAAAAATTAAACGAGCTATTCGCGGAAACGAATTTTTAATACGGTAATTACCGTCACCGTACGATTGCTTTTTTCACAGAATTTCTAAAATGCGTTTCTGCATTGTTTAAAATAACAGTCTTTATTGGCAAGTAATAGATTTCGGTCGCATTGGCAATGGTTTGCAACCGCATAAAATCCTTTTCGGTAGTTAGTATTAATGCTTCCTTTTTAAATTGCTCAATTTCAGAATTTGTAAAATTATGATGGTCTGCAAATGTACTTTCCGTAAACTCCAAACCTTCTTCTTTTAAATACGACACTAATGGTTTTGGATTGGCAATACCCGTAACCAAAAGAAATGGGCGATCTTTTAAATACGAAAGTGATTTTTGTTCTGCGTTATTTTTTATTTGGGAAGCATAGCCAATTTTCGAAAAGAATATTTCTTGACTGGGTTTTGGGTTTAGTTTCCTTTTAATAGCTTCAACCGCCGTATCGCTTATGTTTTCAGGACATTTTGTTACAACAATAAGGTCGGCACGATTTGCTCCAATTTTGGGTTCGCGCAAATTTCCCGTTGGCAGCATACAATCGTTGACGTACAATTTATCAAAAGCCGTTAACAAAATATTGAACGAAGCTTTTACTTTTCTATGCTGAAAAGCGTCGTCCAACAAAATTACGGAAGCCTTTTCGTGAAGTTTCTCAATCCCAATCTGTCTATTTTCGCAAACGGCAACAGGTATTTCGGGAAATTTCTTTTTAAACTGAAGCGGTTCGTCGCCTACTTCTGCTGCACTATTTGTGGGCAATACTTCGCGATAGCCCGTAGTTTTTCGCTTATAACCTCGACTTAAAATTGCAAGCCGATTTTCCGCTTTTAATATTGAAACCAGCAATTCTATCATTGGCGATTTACCAGTGCCACCGGTAGAAAGGTTTCCAACGCAGATAACTGGAAAATCATAGGCTTTGCTTTTTAGCCAGCCTTTATCGTAAAGCCAGTTGCGCAGCGCTGTAATTGCACCGTATAACAGCGAAAAAGGGAAAAGTAGTTTTCGAAGCAAGTTCATTTCACGAAAGTACGAATTCCCACGAAAGTGGAAATCACGACCAAGAGTATTTCAAAAAACAGAAGTAAGTTTCAATTTCTTCAAAAAATTATTTAAACTACTATCTTTACTAAAATTAAAAAAATGAAGATAAAGGAAGTTATTTCGCTCCTCGAGAAACTCGCTCCGCTCTCCTATTCTGAAGGTTTTGACAATACCGGCCTTTTAGTTGGCGATGCAAATGCAACAATCACAGGCGTGTTGGTTACATTAGACACTTTAGAAAATGTGGTGGATGAAGCAATTGAAAAAAACTGTAACCTTATTGTGAGTTTTCATCCCATAATTTTTTCGGGATTGAAAAAAATTACCGGAAAAACCTATGTTGAACGCGTAGTACAAAAGGCCATAAAAAACGATATCGCCATATTTTCTAACCATACTGCGCTCGATAATTCGTGGAATGGCGTAAACGCAATGATTTGTGAAAAACTCGGAATTATTAATAGAAAGATATTGATTCCACAAAATAGCAGCATAAAAAAGCTTATCACTTTTGTGCCGTCAAAAGACGCAGAAAATGTACGAAACGCATTGTTTGAAGCAGGAGGCGGCAATATTGGCAATTACGAAAATTGCAGTTTCAATATTAAAGGAAACGGCAGCTTTAAAGGGAACGAAGCCGCGAACCCCGTAATTGGCAAAAAAGGTGAAATTCATTTTGAAGAAGAAACGCAGATTGGAATTACCTTTGCAAAACACCTTCAAAATAATATCTTAAAAGCTCTTTTTGAAGCACACCCATATGAAGAAGTAGCTTACGAAGTAACTACACTTGAAAATCCAAACCAAAATCTAGGCATGGGAATGGTTGGTGAACTTGAAAATGCAATGAATGAAACCGAATTTTTGCAATTTCTAAAAACCACAATGGCAACAGAATGTGTGCGGCATTCTGCACTACTTCAAAAGCAAATAAAACGGGTTGCTGTGCTAGGCGGCAGCGGAAGTTTTGCAATTGAAGCTGCTAAAAATGCTGGAGCAGACGTCTTTATTTCGGCAGATTTTAAATACCATGATTTCTTTAAGGCAGAAAACACGCTACTTTTGGCAGATATTGGGCATTATGAAAGCGAACAATTCACAAAAGACCTCATACATTCTTTCCTTAAGAAAAAAATGACTAATTTTGCAGTCCTTTTATCACAAATAAATACCAATCCTATTAGCTATTTATAATTTATGGCAACAAAAACCGAAGTTACTGTTGAAGAGAAGTTAAGAGCATTATACGACCTTCAACTTATTGATTCAAGAATAGATGAAATTAGAAATGTTCGTGGCGAGCTTCCTTTAGAAGTTGAAGATCTTGAAGACGAAGTAGCCGGCATGAACACTCGTTTAGAAAAACTAAATGCCGATCTTGAAGTAATTGAAGATCAAATTAAGGAGAAGAAGAACAATATTGAAGAGTCTAAGTCACTCATCAAAAAATACGCCTCTCAGCAAGATAATGTTCGCAACAATCGTGAGTACAATTCCTTAACAAAGGAAATTGAATTTCAGGAATTAGAAATTCAACTTGCAGAAAAAAACATAAAAGAATTTCGCGCACAAATCGAGCAAAAAAGTCAAGTTATTGAAGACACAAAAGCTCGCTTTAACGAGCGGTCTGAACATTTGAAACACAAGCAAAACGAGCTTGACGAAATTTTAAAAGAAACTGAAAAAGAAGAACAATCGCTTATAAAGCAATCTGAAGCTTTTGAAAAGCAAATAGAAGCCAGACTTATAAAAGCATACAAACGAATTCGTGCTAATGTAAAAAATGGTTTGGCTGTTGTGCCTGTTGAACGCGGAGCATCTGGCGGTTCTTTCTTTACCATTCCACCACAGGTGCAAATGGAAATTGCTGGCCGTAAAAAAATTATTACAGACGAGCATAGTGGTCGTATTTTGGTAGATCCAGACCTCGCGAATGAAGAACGCGAGAAAATGGAAGCAATGTTTACCAAACTAAAATAAGCAGACAAAATTAATATAACAAAGCCTTCACATAAAGTGAGGGCTTTTTTTGTACATTAATTGCAAGGTTTTTAATACATCGAAGACCAATTATCAAAAAAATCAAATACATGAAAAAGATAACGGTAATAATTGCAAGTATTTTCTTTATTTCGTTGCAGGGTGCCTGTAAACCCTCTAATGAAAATCAAAAACAAGCAGAGGCAATTGCCCAAAAAGAACAAATGCCAGTGCAAACTGAAACTGTTGACGGTCTAAAAAAAGCATATTTTGCTAGTGGTTGTTTTTGGTGCGTTGAGGCAATTTACGAAAGTGTTAATGGCGTTAAAGAAGCTGTATCGGGCTATAGTGGTGGGCAAACTAAAAACCCAACTTACGAAAATCACGCAGACCACGCCGAAGCGGTAGAAGTTATTTACAACCCAGAAATTGTAAGTTTTAACCAGTTGGTAGATGTGTATTTTGCATCCCAAAACGTAACTCAAATTAACGGTCAAGGCCCAGATCGCGGAGCATCATATCGCTCCATAATTTTTTATCAAAACAATACTGAAAAGAAAATAATTGACCAAAAAATAGCCGCATTAAACAAGGATTTAGGCGGAGATAAAGTGGCTGCCCAAGTTTTACCGTTTCAAAAATTTTGGAAAGCGGAAGCCTATCACCAAAATTACGAGCGTAATAATCCTGGAAATCCATACATTCAAAATGTTTCGATTCCCCGATTGAATAAGTTTAAGAAAAAAATGCCAGAGCTATTAAAGAAAGACGCAGCTCACTAAATTTTGTACAACATTTCATTTTAAAAATCCACAACTTTAATTTGTGGATTTTTTTATTGCTTTTACTTCAAAAATTAAAGGGTACAGTTTATTCTGCAATTCATACATTCCTCCCCTGTTTTTTATCAATCCGGGAAAAACGTCATAGGGAGAAGCATCGTGTTCGTTTAAAAATTCTATGTGAAGTCCAGCTTCCGAAAGCGATGTAATTACTTCACCCAAACTGTGGTTCCACCCGTATTCTTTGCTTATCATTTTTGAGTTTTTTTCGGCATAAGTTCCTTCGTATTCTTCATAAATGAATTTCTTTTGTTGATAGCCGTATTTCATAACTGGAGGCGAAACGGTATAATCAAACATCCAAGCAATGGGGTGGAATTCTACGATGTAGAAAAAACCACCGGGCTTTAATCTTTCTGAAATCATTTTTGCCCACGGTTTTAAATCAGGCAACCAGCCAATAGTACCGTAGCTGGTAAAAACAATATCGAATTTTTCCGAAATATTTTCCGAAGTATTTAAAACATTGCAACAAACAAAATTTGCGTCCAGTTTCAATTCTGAATTTAATTGTTTCGCCAACTTTATGCCTTCATCTGAAATATCGACCCCGGTGCATTTGGCTCCCAACCGCTGCAAACTCAACGTATCTTGCCCGAAATGACACTGCAGATGTAAAATATTCTTGCCTGCAATATTTCCCAAAGCGTCCACTTCATATTTATTTAATGAGGATTTACCATTTTTGAAATTATCTAAATCGTAAAAATCACTTTCTGCGTGGATAGCGACTTTACTATTCCACGTTTTTCTATTGGTTTCAAATTTTTCAAAATGTTCCACACTATTAATTTTTAGAAAAAGCAACAACCAATAACACAGAAAACACAATCGTTAACGCTTTTGGTATTATTTTGCAATTTTCGTTAAACATCGGTTAAATTTTATTAGAAATGATAGCTTTTGTTGTAGTTTTAAATTTATTAACATTAAAAACTAACATCATGGGCGATATCATTTGGTTAATTGTAGTACTCCTAATTTTAGGTTGGCTAATAGGTTTCTTCGGATTTGGAGAAGCTGTAGGAAGCCTAATTCACATTTTATTGGTCTTAGCAATTATCGGTATTTTATATCGATTGGCAACTGGACGCCGACCTTAATTTTAAAAAAAATCACTAACCTTAAACATCAAAACTAATTATGAAAAAAGTATTTTTAATTTTATTCGCAGTAGGCTTAATGAGCACTAGCTTTGTAAGCTGTCGGGAAAACAAAACCGTTGGAGACGAAATTGAAGACGTAGCCGACGATATAGAGGATGCAGTAGATTAAACTTTGTAAAATTCTATAATAGAAAACCCTTTCAATATTTTTTTGAAAGGGTTTTATTTTTTCGGCTACTTCGCAACAATCGATTTCCATTCGGGGTGTTTTTCAATGTATTTCTTTATAAAGGGACAACGGGGAACAACTTTTAACCCTCTTAACTCAATTTCTAACAAGACCATTTCGGTCATTTCGCTCGCAACCCCTTGACCGCTCAGTTCTTTGGGAACCTCTGTATGATTTAGCGATAAAACGCCAGGTTTTACAGAATATTCAATAATGGCTTTATGGCCATCCACTTCGGCTTCATACCGATTCAGTTCTTTATTATCAATCACACGCATTCCAGATAGAGTTTATTGTTTATAAACATTAAAAATACAAAAAAATTGAAAGCCAAAAGTATTCCTTACTTTTACATAAAACATTTCACTCTATGAAATTTACTTATATTCTGTTATTTTCAGCGTTAGCGATGGTAAGCTGCAATAACAACCAAAAAACTTCAGAAAATGCCACTTTAAATGATGTAGTACTGGAGAATGATTCGCTTCAAAATATAGATATTAGGCATAAAATTGCAAATGCCAACGGTTTTCAAGATTGGAAAGATGTTTCAGATATGGCTTTCACTTTTAATGTAGATCGCGGCGACAGTCATTTTGAGCGCGCTTGGATTTGGAAACCAAAAACGGGCAATGTACAAATGATTTCTTTAAAAGATACGCTGCGCTATAATCGCTCAAAAATGGATAGCCTAATTAAAAAAACCGACGCAGCTTTTATAAACGACAAATATTGGCTATTGGCACCGTTTCAACTAGTTTGGGATGAGGGAATTTCTTTTTCTGAAAAAGAAAATGTTCCTGCTCCAATTTCAAAAGACACGCTTAACCAATTAACTATTGTTTACGGCGACGAAGGCGGTTATACTCCCGGCGATGCTTACGATTTTTTTTACGATAAAAATTTCAAAATAAAAGAGTGGAATTACAGAAAAGCAAACGCCGAAAAACCTACTATGACTATCACTTGGGAAGATTATAAAAACTACAATGGCCTTGAAATCGCGACGATGCATAAAGATAGTACTGGCAATTTTAAGCTATATTTTACCAACATTTCAGTAAAAAAAGAAACTGAAAATTAATTCCTATTTTTGTAAAAGTCGATAAAAATCAACGTATCCAAATGTTCCAAAACTCTTTAGAATACGCAAAAAAACAAGACGCCGAAGATGCTTTGGCTTCCTTTAGAAATAAATTTCACATTCCAAAAAATGACGGGGGTGAACCACTAATTTACCTCTGCGGTAACTCGCTTGGTTTGCAGCCCAAAATTACTTCGGAATATATAAAAGAAGAACTCGCAGATTGGGCAAACCTTGGTGTTGAAGGTCACGTAGAAGGAAAACACCCCTGGTTGCCGTATCACGAATTTCTCACTGAAAATATGGCCAAAATTGTTGGTGCAAAACCTTCGGAAGTAGTTGTGATGAATACGTTAACGACCAATCTTCATTTAATGATGGTTTCGTTTTTTCAACCCATAAAAACCAAATATAAAATTGTAGTTGAAAGCGATGCTTTTCCTTCTGATAAATACGCAGTTGAAAGCCAGTTGAAGTTTCATGGCATTGATCCAAAGGATGGGCTAATTCTATGGAAACCTCGAGCTGGTGAAGAACTCTGCCGTTTTGAAGATTTGGAAGAAATAATGAAAACCCACGGAAACGAAATTGCTTTGCTAATGATTGGCAGCACCAATTATTACACGGGTCAATCTTTTCCGTTGAAAAAAATTACCGAGCTGGGTCATAAATACGATTGTTTGGTTGGTTTCGATTTGGCACACGGGGCGGGAAATATTCAACCCAACCTTCGCGAAACGGGCGCAGATTTCGCTGTTTGGTGTACGTACAAATATTTAAATAGCGGCCCAGGAAGTTTAGGCGGTTGTTTTGTTCACGAACGCCACGCAAACAACGAAAACCTAAATCGTTTTGCGGGCTGGTGGGG
This sequence comes from Aequorivita vitellina, assembly GCF_022008365.1. GTDB lineage: Bacteria > Bacteroidota > Bacteroidia > Flavobacteriales > Flavobacteriaceae > Aequorivita > Aequorivita vitellina. Next base: position 46,630 of record NZ_JAIRBA010000005.1, read on the forward strand.
CCACAATAAAAGAACACGTTTTAATATGCGCCAAGATTTTGACGCGCTTCCCGGTGCCGAAGGTTGGCAACTCAGCAATCCACCAATACTATCAATGGCTGCCATTCGCGCGTCGTTGGATACTTTTGCCGAAGCGGGTTTTGAAAACCTTCGGAAGAAATCTGAAAAGCTAACTGGCTTTTTAGAGTTTTTGATGGATGAAATGAATAATGATGCTATTAAAATTATAACACCGCGAAATCCTGAAGAACGCGGCTGTCAACTTTCAATTCAGGTGAAAAGTGCCGATAAAAGTTTACACACAAAACTTACTGAAGCTGGCGTAATTAGCGACTGGCGCGAACCAGACGTAATTCGCATTGCCCCTGCTCCACTTTACAATAGTTTTGAAGATGTGTTTATGTTTTCAGAAAAATTAAAAGAAGTTTTGAAATAACCTAAAATGTCTCCCCGAGTGCAGTCGTGGGGTCAAGCTTCAACAAAACTGTGAATAAAAGGTCTCGACTGCGCTCGACCCGACAAATTAAAGATGAGCAAAAACCAAAACATACTAATCATCGGTGCCGGCCTCTGCGGAAGCCTTCTCGCATTGCGTTTGGCACAACACGGCTTCAATATAACCCTTGTTGAAAAAAGGCCAGATTTGCGAAAAGTAACTTTAGATGCAGGTAGATCTATAAACTTAGCACTCAGCGATCGCGGCTTACGTGGTTTGCGTTTGGCAGGTGTGGAAGAAGCTGCCAAAGAACTTCTAATTCCAATGACGGGGCGGATGATTCACGAAAAGTCCGGTAAAACATTTCTGAGCCCGTACAGCGGCAGAAAGGACGAATATATAAACTCCGTTTCGCGCCCCGGACTAAATATGCTTTTATTAAATGAAGCTGAAAAAATGCCTAATCTGAAAATAATTTTCAACCAAACTTGCAAAGAAGTTAATTATGAAACTCCTTCAGCAACCTTTGAAGATTTTGAATCGGGTGACGAAACCACTTATAAAGCAGATGTTATTTTCGGCACCGACGGCGCGGGCTCGGCAGTTAGAGCGAGTATGATTAACGACAAAGATTTTCTGCTGAATATTTCGCAACAATGGCTGGGGCACGGCTACAAAGAACTTGAAATTCCTGCCACCGAAAACAACGGTTACAGAACCTATAAAAATGCGCTTCACATTTGGCCACGTGGCGAGGATATGCTCATTGCGTTACCAAATTTAAACGGTAGTTTTACTGTAACACTGTTTCTTCCGTATAAGGATAGTGATTATTGTTTTGAAAATCTTACTACCCCACAAAAGGTTGAGGAGTATTTCAAAAAAGAGTTTCCCGATGTTTTGGAACTAATTCCAAACTTGACCGAAGTATTCTTCAACAATCCTGTGGGCGCCATGGGCACTGTAAAATGCGATCCCTGGCACCGCTTCGGAAAAATATTATTGATGGGCGATGCCGCACACGCAATGGTTCCTTTTTACGGCCAAGGGATGAATGCTAGTTTTGAAGATGTAGCTGTTTTTGACGAAGTTTTAAATCAATATAAAGACAATTTACTTTCAGGAAAAACCTCGTGGGAAACCATTTTTGACGACTATGAAAAAGTGCGTAAAAAAGATGCAGATGCCATTGGCGAGTTGGCTGTTGATAATTTTGACGAAATGAAAGCGCATACGGGAATGGAGTTATTTCAGAAAAAAAGAAAGCTTGAAACTGCTTTTGAAACAGAATTCCCGGAAGAGTATTACAGTAAATATTCTTTGGTTACCTTTAATGAATCAATTCCGTATTCCGAAGCAAAAAAACGCGGCAGAGCCCAAGACAAAGCTATTTTAGGATTGCTGCACGACGGAAAACTGCCTGAAACTATGCCTTTAAAGGAAAAACTGGAAGCCGTAAAAACTCAAACTGAAGTGATTTTAAACGCTAATGAAAAGGCCGATTATTTAAAATATTAATAAAATTATTCTGAAAAGATTAGGTTTTAAAGCCTTGCAGGATAATTTAAAAAATTCCAAAAATAAAAATTATGAGCAAAGACGAAAAAGATTCCCGCCTTCACGGGAATTTAGTAGAAGGAAAAGCAACACCACGCGGTGCCTATCCACACATTAAACGCGCTGGCGATTTCTTATTTGTCAGTGGCACAAGTTCGCGTTTGCCCGACAACACCTTTGCCGGCGTTAATAAAATTGACGAAATGGGCACGATGTATTTCGACATTAAAGAACAAACCCGTGCCGTACTAGAAAATATAAAAGACTACCTCGCCACAGAGGGAGCAACAATGGCAGATGTGGTTGATGTTACCACCTTTCTGGTAAATATGAACGACTTTGGCGGGTACAATCAGGTTTATGCCGAATATTTTAATAAGGAAACGGGACCGGCCCGAACCACGGTTGCCGTACATCAATTGCCGCACCCACATTTGGTTGTTGAGATTAAAGCAATGGCCTATTTTCCAATCGCAAACGAATAATAGTCTAAAAACCTGTTAGGTTTGAAAAATATTTTAAATTGAAAATCCTAAACTACATAAACGGCGAATACCTTGAACCACTTTCAAAAAAATGGTTGGATAATTACAATCCTTCCAATGGCGAAGTGTATTCGCAAATTGCAAGTTCAAATGCTGAAGACATTGAAAATGCATATCAAGCAGCAAGAGAAGCATTCCCAAAATGGAGCAACACAACTATCGACGAGCGCAGCCGAATTCTTCTAAAAATAGCAGCTTTAATTGAAGAAAAACTGGTCGATTTAGCTGAAGCCGAAGCAAAAGACAACGGCAAACCCCTGAGTCTGGCATTGACAGTTGACATTCCACGAGCCTCTTCAAACTTTCGCTTTTTTGCTAATGCAATCACACAGTTTTCTAGTAAAGCGCACGAAAGTATCGGTTTGAACACGATGAATTTCACACTTCGTCAACCAATTGGCGTCGTGGGTTGTATTTCGCCGTGGAATCTACCGTTGTATTTATTCACTTGGAAAATCGCACCAGCAATCGCAGCGGGAAACACAGTGGTTGCAAAACCCAGTGAAATTACGCCGATGACCGCTTTTCTTTTAGGTGAAATTTGCACCAAAGCAGGCCTGCCAAAAGGCGTTTTAAACATTGTACACGGCACGGGACCTTCTGCTGGGCAAGCCATAGTTGAACATAAAAACATAAAAGCAATTTCCTTTACCGGCGGAACAAAAACTGGCGAACACATTACCCGTACTGCTGCCCCAATGTTTAAAAAACTGTCGTTGGAATTAGGCGGGAAAAACCCAAACCTCATCTTTGCCGATTGCGATTACGAAAAAATGCTGGAAGTAACCGTTCGTTCTTCTTTTTCAAATCAAGGTCAAATCTGCCTTTGCGGAAGTCGGATTTTTGTTGAAAAGGCGATTTTCGAAAAATTCAAAAAAGATTTTGTAGAAAAAGTAAAAGCGCTAAAAGTTGGTAATCCTTTTGACGCTGAAACAAATATTGGAGCTTTGGTTTCAAAACCACATTTAGAAAAAGTAGAATCGTATATTAAAATTGCCGAAAAAGAAGGTGGAGAAATTCTTTTCGGTGGAAATAGAGTAAATGTAAAAGATTTCGAAAACGGCTATTATTTAGAACCAACTATTATCGAAGTTTTTGACGATCAGTGCCGCGTAAACCAAGAAGAAATCTTCGGCCCTGTTGTAACGATTATGCCTTTTGAAACCGAAGAAGAAGTTTTAAAAATGGCGAATTCGGTTAAATACGGTTTATCTGCCACACTTTGGACTTCAGATTTAAACCGAACGATGCGTATTTCAAAAGAAATTGAAGCAGGAATAGTTTGGGTAAATACGTGGCTTAACCGCGATTTACGAACTCCTTTTGGTGGTATGAAAGACAGCGGTGTAGGCCGTGAAGGTGGTTTTGAAGCTCTTCGATTTTTTACGGAAGCGAAGAATGTGTGTATTAAATATGAATGAAATCAAAATCGAGTACAGTAAGAAATGTCCTCCGAGCGCAGTCGAGGGATTTCTTAAAAGTTAAAATGCTTAAAATAGGTCTCGACTGCGCTCGACCTGACAAGAAAATATGAACATAGACTTAACAAATAAAAACGCACTAGTCTGCGGAAGTACCGCGGGAATAGGAAAAGCAACCGCCATTTTGTTGGCAAAACTTGGAGCAACCGTGTCTTTGGTTGCACGCGATGAAGAAAAACTCAAAGAAACCTTGATTGATCTTGCGCACGATAAAGGCCAAAAGCACAACTATTTTGTAGCAGATTTTACCAAACCCGATGAGGTAAAAGAAAAGGCCGAATTGGCGGCCTCTATTAAAACTTTCCATATTTTGGTGAACAATACTGGCGGGCCCAAAGGCGGTCCTATCTTTTCGGCAACTACTGACGAGTTTGAAAAGGCGTTTTCAATGCATTTGGTTTGCAATCAAATCTTGGCGCAGGCTCTGGTTCCAGGAATGAAAGAGGCTGATTATGGCAGAATTATTAATATAATTTCAACTTCGGTGAAACAACCTATTGACGGTTTGGGTGTAAGCAACACCATTCGCGGTGCGGTTGCCAGTTGGAGTAAAACTTTAGCCAATGAATTGGGGCAATTCGGAATTACGGTAAACAACGTTTTGCCTGGCTTTACCGCTACGGACAGGTTGGAAGACATTGTTAGCAACGCCGCAAAACGCACTGGCAAATCTGAAAAAGAGGCCAGCGAATTCATGAAAAGTCTCGTTCCAGCGCGACGCTTCGCACAGCCGGGTGAGATTGCAAATGCAGTAGCGTTTTTAGCGAGTGAAGCGGCAAGCTACATAAACGGCATCAATCTTCCGGTGGATGGCGGACGCACCAAAAGTTTGTAACTTTAGCATAAAATAGATAATAATTAAATAGATTCCCGCCTTCGCGGGGAATGAATATGAAACGAAAACTCCGCATCAACGGCCATTCACACCTCCTTCCCTATCCCGAGGAAATCCCACAATTCATGCAGGACAAAGGCATCTTTTGGGTAGATAAAGATCGTAAATATATGCTTCAAAAAGATTGGAGCCGTCCGGTTACAGATTCAAGTTTCTTTTTAAATGAGAAATTGGAATGGATGGAGCGTTTCAAAATTGATCACGCCGTAGTTTTAAATCTTTCACAACTTTACGGAAATGGTTTGCGCGTAGAAGAAATGAAACAAGCATTACGTTTTCAGAATGATTTTAATGCAAAAGTTCAACACGATAATCCGTCAAAATTTACCTGCGGATTCGTTGTACACCCAGGTTTTGTGCGCGGTGCCCTTTGGGAAATGGAGCGTTGTGTAGAAGAACTCGGAATGCAACTTTTGTGCCTGCCAACGCACTATATGGACACTATTGGAACTTGGCGGTGTATTTTTGACGAAGAAAATGAGCCTATTTTTGAAATGGCTTCAAAATATAATTTGGCAGTTGAAATCCATCCCTACGATGGCGAAAAATTCATAAAACTTGAGAACACCGCTTGGCGCTTTCACCTTATTTGGATGCTTGCACAATGTGCAGATGCTTATCACTTTTTAACCTTAAATGGGTATGCAGACAAATACCCGAATATGCGTACTTGTTTCGCGCACGGCGGGCAATTGGCACAAATTAATTTAGGGCGAAGAATTCAAGGTTTTGACGGACGTCCCGATCTTTTTGAAGGGAAAACACACCCGCGAAAATCGGTTGGCCACAAAAATATTTTCTTCGATACACTTTTACACGACACTGGTGGTTTGGAATTATTGGTGAAAAACCAAGGCAGCAAACAAGTATTGATGGGCTTGGACGATCCATATCCGTTAGGCGAAATGGAAAGTGCAGTGCAATCTTCCTACCCCGGAAAAATTTTAGACTTGGCGGTTGAGCAAAAAATAATTACCTCTGAGGAGTGCGATGACATTTGGGACAAAAATGTTATTCAATGGCTTTGTGGTGATGACGATGCAGCAAAGAAAAAATTAGTAAACCGAATTCTGGGCAATGACGGAGGTAGCTAAATTTTATATGCTATCGCATATATGCATTTCCTTTATTGGTGGGGTTTTGCTGCTTGCACTTTGGTTTAATATTCGCGCGCGATTTAGCCAGCTTTTGGAAGAAGACGAATCGCAAAAAAGAGTGGATAAAGGATTGCTCTACCTCAGTTTTGCAATGTTTATTTGGGTGATTTCTGGTTGCTGGATTTACGGCGGAACCGTTTTCAATTTTACCGAAACCCAAGGATTTTATTTGGGAATAAACTTATTTTCAATTGTTAACAATATGTTTTTATTGTTGGCACTTTTTTATTTTTATTACGCTCCTAAATTTATTTATCACAATAAAAAAAACATCAAAAAAATTGTGATTGGTATTGTTTTCACTTCTATCATCACTTTTCTTTTACCGTTATTTCTGAAAGAATACAACGTTGTAAACAACATACGCATCAGCGGCATTCCAGATTTGCTGCTTTCAGCATTTCTCTGTTATTTACTCGGTATATCTTTTTACAGAACCTTTGTTTATAGAGGTTTGAAGGTAATAAGTTATATTTCGGTTTTTGTAATTCTGCTCATATTTGCTTCTCAAATTTCCGAAGTATTTTTAAACTTTGGCACCGATTTCAGCAATAACTTTATTAAAATAATCGCGAAGACTTTGTTGATTTCAATATTTTTGGTTTTGGCAACTACTTGGGTAATTCGGCTAGCAAGCACCCCGAAACCGAACGAAATTACAATTCATTTTCTGGATTGGAGTTTAGTAAAACTAAATATTCCAACGAAAAACATTTACGAGCAAACCATCGATTTTGGTTCAAAAACCACGCAATATAAAAATCTGTTGAAATTCGCCATCCGTAGAAAATACGCTGATGGCGACTCGCAAACTATTCCTGTAGCGCTCGGTGGCGAAATAAAAAACCAAACCTACTTAACGCGAATTATTGAAAACATAAACGATATTCTTCAATTAAACGATACTGAAAAACTGGACAGACGCGATCTTTTCACTTTTATTGGCGAAAGCAAATACCGTTTACGCATCGTTCCGAATAATATTATAATCGATAAGGCCTTGCTAGTAGAATTCGCTGAAAGTGTCGAAAACACAGATTATAAAGCGTTTTTGTAACTCATTGTAACCGCATTCACAATTAATCACATTCCGCTATTTTTTAGTATTATTTAAAACAGCAAAACGGTACTTCTACAAACTGTTCTACATTGCTCCAAATTAAAAATGTAATTATGAGCAATATAATTTCCGAAGCAAAACAACCTCAACTTTTTGGCCACCCCAAAGGACTTCTTTACTTATTTTTCGCTGAATTGTGGGAGCGGTTTTCCTTTTACGGTATGCGCGCTTTGTTGGTTCTGTATATGACGAAGCACCTATTGTACGATGACGATATGGCTTTTGGAGTCTATGCCGCTTATATGTCATTGGTTTATGTAACGCCAATGATTGGCGGGATTTTGGCTGATAAAATTTTAGGTTACCGAAAAGCGATAATTCTCGGCGGAGTTTTAATGGTGTTTGGCCACTTTTTCCTTTCCATTGAAATGCCTATTTTCTTTTATGGTTCTCTGGGATTGATAATTGTTGGCAACGGATTTTTTAAACCTAATATTTCGTCTTTCGTTGGCGAACTTTACGCGCAGGGCGATGCTCGGCGCGATTCGGGATTTACTATTTTTTATCTCGGCATAAATTTAGGTGCGGCAATTGCACCACTTTTATGCGCTTGGTTTGCCATAACTTACGGCTGGCATTATGGCTTTGTTTTGGCGGGAATTGGAATGGTTACGGGTCTTTTGGTTTTTAAAAGTGGCCTGAAAAATAATGTTTTCGGAAATAAAGGTCACGTGCCAAATCAACAAGTTTACGATCAAAAATGGTTTGGTTTAAACAATGGGAAATTAATTGTAATTCTGGCAATTATTTCAGTTGTGTTTTTTGCAACACTTGTTCGCTTCAATGAATTTGAAGGATATTTAGTGTGGTTTGTATCTGCATTTTTAGTTTTCTATATTGGATACATTTTTACAACCGTCAGTTCAAAAGAAAAGAAGCGATTAATTGTAGCGGTTTACTTTACCATTTTATACACGCTTTTTGCAGCAATCTTTGAACAAGCAGGAAGCTCGTTGACACTATTTGCCGATAGAAATGTAAATTTAGTGGGAATGGATGCCGCCGGCACAAATAGTATAAATGCAGGTTTCATTATTCTCTTCGCCATTCCGTTTTCAATGCTTTGGACATTTTTAAGCCGAAAAAAAGTAAATCCGAATTCAGCTGTAAAATTTGGACTGGGTTTGATTTTTCTCGGTCTGGGCTTTTTAGTTTTTGCACTTTCGGCTCACAGCGTTGACGATTTTGCCAAAACTTCAATGAGTTATTTGGTAATTGGATATCTGGTTTTAACCATTGGGGAATTGTTTCTTTCGCCAATTGGGCTTTCAAAAATGACGGAACTTTCACCTTTAAAATATGTAGCTTTTATAATGGGTGTATGGTTTTCAGCGAATTTTTACGGGCACTTTTTTGCAGGAAAAATTGCGAAGTTAACCACAGTTTCGGAAAGTGGAGTAAATGTTTTTGCCCAAGGAATTTTTGGAACAATTACCGAATATATTACCGGTTTAACGCCGCAAATTGCTTCTGGGCAAAGCGATGTGTTTCAGCAATTGTTTTCCTACGTTTCTGTATATTCAAGTTTTGGAGTAATTAGTGTATTTGTGGGTATATTTGCAATATTAATTTCGCCAGTTATTAAAAAGATGATGGACGGCATTCACTAAAAATTTTAAAAATGAATCTTCTTCCCGAAAAAATAAACGATTACGTTGAAAAACATTCGCAACCCGAGCCCGAATTACTTCAAAAACTGAATCGTGAAACTTGGCAAAAAGTGCTCGTACCGCGAATGTTGAGCGGGCATTTGCAAGGTCGGGTTTTGAGTATGCTTTCAAAATTAATTCAGCCTAAAAATATTCTTGAAATAGGAACTTACACGGGTTATTCTGCCTTGTGTTTGGCTGAAGGAATGCGGGAAGCTGGCGAATTGCACACTATCGATATCAACGAGGAATTGTTCGATTTTCAACGTAAATATTTTGATGAATCTCCCTTCGGGAAACAAATTATTCAGCATTTAGGAAATGCTTTGGAAATAATTTCGCAACTCGACAAAACCTTCGATTTGGTATTTATTGATGCCGATAAAAATAACTATCCCAACTACTTCGAATTAATTCTTCCGAAGTTAAAAAAAGGTTCGGTTATTTTAAGCGATAATGTACTTTGGAGCGGAAAAGTAGTTGAAGATTTGAAGGAAGATGATGCAGATACAAAAGCACTTCTTTACTATAATAAATTGCTGAACGAGCATCCAAAATTGGAAACTGTGATTTTACCCATTCGGGATGGGCTGACAATTTCGCGCGTAATAGGCTAAATTCTTAACGAAGAAAAAATTTAGAACTTTCTTTTGATGGGCCCGGTAACCTCATCGACGTCTTCTTTAACTTGATCAATTTGTTTTTGGACGTCTTTGGTAATGTCTATATCCATGCCCTGTTTTTCGGCACTTTTGGTGATTTCAGATTTAATATCGTTGGTAGCATCTTTTACCTGCCGCATCGCTTTGCCCAGTCCGCGAGCAATTTCGGGCACTTTGTCGGCTCCAAAAACCAAAAGTATCATGAACATGATGAACCCTATTTCGGCGCCGCTAATAAAAAGAAAAATTGCCTGTGAAATCATGATGCAAATATACTAATGAGTTATGAGTTATGAGTGGTGCGTGGGGAGTTTTTCTGAAAATGATACGATAGAAAAACTCCTTCTCCAATAAGTTTTGAAGAAGGAATTTAATAGTTTTAAAATTAATCTGCTTTTGTTTTTTGTTTGAATTTTTCAAAAGCACCCAATTGTTTGTGTTTTGGCCAACTGTTGTTTGATGTATCAATATCGGCAGTTTCCTCATCGGGATCTACTTCAATTTTGGTGATTTCCTGTTCCGAAGCAATAACCTTTCCTACGGCTTGGTCATTTTTTCTCCAAATTTCTGCTGGATAAGTTACGCGCTGGGTACTGCCATCGCTATATGTATATTGTGCGATTATGGGCATTGGGATGCCTCCGGGTTTTTCAAAAGTTACTTCGTAAAAATATTTTGGACGTTTTAGTTTCGCGCGGTCTTCGGCTGGCACATTTTCCATAATATAATCATTGAGGGTAGTAACATCTTCTAATTTTGAATTGCGCATACTTTCTTCAAAATCTTCACTTTCCTCATCAATTAAGTAAACCAATGGCGGCAAGTCGCTTTCGGCAATGCCACGGGCGGCAATCATGGCTTTCACTTCCTTATTCATTTTTGAAGTAACGTAGAATTTTTTCACTTGCTTCACACCAATATCTACATAATCTGTGGTGTAGAACCATTCTCTCCAATACCAATCTAAATCAACAGCCGAAGCATCTTCCATTGTTCTGAAAAAATCTTCGGGCGTTGGGTGCTTAAACATCCAACGGTTTGCATAGGTTTTAAACGCGAAGTCGAAAAGCTCGCGCCCCATAATAGTTTCGCGAAGTATATTGAGCGCAGTAGCAGGTTTAGCATACGCATTTGCGCCAAAATTATAGGTGTTAAGGCCTTTAGACATGATGGGTGCCAACTGGCTTTGATCGCCAGCCATATAATCCACTATGTTTTTTGCGGGGCCACGACGCGACGGATATTTTTTGTTGGGCGCAATAGCTTCGGGGTATTCTTCACCAAAATCCTGTTCAGCGACATATTGGGTAAAGGTGTTTAAACCTTCGTCCATCCAGGTCCATTGGCGTTCGTCGCTGTTTACAATCATCGGGAAATAGTTGTGGCCTACCTCGTGAATAATTACGCTAATCATTCCGTATTTTGTGCGGTCGCTAATGCTTCCGTCTTTATTTGGGCGACCGTGATTCCAGCAAATCATTGGGTATTCCATCCCCTGATTTTTTGCACTTACTGAAATTGCTTTCGGATAAGGATAATCAAAAGTCATTCGCGAATAGGTTTTTAAAGTACTGGCAACAGCGCGCGTGGACCAATCTTCCCAAAGCGGATTTGATTCCGGCGGGTACAACGAAACAGCCATTACAGAGCCTTTGCCCATTTTTACAGCCATCATATCCCAAATGTATTTTCGAGAGGTTGCGAAGGCGTAATCGCGTACATTTTCTGCTTTAAACTTCCAAGTTCTCTTTGCAGTGGAAAAGTTTTTTGACGCAGCTTCGGCTTCCGCTTGTGTTACAATTATCACTGGTTTGTCAAACGATTTTTGAGCCGCTTCATAACGACTCATCATTTCTTTAGTGAATATTTCTTTTCTATTTTGAAGTTCGCCCGTTGCGTCCAAAATATGATCTGCAGGAACGGTAATATTCACTTCAAAATTTCCGAAGGGAAGTGCAAATTCATCCCTTCCCCAAAACTGGCTGTTTTGCCAACCTTCAACATCGTTATACACTGCCATGCGTGGATAGAACTGCGCAATTACATACCCGCGATTGCCGTCTTCAAATGTTTCGTACCCACTACGGGCGCGATTTACCACGTGGTCGTTAATGTTGTACCACCACTTAATGGAGAACACAAATTTTTCACCCGGTTTTAAAGTGGCTGGCATATCAACACGCATCATCGTTTGGTTTATGGTGTGTTTTAGTGGATTGCCTTTTGCGTCTTTTACTTCCAAAATATTAAAGCCGCCATCAAACGCATTGCCCATATAATTTTCTACAAAGCTGCCCGCCATATCAGCCGGCACCGCACTTGAAGACTCAATCAATGGCGATTTAGAATCTTTAGCCCTAACGTTTTGATCCAGTTGAACCCAGAGATATTCTAACTGATCTGGAGAATTATTGGTATAGGTAATGGTTTCAAAACCTGTAATTTTTTTGTTTTTATCATCCAAGGCAATGTCCATTACATAATCTGCTTGCTGTTGGTAGTAATTGGGTCCGGGCGCGCCACTTGCCGTACGAAACATATTGGGAGTAGAAAACTCTTCGTAAAGTTGTTTAAAACGGTTTGTATTGTAATGTCCGGGGTCGCGCTTTTGAGACTCTGTTTCATCTTGCGCCATAACTACGCCCGCAAAAAGGAAAAGCCCAGCAAATAAGAGGGAGCTAAGTAACTTCATAATAAATGAGGATTTTGAGAAATTGATTGCAATGTATTAATTAAATTTTAATATTCCCCGCGGCTCGTCTTTGTCAAGTATCAAACTACGGCGCGTGGTTGGGGTTTTTAAATGAATTATGTTTTGCTGTTCGTCAAACATTTCCATCAATACTTTATTTTCTATTTCTATCGATTTTATAGCTTTCACGTCTTCAACTTCTATGTAGGCAACCATCATATCGGTATCGTATTCTTTCCCTAAATAATTAAGTTTAACAGCTTTGCCGTTCACTTTTATATTTATCTTTTGAAGAAGGTATTGCTTCAAATCTTTATCGGCGGCTTCGGTTTCTTTTTTAGTATCGAGTGAAATTGAAGTATCGTACCGCTGTTGAAGCACATCTTCAATATCATCAGTGAAAATTTTAGTAATTATTTGAAGCGAATTTTTTTCCTTTACGTATTCAATTTTGGTAATACTAACATAAAATTTATGCGCCGATGCACCCGAAATCAAAGGGAAAACCATCAATAAAAGGAAAATATTGAAGTACTTCATTTAAAATAGAAAAATTGATAAAATATTAGACGGTCGTTAGAAATAGATGTTACAAATATCAGTTACTATTTTATCATCTTGATTAAAATAGATTAGCGGAGAACGGTTCTTCTTCTAATAAAGCCGGTTTCGTTTACTCACCTCGTTTTTTGTACTCTTCACTTTTTTTGAAAAGAAATTCCATCAATTGCATTTCATTTTCGGGTTTTAGCAAGGTTTTATCCAAACCATTTTCTTGGGCAAAAAACAAAAAATCGACTGCTTTTTCATCCGGAATCCCAAAATTAGCTTCAATAAAATCCCTACTAAAACGCTGTTGAATATTGTTACTTACGGTATTTATATCATCTTGCTTTTCAACTGGCGAAATTTTGTTCCCTTTCGGAAAAAGCAAATTTGCCACGCCACCCAAAAGCGCCAAAACATTTGCGCCATTCGTTAAAGCATTGCCGTGCAGCGCTTCTTCGGCAGCATTGCCAGAGATGGCTGTTTTATCGTCTGGCACGAAAGTATAACCGTATTCTAAATTTTTGTAGCTCAAATCCCAGTCTTTGGTAACGTTATAGGTAGGTATTTTTTTTACGTCCACATTTATATTTCCGGAAAGGTCGTAGGGTCGCACCACAACTTCTTCCAATTGGTTCACCGCAGGATTCAAGAAAATATTCATTGTTTTTCTTTCTATAATTCCTTTATCGATTATTACGGTAAACGATTGGTACTGAAGGGCTAAAATTTGCACACGATCGTTTTCGGCCAATTCAATTTCGAAGCTGCCATCGGGGTTGGTGATGGTTCCTTTCTGTGCCGAAATATTGTAAACTGAAATACCTTCGGCATCCTCGCCTTGGGGAACGTGTATTTTTCCAGCAACTTTTGTGCGGTCAATATCCTGCGCAAACATCGTGAAGGAAACTGCAATAAATAAAAGTAGGAGTAGTTTTTTTGTCATTCATTAAAAGTACGTATTTGTTTTGTTAGTGAAAACTTAAAGTTTACATTCCCAATAGTTAAATTTACATTTTTGAAAACTTATTTATAATGATGAACACAGACTCAAAGAGATTCTCGTCGAATTCTATATCGAGCGGAGTAGCGATGCGGGAATTGATAATTGCAAGCACGAGCACCGTATATGGCGGCGACTATCTCGATTACCTAACGGAAGAAATGGCCGAGCTTTTTAAAGACACCGAAGAAGTAATCTTTATCCCCTACGCGCGTCCCGGCGGAATTAGCCACGACCAATACACGGCAAAAGCTGCAAAAGCTTTTACTGAAATAGGTAAAAAACTGGTTGGATTGCACACTTTTGACAATCCTGTAGAAGCATTAAAAAACGCTAAAGGCGCATTTACGGGCGGCGGCAACACCTTTGTTTTGGTTAATGCCCTCTACCGTTTGGAGTTGATGCAACCACTACGCCAAGCTATTTTTAAAGGTTTGCCGTATATGGGCACCAGTGCTGGCAGCAATATTTGTGGCGTTTCTATGCAAACTACTAACGATATGCCTATTGTTTATCCGCCTTCATTTAAAACTTTGGGCGTAATTCCGTTCAACCTTAATCCGCATTATTTAGATCCAAACCCAGAAAGTAAGCACATGGGCGAAACCCGTGAAACCCGCATTGCAGAGTTTCATACCCAGAACACCGTCCCAGTTGTTGGTCTCCGCGAAGAAAGTTGGTTACGAGTAAAAGGCGATGAAATTACGCTAAAAGGCAAACTAAAGGCCCGCGTTTTTGAACAGGGGAAAGAGCCGCATGAAGTTGAAAGTGGTGCTACTTTAAGATTTTAATCAGCCAAATTACTGCAAGAAGATAATTATGACGCGAACGCCAGTTAGTCTGGTTTAAGCGACTTCTGTTCTCAAGAAATTTTCTATACCCCTTAACGGAATTACAAAAAAATTGCTTTTTATAGCCTATAATATTATTAAAGGATAAGTAGGATCTTTAGTAATAATGATATAGTATAAACATACTATATACATACTATAAACATACTATAGCTATACTATATAGTTACTTTAATATTACTATAAGTATGTTATATAGTTTAACCTCCATACTATTATAATAATGTTATGTCACAAATTAAGTTTACGGCCTAAGCAGCTATTAAGCAGGATGATTAACCAGAACACAGATCGGAATTAAATTTGCGAAAGGATAGGGAGTCTTTGGGCCAATTGAACACAAGAGATTCTAGTATAATCTCGATGTTAGCATTGCTCAATAGGAAGACTAAGCAGCTACTATAAATAACCATTTATGGAGGTTTGGGTGAACTAGAGCAGTATCAAATTAAAGCTCTTTTACAAAGTGATACCCTTTGGCCACAAAGCCTTGATTGTAGAAAAATTTATGCGAAGGAAAATTGTGCACATAACTGTTTAACTCAACCCAATTACACGATTTTTTCTTTGCGCAGTCTGTGACGAAATCGATAAGCATTTTGCCGATGCCGCGACCTCGGTAGGCATCGTCAATTATAACGTGATCCATCTCCAGGCTTCTCCCGGCATAGTGACGGGTTTGAAACCACAGGCCACAAGCGCCAATTAATTTTTCGGCATCAAAAATGCCGAGGCATTCGTAATTTTGTTGGGTCATTTCTTGCAAGCGTTCTTGTAGCAATGCTTCGGAAACGGTAAAATTCCCAAGCTTTTGCATCAACGGAATAATGCTAAAAATTTCTTTGGGGTCAATAATGCGGATTGAAATGGCGTTATCTTTCAAAATAATGGTAATTTTAAAACTTCACTAAAACATAAAATGAAGCGAAACGAATTTATTAAAATTTCAGGTATTGCGGGGCTAAGTTTGGCCATTTTTCCACAGTTTTCTTTTAAAAGTTTTTCAGAGGAATTTTCAAGAAACCAATTAATTGGCAAAGGAAATCCAGATATTGTTGGCGACAGCTATACTTCTAAAATGCACAAAACTGCAAAGGAAGCATTCATTAAAATGAAAGCGGCCGCTGCAAAGGAAAATATAAACATTGAAGTAGTTTCGGCATACCGAAGTTTTCAGCGGCAAAAAGAAATTTTTGAAGGCAAGTATAAACGTTTTACAAATCAGGGACTTTCCCCCGAAAAAGCTCTTGAAAAAATCATTGAATATTCCACCATTCCAGGCACATCGCGCCACCATTGGGGAACCGACATCGATATTATTGACGCCAATGCGCCTCGCCCTTCAAATGTATTGATGCCTGAAAATTTTCACGGCACCGGGCCTTTTTGCAAATTAAAAATGTGGCTAGATGACAACTCCGAAAAATTCGACTTTTACGAAGTTTACACAGATAACGGCAACCGCAAAGGTTTTAAATATGAACCGTGGCATTTTAGTTACGCCCCGGTTTCCATCGCGATGTTGAAGGAATACAAAGAAAAAATTGATGTGAAGAAAATGCTTTCGGAAGAAAAATTGATGGGCAACGAGAATTTTTCAGACGATTTTATTTCTAGGTATGTAAAAGAAAATATTTTGGATATCAACCCGAAACTACTTCCTTAAAATAATTTATGTACTCAATATTTAAAAACTCGAATTTTTATACTCACAAGTTTTAAAACTAAGATTTCAAAACCTATTTCCAAACTACCCTTCGTATCTTTACACTATGAATAAAAAAGTCTTTTTAATGATCCTCGATGGTTGGGGAATTACGCAGGATCCTTCTGTTTCTGCGGTTGCCCAAGCCGACACACCGTTTATAGATTCGCTTTATAAAAAATATCCGCACGCACAGTTGTTAACCCACGGCATGAACGTTGGCTTGCCCAACGGTCAAATGGGCAATAGCGAAGTGGGACATATGAATCTTGGCGCCGGAAGAATAGTTTATCAAGACCTTGCCAAAATAAATATGGCGGTTGAAAAGGGAACAATCAGCAGCGAACCCGAATTGCAAAAAGCTTTCGATTACGCAAAAGTCAATAATAAAAACGTCCATTTTTTAGGCCTTGTTTCCAACGGTGGCGTGCATTCGCACATTGACCATTTAAAAGGTTTGTTAAGCGCTGCTCAAAAAAAAGGTTTAAAAAATGTGTATGTGCATGCTTTTACAGACGGCCGCGATGTGGACCCGCATTCGGGAAAAGGGTTTATTGAAGATTTGGAAAACCATTTAAAAAATACCGGCGGAAAATTAGCTTCAATCATTGGGCGTTACTACGCAATGGACCGAGACAAAAGGTGGGAGCGCGTAAAAAAAGCATACGATTTGTTGCGCTTCGGAAAAGGGAAACCTTCAAAAAATGCCGTAAAAAGTATTGAAGCAAGTTACGCTGAAGGAATTACAGACGAGTTTATCGAACCAATTACAATGACCAATCCTGAAGGGAAACCAGTTGCAACAATTGACAAAGATGATGTGGTGATTTTCTTCAACTTTAGAACCGATCGCGGCAGACAACTCACCGAGGTTTTAACGCAAAAGGATTACGAGCCATACGGAATGAAAACGCTTCCGTTGTATTTTGTAACCCTTACAAATTATGACGATTCCTTCGGAAATATTCATGTGGTTTACAACAAAGAAAACTTAAACGATACTTTAGGCGAAGTATTGGAAAGAAACGGAAAGAAGCAAATAAGAATTGCCGAAACTGAGAAATATCCACACGTTACCTTCTTTTTTTCAGGCGGAAGAGAAATTCCTTTTGAAGGTGAAAAACGAATTCTTTGCCCCTCGCCCACTGTGGCAACCTACGATTTGAAACCCGAAATGAGCGCATACGAGCTTCGGGATATGATATTGCCTGAAATTGAAAAAGAAACAGCCGATTTTATATGCCTAAACTTTGCAAACCCAGATATGGTTGGGCATACCGGTGTTTTTGAAGCAGCAATAAAGGCTTGCGAAACTGTAGATAATTGTGCGCGAGCAATCGTGGAGCAGGCCTTGAAAAGCCATTACACAACAATAATAATTGCAGACCACGGCAACAGCGAAACCATGCGTAATGCCGATGGTTCACCAAATACGGCGCATACTATAAATCCGGTGCCAATTATTGTTGTGGACTCTGAAATTAAAACTGTTAATAACGGAATTTTAGGAGATATCGCCCCTACAATTCTCGATATAATGGGTATTGAAAAGCCCGAAATAATGACGCAGCATTCACTGATTTAATGTGTGGGTAAGCATTTATAATTATGGACGACTTATAAGTTGAATTATGACAAAAAGGATCATCAAACTATTTCTTAGACTCGCCATTGCAGCCGGGTTTTTATCTGCCTCTGCAGACCGATTTGGGTGGTGGCCGCAAGACGTTTCAGCTTGGGGAAATTGGAATAGTTTTTTAGAATACACCGAAATAATAAATCCTTGGATTCCTATATCGTTAATTCCCACGGTAGCTATTGTTGCCACTGCAGCCGAAATAATTTTCGCACTCTTTCTTTTAATTGGTTTTAAAACGGAACTATTTGCAAAATTAAGCGGGTTTCTTTTGTTGCTTTTCGCTTTATCCATGACTTTTTCGACGGGGATAAAAGGTGTTTTCGATTATTCGGTTTTTAGTGCTGCTGGGGCTGCATTTGCACTTAGTTTAATGAAGGAGAAATATTTAGAATTGGACACTTTCATTCATAAAAAATCTAGTTAAAAACAGTGTTAAACAAATCAATTTCAAAATAATAAAAATGAAAAAAATATTTCTAATCATTTCGGCAATTACAGTAGTTGCTTGCAATTCTTCAAAAGAAAAAAATAAAATAGACGAAAACACTTCAAAAGAGATGATTTCAGAAAATATACACGAAAAAATAAACGACACCGTTCCCTACGAAGAATCTGTAATGCTTTTGGGTAAAGCCAATCGCAAAGGTTTCCAAATGGACGCATTTAAAAGTTGGTTTAATTCTGGCTACGAAAGTTACAGCGCAGATTCTGAAGTAATGCAACAGTTACAGCCACTTTTAAAAGATGTAACAATCACCCTTTTTATGGGCACTTGGTGCGAAGATAGCCAACGCGAAACGCCACATTTTTACAAAATTTTGGACGATACAGGTTTTGACGAATCTAAACTTACATTGATTACTGTTTCCGAAGAAAAAACGACGCCACAAGGTTTTGAGAGCGGAAAAAACATTACACACGTACCCACAATTATACTTTACAAAGACGGCAATGAATTGGGCCGAATTGTGGAATACCCAATTGAAAGTCTTGAAAAAGATATGCTCGCCATTTTAAGCGGAAAAGAATACACACATGCTTACGCCGAATAAACTTTAGCAATGGTATAATTCTTTGTAAATTTGCGCCTTGAAAAAAGACGATGATTAGAGAAACCATTACCATAGCCGTAGATTTTGACGGTACCATTGTTGAGGATGCGTATCCAGACATTGGCCGTCCTATAATTTTTGCTTTTGACACACTGAAAAAATTGCAAAGCCAAGGGCATCGGCTTATTTTATGGACCTATCGAAAAGGCCGAACTTTAGACGAAGCTGTAGCTTTCTGCAAAGAAAATGGAATTGTTTTTTATGCGGTAAACAACAGTTTTCCGGAAGAGGAATTTGACATCACCCACAGCCGAAAAATTCACGCAGATGTTTTTATAGACGACCGCAATATTGGTGGGCTAAAAGGTTGGGGCGAAATATACCAGCAACTTACTGGGGAAGCTGCTCCCGCAAAATCTAAAACACAGAAAAAAGGATTTTTCTCCTTTTTAAAATAGCACTATGATAATACCAAAAACAAGAGAAGAAATAGAATTAATGCGCGAAAGTGCTTTGGTAGTATCCCGTACGTTGGGAATGCTCGCAAAGGAAGTAAAACCGGGCGTTACCACCAATCAGCTTAATAAAATGGCTGAAGATTACATTAGAAGCCAAGATGCCATTCCAGGTTTTCTGGGCTTGTACGATTGCCCTTCTACGCTATTAACTAGTGTAAACGAAGCGGTGGTTCACGGTTTGCCAACCGATATTCCGTTGAAAGATGGCGATATCGTGGCTATTGACTGTGGCGCAATTAAAAATGGCTTTTATGGCGACCACGCCTACACTTTTGAAATAGGCGAAATAGATCCAGAAATTAAAAAACTACTGAAAATAACTAAAGAATCACTTTATGTTGGTATCCGCGAATTTAAAGCTGGCAACCGCGTGGGCGATGTAGGATTTGCAATTCAAAAATATTGCGAAGCACACGGTTACGGCGTTGTTCGTGAATTAGTGGGACATGGTTTGGGAAGAAAAATGCACGAAGACCCCGAAATGCCGAATTACGGACGTCGCGGTCGCGGCAAGAAATTTATTGAAGGAATGACCATTGCGTTAGAGCCGATGATAAATATGGGTACACACAAAGTGAAACAATTAAGCGACGGCTGGACCATTGTTACGCAAGACGGGCAACCAAGCGCACATTTTGAGCACAATATTGCTCTCGTTGACGGAAAACCCGAATTGCTTTCTACGTTTGATTACGTTTATGAAGCGTTGGGGATTGTAAGTGATGAGGAGAAGGAATTTAGAAATAGCTGAAGAAGCTATTACACAGAGTTTCGCGGAGGAACACAGAGTTTCACAGAGTAATTTAATTAGAAATGGATAATAAATTAACTGAAATCATTATTGGTTCGGCAATTGAAGTTCATCGAAATCTTGGACCTGGCCTTTTGGAATCTGCTTATCAAGAATGCCTTTTATTCGAATTACGATCAAAAGGCTTAATCGTTGAAAAAGAAAAACCTTTACCTATAATTTATAAAGACATAAAACTAGACCACGGTTACAGAATTGATTTATTAGTAGAAAGTGAAGTAGTGATAGAGATTAAAACCGTTGAAAGCTTTACAGATGTTCATTCGGCTCAAGTATTGACGTATTTAAAATTAGGAAATTATCCTCTTGGATCATTATTCAATTTTCACACATTACTCTTAAAAAACGGTTTAAAAAGATTTATAAATTCTCAGTGAAACTCCGCGAAACCTTTGTGCAACTCTGCGTAACAACCCGAAACATTTGTTCAAAAAAATACTAAATACCATCCCGCGACCATTACTCATTAGATTGAGTATTATAGGAAGACCCATACTTGCTTTTTTTCTAAAAGGGAATAAATATACAGACCCGATTGATGGTAAATCGTACCGTAAGTTTCTTCCGTATGGCTATGAAGTTGTTCGTGAAAATGTACTTTCTCCCGGCACTCTTTCTTTGGAAAGACACCGGTTGTTTTGGCTGTATCTTAAAAATGAAACAGGGTTTTTTACCGAAAATATAAAAGTGCTTCACTTTGCGCCCGAACAAGCGTTTTATAAGAAATTCAGAAAAATGAAAAATCTGGATTACGTTACAACCGATCTAAATTCACCCATTGCCGATGTAAAAGCAGATATCTGCGACTTACCTTTTGCAGATAATGAATTCGACTTTATAATCTGCAACCACGTTTTGGAACACATTCCCAACGATACAAAAGCCATGCAAGAAATTTATCGCGTTTTGGCACCGGGTGGTACGGCTATTCTTCAAGTTCCGTATAAAGCAGATTTGGAAGAAACTTTTGAAGATAACAGTATTACCGACCCAAAAGAACGCGCCAAAATATTTGGACAATACGACCATGTGCGAGTTTATGGAATGGATTATTTTACAAAACTAAAAAGTATTGGCTTTAAAGTGGAAGCCGTGGATTACACAAAAACCATTGCTGCCGACGAAGTTGAAAAATATAGACTTCCGTTGGGCGAATTCATTCCCGTATGTAAAAAATTAGTTCGCTAATTGTTTTTTGAAACCATCCGTCATAAAAACTTGATGGTTGTTTAATGAATCATTAAAGGTTAAATAAGCTTCAATTTTAGGTAGATTTTTTAAGACTTCTTTCGATTTTTCTAATCCCAACGCCATAAACGAAGTGGCATACGCATCTGCAAGTCCGCAAGTAGGTGCAAGTACAGTAGCGCTTGTAACGTCGCTCTTTTCAGCCGAACCCGTTAAAGGATTTAAAGTATGCACATATCTTTTACCAGTTGCCGAATCAATTCGGAATTTTCGATAATTGCCCGAGGAAGCCATTCCTATATTTTTTAAGGCAACGATAGCTTCAATACTTCGGTCTTCCAGTTCAGAATCTACATTTTCTATTCCCGCTTTCCATTTTTGATTTTTGGCAAGGTTTTCACCTTTTGTGAGAATTTCACCTCCCAATTCAATTAAATAATCGGTTACACCTTTAGATTCTAAATAACGCCCAAGCAGATCAATTCCGAAGCCCTTTGCCACCGCATTAAAGTCGAAATATATTTCTGGGTGTTCTTTGGAAACAGTGCCATCAGCATTGATTTTCACTTTGTGAAAACCTACGTATTTCATCAAAGAATCTAAGGTGGTGCTATCAATATTTTTCAGAGGTTTTACGTCGCCAAACCCATAGGCATTTCGCAACACCCCAACGGTAGGATCAAAATAACCATTGGTTTTTTTATTGACGTCTTTTGAGATTTCAAAAACTTCCTTAAATATTGAATCTACAACCACAGTGGAATCTCCGCGGTTTACTTTTGAAATATCGCTTTCGGGAATATAGGTGCTTACGGAGTGATTCACCACGGAAATTATTGAATCCAACCCTTTTTGAAAGTCTATATTTTTATTGGAATAAAACTGAATATTATAAGTAGTGCCAAATGCTTCGCCTTGTAAAAATTTAGGTTGTGGCTTATCGTTTCCGCAGGAAAGAAATAAAAAAAGAACTGAAAAAGATAGGTATTTTAATGTGTGAAGCATTTGGTTTAATTTTAATAAAATAGTAGCAGTCATAAAATTAATGAATCTCTTGTAAGCCTTTATAAACAACGGTATAATCTTCATTTTTGATTACTGGTTTGCCATAATCTGTACCGTGACCGAGGCCAACTCCTGCGTAAAATGTTTTGGCTTCAAACTTAGCTGCGTGCTCCTTTATGGTTTGCATAAAAAGTGGGTCGAACGCGTGTGCATCCTGCGGATACGATATGGCACGTACAATAATAAAATGAAGGGTTTTATCTTTTAAAGCCACAAATTGTGGATCTCGTTTCAATTTTGAATTTACGCCTAAAAATTCATAGCCATCTGTTTCCAGCTGTTTCCCCACGATATTCATCGCGAGGTTGTGCAATTCCTGTTTGTTAAGTTTCTCGCTCATAAGTGACTTCAAAATTACGAATATTTGAATGTAATTTTTAAACTTCTTCGGTATAAAAAAACCGTTCCATAAAAATGAAACGGTTGTTAAGTTTTTATAGGAAGCAATTATTAACCTCCGAAATCATCAAAACGAATGTTTTCGTCTGGGATTCCAAAATCTTCACCCATCTTTTGAACTGCTTGGTTCATCAATGGTGGGCCACAGAAATAGAGCTCAATATCTTCGGGAGCTTCGTGGTGGTTTAAGTAATTATCAATAACCACTTGGTGGATAAAGCCTACAAAACCGTCGCCTTCTTCGTCTTGCATATCCTTTTTCACTTTCCAGTTGTCCTCTTCGGCTGGTTCACTTAAAGCCAAATAGAATTTAAAGTTTGGAAATTCGGCCTCCAATTCTTTAAAGTGTTCTAAATAGAAAAGTTCTCTTTTAGAACGGCCTCCGTACCAATATGTAACTTTTCTACCGGTTTTAAGGGTTTTGAAAAGGTGGTATAAGTGCGAACGCATAGGTGCCATTCCGGCTCCACCACCTACGTAAAGCATTTCTGCTTCGGAAGGATTTATGAAGAATTCGCCATAAGGACCTGAAATTACAACCTTATCTCCTTCTTTACAGTTGAAGATATATGAAGAAGCTATCCCCGGATTTACATCCATCCATCCGCCTTTAGCACGGTCAAATGGTGGAGTTGCAATACGAACGTTAAGCATAATTTCGCGACCTTCTGCTGGGTACGAAGCCATAGAGTAGGCTCTTTCAACAGTTTCGGTATTTTTCATTACAAGGGGCCAAAGTTTAAACTTATCCCACTCTTCTTGAAATTTATCGGGTCTTTCGTGTTCTTCGGGATGGGCAGTAATGTCCATATTCTCGAACTTAATTTCGCAAGGTGGAATTTCAATTTGAATATAACCTCCTGCTTTGTAATTCATATCTTCAGGGATTTCAACTACAAATTCTTTAATAAATGAAGCAACGTTGTAATTTCTCACAACGGTGGCATCCCACTTTTTAATTCCGAAAACTTCTTCAGGAATTGTGATATTCATATCCTGCTTTACTTTCACTTGACAGGAAAGTCGCATTCCTTCTTGTAATTCTTTACGGGTAAAGTGAGGTGTTTCGGTAGGCAATGCTTCACCACCACCTTCAAGTACATGGCATTCACATTGAATACAAGTTCCACCACCACCACAAGCTGATGGCAGGAATATTTTTTCACCACCCAAAGTAGATAATAGTGAACCACCACTTTCTACTTCAATTACTTTTTCGTCATTAATGGTAATTTTTACTGGGCCAGAGGGTGAAAGCTTCTGTTTGGTAAAAAGTAATAATGACACCAATAGTAGGGTTAGCACCAAAAAGGCAATAACCGTTACTATTATAACTCCTAATGTACTTACTGCTAAAAACATACTATTGCTTCGTTATAGTTGAAACTTTTACGGTTTCTTCGGTTTCTATATTGTCTTGTTGAATCTGTTCTGTCTGCATTCCCACATTTTCAGGATTTCCGTCTAATGAAGGAGTTGATTCGTCGCCACCTGTTAGCATACCACCAAAACTCATAAAGCCGATGGCCATCAAGCCTGTGATAATAAATGTAATTCCTAGGCCTCGCAAAGGAGCGGGAACATTAGAATAACGTATTTTTTCGCGAATGGCAGCAATCGCTAAAATTGCTAAAAACCACCCGATACCCGAACTAATACCATAATTTAAAGCCAAGCCTAAAGTAGGAATTTCTCTAGATTGCATAAATAACGAACCTCCTAAAATGGCACAGTTTACAGCAATTAACGGAAGGAAAATACCTAAAGAGTTATAAAGTGAAGGTGAAAACTTTTCAACAACTATTTCTACTAATTGCACCATCGTAGCGATAGTAGCAATAAAAAGAATGAAGGAAAGGAAACCTAAATCATACGAGGCGTATTCTTCGCCTAACCAAGATAAAGCTCCGTCTCTTAAAATATACTGATCTAGCAGCCAGTTAATTGGCACGGTTACGGCAAGTACAAAAATTACCGCAGCGCCAAGACCTACAGCTGTTGCCACTTTTTTAGATACAGCTAGGTATGAACACATTCCGAGGAAGGTTGCAAATACCATGTTATCTATAAAGATTGATTTAAAAAATAACTCTACGTGTTCCATTTTTTTGAGTATTCAGTTTGCAGAAACTTTTAGCAGTAGGACACCTACTGTGTTCGTGCCAATTTTGTTATTCCTCTATTAAGTCTTTATTTTGTGCGCGTTGCACCCAGATAATTAATCCAACGATAATTAATGCCATTGGCGACAATAACATAAAGCCGTTATTCTCGTAACCTATGGCGTAAAGCCCGGTTTTTGAAATGGGATCGCCCAATACTTGGATACCCAATAAAGTTCCAGAGCCTAAAAGTTCGCGGAAAAAGCCAACGATTATAAGTATTACACCATAACCAGCTGCGTTTCCAATTCCATCTAAGAAAGAGCGCCAAGGTCCGTTCCCCAAGGCAAAAGCTTCAAAACGCCCCATAATAATACAGTTGGTAATAATAAGACCAATAAAAACGGAAAGCTCTTTACTTAAGGAATAGGCAAAGGCTTTCAAAACTTGATCTACAATTATTACAAGTGCTGCTACAACCACCAATTGCACTATAATTCTAATTTTTGACGGTATAACATTTCGCATTAGTGAGATAACGACGTTTCCAATACCAAGTACAGCAATAACCGAAATGGCCATTACGATAGATGCTTTTAATTGTGCTGTAATAGCTAATGCAGAACAGATGCCCAAAACCTGAATGGTAATTGGGTTATTGTCTGCCAATGGATCTAGGATTAACCGACTGTCTTTTTTTGATAGCAATGCCATAATTTATTGAATTAAAGATTTTAGGTAAGGCAAGTACATTCGTACGTCCTTTTTTATCATTGCTGTTACCCCATCACCAGTAATGGTGGCTCCTGCAATGGCATCAACCTTATTGTCTGTTTTATTTTCGTTTATTGGGTCGTTATTTCCCTTTGCGACAGTTATGCCTTTAAAGGCATCACCATCCATTATATTTTCGCCAGTAAAGTCGTCCATAAAGTAGCGTTGTTTAATCTCAGCTCCCAAACCAGGCGTTTCACCTGCGTGGTCGAAAAACACCCCTTGTACTACTAATGATTTATCTACAGCTACAAAACCCCAAATAGCATCCCATAAACCTTTTCCTCTCATAGGAATTATATATAAAGTCTGGCCGTCCTTTTCACCTATAAACAGTGGTAGTCTACGTTGGTAATTTGGATCCTTTGCTTTTGTTTCTTCTTTTTTAATATCTATTAAATAAGCTTCCGGATCTTCAGTTACGTCGTCGCCTTGAATAACCAACTGTTTTTTAATATTAGCTGCAAAAGCTTCTTCAACTTTACTGGTAGCGATAAAGTTTACATCGCCATCGCCTTCATTTTCGTTTACACC
Source organism: Aequorivita vitellina (assembly GCF_022008365.1). Taxonomy (GTDB): domain Bacteria; phylum Bacteroidota; class Bacteroidia; order Flavobacteriales; family Flavobacteriaceae; genus Aequorivita; species Aequorivita vitellina. Next base: position 73,011 of record NZ_JAIRBA010000005.1, read on the forward strand.
CATTGCGTATAGAATGTTTTGCATTTTCTCAAAACGCTCATTAAGTGTTATCTTACTTTTAAGTCCTTGCGCAACGCCGGCCAAAAGAGAGCCAACTACAAGCACCATAATAATTGCAAAGATAATGGTGTATGAATTTTTATCTGTGTACTTCGCCATGATTACGCTGTTTTTGCTTTTAAACGTTTCAATCTCTTCTTAATATTTCCTTTTAACACATAGTGATCTATGGTTGGTGCAAATACATTCATCAACAGAATTGCAAGCATCACGCCTTCAGGGTATGCTGGGTTAAATACCCGAATTAAAACCGATATAAAACCGATAAAGAAACCATAAATCCATTTTCCCTTGTTGGTTTGCGAAGCCGTTACGGGGTCTGTGGCCATGTAAACAATACCAAAAGCCAATCCGCCTATTACTAGATGATGCCAGAAAGTTTCGCTCATTAAGCCGTAGAAACTACTGCCTTGTTGAATCCAACCTTGATCTACTACACCGTTAAAAATTAGCCCCATTACAATGGCTCCAATTACTGCGGAGAGCATAATACGCCAGCTGCCAACTTTAGTGAAAATTAAAAATGCAGCACCAATTAAAATAAGGAAGGTAGAAGTTTCGCCTACCGAGCCTGGGATAAAGCCCCAAAAACTATCCCAAATACTATAAATAGGTTCGTGATTTTGTGCTAAACTCCCAAGAATGGTTTCGCCAGAAATAGCATCTGGTTGCCCGGCCATTTCTTTTGCGCCGTGTACCCAAACTTTATCGCCACTCATCCAAGTAGGATATGCGAAGAAGAGGAAAGCACGGATGGTTAAAGCGGGGTTGAGTATATTCATTCCCGTTCCTCCAAAAACTTCCTTTCCGATAACTACACCGAAGATTACCGCAACGGTGAGCATCCAAAGTGGAATATCAATAGGAACGATAAGCGGCACTAGCATTCCGGTAACCAAATAACCTTCTTCCACTTCATGGCCTTTAATTACAGCAAAAATAAATTCTACGCCAAGCCCTACCAAATACGAAACAATTACCAACGGTAAGACCGTCCAAGCACCCAAGATAAAATTATCCCAAGTAAAAAAATTGCCTAACGGATCTAATCGCAAGGTAGCATCGATAGCTGCGTAGTGTTGGTAACCTGCGTTAAAAATTCCGAAGATTAAACACGGAACTAGCGCCATAATAACCGTATTCATGGTTCGCTTTAAATCGTCTGCTGCGCGAACATGCGAGCCAGAATGTGTAGTTTCATTCGGCGTATATAAAAAGGTATGCAGTGCATTAAATGCAGGGGCCATTTTAGTGCCCTTGTATTTTTCCTTTAGCTTATGTAAATTCTGTTTCAATCCCATATACTACGTATTTTTCATTTTTTCAAAATGAATAATTATCCAATTTCTTTATACATTAAATCAAGACCGTTCCTAATAATTTGTTGATGTGGTTGCTTACTTACGCAAATAAATTCGGTAAGTGCAAAATCTTCGGGAGCCACTTCGTACATTCCCAAAGCTTCCATTTCATCTAAATCTTGAATCATACAAGATTTCAGCATTTGTAATGGATACATATCTAGTGGAAAAACTTCTTCGTAATTACCTGTTACAACAAAATTACGGTGCTCCCCATTGGTATTAGTATCGAGATCGTAAACCTTATTAGGCATTAGCCAAGAAAATGTAAGTGCTCTTGAAGTCGATATTTTATCGAATACGGGTTTGTTCCAACCAAAAAGTTCATAATCGTCTCCTTCAGGAATTACCGATACGGTATTACTATAGTAACCCAAATAGCCTTTAGGCGAAATTTTTTGTCCCGTAAGCACGTCGCCACTAATAACACGAACGTTTTCGTCTTTTAGTCCAGAATCGTATATAAAGGTTGAGACCTCAGCACCAATTCGGGTTCTGTAATATTTAGGAGTATTTACCTCAGATCCGGCAAGTGCAACAATACGTTCGGCGTTAAATTTACCTGTAAGTAGCAATTCACCAATTATTACTAGATCCTGTGGCGCCACTGTCCATATAACCTCACCTTTATTAACTGGGCCTATCTTGTTTATTTGTGTACCTACATTTCCTGCAGGATGCGGACCAGAAACGCGATGAAGTGCGATGTCTTTCATTGCCTTAAATGGAGAATCTCCACTTTTAGGAATGCTTACGTGCACTTGCCCTTTGGTAAGTTTGCTAAGGGCAGTTAACGCAGCCTGTAGCTCATTTTCTTTTCCGTGTAACGAAAAATCTAAATCGTTTGCCAACGGGGCTGTGCTAAAACCAGAAATAAAAATATCTCTAGGCTCCTGCTCTGTGTCTGCAATTATCGCGTACGGACGTTGCATAATAAACGGCCAACAGCCAGCCTCTAACAAGCGGGCTTTAATTTCAGCACCGGAAGCAGTTGGATTTAACACTCCAAATTCTTTAAAAGAATCCTGCGCATCTGCTTCAATAGAGATTTCAGTAATAACACGTTTTGCGCCGCGTGAAATTTTAGTAAGTGTTCCGCTAACGGGCGAAACAAACTTTACAATTTCATTGTTCTTTGAGTAGAAAATGGTTTCACCAGCCTGAACTTTTCCACCTTCTTTAACCACCATTTTAGGGGTGATGAGATGAAAATCGGAAGGTCTTATTGCGAAAGTTCTCGATCGCGGAGCGTTTGACAAGGTTTTATCTGCGTCGCCCTGTAATTTAATGGTAAGACCTTTTTTAATTTTAATGTCTTTGGACATAAATATGGATATTAATAATGCCTTTTTAACACCCGCTAATCCCTCAAATTATACCATCGGGGACTACGGGCGTGCAAATTTATAAATTAAAACCCTCATTGCACAACAAAAGGGTATAATTTTCTGTGTTAAAAGGCAGGGTATTCTATATAAAATGATTTTAAATTATAGAATACACTATTAAATGAAAAAGATTTTAAAAATTGTTTGCTAATAAATTTCAATTCAGATTGATAGCAATATGACCAAGCGTTGTCTTTAGCTCGAAACAGTTTGTTGAATATTCCACAAAAATAGAATACAGCTAATCCGTTTTATAAAGCTTTATTTAACAATCGTTCAAATAAAGGAAGAATTTTCACCGAAGAATAAAACATGAATGGCTTTCCACAACCTGCGCGCGTAAGAGGCACAAATTTTGTTATCTTAGCTTTTTAAACCACTGTTATGTTAAAAACGCTTTCAGCCGCATTTCTCTTTATATTATCTGTCTTTCCTGCATTTTCGCAAATTATTGAAAAAGTAGAGCCCACTTACATTAGCACCATTCAATTTCGTGGAGCAACAGACCTCAGCCAATTGCCAATAATTAATTTAGGCAACAATTTGCAACTATCTTTTGACGCCTTAAATGGTGAAGAAGAAGATTTTTACTATACAATTACACATTACAATTTTGATTGGACACCAAGCGATCTGTCCAAAAGTGAATATTTAGATGGTTTTGACGATGTGCGAATTCAAGATTACCAAAACTCGTTAAATACGCTTCAAATATACTCGCATTACGAACTATCTATTCCCAATCGCGATACGCGTGCTATTAAAAAAAGTGGGAATTACTTACTTAGCATTTACAACAGCGACGGCGACCTTATATTTACGCGAAGATTTCTGGTTATTGAAAACATTGCATCGGTTGGGGTTGAAATTAAACGCGCGCGCGATTTGCGAGTAATTGAAGAGAAACAAGTTGTTCAGTTCACCGTAAATTCACCAAATTTATTATTGATAAACCCAAAACAAACGGTAAAAACCTTGGTGTTACAAAACAGCAACCTCAAAACAGCCATTACAGATCTTGTACCGCAATACACCATGGGCAACGAACTTATTTACAGATACGATAAAGAAGCATCTTTTGGTGGCGGGAATGAATTTCTGGCATTCGATAATAAGGATGAACGCTCAGCATCAAACGGTGTGCGCTCTATACAAGTTACAGATGTTTACGAAAATTACTTATATACAAATATTTCAAGATACAACCGGCCGTACACCTATAACCCAGATATAAACGGAAATTTTGTAGTGCGAAACATCGACGCCCAAAACCAAAATATTGAAGCCGAATACGTTCGCATGCATTTTAATCTTCAGTATTTTGAAGATCTTGGCGATAAGGAAATACACCTTTACGGCAATTTTAACAACTGGACTATTGACGGGAGTACGTATATGAAATACGACCCAAAAAGCGACACCTACCGCACTACTCGCTTGTTTAAACAAGGGTTTTACAACTATAAATATGTTGTAGTAAATAGAGACGGAACCATAGACCCGGGGGCTGTAAGTGGCGATTTTTGGCAAACCGAAAACAACTATACCGTAATTGTATATTTTCGTGATTTAGGTGCTCGATATGACCGCATAATTGGCGTGGGTTACGCCAACTCTACCAATATTAGCAACAATTGAATTATGAAAATTTGACTTGAAACTCTAACTATTTTATTTTGCTATGAAACGCAAAAATAACAAATACGTTACCGAAAGAAAATCGTTACAATATCGTGGCACCAAGTGCCTCAATTGCGAACAGCCCATAGACAGGAGCGATGTTTACTGTTCGTATTGTTCACAAGTTAACAGCACCAAACAACTTTCATTTACAGATTTCGTCGACCAATTTTTTAGCAGCATTTTTGTTTATGATTCGCGCCTGCGAAGCACACTCAAAGATTTATTATTTCGCCCGGGTGTAATTACACGCAACTACGTAAAAGGGCAACGATTAAAATATGCCAATCCTTTTCGGTTTTTTCTTAGCGTATCAATTATTTACTTTTTAATAAATGGCTTGCTAAATGTTGTAAATACAGACACTACTAAGAGTGAAGCCAACCAAAATTTTATTGCCAACGCCAAGGATCGCGCAATCTTAGATTCGTTAGGATTAAACGTGACAACAACGCCAGAAGCCATTAAAATAGTAGATAGCATTAAAAACCAAAAACCAGACACTCCCTTAAAATATTTTTCAGACAGGCAGTTAGACTCTTTGCCTTTTTTTGAAAGTTATTCAAAGCGGCTAACATTATATAATAGCTTTTACGAAAAGTATAAAATTAAAAATGCCGAAGTAGCATTAGACAGCCTACATCATAAAAATACAGCTCTCAACAAATGGGTTTATTCAAAAAATGCAACAGTAGAAAAAATTAGGGAGAACCCTTCAGCATTTATTAGTTATGTAATCTCGAAGGTGCCTTTTTTTCTATTTTTTTACGCTCCGCTATTTGCCTTGTTTTTCTGGTTAATTTATTCCTGTAAGAAGTACACTTATATGGAGCATATGGTTTTTATATTCCATATTTTCAGTTTTATATTTTTAGCCATGCTCCTATTTTTAGTTCCCGACTTATTCCTGGGAGCGAATTTTTTTGTGAGTTGTTTATTTCTATTCTTAGGGCCAATTTATTTTTATAAAGCTTTGCGAAATTTTTACCAACAAAGCAGGATTGTAACATTAATAAAATTTGTAATTTTAAACACTGTGTTTGGTATAGGTTTATCTATTACCGCAGTAATTTTTGTTATCGCAAGCGCAGCATTTTATTAAGCCATGGTACAACAAGTAACACAAGGGATTAAAATTTCGGTGAAAACCGAATTTGACGGCACGTTTTACAAAAACCGTAAAATACAGTATGCCTTTGCCTATAATGTAACGATTGAAAACCAAAGCAAAGATACCGTACAACTTACCTCGCGGCACTGGAAAATAAAGGACGCTCTTAACGTTACCGAAATTGTAGAAGGTGAAGGTGTTATAGGGCAAAAACCAATTCTTCATCCGGGCGAAAAACATATGTACACAAGCGGCTGTTTACTTTTATCTCCATTCGGCGCTATGAAAGGATACTATAATATGGTAAACTATGCTACCACCCGCAGGTTTAGAGTTTCTATCCCACTCTTTAAATTAAGCGCTCCGTTCTCTATGAATTAATACAACGTTGAACCGAAACGCAAGGAAAATACTTTTTTGAAACGCTAACAGTACAAAGCGAGCCTACGGAAAAATGAATTGAGTGGTGCTTATTTTTTTTGTTTGTAAATCTTCGTAACGCATGATTGCCGAATCTTTATTTTGAACAATCTGCGTAATGCTTTTGGTTTTTATAAATCCCCGATCCATAATTAGATTGCTGTTGAAATCACCTTCGCCCCCAGTTTTATGAAATTGAAGAATTTCTGCTTCGGAAGGCTTTAGCGCGTTCATTAAAAATGCTGAAAACCATTGTTCGCGTTTATTTTTTAAGTTTTCGGGATACAATGGCGAAGAAGACCAAATATGTGGCGACAGCGGCTTTTCGGAAAAATGGTAATCTTTGCCATCCCAAACCAACTGAAACAGTTGAACGTTCGTTTTCCATTCAACTATAATTGCTGTAAACGGCTCTATTTCGTTGAAATCGTAATTTTCAATTTCTGCTATTAAGTTTTCGCATTTTAGCAAATCTTTCACGACCAAACCTCTACTTTTTCGGTAAAATGGTTTTCGTTTGTGTGCTACAAAACCACCATTCATAAGGGTTACAACCCTTTTCTTTTCACTTATACCAATCCAAGTTCCGCCGGCAACGGCATCTTTCGGGTAAAGCAACTTTACTCCTTCTTCCTTATAAATTTCTGGTGGAAATGTTTCGCGTCCCGGAGCTTCATCTCTATTGGAAGTTAGTATAAAACCCTTGTTCGGTTTCGGAATAAAAGTTACGGTACACATATTTTAAAAAGTAATCAGTGGTCAGTAAAACTAATAAATTACATAAATCTTGTTCGGAAAAAACGAGAATATTTCTTCATTTAAAATAGGAAAAACTGCCTACCGCTACGGGTCGCTGAACACTAAATAATTTGTACCTTTGCAATCTTCATAAACACAAAAATTAAAAAGTTATGGGAAATGGATTTTTTGAAGTGCCAATCGCTGTAAACGAACCTGTAAGAAGCTATGCGCCAGGTTCTGCAGAACGCGAAGAAGTGCTTGAAACTTATAGAGAAATGTACAAGGCTACTGTAGAAGTGCCTTTATTTATTAACGGAAAAGAGGTTAAAACCAAGGAAACTGAAACGATGTCTCCTCCGCACGACCACAAACACGTGCTGGGAACGTATTATAAAGCTACTAAGAAAAATGTGGAAGAGGCAATTTCTACTGCCTTGGAAGCGAGAAAAAAATGGGCTGTTATGCCTTGGGAACAACGCGCTGGAATTTTTCTACGTGCCGCTGAATTGATTGCAGGTCCGTACCGCGCTAAAATAAACGCAGCAACTATGCTGGGGCAGTCTAAAAACATTTATCAAGCCGAAATAGATTCAGCTTGTGAGCTTATTGACTTTTTACGATTCAACGTTCAGTATATGACTGAAATCTATGCTGAGCAACCAGAATCTACTTCTGCAGCTTGGAACCGCATTGAATACAGACCTTTGGAAGGTTTTATTTATGCAATTACACCTTTCAACTTTACCGCTATTGCCGGAAACCTTCCTGCAAGTGCTGCCTTAATGGGGAACGTTGTTGTTTGGAAACCGAGTAACACGCAAGTGTATTCCGCTAAAGTTATTATGGATGTATTTCGTGAAGCGGGTGTGCCTGCCGGAGTAATCAATATGGTAATGGGCGATGCTGTTATGATTTCAGATACGCTTATGGCAAGTCCAGATTTCAGTGGGGTTCACTTTACGGGTTCAACGGGTGTTTTTCAAGGAATTTGGAAAAAGATTGGCGACAACATAACAAACTATAAAACCTACCCACGCATTGTTGGAGAAACTGGTGGAAAAGATTTTATTGTGGCTCACAAAACTTCAGATGCCAAACAAGTTGCTACAGCAATGGCTCGTGGGGCTTTTGAATTCCAAGGTCAAAAATGTAGTGCGGCAAGCCGTTGCTATATTTCGAATAGTATTTGGGATGACGTTAAAAAATATTTGGTTGACGATATCCGTTCCTTTAAAATGGGAACCCCAGAAGATATGGGCAACTTTATTAACGCCGTAATTAACGAAAAATCTTTTGACAAACTTGCAAGTTATATTGATGCAGCCAAAAAAGACAAAAGCGTTGAAATTATTGCGGGCGGAAATTACGACAAGAGCAAAGGGTACTTTATTGAACCTACCGTAATTGTTGTAAAAGATCCAAAATACACAACTATGTGTACGGAGTTATTTGGCCCTGTTCTTACCGTTTATGTTTATGACGATAAAAAGTGGGAAGAAACCTTACAACTAGTTGATGAAACCAGTGAATATGCGTTAACAGGCGCTGTTTTTAGTGAAGACAGATATGCGCTTGAGCAGGCTGTAAAAGCCCTTGAAAATGCAGCGGGTAACTTCTACATAAACGACAAGCCTACGGGCGCTGTTGTGGGGCAACAACCTTTTGGTGGTGCTCGTGCAAGTGGAACTAACGACAAAGCAGGAAGCAAACAAAACCTATACCGTTGGATTTCTCCAAGATTGGTGAAGGAAACATTTGTATCTCCTACAGATTACAGATATCCTTTTTTGGGATAAAACCTAAATTGAATTCATAAAAAAACCCATCCTGGAATTTCAGGATGGGTTTTTTAGTTTTAGAAAACTAAGTTTTTATTCAAAAGTTTTGTTTTCGCCAACTTCTGCGTGTTGTGAGTTTTTCGCATTATTGTCAGAATCTACAACCATAACAACTACACTTAAATTATCAACGTTGTATTCCGAAGGAATTTCTAAGTTATACTGTTTCTTATATTCGGTATATGCTGGTGTTTCTGTTATGGCATCACCAAAAATATCTGTGAGTGAATTTCTAAGCGCGTCGTTGTGCACAAAATCTGGAATTGGGTTTCCGTGGCCTTCTAATGGGTGACCGGAGGTGGCGTTGAAATAATTTGCTTGTGCGTAGATTATTCCACTTTCAACAAGGTAGACAACTATTTTGTCGCCTGTTACAGAACCGCTTGCATAAACAACTTTAACATCTACGGTTAGGTTAGCCCCAGTAACCTTTGAGTCTATAGCGATAGCAAGATCGGTTTCAGCACCTGCCATTGCCAAAACATCGTTCACATTATAAGGATCCAACCATTTTTGTTTGCGATTAAGTCTTGCTTGTGGCAACCCTCCAATTCCGAAGGCATCTTTTAAATCTTGTACTCTTTCAAAATGCATTGGGTCTGGAAGTGAGGCTCCAGTTTCGTGAATAGCAACAACTGAAATATGATTTGTAGCTACTTTAGCAGTATCAATAGCAAGTGCTACTGCTGGGCAAAAGCCACACCAAGTACCTGTGTAATCTTCTATTACTACTTTTCTTTTTGGAATAAACACTTCAAAAGTTTTACTGGCAGTAGTGTGTAATTCATTATCTACTTCGTATTCTGCATATACCACAAAACTACCTTCAGTGGCAGAGGAATAGGTAAATCCGGAGATAGCAGTGTCATCTACATAAAATGTAGCATCTGACGCTGTATTGTTTCCTTGGCTATCTAATAAACCAAATGTAATAGTCTGATTGCGCAATGCTTTAGGAAAATCAATTGTCAAGGCTCGTTCTGTAGGTGCTAGCACTTCAAAGTTCAAGCTATTACTTGATACGTCATTATAAATAGCATCTACCGTAAATTCACCCAATTCTTCGAATATATAATAATCACCAGCGATTTCGACGTTATTCACAAATATTTGCGAAGCGCTCGTATAGTCAACGCCATCACTACCAATAACGGTAAAGTTTACGCTATCATTAGCTCTTAAAACTACCAACTCGCCAGTTCCGGCATCACTTTTAAGTTCCAAAGTCAATAACGGGCTAGGCTCCACATATGGGTCTTCTTTTTTACTACAAGAAACAATAGTTATAATTGCAAAAAACAGCAAGGCTTTTAAATAGGGATTGGTTTTCATATTAAGAATACTTTTAGAAATAAAAATGTGCGCTAATATAGTTTAAATCTTAAAAATGCTTGGTCTAAATATGTTAAATGAACAATTTTCAAATAATCCGATTCAAAATTCATTAAAAAAAACTTAATATTGCTTCACTAAAATAATCGCAAATCTTTTTATTATGAAAAAAATCTTTCCCCTCCTTCTATTATTAGTCACTTTTTTAGGGTTTTCGCAAAGCGAATTACCAAAAATAGACTTAACTACGATTGACGGAACTGCCATCAGTTCTAAAGATCTTTCTAAAGACAATAATAAAGTAATAGTTGTTTCCCTTTGGGCCACTTGGTGTGTGCCTTGTTTGAAAGAACTAGATGCAATAAGTGAAATTTACCAAGATTGGCAGGATGAAACTGGCGTTGAATTATTTGCAGTATCTGTAGATGACAGTCGTACTGTAAAAAGAGTAAAGCCTTTAATAAACGGAAAGGGCTGGGATTACACCATACTTTTAGACACCAATAACGACTTTCAGCGCGCTTTAGGAGCGGCCACCGTTCCATTAACGCTTTTGGTGAAAAACAACGAAATTGTATACCGTCACTCTGGTTATAGCCCAGGTGCAGAATATGAACTTTACGAAAAAATAAAGGAGTATTCTAACTAATTGAACAACCAATCAACCAAAACCTTACAATGAAAAAAATTATATTCGGTGCCTTTCTTTTTATAGGTGCCATAGGCTTTTCACAAGACAACGGCTACTTTTTTGGTGGCTTGGAATCTAATTCGCAATGGCTTCTTGACGATGAAGATTTTGACTTTACTGCTCCGGAGGATCAATTTAGAGCAAACAATTATTTACAACTTAACTACGCGCTCGGAAAATTTACGGCAGGGGTTCAATATGAATCCTACTTGCCTTCTTCGCTTTTGGGATATTCCCCAACTTGGGATGGCCAAAACGGCATAGGAACCTATTATTTAAATTTCAGAAATGAAACCTTAGATATTACTGGTGGGTATTTTTACGAGCAATTTGGAAGTGGACTGATTTTGCGCACGTGGGAAAACAGACAATTAGGAATTAACAATGCTCTAAAAGGAGTACGTGTTAAATTCAATCCTACCGCTTCATTCGATCTTACGGGTGTTTACGGACAAACACGAAATGGATTCGATGTTTCGGAAGGTGTAATTCAAGGGCTTGATGCCAATTTAGATTTAAGCGATTTAATGAATTTAGAGTCTGTAGATTTAAAATTAGGTGCAAGTTATGTAGGTCGTTACCAAGACAATGGCTCTAGTGATTCAATACCTGCAAACATAAATGCCTATGGCGGTAGATTAGATTTTGTAATTTCGGATTTCTACGGAAGCATAGAAGCAATCACCAAAGATCCGGATGTTTTAATTAACGAAGAAGTAGTAACCACACCACAGTTATTTGACGGTACTGCGCTTCAGTTTAACTTGGGTTACGCCCAAAAAGGTTTGGGAATTAATTCAACTTTTAGAAGATTGGAAAATTTCACATTTTATGCAGATAGGTATGCTGAAGGCAATCAATTTAACGAGCAAGTTGTAAATTACATTCCCGCCATTACGAAACAGCACGATTATCTGCTTTCTAATATATATGTGTACAACGCACAACCGCGTCTTCTTTTTACTGAAAACGAAAAAAGAGCTGGAGAAGTAGGGGCGCAAGTAGATGTGTATTTTTCATTCGATAAAGAATCTACATTGGGTAAATACGGAACCAAATTAGCTGGTAACTTTGCGTACTGGGCTGGCTTAGACGCTACTTTTAATGCAGATGATTTAACCTATGATGCCAAATTTATTGGTGAAGGAGATCGGTATTTCCGCGATTTAAACATTGAAATTAAAAACCGTTGGTCTTCAAAATGGAGCACTGTAGTTTCTTTCCAAGATGTAATTATAGACAAAGCTGTTTCAAAAGGAGGCATTCTTGGATCTGAGGGCGATATAAATGCTCAAATAGCAGTTATAGAAGGAACGCGACGTTTTGACAAAGGAAAAGCTGTAAGATTAGAACTTCAACACCTTTGGACTGAAGATGACGATAAAAACTGGGCTGCTGGAGTTTTAGAATATAATTTCAATTCATCTTTCACATTATATGCAGCTGATGCATACAATTACGGGGGTGAAAAAGAACTTCACTATTACAGTTTAGGCGGAAGCTACACTAAAGGAAGAGCTCGTTTTGCAATGAATTACGGCAGACAACGTGGCGGTTTAATATGTGTTGGGGGGGTGTGTAGAGAAGTGCCACCAAGCACCGGGGTAACGGCAAATCTTGTAGTTACTTTCTAATAGCTAGAAATTTAAAAAAAGAAAGGCCCCGAAGAAAACTCCGGGGCCTTTTTATATTCAGCTTATTTTGAAAGCTTATTGAACCAAGATTTTGCTTGTTTGCACACCACCAGTATTATTTTTAAACTGAACGATATACGTTTGTGGGCTTAAATCTGATACGTTTACAACTTGACGACCAGCGTCAAATTGACCTTGCTTTACAACTTTACCTTGAATATTATAAACAACCATATTAACTGGCTCATTTATATTCAACACTAATTCATTTGAAACTAAAGTAGATTGAATAGTTAGGTTTACAGTGTTATTGTCTGCAACACCCATTGTTGGATTATAACGATATGTAAATAGCAATGGCGTACCCGTTTCTATTGTTCCTGCTTGGTCAGAATATTGACGGAAGGCAAAAACAAAATCTACGTTATCTGAACCGTTTCCTGGATCGTCGTTCCAAAAATGGTTTCCCATGGGAGTAGTTTCACCAACTGCAATAGCTAGTCCATCTTCACCCGCTGGAGGTACTGTACCGCCCTGTACTATATTGTTATAACACAAGCCATAGCATAATTGTTCAAACTCTCCGTTTGAGGAGTTTGTTTCAGACACATATTCTATACGTGTATAGATTTCGTCGCTAGGGTTGTCATTGGTTACAAAAAATTCATAAGATGCATCTGGATAGTCCAAAACACCAAATTCTATAACATCGCCATCATTGAGCACATTGCCCGCTCTGTCCTTAACTGTAAATTGAGCACTCGCCATTGTTACTGAGCCAAGGATACTTAAAAGAAGTAATTTAAATTTCATGGTTTTAATTTTTAGGTTTTAATTGAGAGGTTTGATTACTAAGTATTGCAAAAGTAATTATAATTATTAAAGATTAAAGTTTCTTTACTATTTCTCTTACAGACATTTAACATTTAACAATTCTTCAGATCAAAAAAGAACGTTAAATTTTGGGAGAAAGTGTCGTTTTTTACGGATTTGGCGTTTGTTTTATAAAAAATATAGCAATATAGATGAGATAGTGTATTTTTAATGAAACATTAAAACTCAATTATAATATTTTAACATAAAAAACGCAAATATTTGATTTATAAGTTTAAGATAATTAATTATAAAAAAGTACATTTGTCACGAACACTTAATTCTCACTATTATCTTAAATTTAACTATCATGTTTAAAAAACTATCTCTTTTTCTAGTTTTTGCTTTGTTTGCCATTACTACATATGGGCAAACAATTGTATCAACTTCCCCTGAAAACAAAAATGTAATTCTCGAAGAATTTACGGGTATAAAATGTGTTTTCTGTCCCGACGGTCACCGTATTGCGCAAGGTTTAAAATCTGATCATCCAGACGATGTCTTTTTAATTAATATACACGCCGGTGGTTTTGCTGTTCCAAGTAGCGGCCAGCCAGATTTTCGCACTCCAGACGGCGAGGCTATTAGAGCTCACTTTGGGGTTAACAGTTACCCTTCTGGAATGATTAACCGACACACTTTTAGCGGCAACAGTCCTGTTATAGGCAGATCTGCTTGGCCCAGTCGTGCTAACATAATATTGGGTGAAAGTTCATATTTAAATGTTGCAGTAGAAGCTTCAATTGATGTTCAAACCAGAGAGCTTATCGTGCACGTTGAAGGGTATTACACTGGAAACAGTCCAGAAAGTACAAACTTTCTTACAGTAGCACTATTGCAAAATAACACCAAAGGCCCACAAACGGGTGGGGGCGCTGGAAACAACTATAACCACATGCATAGATTGGTAGATATTATTACTCCTACTTGGGGCGACCCCATAAATACTACCACTGCTACTACATTTGTAGACAGAACTTATACTTATACCATTCCTGCAATGTACAATAACGTACCAGCAGTTGTAGACGACATGGAAGTTGCTGCCTTTATCACTGAAACACAAAGTGAAATTGTTAGCGGTCATGGGGCGCGTGCAACATTTACAGGAATAACTATTGCAAACGACGTTAGCGTTCACGCAATCAAGGATATCGATCCTACTTGCGAAAGCAATGTCGCTCCAGTGGTTACTATTAAAAACCTAGGACAAAACACAGTTACATCGCTAGCAATAACCTATGAAGTAAACGGCGACTCACACACATATAATTGGACTGGTAATTTACCAGCTTTATGGGATGAAACTATTACTTTACCAGAAGTACCATTCACTATGCAAGCAACTAACACAGTAGATATAACAATTCCAAGTGATGACGACAACTCAAACAACACATTGTCTTCGTCTTTTGACAAAGCACCCGAAGGTACCGGATCAATAGATGTTCGAATTATTACTGATGCTTATGGTTATGAGTGCCGATGGAATCTTAAAGATTCTAATGGAGATATTATAGAAAGTGGCGGACCTTATCCTAACAACACAACTACAGAATTTAGAATAAATGTTGCAGCAGACTGCTATACTTTCACGCTTATAGACACTGCAGGCGATGGTGGTACAAGAGCTACTTTAAAAGATCACGAAGGAACTATCTTGTATAATGCCGTTGGAAACTGGGGTGCAGAAAAACCAGGACAGTTTTTAAGCAATGGGGTTTTAGGTGTAAATCAGTCGCAACTAGACAACCTTAGTTTATATCCAAACCCGGCAAGTACAGTATTAAATCTTAAAAATGCTGAAAACGCGAATATTCAAGTATTTGACGTTCTTGGAAAATTAATTCTTTCACAAGATAACATTGCTATGGATGCGCAAATAAATGTGGCAAATCTTGCCAACGGAACGTACTTTATAAAAATTAGTAAAGACAATGCGGTAGCAACCAAAAGATTCTTGATTTCAAAATAAATCAGAAATGCTAAACTATTTAAAAACCCCGACTCGTTCGGGGTTTTTTATTTCCAATTGGTTTTTAAATTCGCATCATTGCCTTCGGCTTCGTTATTAGGCTTTTTTTCAGTTCAGCGTAGCTAAAAGACAAAATATCAATGCCTTGCCCCAAAATATTCCGCAATAATCCAATTGTAAATTTTATATCTACAGCACTTATGTTTACTTTTACGATACACTTATTTATTTAAACCTAAATTTTAGAAATCATGGTTAAAAAATTACTTATCACTTCAGTTTTTGTATTGTTTGCCATTACTACTTATGGGCAAACAATTGTATCAACTTCACCGGAAAACAAAAATGTTGTTCTTGAAGAATTCACCGGTATTTACTGTGTATTTTGCCCGGATGGTCACAGTATTGCGCAAGGCATTCAAAATGCTAATCCAGACAGGGTTTCATTAATTAATATTCACCAAGGTGGTTTTGCCAGTCCTTCAGGAGATGATCCAGATTTTAGAACTCCCTTCGGAAATGCCCTAGCAGCACAAACCGGGTTAACTGGTTATCCATCTGGCACCGTTAACCGCCACGTTTTTAGTGGCAGCAATACGATATTGGGTAGAAATCAATGGCCAGCTCGTGCGAACGAAATTATGGCTGTAGCCTCATACGTCAATCTTGCTGCTACCGCAGCTATTGACGTTCAAACTAATATTATGAATATTCATGTGGAAGCATATTACACAGGAGATAGCCCAGAAAGCACCAATTTTTTGAATGTTGTATTACTGCAAGATAACACCAAAGGACCTCAAACTGGAGGAGGGCAAGGAAACAATTACAACCATATGCACCGTCTCGTAGATATGGTTACAGGACAATGGGGCGAAGAAATTAACCAAACAACGTCTGGAACGTTTGTAGAAAGAGATTTTGCTTACCCAATTTTAAATGAAAACAACAATATTCCGGTTGAAATTGGTGATCTTGAAATTGTTGTTTTTATGACTGAAACACGCCAAGAAATTATTAGCGGTAATAGAACTACCCCTACTACCAACGTAACATATACCAATGACGCAAACGTGCGCTATGTGGAGAAATTCAGTCCCGATTGCGCTGGCGAAGATTTTGAATTTACACCTAAAGTAAATATTCAAAACGTTGGCACCAATCCAATCACTTCTTTAAGTATTGAATATACACTTAATGGTGTGTCCGATACTTTTGCTTGGACCGGTAACATTGAAAGCCTAAAAAGTGAAACCATTACGCTTCCTGAGGTTTCCACAGTTTTATTGGAGACAAATACTTTTGAAGTTTCAATTCCGAATGACGACTATAACGCCAATAACGTATTAACCATTCCGTTTGAAGTGCCTTTAACTACTGGTACGCTCGACTTGATAATAGAAACAGACAATAGAGGAGATCAGTGCAGATGGAACCTCAAAGATAGTCAAGGCACAACGGTTGCAAATGGCGGACCTTATGGTAACAATGAAATATATTTTGAGCGCATAAATATTGCTGAAGATTGCTATACATTTTCCTTAATAGATACTGGTGGAGATGGCGGAAACACAGTGAGTTTAATAGACAACGAAGGCACCGAAATATTTGTAACGGATGGTACCTACGGCACAATTGCAGTAACAAAATTTTATAGTGACGGCGTGTTGGGTTTAAACCAAACAACTCTCGAAAATGTAACAATTTATCCCAATCCTGCTAAGGACGAAATTAATATTTCTAACGCCGAAAATGCTGAAATTAAGATTTACGACGTCTTGGGAAAAATGATATTTTCAATGAACAATATTGAAATGAATCAACAGCTAAACGTTGCCAAGTTTGAAACTGGAACGTACTTTATAAAAATTTCTAAAGACAATTCAGTAACAACAAAACGATTCTTAATTTCAAGATAACTCATTATATCTTAAACATTTTTTAAAACCCCGATTCGTTCGGGGTTTTTTATTATTTTAAACTCAAAATAGCGCGCGATGAAATACATAATTAAGGATGAAAAAATAGTTTTTGACGACCATTACAAAATGGTAAAAGCTACGGTTACTTACGACACTTTTAACGGCAACCAAATTAATACCAAAAGATTAGCTTTTGAAAGAGGTAATTCTGTGGCAATTATTCTTTTTGAAAAAGAAACTCAAAGTATTTTATTAACCAATCAATTCCGTTATCCAAGCTGCAAAAACCACGATGGATGGTTGCTGGAAATACCTGCGGGTTCTTTGGAAGAAAATGAACAACCCGAGGATTGCATAAAACGTGAAGTAATGGAAGAGCTGGGATACAAAGTGGCAAATCCAATACTAATAAACACCTTCTACACCTCGCCGGGCGCATCAACCGAACGTATTTTTTTATACTACGCCGAAGTTTCCCAGAATGACAAAAGTGAAAAAGGCGGCGGAAATTCAGAAGAAAACGAAGATATTCAATTGGTGAAAACACCTATTTCCGAAATTGTTGATACCATTTCAAAAGTGAAAGATGCCAAAACAATTCTTGCGCTGCAATGGTTTTTACTTCAAAATTTAGCTGCTTAAAGTAGAGCGCTGCTTGTTTCACCCTTTAAACTTTAACGGTAAATACACCACGCTTTTGGTTTCATAAAAATCTTCTTCAAAAAAGTCGTTTAACGGATAAATCACTGCATTTTTATAAACCTTCAATTCGTCGGTAAGGTCGCCACCTTTTAAATATAGGATTCCATTTCGGCGTTCGTGTAAATTTTGTTTAGCAATTTTACCATTAACCCAATGCACAAAGGTTTCCATTTGGGCTACGGCACGACTCACAATAAAATCATATTTATCTGTAACTGTTTCCACACGGGCGTTGGTTGCTTTTACATTTTCTAACTGCAAACCGGCAACAACTTCTTCAACAACTTTTATTTTTTTTCCGATACTATCCACCAAGTGAAATTGTACTTCGGGAAACAAAATAGCGAGTGGAATTCCAGGAAAACCACCACCCGTACCGACATCTAAAATTTTAGATCCTGGAAGAAACGACTGTATTTTTGCAATCCCAAGCGAATGTAGAACGTGCCGAAGGTAGAGCTCGTCTATATCCTTTCGGGATACCACGTTTATTTTTAAATTCCAATCTTCATAAAGCGCTTGTAACTGTGCTAATTGCTTTATTTGAAGATCAGTTAGGTTTGGAAAATATTTCAATATGAGTTCCATAATTATATTTAAGAGACAAAAGTATGTTATCTTTGGTAAAATTATGATTTTGTAACTTCAGATTTCCACAAAAGATAATTATTTTTGTGCCTTTCACAGTAATAAATTTCAGTTAACAAACACATTTTGACATATACGAACTTAAATTTCTCCAGAGTTGACAGCGCTAAATTTTTTAGAACTCTTAATAGGCGCGTTAACGATTATTTCAAGGAAAATAACATTGCCCGAACCGGTAATTGGAAATTGCATTTGAAAACGGTAATTATGTTTTCAATTTACCTTACCCCCTATTTTTTACTTTTAACTTTAAATGTACCCGGCTGGGTTCAATTGCTATTTACCGTTATTATGGGTATTGGTATGGCTGGAGTTGGCATGAATGTAATGCACGACGCTAATCACGGATCGTATTCCTCAAAAAAATGGGTGAACAAAATAATGGGCAGCAGCATGTATATTCTGGCTGGCAATGTGTACAATTGGCAAGTACAGCACAATGTACTACACCACACCTACACCAATATTCACGGGCATGATGAAGATTTGGAAGCGGGAAGAATCCTTCGGTTTTCAAAACATTCCAAATGGAACAAAATGCACAAATTCCAACATTGGTACAGTCTTTTCTTTTATGGATTATTAACTTTTAACTGGGTACTCACCACAGATTTTTTTCAAACTAAACGCTATTTAGCGCGCAAGCTTTCTTACGGTAAATTGCCAAAACCAATTACGCAGTGGAGTATTTTAGTAATTACTAAACTAATTTATATTTCACTTTGGATTGTTATTCCAATCTTGTTTTTCAACATAGTTTGGTGGAAAATTTTACTCGGTTTCTTTATTATGCACTACGTTGCAGGATTAATCTTGAGTGTAGTTTTCCAACTTGCGCACGTGGTTGAGGATACAGATATTGTACTACCGGACGAAAGTGGCACTATGAAGAATACTTGGGCAATTCACCAATTATTTACAACTACAAATTTTGGCACAAAAAACAAACTTGTTAATTGGTACACCGGGGGTTTAAACCATCAAGTAGAACACCATATTTTCCCTAATATTAGCCACGTTCACTACAAAAATATTTCAAAAATAGTGAAACGCACTTCAAAAGAATTCAACTTACCTTACAAAGAATATAAAACCACACGCACGGCAATTATTGCACATTTTCGACATTTAAAACAAATGGGGCTTAAACCTGCCGTATCCACTTAATAATTATGGACAACAGACTTTCAAAACGTGTAAACGAAATGGCCACATCGGCCACACTGGCAATGGCCGCCAAAGCTAGAGAATTAAAAGAACAGGGCATAGACATTATTGGTTTGAGTCTTGGCGAACCAGATTTTCCGGTACCCGAATATATTAAACAAGCGGCAATTCAGGCAATAGAAGATGACTATCATTCCTATACCCCCGTTGACGGTTATGGCGATTTAAAAAGTGCTATTATAACAAAATTTAAACGCGACAACAATTTAACATACAAACCATCGCAGATTGTAGTTTCTACAGGTGCTAAGCAATCTTTATCTAATTTAACATTAGTGCTATTAGACGAAGGCGATGAAGTATTGCTGCCGGCGCCCTATTGGGTTAGTTACGCAGATCAATGCAAAGTTGCTGGCGGTGTTCCGAAAGAAATTTCAACTTCTATTGAAACCGACTTTAAAGTTACTCCCGAAGCGTTGGAAGCAGCCATAACACCAAAAACAAAAATGATTATTTACAGTTCTCCTTGTAACCCAAGTGGCTCTGTTTATAGCAAAAAAGAGCTTCGTAAGTTAGCAGATGTTTTGGTAAAATACCCAGACGTTATTGTTATTAGCGATGAAATTTACGAACACATAAACTTTAGTGGCGGCCACGCTTCTATGGCTGAGTTTGAAGATATGTACGATCGCACAGTAGTGGTGAACGGCGTTTCAAAAGCCTTCTCTATGACGGGTTGGCGTATTGGTTACATTGGCGGACCCGAGTGGATTGCCAGAGCTTGCAACAAAATGCAGGGGCAAGTAACCAGTGGCGCAAACGCTATTGCACAAAGAGCTACAATTACCGCTTTGGAAAATTCGCCGAGCAAAATTAAATTTATGGTAGATGCGTTTAAAGAAAGAAGAGCGCTAATTCTCAACTTACTTTCTGAAATTGAAGGCTTTAAAACCAATCAACCCGAAGGTGCATTTTACGTTTTTCCGGATATTTCGTATTTCTTCGGAAAAACATTTCGAGGAAAAAACATAAATACTGCTTCAGATTTTTCACTTTATCTTTTAGAAGAAGCCAAAGTAGCTACTGTAACTGGTGAAGCATTTGGCGACCCTAACTGTATTCGCCTTTCGTATGCTACTTCGGAAACTGAGATTAAAGAAGCCATGCGCCGAATTAAAGAATCGTTGGAATAACACTAGCTTTCTTTAAAAAAACGGGATTGATTTAAAATAATCAATCCCGTTTTTTTTTACAAATTATCTGTATTTTAGACGCTCCTATATTTATAACTCTAAAAAACACCCTAATTAATGAGAATTAAAATTACGCTACTCATGGTTTTCTCCATGCTATTTTTCGGAACACAAGCACAGGAAAAAACAAACGCTACCTATGTTGGCACGGTGGGCTCGGTGGTTCACGTACCTTCAATAGCTTCACAGACAAATCTTCCTCCAGCAAGAGTGAAAAAACAAATTATGCAAGATGGAAGAGCTTCAAAAAACTTGATAATTCCTGGCAAAGACCCACAAATTGAAGACGATTACTTTAAAAGAAATCCAAACAAAATGGAGCAGCTACTTAGCGGAAGAGCTCCAACCTTGGTTTTTGACGCAGCCGCTTCAAGCTCACAACCCACAGACCCTGCTATTGGCGTTGGGCCAAATCACGCGGTGGTAGTATTTAACACTGGTTTCAGAATTTTTGACAAAAGTGGAAACCCGCCTACCGGACAAATTTCGCCAAACCCAACCATTTTCCCAAATGGAGGTTGCTGCGACCTTACTATTTCATACGACAATGCTGCAGATCGTTTTGTGATGACTTTTCTTGGCAACGGAGCACAAATAGCAATTTCTGATGGACCCGATCCTGTAAATGACGGTTGGTACGTTTATACCATTCCGCAAATTAATGACTATCAAAAACTTTCTGTGTGGAGTGATGGTTATTATATGACAGACAACACCAGTGCGTCTAACAGAATTTACGCAATGGAAAGAACCAAAATGCTCGCTGGCGATCCAACTGCTCAGATTATAGGCTTTCCGCTACCAGGAATTGTAACCAGTGGTTTTTACAGCCCGCAAGCTTTAAATGTTACCAATAACAACCTTCCCGCCCCCGGAGGCTTGCCTATAATTTATCTTCAAGACGATGCTTGGTCTGGTGTTACGCAGGATCATTTAAAGATTTGGACGGTAGATGTAAACTGGGCCAGTCCCGGCAGTTCAACTATTTCGGCTCCGCTTGAATTAACTACAACTCCGTTTATTTCAGTTTTCGACGGTGGAAGTTTTTCAAACTTATCGCAACCCGGCGGCGGTGCAGATATTGATGCACTTCAAGCAACCGTGATGAACCAAGCGCAGTTTAGAAAATTTGGAAGTCATAATTCAGCTGTCTTCAATTTTGTAGTAGATACAGACGCAACTGGCGGCGAACTTGCTGGAGTACGGTGGTTTGAGCTTCGTCAACCTGGCGATGGGCAACCGTGGTCTATTCATCAAGAAGGCACTTACACTTCACCCGATGGAAAACACGCTTGGCACGCCAGCATGATGATGGATATTCAAGGAAATATTGGGATGGGTTACACAGCTATGGCAGGACCTACTACGCCAGATCCTACAACAAAAAGAGTTAGTTCGTATTACACCGGGCGTTACGCAAACGATCCTTTAAACACAATGACCGTTGCAGAAGAATTAATTGCTGCAGGAAACCAAAACATTCCCGGCCTGCGTTATGGCGATTATAGTAAGATAGACATTGACCCAGCTAACGACAAGCAATTCTGGTTTATTAATGAATATATGAACAGCGGAAGAAAAGATGTAGTTGGCGTTTTTCAAATAGCACCAAATTACAATAACGATGTAGGTGTAGTGAGTATAGACGCGCCAATTACGGGCACACTATCAAATAGTGAAAGCGTTACAGTTACAATTTTTAACTATGGTCAAAATAGCGCTTCAAATATACCGGTAACTTTTCAAGTTGATGGCGGCGCGGTTGTTTCAGAAGTGTTTTCAGGAACTATTGCTTCTGCAGCTACGGCCCAATATACCTTTACGGCTACGGCAAACTTAGGTACGGTTGGCCAAACATACACAATTACCGCTGAAACTAATTTGCCGGGGGATGAGGATACAAGTAACGATGGCCGCACAAAATCGGTTACATACTTAGAGCCTAATGATATTGGCGTAAGTTCAATAAATTCACCCGTTTCCGGTACAGAATTAACCGCTGCCGAAAACATTGTTGTTACCGTTACCAACTTTGGAGGGGAGTCACAATCAAATTTTGATGTAACCTATAATTTAGATGGTACGGTTGTAACTGAGGTATACACCGGAACGTTGGCCGGGAACACGTCGGCGTCCTTTACTTTTGCTCAAACGGGAGATTTTTCAGCACTTGGAACTTACAACTTAAGTGCAACAACTTCATTGCCTAATGACAGTGATACCACTAACGATGCAACATCGGTAGTAATTGCACATCAAAACTGTCAGCCATCGGGAGATTGTTCTTTTGGGGATGGATTTAGGCTCTTTAGTGTAACTGATATTAACAATACATCTGGTTGCGAAGGTTATGCAGATTTCACCCACCTTATTGCTGGAATGGAAGCAGATACAACTTACGATCTTACACTTACAACCGAATACGGAGACCAAAATGTACGCGTTTGGATTGATTTCAACGACGATTTTGTATTTAGTAACGATGAAATTGTAGTAGATAATGTTGTTATTGCACCCGGCCAGGGCGGTGGAACTTATACAATTACTACAGATTTAGTCGTTCCAGCGGGAGCCGCATTCGGGCAACATTTAATGCGTGCAAAAACCAATTGGAATGGTCCTGTACCAAATGATGCTTGCGAAGAAACTACCTTTGGCGAAACTGAAGATTACTCTGTGCAGATAGGAACCGTGGGCGTTACCGAAACTATTTTTGACGAAAGCGGATTAACGATCATTTCCTTAGACAATAACAAGTTTGATGTTACTTTAAAGACAGTTAATTATTCAAATGCTATGAATTTATCGGTTTATAATACACTTGGCCAACGTATGTTATTCAGGAAACTGGAAAACAACGGCAACGGTTACAATTATAAATTAGACATGAGTTACGCAGCCGCGGGCGTTTACTTGGTTCGCATTGGCAACAAAGACAACGGAAGAGTACAACGAATTATCGTTAAATAATTTCGAATAAATTTTATTCATTAAAACCCAAAGTTCAAATTGTACTTTGGGTTTTTTCGTGTAACCTAATACTGTATTTTTACCAAAATTTAAAAAATGGCTAAAATTTTATTATTCGGAAGTGGGGAATTAGGCAAAGAATTCACCATTGCTGCTAAAAGAATCGGACAAACAGTAATTGCTGTGGACAGCTACCCCAATGCTCCCGCGGCACAAATGGCAGATTATTCCGAAGTAATAAATATGCTCGACGGCAATGCTTTAGATGCTTTAGTTGAAAAACACAAACCAGATTATATTATTCCCGAAATTGAAGCCATTCGCACAGAACGATTTTATGAATACGAAAAACAGGGATACACCGTAATTCCTTCGGCCAAAGCAGCAAACTTTACAATGAATCGCAAAGCCATTCGCGATTTAGCGGCGAAAGAATTAGGCTTAAAAACGGCCGATTATCGCTATGCAACCTCAGCAGAAATTTTAAAGAAAGCAGTATCAGAAATAGGAATGCCGTGCATTGTAAAACCCTTAATGTCTTCCAGCGGAAAAGGCCAAAGCACCATAAAAACCGAAGCCGATATTGAAAAAGCTTGGCAATATTCACAAGAGGGTTCTCGCGGCGATGTAGCCGAAGTAATTGTAGAAGCATTTGTAGATTTTAATTATGAAATAACGCTACTTACCGTTACCCAACGAAGCGGTAAAACGCTTTTTTGTCCGCCCATTGGACATCGTCAAGAACGCGGCGATTATATTGAAAGTTGGCAACCAGCACCAATGAAAAATGACGTTTTAAAAGAAGCCCAGCAAATGGCCGAAAAAGTAACCACTGCATTAACTGGTTACGGCATTTGGGGTGTGGAGTTTTTTGTAGCAGATGACGGCGTTTACTTTTCAGAGCTTTCCCCGCGTCCACACGATACAGGAATGGTAACCCTGGCAAAAACCCAAAATTTTAATGAATTTGAATTACACCTTCGCGCTGTAATTGGCCTTCCAATTCCCGAAATTACACTGGAGCGAATTGGCTGTAGCGCAGTAATTTTAGGATCTGGAAACTTTGAAAATCCAGTTTTTGACGGACTCGAAATTGTGGCAGCTGCTCCAAAAACAGATTTTCGGATTTTTGGAAAAACCACTTCCCGACTTTATAGAAGAATGGGAGTTATTTTAACCCACGATAAGCTGGATGGCGCCATTGAAGATGTAATCTTTAGAGCGAAACAATTGGCTTCGAAAGTAAAAGTTATTCAAAAGTAAAGTTGGCGGTACTAGGAATACCTACGAGGCACAAAAGAGACCTTGCAGGATAATTATTAACTATTGAATTATCTATTTCTCCAGAAAAAAGGAGTGAGTAAAATTAAAAAGGTAAACAACTCTAACCTTCCTATTAGCATTAAAAAGCTAGACCACCATTTTGCGGCAGCTGGCAGATTTGCATAATTATTAACCGGACCAAGATCGCCGAGTGCTGGACCAACGTTCCCCAGCGTTGAGGCCGCCCCGCCAAGTGCCGTTTTAAAATCTAGACCCATCCAAGAAAAAACCAAAGTTCCAATTATAAAGGAAAGCATATAAAGAATAAAAAAGCCCAATATGTTAAAAACAATAGGCTGTGGCACTGCCTTTCTGTTGTAACGCACTGGTAATATAGCGTGTGGATGAAGGGTTCTTTTAAATTCAAGCACACCGTTTTTAATCATGATAAGATGGCGCATAATCTTAATTCCTCCTGCAGTTGAACCCGCGCAACCCCCAAGAAACATCATCCCAAAAAAGAAAATAGTTAAAAACGGAGTCCAAATTGTGTAATCTGCACTTACAAAACCGGTCGTTGTAATAATGGTTAACACTTGAAAAAGCCCATGGCGAATTGCACTTTCAAAAGGCCCCCAAACCATTGGATGAGCAATAGTTGAAACCGAAATATCAGCTTCAAAATAAATTAATAAAGCCGCTACAATGGTTAAACCAATTATAAGTGCAGCATACGATTTAAACTCTTCGTCTTGAAATATTTTTTGAAATTTCCTTTTAAAAGCGAAGTAGCTCAAAACAAAATTACTCCCTGCCAAAAACATAAAAACAATGATGATGTATTGCACCATGGGATTATCATTCCAAAAGGCAACACTGGCGTTTTTTGTTGAGAATCCGCCCGTGCTTAAAGTTGCCAATGAGTGATTAATAGCATCAAAAAAACTCATTCCAGCAAGTTTCAGTAAAATTGTTTCGGCCAAGGTATAACCCACATAAATTAGCCACAGACGTTTTGCGGTATCTGTAATACGCGGGTGTAGTTTATCGCCGGCCGGACCGGGAGCTTCGGCGGCAAAAAGTTGCATTCCTCCAATTCCCAGTAATGGTAAAATAGCAATTGCTAAAACAATAATTCCCATCCCACCAATCCAGTGGGTAATACTGCGCCAAAATAGAATACCTCGCGGAATACTTTCAATATCGGTTAAAATGGAAGCTCCTGTCGTGGTATAACCACTCATAGTTTCGAAAAATGCATTTGTAAAACTGGGGATTGCGCCGCTAAAAATATAAGGCAGGGTGCCTATTAAGGCCATAAAAATCCAACCGAATGAAACAATAATATATCCTTCCCGTTTTTGAACTTCCTTTCGGTGATTTCGCGTTAAAAACATAACAATTCCTCCTATACTCACGGCTACGGTTCCTGCCAGTAGTATTTCTGTAAGTACGCCATCTTTGTAATACCAGCTTACAATGGAAGACAGTAGCATAAAACCACCGTTTACCATCAGCAAAAGGCCCATTAAATGCGAAATAATTTTATAATTCAGTTTGGAGATTGAATTCATTAGATAAAAAGTTTTTCCACTTTTCCAATTGCCTGCGGAAGGCAGCATGCCACTACACTGTCGCCAGCTTTTATTTCAAAATCGCCCAAGGCAATAATGCCCTTGCCGTTTCTAACTACCCCACCAATTATAGCCGAAACTGGGAAATTTAAGTCTTTAATTTTTTTGTTGCACACTTTTGAATTTGCCGAAACTTTAAACTCCAAAAGTTCCGCATTCATATTGTTAAGCTTCGTCATTGCTACAACTTCTCCTCTTCGCACATATCTAAAAATATTATTGGCAGCCAACAATTTTTTATTAATCAACGTGTCAATACCAATAGAATGCGACAGTTGAAAGTAATCCATATTTTCAACCAAGGCAATCGCTTTTTTAACTCCTTTAGATTTGGCAACCAAACAAGACATTATATTTGTTTCACTGTTTCCGGTTACCGCAATAAAAGCGTCCATTTCATCTAAGGATTCTTCTAAAAGCAATTCCACATTTCTGCCATCGCCATTAATCACCAAACAACTGGGTATATCGTCGGCAATTTCAAAGGCTTTGTCTTTGCTGCTTTCAATTAGCTTCACATTAAAACGGTTTTTACACAACACTTTTGCTGTTTTATACCCAATTTTACTTCCGCCAAGTATCATTACATTCTTTATTTCCTGCTTGCTTTTTCCCGAGAGTTTTATAATTTGTTCATCACCCTTTTTAACGGTGGTAAAATAAACTTGATCGCCCTTTTTAAACTGGGTGCCGCCACGCGGAATTATAGTGTATTGCGTGCCATAACGCTGAATAGCGATAGGTACAAATTTTAAATCTGGATACATTTTTGCTACTTCCTTCACCGATTTTCCCACAAATTCTGAGGTACGCGAAAGGTTTAAACCTATCATTGTTAGTGCGCCGTCTTCAAACTCGTAACTTTCGTTAAAGGCGCTTTGGTTGAGCAGCAGAACAATCTCTTCGGTTGCTAGGGCTTCGGGCGAAATAAGTTCGTCTATCCCAAATTTGGCAAAACCTACTTCTTCCTTTCTATCTATAAATTCAGTGTTAGAAATTCTTGCAATGGTACGTTTTGCACCCAGTTGTTTTGCAAGAACACACACGGTAATATTTGTAGTTTCACTTGAAGTTACTGCAATTAATAAATCGGTTTCACTCACCAGTGAATCTTCCAGCACCGCGATAGACGTAGCATCGCCACGCACAACGCGAATGTCTAAATTTGCATCGGCATGGGCCAACGAATCGCGATTGGGGTCGATAAGCGTAATATTTTGCGATTCAAAAGAAAGCAATTTTGCAAGGTGAAAGCCAACTTCGCCAGCTCCGGCAATGATAATCTTCATTGAGATTGAATTTATTTTTCACATTAACTTTATAAGGAAGATACTCCAAATAAAACTATTAGGTGAAATTACAGCGGCAAAGATATGGAATAAAAAACCGCTATGTGCAATTAGCATTTTAAGAATAATTATACAAGATAGGGTGAAACTTCAAACAAAAGAAGCAGCAGCTCTTAAAAAATATGTAGTTTTGCAAGCGCAATTTTATGGAAAAGAAAATAACACCTTATAAAGATTCTTCGGAAGGAAAAAAGAAGCAGGTTGAACAAATGTTCGATACTATTTCTGAAAATTATGACGGCCTAAACCGCGTAATTTCGCTGGGCTCCGATATTAAATGGCGAAAAAAAGTTATTGCAATGGTAGCCGCCAGTAAACCGAAAAATATATTAGACATAGCAACTGGCACGGGCGATTTGGCCATTCAGTTTGCCGAAAAAACTTCGGCTGAAAAAATTATTGGTTTAGATATTTCCGAAGGCATGCTTTCCGTGGCCCGCAAAAAAGTATTGGGAAAGGAAACTGCAGCAAAAATTGAATTTGTGCAAGCAGACTCCGAAGCGCTGCCTTTTGAGGATAATACCTTTGATGCCATAACCGTCTCTTTCGGCATCAGAAATTTTGAAAATCTTGAAAAAGGACTTTCTGAAATATTTCGCGTGCTAAAAAAAGGGGGCATCTTTGTTATTTTAGAAACTTCGGTACCCACAAAATTTCCTTTTAAACAGGGGTACTACATCTATTCAAAAAATATTTTGCCTTTGGTTGGCAAAGTTTTCTCTAAAGACAAAGTAGCTTACAAATATTTAAGCGAAAGCGCTTCGGTATTTCCGTATGGCGAAAAGCTCAACAATATTTTGCGTAAAATTGGGTTTAATGAAGTGAAAAATAAGCCACAAACCTTTGGCGTGGCAACTATTTATAAAGCTACTAAGTAATTTATGAAGAAGCTATTTATTGTACTCTCCTTTTTATGTATTGCAAACAGCGCAAATGCCCAATGGTTTTTTAACAAGGAGCGCATTGCCAACTTAGAAAATTTCGATAAAAAGAAGTTTTCCTGGGGATACTTTTTAGGCTTTAACAGCTACGATTTTAAATTTGATTACAGAGATCAATACGCCGACGACAACACCGAAATTTTAGTAGAACGCTCGGCCGGTTTTAACGTGGGGTTGATTGGCGATATGCGCATAAACGAATATCTTAATTTAAGATTGGAGCCGGGTCTTTATTTTACCCAACGCGACCTAACATTTCCGGGGTTTACATCGGAAGCTGACTATCTGCGCGAAGTAAAATCTACCTATATTCACGTGCCATTATTGTTGAAAGTTTCAACCAAGCGTTTAAATAATATTAAACCCTTTATTATTGGTGGGGTTTCTACTTCGCTTAACCTTTCCAGCAATCAAAAAAACCCGGAAGACAACGAACAAGGGAGGTTTAGAATGACCAATAGCACAAATTATTACGAGCTTGGTTTTGGAATAGATTTTTACCTCTACTACTTTAAATTTACCCCATCAATCCGCGGCGTATTTGCATTGAATAATGAATTAATCGCAGATGACGACCCCAACAGCCCGTGGACAGGTAATATTGACAAACTTGCTACCCGCGGAATTTTTGTAAACTTTACATTTCAATAGTACGCCTAAACTCACTTAAAAGAATAGCGGTTGCCGTGGCTACATTTAGGCTTTCGGTTTTTTGAATATTCCCGAAACGCGGAATGCTTATTTTATGGGTTATTTTCTGAATTATTTCGTCTGAAATACCATTGGCTTCATTTCCCATTACCACAATGCCGTCCTTCGGAAGTTTTTCAGAATAAATATTGTTTCCCTCCATAAACCCGCCGTAGATTGGCAAAGTGGTGTTTTTTAAACAATCCGAAAGCGAGCGATAATGAATATTTACACGCCCTAAAGAACCCATTGTAGCCTGCACTACTTTTGGATTAAAACAATCTACCGTATCTTCCGAACACAGTAATTGTCGCACGCCAAACCAATCGCACAGCCGAATGATTGTGCCTAGATTTCCAGGGTCGCGAATGGCATCGAGCGCCACAATTAAACCTGTATCTTGCAAGGGTTTTACTTTTGGAATTTCAAATACCGCCAACGACGTGTTTGCTGTTTTTAAAAAACTTATTTTTTTAAGCTCTGTTTCGGTAATTTGAAAATGGTTTTCGGCAGAAATTTCAGCACTATTGGTTGAAAAAAATGCCTGAAGTTTTAAGCCTTCATTTAGTAATTCAGTAATTACTTTTGGTCCTTCGGCCACAAAAAGACCGTTTTGGATGCGGTACTTTTTTTGTTGTAAACTCGTTATTAATTTTGTTTGACTTTTGCTGACCAAAATATAGTATTTTTGAATTTGAATAAAAATGTACACTTGAAGCGCCACCTGACAAAAATATCACTAATTATAGTATTTATCGGTCTATTTTTTTCGTGTAATACTGTAAAAAAAGTGCCCGATGGCGAATATTTACTCACCGAAAATACAATTTTGGTTGACAGCGTAAAAATCACGGATCCCGGAGTTTACAGCCAATTGGCGCAAAAACCAAACACGACCATCCCATTAATTGGCGTTCCGTTAGAATTACACATTTACAATCTTGCCGACCCACAGCCAGACTCTACCTATTACAAATGGCTTCACAAATATCCAAAACGTGAAGATCGGTTAATTCGTTTGCTTTCAAAAAAACAGGTGGATAAAATTGACAGCAGTTATGTGAATTTTAACCAATGGCTTCAAAAGTCTGGCGAAGCTCCTGCCATAATCAACGAGCAAAAGATTGAAAAATCTATAGTTCGATTAAAGCGTTGGTATGCCAGCTACGGGTATTTTAATGACGAAGTATCTTATAAAATTGAACCAATTGAAAATAAAAAGAAGCGTGCAAAAATTACGTATTCGGTAACCAGACATCAACCCTATTTTGTGGGCGATTCTATTGTTGAGAAGATAAGTTCGCCTGTGGTAGATTCATTATTTCAGGCCACAAAAAGCAGGTCGTTTATAGTTCCGGGGAAGCAATATGCCGCAAACGATTTTGTAAACGAGCGCGATAGACTTACCATTCAATTAAGAAATTCTGGCCTGTATCATTTTGATCAGGAATACGTGGGTTTTGAAGCCGATACCGTTAAAACAGACCATAAAGCCAATATAACTTACATTATTCCCGACCGAAAAATTACGCAGGGAGACAGCACATTTACCGAACCATTTAAGGTACACAGTATAAATGAAGTTAGGATTATAACCGATTATTCGTACGAAAACCGGAATAAAACGTTGCAAGATTCTACAAGTTATAAGGGCTATAAATTATTTAGTTATGGCAAAATGCGTTTTCGCCCAAAAGCTATTGCCGATGCAATATCAATTACACCCGGCAAAATTTATAAAGATATTGACCGGACGCTTACATACAACCAGATTAGCGATTTGCGTATTTTTAAATATCCGAATATAAATTATTCAGAAGTTGCTTCAGATTCAACCAAAAGTTTACTTAACGCCACTGTTTTGCTCAGTCCGCGCGACCGTTTTACGCTAGGGGTAGATTTTGATGCTTACACCTCTACCATTCAACAATTCGGAATTAGTTTTAGTGGAAATATAATTTTTCGAAATATTTTTAGGGGTGCCGAAATACTTGAAGTATCGGGACGCGGAAGCCTTGGTTCTTCAAAAGATGCAGCAGACAGTGACAGCAAGTTTTTTAATATTTCGGAATTTGGTGGCGATGTAAAACTCACATTCCCGAGCATTATTTTTCCTATAAATACCGAAAAGTTAATTCCAAAATATATGTCGCCATCAACTGGAATTAGTCTTGGCGCCAGCGTGCAAAACAACATTGGTTTAGACAGACAAACGGTAAACGGCGTGTATAATTACCGATGGAAACCATCAAAAATTCTGAATTATCAATTAGATTTTTTAAATCTACAATATGTAAAAAACCTAAATACTGGCAATTATTTTAATGTGTATAGAAATTCTTTTGAGCAATTAAACAACATTGCCCAGGAAACGGAACGCGATAATCCGGGAACAATAAATCCGGAATATTACATGTATGATGATAACAACAATCTTGTACTTATTGTGCCCGAAGGAGCCAATGGATTTATTCGAGATGTAAAAAATGGCGTTATTAACCCAATTTTTATAGAAGACGACGGTTCCATTGCCGTAAATAATATTGACGAACGCAAAAAGCGACTTACTGAAGACAATTTAATTTTTGCCACAAATATAAGCCGTACACGCGATACGCGCGAAAATATTCAAGACAACAACTTCTCGAGAACGCGTTATAAACTTGAATTAGCCGGAAATCTTCTCTCTGGAATTTCGAGTCTTGTAGGCGAAAATAAAAATAGCGATGGCAACTATACTGCTTTGGGCGTTGTTTTTTCGCAATACGTAAAAGGGGAAGCAGAATATATAAAACACTGGGAATTAAACGGAAATAACGTTTTGGCGTTTCGCGTATTTGGCGGAATAGCTATTCCATACGGTAACAGTAACAACATTCCGTTTACGCGAAGTTATTTTGCGGGCGGTGCCAACGACAACCGAGGGTGGCGCGCCTACGATCTTGGCCCTGGAAGCAGCGGCAGTACAGACGAATTTAATGAAGCCAATTTTAAAATAGCCCTTAATGCAGAATATCGATTTACTATTTTGGGAGCCTTTAAGGGCGGTCTCTTTATCGATACTGGAAATATTTGGAATGTATTAGACAATATTCAAGATGAAGCCTCGGTATTTAACGGAATTGCAGATATGAAAGAATTAGCTGTTGCTACGGGTGTGGGGCTGCGCTACGATTTTGGTTTTTTCGTATTCCGTTTTGATGTTGGCTTCAAAACCCATAACCCTGCAAAACCCGTGGGCGAGCGGTGGTTTACAGATTACAATTTCAGAAAGGCCGTTTACAATATCGGCATCAACTATCCATTCTAAACCATATAAATTTGTTACTTTTGCTGAAGGGCTTTAGTTTGCATTATGCAAACGCAGGTCCCGTAATTTTATAACACTTAACACCTCAACATAACTATGAGCCACGGAATTAAACCCGGTGTAGCAACCGGAAAGGAAGTTCAGAGAATACATCAATTCGCAAAGGAAAAAGGTTTTGCAATGCCCGCCGTTAATGTGGTAGGATCAGATAGCGTAAACGCTGTTATGGAAACTGCTGCTTCATTAAATTCGCCAGTAATTATTCAATTTTCTAATGGAGGCGCACATTTTAATGCTGGTAAAGGACTTTCAAACGAAAACGAAAAAGCTGCAATAGCCGGTGGTGTTGCGGGTGCAAAACACGTTCACGAACTTGCACAAGTTTATGGTGCAACGGTTATACTTCACACAGATCACTGTGCTAAAAAATTACTTCCTTGGATTGATGGATTGCTGGATGCTGGCGAAAAGTTTTATAAAGAAACTGGCAAGCCGCTTTACAGCTCGCATATGATAGATTTATCTGAAGAGCCTATTGAAGAAAACATTGAAATTTGCAAACGTTATTTAGAGCGAATGAGCAAGATTGGAATGACGCTTGAAATTGAATTGGGAATCACTGGCGGCGAAGAAGACGGCGTTGATAATACCGATGTAGATTCGTCTAAACTTTACACCCAGCCCGACGAGGTTGCTTATGCATATGAAGAACTTTCAAAAATAAGCGATCAATTTACGATTGCTGCAGCCTTCGGAAATGTACACGGGGTTTACAAACCTGGAAATGTAAAATTAACACCAATTATTCTGAAAAATTCGCAGGAATATGTTCAGAAAAAATTCAATACAGGTTCAAACCCTATAGATTTTGTTTTTCACGGCGGAAGCGGTTCTTCCCTTGAAGAAATTAGAGAAGCTATTAGTTACGGTGTAATCAAGATGAATATTGACACCGATATGCAATTTGCTTTCACAGAAGGCGTGCGCGATTATATAGTGAAAAATTTGGAGTATCTAAAAACCCAAATTGGAAACCCCGATGGTAGTGATTTACCGAATAAAAAATATTACGACCCACGAAAATGGCTTCGCGAAGGTGAAATCACTTTTAAGAAAAGACTTGAACAAGCCTTTAAAGATTTAAATAACGTAAATACGTTGTAAATAGGCCCCTTGCCCCAAATAGGAAGAAGAGTTTTGGAGCATCATTTATTTTAATTGAGCGTTCAAGACTATTTCAAAAAGCTAACAACAAACAACAAACTATTAGAATATGCCTTGGTTTAAAAGAACAAAAAAGGGAATTCAAACCCCCACCGAAGAAAAGAAAGACGTGCCAAAAGGACTGTGGTATAAATCGCCCACAGGAAAAGTGGTGGATAGCGAGGAACTAGAAAAAAACTTTTACGTAAGTCCCGAAGATGGCTACCACGTACGTATAGGCAGTAAGGAATATTTTGAAATTCTCTTTGACGACAATAAGTTTAAGGAACTTGACAAGGGACTTTCATCGCAAGATACATTAAAGTTTGAAGACAAAAAGAAATATCCGGACAGATTAAAAGAAGCACAGGACAAAACTGGGCTTAAAGATGCAATTCGTTGTGCCGTGGGTAAATCTATGGGTTCAGAATTGGTTGTAGCTTGTATGGACTTTAGCTTTATTGGTGGTTCAATGGGAAGTGTTGTAGGCGAAAAAATTGTTCGTGCAGCAGACTATTCGCTTAAAAAGAACATTCCGTTACTAATCATTTCAAAAAGTGGTGGCGCACGTATGATGGAAGCCGCACTTTCATTAATGCAGCTTGCAAAAACGAGTGTAAAATTGGCACAACTAAGCGATGCCAGCATTCCATATATTTCGTTGTGTACAGATCCAACTACGGGTGGTACTACCGCTTCATTTGCAATGCTTGGCGACATAAATATTGGAGAACCGGGAGCATTAATTGGCTTTGCCGGACCCCGCGTAGTTAGAGATACTACTGGAAAAGAATTGCCGGAAGGTTTTCAAACTGCCGAATTTCTATTAGAACACGGGTTTTTAGATTTTATAACCCACCGACGCGATTTAAAACGAAAAATAAACCTGTATTTAGATTTGGTTTTAAACAGGCCGCTTCGGGAGAAAATCGCATAAAAAAAGGTGTCTAAAGAAAATAAAATTTAGACACCTTTTTTATTTAATTACACGCCAATCAATTCATTGTAAACGGATATTCTTGGCCGTTATAAATAAATACAGCCATATTATCGCATTCCCCATCGCCAAAATCAATTATGGCTGTTAGCCCATCTTGGGTTATTTGAAGACGTCCATCGACCACAAAAGGACACGAGGTTTTAGAAATTAAAGTTTCGGTAACTTCTCCATTACGTGTAAATCCGTTTGTAAACTCGGTTTGCCAATTTCCTGTTACGTGGTAAACATTATCTATCCAAGTGCCGGTGCCTACACCTGCTACCCATTCAGAAATTCGTGTTCCATTTCGTGTAGCCGTAACTGTAGTGTTTGGGAAACTCACGGTAATATTTTCGGTAAGCGTGGCTTGTGGATTATCATTTTGATTTGCTATTTCATATAAAATACTGCCACCGCCACCTACACCATTTCCATTAAATATAAAATCTTGGAGGCTGTATTCAACGGTATAACTTCCTGAAATAAGAGGGCCGTATTCTAAAAA
The DNA here is from genome assembly GCF_022008365.1 of Aequorivita vitellina. Taxonomy (GTDB): domain Bacteria; phylum Bacteroidota; class Bacteroidia; order Flavobacteriales; family Flavobacteriaceae; genus Aequorivita; species Aequorivita vitellina. Next base: position 108,651 of record NZ_JAIRBA010000005.1, read on the forward strand.
TATCTTGCCAGAAACCACATTCCCATTATTTAAAGTGCAAGAATCGCCAAAGTCTAATAAAATGGTAAATATATTGCCTTGGTTTCCAACTGTAATTTCAACACAAGTTGGAAAGAGTGAATTTTGAGTAATACCTCGACCTCCGGTTTCATTTTCAACAAATGCTTGTTGTATAATGTTAAATGTACCTTCGGCTACATTATCGGTTTTTGCAGCTCTCATGGAATTGTCTGAGGAAAAATTAACTTCTTCTGAAGGATTATTCTCCTCTTTATCGCAACTTGTAAACAGGAAGAAACCCATTGTAAAAAAGGCTACAATTAATTTAGAAGGGATGTTTTTCATAAATTTGATATTTAGAAGTTTAGACACATATAACGCCAAAAAGTTGCAATAAATATATATTGATGTAATTTTTTATTTGAAACACATCTAATTCAAATTCAATTTTGTACTTTTGCGGCCTTGATTATCAAAATGGTAGTCAGTACATAAAAATCATTTTAACAATATTGGCATGTATTTATCCACAGAAGAAAAAGAAAAAATTTTCGCCAAACACGGAAAATCTAAGACTGACACAGGTTCAGCAGAAGGACAGATTGCGTTATTCACCTACCGCATTGAGCATTTAACAAAACACCTAAAAGCAAATCACAAGGACTACAACACAGAGCGTTCTTTGGTAATGTTAGTAGGTAAAAGAAGAGCTCTTTTAGATTATTTAATCAAAAAAGACATTCTTCGTTACCGTGCTATCGTGAAAGAATTAGGATTACGTAAGTAATATTTTTAAAGGGCTCTTTTTTGAGCCCTTTTTAATTCTTATAAATCTTTTTATTATTTTTAATTTGAAAGATTTTTTATTATAATTTAAAAGTGGCACTTTTGTGTCAAGCCCGAGTTACTTCGGGAAACTGCTTCAAGTAAATTTTGGCAGCTATACAGAAAAGCTACCCTTAAGTTTTTCATTGGTCAATCACAACAACACAACAACACTACGGCTGACGTTCAGCTGTTGACCATTATTAACCGTACGCTATAGCGTACAAAATGAAAAACACATGATACCTAAAGTATTTAAAGAGGTCATAGACCTTGGCGATGGTAGAGAAATCACCCTCGAAACCGGGAAATTAGCAAAGCAAGCCCACGGTTCTGTAGTAGTACAATCCGGAAAATGTATGCTACTTTGTACCGTAGTTTCAAATTACGAACAAAAAGATTTAGATTTTTTACCATTAACGGTAGATTATCGCGAAAAATTTGCAGCTTCGGGTCGTTACCCAGGTGGTTTCTTTAAAAGAGAAGCAAGACCCAGCGACGGCGAAGTATTAACAATGCGATTGGTGGACCGCGTTTTGCGCCCACTTTTTCCAAAAGATTATCACTCCGAAACACAAGTTATGATTCAATTAATGAGTCATGATGACGATGTAATGCCAGATGCTATGGCAGGTTTGGCGGCTTCTGCAGCAATCCAACTTTCAGATTTTCCTTTTGAATGTGCAATTTCTGAAGCACGCGTAGGACGAGTAAACGGCGAATTTGTAATCAACCCATCTAGAGCTCAATTAGAAGAGTCTGACATCGATATGGTGATTGGTGCTTCCATTGATTCTGTAATGATGGTTGAAGGTGAGATGAAGGAGATTAGCGAAGAAGAAATGGTTGAGGCCATTAAATTTGCCCACGAACACATTAAAAAACAATGCGAGGCCCAAATAAGATTGGCCGAGGCCGTTGGAAGAAAAACAGTACGCGAATACGAGCCTGAACGCGAAGATGAAGACTTAAAGAAAAAAGTGCACGATATGGCATACGATAAAGTATATGCCGTAGCACAATCTGCTTCAGCGAAGCACGAACGTACCGACGCTTTTTCAGCAATTAAAGAAGAAATAAAAGCTACATTTTCTGAAGAAGAATTAGAAGATTTTGGCGATTTAATTTCAAGATACTATTACAAAGCAGAAAAAGAAGCCGTTCGCGATCTTACCTTAAATGAAGGATTGCGTTTGGATGGAAGAAAAACAGACGAGATTCGCCCAATATGGTGCGAGGTTGATTATTTACCTTCTGTTCACGGATCGGCAATTTTTACACGTGGAGAAACACAAGCTTTGGCAACCGTTACATTGGGAACTTCGCGCGAAGCAAACCAAATAGACATGCCATCTTATGAAGGCGAAGAAACGTTCTACCTTCATTACAACTTCCCTCCTTTCTCAACTGGAGAAGCCCGCCCAATTCGCGGAACATCGCGTAGAGAAGTGGGTCACGGAAACTTGGCACAAAGAGCATTAAAGGGAATGATTCCTGCAGATTGCCCTTATACAGTACGTGTAGTTTCAGAGGTTTTAGAATCTAATGGTTCTTCTTCTATGGCAACAGTTTGTTCGGGAACAATGGCGCTTATGGATGCTGGGGTTCAATTAAAAAAACCAGTTTCTGGAATTGCAATGGGATTAATTTCTGATGCTGAATCTGGAAAATACGCAGTGCTTTCAGATATTTTAGGTGATGAAGATCACTTAGGCGATATGGACTTTAAAGTAACTGGTACTGCAGACGGAATTACGGCTTGCCAGATGGATATAAAAGTAAAAGGTCTGTCGTACGAAATTTTGGTAAATGCTTTAAAACAAGCTGCTGATGGAAGACTTCACATCTTAGACAAATTAGTTGAAACCATAGCTGAACCAAATTCAGATGTGAAACCTCACGCACCAAAAATGGTTACCGTTACTATTCCTAATGAATATATTGGCGCATTAATTGGGCCAGGTGGAAAAGTTATTCAGGAGCTTCAAAAAGCTACTAAAACAACAATTGTTATCAATGAAGATCCAGTTACCGAAGAAGGTATTGTAGAAATTCTTGGAACAAACCAAGAAGGTATTGATGCAGTCTTGGCGCGTATTGATTCGCTTACTTTTAAACCAGAAGTTGGTAATTCGTACAAAGTGAAAGTTATTAAAATGCTCGACTTTGGCGCGGTTGTAGAATATTTAGATGCGCCCGGAAACGAGAACTTACTACACGTAAGTGAACTCGCTTGGGAACGCACAGAAAACGTAACAGATGTAGTAAACATGGGCGACGTTTTTGAAGTAAAATTCTTAGGGTTCGATCCAAGAACGAAGAAAGAGAAAGTTTCGAGAAAAGCGTTATTAGATAAACCGGAAGGTTACAAAGAGCGCGCACCACGCGACAATAATCGAAGTGGAAACCGTGATAATCGTGGGCGAGATAACCGCAACCGTGATAATCGCGACAGAGACCGAAAAAGAGATTAACTATCTTTTTAAATATTTAGAAAACGCCTTCAGAAATGAGGGCGTTTTTTGCTTTTATAGATTCGGCACTTATTTCCCGATAACTCTAAAAACAGAAAGCAAATAAACAATGATTGTTAATACAGCACTAATTAAATCCCCCTACCTCGATTACAAACATTAAATCGACTCCCGATGAATTAGACTCAATAAAAGATTTTAAAGAAATAAAATAGTGCAAGCGGTAAAAATTTATAATTAACTTTTTTCAAAATTGATAGCTAGCCCTCGCTTTATGCCATAATTACCGAAATATGGCAAGATGCGCAAAACTGTCACCTTCGTGGTTTTAAGCGAAAAATTATAAAAAATAGCGCTCAAGCACTTCATATAGTGCGTTAACAGTGGGTTTTACTTATCATTTCTGAATTAAATATAATTTACGGCCATCTCGCATAGTACTTGCACCCTATTAGGCATAACAATAAAACAAATTATGAAAGTACTAGTAATTGGCGCAGGAAACATGGGGTTAACGTATGCGGAAGGCATGGCAAAGTCGCCACTGTTAAATCGCAGAAATTTAATGATTTACGATGTTTCTGAAGAAAAGATTTCAAGTTTAGGGAAAATTTCTCACTTTGATGTTTTTGAGAGTTTGGAAGAATGTCTTCCCAAAGCCGACATCATTTTTATAGCGGTAAAGCCATACCACAGCGATGATTTATTTCAGAAAATGAAACCAATGGTTAAACCCGATCAGGTATTTATTTCGCTTATGGCGGGAGTAACTATTGAAACCATTCAGAAAAGTTTAGAAGTAAAAAAAGTAGTGCGCGCAATGCCTAACCTACCAGCAAAAGTAGGTTTGGGTGTAACTTCATTTACCGAAGCAAAAGAAATTAGTCGCGTAGAACTTTTGATGGTTCGCAATCTTTTAGACACGACTGGCGAGGCTATTCACGTGGCAAACGAAAACTTTATAAATGCTTCCACAGGTATTTCGGGCAGCGGTCCGGCGTATGTATTCTATTTTATGCAATCTATGATGGAAGCGGCTCTAAAAATGGGCTTCTCCCAAAATGATTCAAAAGTGTTGGTAACCCAAACTTTTGAAGGCGCAGTAAAACTTTTTACCGAATCTGACCTGTCACCAAATAGCTGGATGGATATGGTAGCCTCTAAAGGCGGAACAACACGAGCAGCACTAGATTCCATGGAAGACAATAATGTAAAAGAATTAATTAAAGAAGCTGCGTATGCAGCATTTAACAGAGCAACAGAATTAGGACAATAAAAACCGAAATAGAAAAGATAGAAAATATGAATAATAAGCGAGTGGTTATAAAAGTAGGAACCAACGTTATGACAAATAAAGACAACCGTATTGTAGGACCCATTCTCGATGAGTTGGTACGGCAAATCGCAGCATTATACGAAGATGGTTACGCCCCGGTGTTGGTATCTTCGGGATCTGCAATTGCAGGAATGGAGGTACTTGGCGAGTGTCTTGCAAAAGACGATGCCACCCGAAGGCAAATATATTCTTCGGTGGGGCAACCTAGAATGATGAGGCATTATTATAGCCTCTTCCACGATCACGGAATGCGTTGTGCACAAATTCTAGCAACAAAACGCGATTTTACGCCGGGGAAACACCGCGAAAATATGATTAACTGTTATGAAGGTCTTATTGCTGAAGGGATTGTACCCATCGCAAATGAAGACGATGCAGTTTCATTAACCATGTCTATGTTTAGCGATAACGACGAGTTAGCAAGCCTCGTTGCCGAACTGATCGATGCCGATGCCTTGGTAATTTTAACCGATACCGATGGGCTTTATACCGGTCATCCAGATGACGACGATTCAGAAAAGTTAAGTGAAGTGCATCACGAAGAAGCGGTTGAGCATTTTGTTCAGCAGTCTAATAAAGGCGAAGGTGAAGGCCGGGGTGGTATGAAATCTAAGTTGAAAATAGCCAAGCAAACTGCTAAGAAAAAAATTCCTACTTATATCGCAAATGGAAAACGTAAAAACGTAATTGTAGATCTTTTAAGTGGAAAAGATTTAGGAACAAAATTTTATTAATAAATAAGTTAAACAGAAAAGAATATGAAGTTGATAAATGAAAAATTAAAAAATAATGTGTTAGCGTCTATGATGACTATTATAGATAAAAACCGAGAAACATTATTAAGCGCAAACAAAAAAGATTTGGATGCCTTTCAAAAAGACGATCAGGCATTATACGATAGGCTGGTTGTAAATGACGCCAAAATTGATGAAATGATTAATGCCATTTCAGAAGTTAAAAATCAAACAGACCCTGTTAGCAAAGAAATTAGCAGGCGAGAGTTAGATAACGGACTTAAAATAATCAATAAAACGGCCCCCTTTGGCACGATTATGATTATCTACGAATCGAGACCTGACGTAACAATTGAAGCTGCTGTTTTAGCTTTTAAAGCGAATAATAAAATTCTACTTAAAGGTGGAAAAGAGGCTTATCACAGCAATAAAATTTTAGTGAAGTTCTGGCACGATGCATTGCGTGCAAATAATCTTGAAACAGATTGGATTAAAATGCTAGAGCTAAATCGCGAAGAAACGCAGGCGTTTTTGAAAAATCCAACGGAGCCAATTGATTTAATTGTTCCGCGCGGGGGAGAAAGATTGATTCAGTTTGTAAAAGAAAATGCAAGTTGTGCAGTATTAGTTAGCGGTCGCGGCAACAATTTTTTATACGTAGCCGAAGATGCCGATTGGAAAAAAACACTCGAAGTAATTATAAATGCAAAGACCGATAAAATTTCAGGTTGTAACGCTTTGGATAAAGTTTTAATTGACAAGCATATTCCGAATTATGAGGCTAAACTGAATGAGTTAAAAGAAGTGCTCGAAGCTTCAAAAGTGAATATTATTGTAGATTCTGAAGTTAAAAAAACGCTTTCTTCTACCACAGAAATAGAAAACGAAGCCATTTGGTTTGAAGAATTTTTAGCAATGAAAATTGCCATTGGCGCCGTAGAAAATATGGATGAAGCTATTTCAAAAATAAACAAATACAGCGGCGGTCATTCAAGTGCAATTTTAACTGAAAGCACTGAAAAAGCTGCTCATTTTATGGAGAATATTGACAGCGCTGCTGTTTACCACAACGCTTCCACCCGGTTTACAGATGGCGGGCAAATGGGCGTTGGCGCCGAATTAGCGATTAGTACAGATAAACTTCATCACAGAGGTCCGTTAGGTTTAAAACAACTAGTAACAAATAAATACTATGTTTACGGCGATGGCCACGTACGAGTTTAAAAAATGACTTAGGACGATAGAACATACCTTTTAGAACACGTTTAACGACGCCTTCATTTAATATTTCAGATGGGGGCGTTTTTTAATATTACAATTATATTGCTAGTAAACGCAACCTTTTTAAAATAGGCAGACTATAGGGAAACAACTTAATTGTAAATTTCATGAAAATATTATGCTACAGCCTGCTGCTTTTAGTACCGTTTCTATTTTCTTGTGAAGATGAGCCTATTAGCAAAGCAGATCCTTCAAAAGTTATTCAGGTAAATTCTGAACTTTATAATTTAATTGAACGAGCAGCAGGAAACGATTTTGAAAACGAACTAACTTGTATAGATTTTAACTACGCTTTCACTTTAGTAATCTATAATGAAGAAATGGACATTATAGGCTACCAAGTTATAAAAAGTGATATTGAATTTAGCGAGTTTTTAGCTACCTTAGAAGAAGGACAATCCATCAGTTTAAGTTACCCAATTACAAGCATTTTAGATAGCGGCGAACCATACGTAATTAATAATAAGGAAGAATTAAAAGAAGCTATTGATATGTGTTTGGAAGCAGATACAATTACAACTTGCAATAACATTCTTACCGAAACTACTTGCCTTTGGAGGATAAACTATCTGGACGGGCCAAATAATGATTACGACGGCTCTTATTTTAATGTGAGCAATACTGGCAATGTGGGGCTATACTTTAAAGATAACGTGTACGCCGGTACTTGGATTAGCTATTTTATTGAAGACGAATTACATCTAAACATCTTTGTAATTGGCGATGAAAGCGTGAGTGACCATTGGAATTTTGATTGGAAAGTAGTCAGTTTTAACGAAACCCAAATGGAAATCACCAATGGCATTGACCGCTTTTTACTCACCAAGGAATGCTCCGAACCCTGCAAGAAATTTTTATTTGAAGAATGTGAAATTCGACCCGATTCCGGAAGGGCCATGTTTGATTTAGAAAGTTATTTTGAATGCTTTTTCCCACTTACAGGAATTTCGAATCCGGCAACGGTAGTAACAAGCTATTTTGAAACTTACGAAGATATGATGGCAGGCACCCACCCTATTGAAAATTTACACTACGAAAACACTATAAACCCTCAAGTTATTTATATTAGATTTGACGATGTGAATACAGGAGAGATGGTTACTTATTTACCAATAATTTTAAAAGCGATTAACTGTTAACACCTACAATTATGAAAATCAATTTCTTAAGTATTTTATTGATTTCGACACTATTATTTTTCTCCTGTTCAAACGATGATGATAGTTCTCGGAATGAAGAAATTCTTCAAAATTCTTGCGAATTGAAACAAGGGAATTCAAAATATACCGAATGTTGCCTGGAAGGACCATTAAAAGTTAAACCGGGAAATACATTTTATGCCTCCTTCACTTCAACCTATATAAATCCAGAATTTAGTTGGGAGGTCTTAGGCGGTTCACTTGAAATTATTGAAGGAGGAAATTCTGCAAGAGCAAAATTTAAGGCAAAGCCAGATTTTGTACGTGATACGCTTCTTGGCATTTCACAGCTTAATACGCCAAATGGAATCATGATATGTTCCGATTTGATAGTTATAACCTCTGAATAAGCAATAATAATTTGACCACTTTTTTCTAATATTGGTGTATTTGAAAATAGAAGAATTAATAAAACTGTGTATTAAAAACGACCGGAAAGCTCAAAACGAACTATTCCGGAAGTACAAGGATACCCTTTTCTTTATTTCGCTGAAATATTGCAGAAACGAGGTTGATGCCGAAGATAATTTACACGATGCTTTTATAACCATTTTTCAAAAGATTAAAACGTATAAAAATAAAGGTTCTTTTGAAGGTTGGATGAAGCGCATAACCATTTATAAAGCTATTGATAAATACAAAGTCAGTAAGCCTGTAAACATTGAAATAAATAACGACCTACTTGAAGAGACAGTTGAAATTGAAGCGGATTTAAAAATTTCACTGAACGAAATTTTACAACTAATTCAAGACCTGCCAGATCAATACCGGCTTGTATTTAACCTGTATCAAATGGACGGATTTTCGCATAAGGAAATTGCTTCGTTATTGAATATTTCCGAAGGCACCTCCAAATCTAATTACCACCGAGCAAAACTTATTTTACGCGAAAAAATAGTTGCAATTAAACAATCTCTTAATCCAAAAGCACACTAAATAATGGCAAAAAAGAACGACATAGGAACGCTTTTTGAAAACAAGCTGAAGGAAGGAGAAAAGGCACCAAACAACACTCTTTGGGCAAAAATAAACACTTCTTTAGAGAAAAAGGAACGCAAAAGAAAAAAGCTATTTTTATATTGGCTCACTGGCGGTGCAATAGTAGGTTTAATTGGTTTATGGATGATATTCAGCACTTCATTTAATGCTACTAAATCTAAAATTGATTCAATAAGCAATACTGTTATTAAAGATACACTCAATAATATTGAAGTAGAGAACGATAAAACGAGCGACCTTAACATTTTAAATGATTCACTTTCTTCGAAAGAAAACAGTGCAAAAAAGGTACTTGAAATTACGGATTTAAAGCTAGATTCAATTCATAAGACAAAAACAACCTTAGATAAAACTTCAAAAAACAACCTTATAAATCCTCTTTCAGAAAAGAACCGTATTGAAGAAACCTTTAAAGTTTCAGAGAAATACTACTATTATAATAGTCGCGATGGGAAACAAATAGTTATTGAGAACAAAAATGAAATAGACAGCATAATTTCAAAAAGTAAAATTGCCGCAGACTCCATTATTGTTAAAAAGAAAGACAGTTTAAAATAATTACAAAATGTCTATTGTAGTTTAAAAAGGTTCCATTTAAAAATTATTTAGTTAACTTTTGTAACCTTTTTTTAACTTGTTACGTATAACCAAATACACAAGTTTAAACCTTAATCTACAGGACATACCCTAAATGAGACAACTTAAAATTACAAAGCAGGTAACCAACAGGGAAACTGCTTCATTAGACAAGTATCTTCAAGAAATTGGAAAAGTTGACTTAATCACCGCAGACGAAGAAGTAGAATTGGCACAGCGCATAAAAGCGGGTGACCATATAGCTTTGGAAAAATTAACCAAAGCAAATTTACGTTTTGTTGTTTCGGTGGCTAAGCAATACCAAAACCAGGGGCTTACCCTTCCCGATCTTATAAACGAAGGAAATCTAGGTCTTATTAAAGCCGCACAACGTTTTGATGAAACACGTGGTTTTAAATTTATTTCATATGCTGTTTGGTGGATTCGTCAATCTATTTTACAAGCTTTGGCAGAGCAATCGCGAATTGTGCGTTTGCCGTTGAATAAGATTGGTAGCATAAACAAGATAAATAAAATGTACGCTTATCTGGAACAAGCCAATGAGCGTCCGCCTTCTGCCGAAGAAATAGCCAAAGAATTAGACATGACCATTAACGATGTTAAGGAGTCGATGAAAAATTCGGGTCGTCATGTCTCTATGGATGCCCCTCTAGTTGAAGGTGAAGATAGCAACCTGTACGATGTATTGCGAAGTGGTGAAAGCCCCAATCCCGATAAAACATTATTACACGAATCTTTGCGTACCGAAATTGAACGCGCATTAGAAACTTTAACACCTCGTGAAGCAGATGTTATAAGATTGTATTTCGGCTTAGGTGATCAAAACCCAATGACCTTAGAAGAGATTGGTGAAACTTTTGATCTTACTAGAGAGCGAGTGCGCCAAATTAAAGAGAAAGCAATTAGAAGGTTGAAACACACGTCGCGCAGCAAAATATTAATGACATATTTGGGATAGCTTCTACGTCGCTCAGCTACCGAGCTTTGAATACAATCATTGAACGGTGCCGAAATGGGCGGATAAACGATGATTAAAGTAGATATTGCAAATCCCTGAACGCTAACGACAGTATTTATTTCTCGATTTATCGGGAATGTAACTGTTCGTTTTTTGATTGATGAATGACCTCCGGCTGATTACCGGAGGTTTTTTCATGCCATAAAATTTCAAAAAGAAATTTTTCTAAAACCTTATTAAGAAGGTTAACGTCAAATTTTACACCCAGAATTTAAAGGATTCCCGGCTCCGCGGGAATTTTGATTTAATTAAAATCATTTATAAGATATATGTACCTTTGCAAAAACACCTTTACAATGAGCAACACAATTATTGCCCCTTCTATACTTGCAGCAGATTTCGCCAACTTACAGCGCGATATTGAATTAATTAACAACAGTGAAGCCGAATGGTTCCACTTAGATGTTATGGACGGTGTTTTTGTGCCAAATATTTCTTTCGGAATGCCCGTTATTAAAAGTATTGCGAAGCATGCCAAAAAACCGTTGGATGTACATTTAATGATTATTGATCCTGATAGATATATAAAAGTATTTGCTGAACTAGGTGCCAATGTGCTCACGGTTCATTTTGAAGCTTGCACACATCTACACCGCACCCTACAAGCTATTAAAGATGAAGGCATGCAAGCAGGAGTCGCTATAAATCCGCATACCAATGTTTCATTATTAGAAGACACAATTAAAGATATAGATTTGGTATGTATGATGAGCGTTAACCCTGGTTTTGGCGGACAGAGTTTTATTGAAAATACGTACAAAAAAGTAAGACAACTTAAAAAAATCATCGAAGCCAACGGTGCTTCTATAAAAATTGAAATAGACGGTGGGGTAACCAATAAAAACGCAAAACAACTAGTTGATGCGGGTGCCGATGTGTTAGTGGCCGGAAGCTATGTTTTTGGTGCGAGTGACCCTACGCAAACAATTTCAGATTTAGTTAAACTTACTCGTTAGTTTTATTTCGTATTCAACAATCTTCAAATTTGAAGGTTTTGCATTTTTTTATTTTTATTAAATTTATACATAGCAGGTAGGGTATTCCACATAGTACCTGTTATATTAAAAATGCGGAACCATGAAAATAACTGTACTATTTAATTTAATTCTACTTTTAGTAAGCTCACAAACATTTGCACAAGACCCAAATTGGAGTTACATACGTCGAGACAATACCGGCATTGGAAGTCTTGAACACACTACAATTAGAGGCGATTTTTTCAACAATATTTGGACTGGTGGCTATTCTTCCACAGCAAATGAAGGAAGCTTGGTACGAATAAAAACCAGTGATACACTATATACCAATTGGGCTACCTATAATGAAAACTACCTTCCCAATGGGTTTATTTTTGATATTGATTTTGACAGCACTGGCATTATTTGGGTTTCCACAGAACTCGGTATAGTTACTTCGGATGATGGCTTGGTTTGGCAACTTTACGATACTTCTAATACGCCGTTGTTAGCCAATGTTACACGAGCATTAGCCATTGATAGTAACGATAACATTTGGGCGGTAATTTCAGATAATAATCCATCGCAGGCCGGGGTAGCACATTTTGACGGCACCACTTGGGAATATTTTACCAGTGCAAATTCCAACTTTCCTACGGTTGGCGAAATTAAAGACATTCAAATAGATGCCAACGACGGTGTGTGGATAGCTACAGATATGGGCTTGGTGCAATACAATGGCACAGATTGGACGCATTATACCACAACCAACAGCGGTCTTTCAGAAGATGATATTCTCGAAATTTCCTTAGATAATCAAGACAGAATTTGGTCGCTAGTAGGAAATGCAATCGATATTTTTGACGGTACAACTTGGACTCAAATAAATCAAAACGACTGGCCTATTTCAAACTTCTATGGTTTTTCAATGGATATTCGCGACGACAAGGTTCTTATAGCGGGAAGCAACACTACCATTGTATATTTTGATGGTACAGATTGGTTTTCGGAGTACACAAATTTTTATATGTACGATTGTTTTATCGATGCAGAAAACAACTATTGGGTATCGGGTTCGGGAACCGTGGCAAAATTTGACGGTACAGATTATACAAAATACACGCAGTACAATACGGGCTTACCCACTAATTTTAACAACGATATTTTTATAGATAGTCAAGGTCGCAAATGGTTCGCAAATGGCAATGGTGGTATTCAAGTATTTGATTGTCCAAATTGGGAAGTTTATGGGCCCAACAATGAAGGCCTCTACCCCAACCCACAGCCACTATATCAAACAACCATAGGCAGTTCAATTTCTGAAGATGCCGACGGTGACATTTGGTTTACTTATGATGGCACTTCGGGATATGCCATACAAGTACCCGATGGAAACTATCAAGATTATGCCGCTTGGGTAATTTGGGACAACACCAATTCGCACCCTGGGTTACAAAGCCTTGAAGAAGTTGAAGCCACAGATGACGGTAAGGTTTTTATTCGCGGTTTTAATTACAATACTTTTATGTATGATAAAAATACGAACACTTGGACGCTATGGGATAATACAAATGGATTAAGCGCGCCTCCCTATTGCCTTACTGCTAGGCCGGGCGGTAAAATGTATGCAGGAAACTTTCAAGGTATAGATGTTTTTGAAAATGGCGCTTGGACAAGTATAAACCTTTCTTCTGAAGGGATAAGTAACGTACGAGATATTGCTTTTGATGCAAATGACCATATGTGGATCGCAAGCGCCGAAGGCCTTTGGAAATATGACGGTACTACGTGGACCAATTGGAACGAATCTAATAGCAATATAGCTGCAAACTACGTTACTGCCATAGATATTGATACAACTACGAATTATGTCTATTTAAGTGCACACAATACGCAAATCTGGCCCTATTACGGCGGAATATCGTATTTTGACGGAATTGCCAGCGACTTTACCACGTTTTTGGACGGAAGCTCTCCCCTTGCACATAAACAAGTAGAAGATATTGCCATCGATTCTTTCGGAAATATTTGGGCATTAACACAGAGCGAAGGTTTTAGCATTTACAACCCGGCTGGAATAGATGGTTTTGAATGTATTGATCACACAATAGAGCGCATACTTAGTGTTCCAGAATTTGATAACGACAATACACTTATTGCTATAAATCATCCCAATCCATTTTCTTCCAAAACAACAATTGAAGTTATCACAGAAGATTCGCATCCAATTTCACTTGAAATTTATGATATTTTGGGTAGAAAAATTCAATCAATTTTAGAACGGGATATACACATTGGGAAAAACGAAATAACCGTTGATTTATCACTCGAAAGCACGGGTATATACTTTGGTAAAATTTCGACTAATAAGAAATCCAAAACCATAAAATTGCTGAAAAATTAAACAATTGCTTAAAGGAAGTTAACGTAGTTCTTTTCATTAAATTTGCCATAAAACAATACTTTGGCAACTATAAAAGATGTACTTATAATTGGTGCAGGTCCTATTGGAATAGCCTGCGCTTTGGCGTGTAAAAAGAAAAATTTAGATTACGTGGTTGTTGAAAAAGGCCCGTTAACAAATTCGCTTTACAACTATCCATTAAATATGACTTTTTTTTCTACTTCAGAAAAATTAGAGATAGACGATATTCCTTTTATAAGCAACAATCCAAAGCCCACCCGAAATGAAGCCCTAGAATATTACAGGCGGGTGGCTACTTCAAATAATTTAAATATTAATTTATACGAAGAAATTGTTACGGTTGAAAAAACTAGTGATGGTTTCGAGATTACTTCAGATAAAAATAACTACAGCACTAAAAATATTATTGTAAGCACGGGTTTTTATGACATTCCAAAAATGCTGAATGTACCCGGGGAAGATCTACCAAAAGTTACCCATTATTACAAAGAAGCGCATCCGTATGTTATGCAGAAAGTTGTCGTTGTGGGGGCGAGTAATTCATCTGTTGATGCTGCTTTAGAAATATACAGAAAAGGCGGGGATGTTACTATGGTTATTCGCGGCTCAGAAATTGGTGAACGTGTTAAATATTGGGTAAAACCCGATATTGAAAACCGAATTAAAGAAGGAAGTATTAAAGCTTTTTTTAATTCTGAAATTACCGAAATTACAAGTGATTCAGTCATCATTAAAACTCCGGAAGGCACTAAAAGACTCGCAAATGATTTTGTAGTAGCACTTACGGGTTACAAACCTAATTTCGAATTTTTAGAGAAGTTAGGAGTGAAACTGAGTGCAGATGCAAATAAATTCCCTACTTACAATCCTAAAACAATGGAAACCAATATAAAGGGTCTGTATTTAGCTGGTGTTATTTGTGGAGGAATGGAAACCCATAAGTGGTTTATTGAAAATTCACGGATACACGCTAAAATAATTGTGGAACATATTGTTGCATCGCAATTTTGATTATTGATTAAAGCACTTTAACATAATCAATATTGGGCAAAATTAAAGTTTAGCAATTTCTTAGTGTAATCATAAATTTTGGGAAACTGGCTTTTAAACTCTGTTGGCGACTCAAAAAAATATTCTGCCAATACAGCCATAAACTCATACTGATTTGAAAAAGCGTACGCGCGAAAAAACGCAGTCTTGTCTATTTTATCCTTCACATTTTGAAGAGTTAGTTGTTTTAATATATTCTGAAAATGTTTGGAGAACCGCAAAGAGTCTAAGTCGCGACTTGTTTTAGCTTCCAATTGCATGGCGTGCATAAATTCATGAATCCCTACGTTTAGGTTATCATTAGTGATTTTAAAGCCATTTTCAAAATCGCTCCAAGAAAACACCAAGGCCTTTTCCTTTGGATTAAATTCACCTTTATGGTAGTTATTATTTATTACACTGAAAAATTGGTCGGGATAGATAAGCACGACATTTATTAATGAATAACTATAATTTTTTCTTCCAAAGCTTAACATGCAACCCACTGCGGCAATTAGAACGCTCATCCGTTCCGTAACAATGAGATTATCTCTTCCAATAAATCTTTTTTCTGAAATAAAATGTGCTACGCGATGCTCAAACTGCTGTTTTTGCTTTTTTGTAAGTAGATTATAAAAATTGAATTCAGTTGTAAGTATTGACAATTGTACAGCTGAAAGTTTTTTATAAATAAAATAGTGTCGAAACAGAGGTTTATTAAATTGGGCAGCATATAAATTTTCAAAAAAACGAAAGAGAAAGAGTAAAAATCCAAGTAATACAATTCCGTAAGCATACGGTGCAAGCCAAGGAGCATAGACTTCAGAAAGATAGAAAAACAGCATATATTAACTTTTCTAAAAATTATAACGTTTTAAAATGTGCTATATTCTCTAAATAAAACGCATAAAAAAATCCCCAGCAAACGCCGGGGATTTCTCTATAATTGAAATTGCTGTGTTAGCTATTTCTTAAAAATCAAACGTATAAAACTTATCCCAGAACAATCTAGTTTCAGGAGCATCTCCGCCAATAGCAGATGAAGCAGCGTTATAGTTATCTTCATTCAATGTTTGCTCAGCTACTGGGTATAAGTAACGGGTTGGGAAACCAGACTCAGCACCAGTTGGCTCAGCTAAAATTGGGTAATCCAAACGACGTACAGATAGGTAATTAGCAAAAGTTCTGTTGTAAAGACCTAAGTAAGCTTGCGTACCAATAACTTGTTTCCAAGCTGGATTAGAGATACTTGTCGCTAATGCGCTTGCGTAATCAACTTCAGGCTTCGCTAAGTAAGTAGCTACATCGTCCGCACCCCAGTAATCGAATGATGCTGTAATTCCAGCAGCATAATGGGTTGCAGCATCACCACCTACAGAATAACCTCTAGCCGCAGCTTCAGCCATTAAAAATCTAACTTCAACATAGGAAAGAAGCACTCCAGGTTCAGTAGGATCTACCAAACGATCGGCAACGTGAGAGAAGTCTGGATAAGCTGATATTTCACCAATTTGTCCACCAATATATTCACCATCAACATCTGTGAAATAAACCGGTCTTCTAGGATCTTCTAAATCATTCATAATATCGATGATTGTTACAGCAGCAACATAGTCATTACGTCCACTAAGAACAAGGTTATCATTCATTGGGTTGTTATTAGGCGCTGCAGCTGAATACATATAACTTCCGTTATCTGCATTGCTAGTAAACACACCGCTTGTAACAGCAGATTCTACAGTAGATTTAGAGAGGCCTGCGTCAACATCAGAAAGCATAATACCCATTCTTAATTTTAAAGAATTAGCAAACTTTTTCCAATTTGAAACATCACCGCTATACATAAGGTCTTGGGTACCGTTAAAGCTTCCAACACCTGTATTCATACTTCCAATGGCAGCATTTAAACGGGCAATTAAGTCTTTGTAAATAGTAAGACCGTCATCGTAAGCTGGCAATAGATTTTCAATATCTAAAGCTTCACTATAAGGAACATCGCCGTAAGTTTCCACTAAGTTACTATAAGCATAAACAGTTAGCACTTCAATAATTGCTAGCTTGTTTGGCTTAAGAGCGTTAGTAAGATCATTATCAGTTTCAGAAATAACTCTTGCAGCTTCGTCTAAATCTTTTAGCACGTCTCTGTACATTTCTCTCCAGTGGTTATCTGGAATGGCACGAGTAATTTGATCGTACTGACTTTCATCGGTATAAGTGGTCTCCTGAAGTTGTTGCGTCCATAACCTTAAGTTATTAAGGTTAACGTTTGGAGTCACAACTTGGTCGGCCAACTGCTTTTGAGCAGAGGCGAACAAACTTTCACCACTCACTGCAGTAGGGTCTTTTATATTCTGGTTCAGGTCTTCAAGATTGTCTGAACACGATACGGCCATAACTGCCGCAGTTAGTATTAAAAATATTTTCTTCATTTGTCTATATATTAAAATTGTGCTTTAATGTTAAACCCGTAATCTTGGGTAGTTGGCAATGAACCAGTAACATAACCTTGAAGGTTACCAGAGCTCAAACCTGCTTCAGGATCAGCGTATGGTAGGTTTTTGTCAATTATCCAAAGGTTAGAACCTGAAAGGCTAAATGACAAACCAGTCATAAAAGTATTCTCAAGGTATCTTGATGGCATTGTGTATGTAAGTGATACTTGACGAAGTTTAATGTAACTCGCATCGTAAACAAAGGCAGCAGCAGGTAAGGCAGCATATCCAAATCCACTAAACCCATTTGCATCCGTTCTAGTTGTATTTGTAGAACCATCTGGGTTAACTCCTGGGTTGATATATCCACCACCTTGATCTAGAGGGCTTCTTACAGGATTTCCTAAGTCGTTGGTAAATGATGTATTTGCATATATACCAGTTGCTTCACCATAATACTGGTCAAGAGAGAATAAACTTCCACCTTCCTGAATATCGATTAGGAAACTAAAAGATAGATCTTTGTATGTAAATGTATTCGTAATACCTGCTAACCAATCTGGGTTAGTATCACCAAGAACATTGTTTGAAACTGGAGTTTTAAGGTATCTTCCACTTTCTGGGTCAACAACTTTTTCGCCGTTTAGGTAAACAAAGTCTTGACCGTAAATTACACCGTAAGGCTGTCCGAGTTCTGCATTGATAGAAACACCACCTTGGAATCTACCTAACTCAAGGTTTTTAATTCCGTCAGGTAATTCAATAACCTCACTCTCGTTTTGAGACCAGTTGGCATTGATAGACCAAGTAAAGTTATCATTTTTAATAGGCATTGCATTTAATGAAACTTCTACACCTGTGTTTTCAATTTCACCTGCATTAAGCAATTTACCAGTATAACCAGTAGTAGCAGAAATTGGCACGGTAACAATCTGGTTAATAGAGTTTGATTTGTAGTAAGATACATCAAAACCTAATCTGTTGTTTGCAAAACGCATTTCTAGACCTGCTTCGTAACTTTTAGTACGTTCTGGCTCTAGGTTAGGGTTGTTAGCAGTGTTAGGAATAGAGTTTCCTATATCGCCGTTTATTACGTAAGTATCTTTCAATCTATCAAAAGGAGCTCCGTTACCAACCTCAGCATAGTTTAAACGAAGTTTACCAAAACTAATGGCATTAACGTCTAACAATTTGCTAAATACAAAACTTGTAGATACAGAAGGATAGTAAAATGCGCTATTGTCTTCAGGTAATGTAGAGAAACGGTCTCTTCTGATTGTTCCGTCTAAGTAAACAACATTTGCAAAACCAAATGATGCACTGGCGTAAACCCCATCTACTCCAATTTTTTCCGCTTGTTCAACCGGGTTTGGAAGTGGTGATTTACCATTCTGTAAAGAGTATAATCCTGGAACTACCAATCCACCGGCAGTAGAAGATGTTAAAGAGTTAAACTCGCTTCTTCTAATGTTTGAACCTAATATACCTGCAAAACTTAAGTTTTCAGAAATATCAGTATTAAAGTTAAACATTAAGTCGTAGTTTGTTTCTGTAGCTGTAATGTCTCTTCTTAAATAACCAGAATCAACGTTTCCACGAGCAACACCAAATGAAGTTGCAACAGAACCTACGGCTCTACGCTCCTCTTGGTTTTCATTATAGGTATCTGTAGAAACTCTACCAGTTACGCTAACCCAATCAGCAATTTCGTAGTTAAGTTCAAAATTCCCAATAAAACGACTTCTTCCATCATTTTGGTAATTTTCATAACGCGTCCAGTATGGGTTATCCCAATATAGCGGTGCTGCACCTGGCTCAGCACTTCCTGGGTTCCAAGTTACGTTTCTACGTGTTAAGAAGTAAGCGTCTTTTTGATCATTTACATCGGTACTAACAGACCACCATTGCTTCATATTACCTACAACGTTATCGTTATAACCTGTAGAGTTACGACCCAATGCATCTGTTTTAATATAATTAGCAAAACCACTTGCCGTTAATTTATCAGTAACATCGTAAGTTCCGCTAAAAATAAAGTTATGTCTATCTAGAGTACTGTTAGGCATTAAACCTGACTGATCTAATTTAGTATAAGACATACGGTACGAACCATTTTCTAATCCATTTGAAATAGAAATAGAGTTGGTTAACGTAATTGGCGTTTCAAAAAAGTTCAATGGACCATTTGCTGCAGCCACATACGCAGATTTCTGCAAGTAAGTTGGCAAGGATGGATCAAATGAATTCCACTTGTATATAAAAAGGTTAGGATCGTATGCTGGTCCATAAGAAGCATCATCAACATAGTTTTCAACTTGATCATCTATACCATCGCCGTTAATATCTTCAAATGTGAAGTAATCTCCATAACCAGGACCGTATTCATTTTGATACTCAGCAAAAGTGCTTTTATCTATAAAACCAACGGTTGCATTAGTATTAATTGTAACACCAATTCCCTTTGCTTTCTTACCTTTTTTAGTAGTAATGATAATAACCCCGTTTGCAGCACGTGAACCATAAAGTGCAGATGCAGCAGCACCTTTAAGCACGTTAATAGTCTCAATATCGTCTGGGTTAATATCGGCAGCGGCGTTACCGTAGTCATAATAGTTACCTCTAGCTTGCGTTTGTCCAGCATCGTTGGTATTTCTATTACTAATTGGCACACCATCCACAACAAATAAGGCTTGGTTGTTACCAGTTAAAGAAGTGTTACCTCTAATAACTACGTTGGTAGAACCACCAAAGTTGTTGTTTCTTCTAATTTGAAGACCAGATACTTTACCAGAAAGAGCATTTGTAAAGTTGTTACCCTTAACGGTTGCAATATCTTCTCCGTCAACTTCTTGTGTTGAATACCCCAATGATTGTTTTTCACGGGAAACACCAAGTGCAGTTACTACCACCTCGTCCAACATTGAACCAGCTTCCATAGTAACATTAATCGTATTTGAGGCTCCGATAGTAATCTCTTGAGTCTCAAAACCTACATAACTATACACAAGTACCTGTCCCGTTGCAGCATCAATGGTGTAGTTACCATCAAAATCAGACTGCGTTCCAGTACTAGTCCCTTGTATAATTATGTTAACTCCTGGAAGCGGCAAACCTGTGTCGTCAGTTACCGTTCCGGAAATTGTTTTTTCCTGTGCAAAAGAGAGCTGCACAATCAACACTACTAATAGTGTTAAAATTCCACTAAACTTTGTTTTCATTTTTTTGTTTGTTTGAATTAGCACTCCAAAAGTGCCAATAAAATCTTACAATTCCAACTTTTATAGTAAGTAGATTGTGAAAAAATTATCAAAAAGTTATTTTAAAATGGGAGTTTCTGCTGAAAATTCATTTCAAAATTCTGCAAATGCTTGGTTTTCTTGTACCTGTGAAGGATATTCAATAATTACAGATGCGCTTAAAGTATTTAAAAATAAATGAAGTTTTTTCCTAACACTTTATGAACAATTGCCTCAACATTACGACACATGGCGTTTTGGAGCGTTTTAACATATTTTAAGAAACAAGTTGGTATTTGTTAAATTTTGAAGTCATTTCATCTTCAAACTTAATATTTAACACTCCCTTTACAGTTGAAAAATCGCAACATTGTATAACAGCTATTATTTCTTAGAACTTTCTCCTTTAAACTGCTGTGAGTTACTTTTAAATAATACATTAAACGTAGTTAAACTACCATAACAGCGGGTTATATATTGTTGTAGATCTACTTTATCCTGTTCTGCCAGTTCTTTACTTGCATTAATTTTTTGCTCCATTACCCGAAGTCGGTCTCGCAACATCACTATTTTATGAAAAAACGTATCAATAGGAATTTCTTTTGAAGCTAAATTTGAATCACTCGGCTTAAAAACAAGAGTACCACCCTTCCACTTATCGGCTATTGGCACAATCTCACTAAAGCCGTTCCATTTTTTAAGAATATCGCGAAGGCTTTTTTCAACCTCGTAAAAACTTACCGTATCCACTTCGTCTTCGGCGGCTTCTATTATTTCAAATTCATCATCTGTGGCAATTGTTTCTAAACCATTATCAATAAATGTTACCCAGTACATTTTTGCGGTAACATTGGTAACTACCCCTTTCCCGTAATTGGGGTGGTCTATTCTAGAACCTATTCCTAATATTTGTTTCATTATTTATAATTTGTGGTTTGTGGTTTGTGGTTTGTGGTTTGTGGTTTGTGGTTTGAAGTTGTAAAACTAACAACACAAATTTACTACAATAAAAAAAACCATCCGTCTTTCGAGGGATGGTTTCTTTGGTTCAAAATAACCAATCGCTAACTACTTCTTCTTAGGAGCAGCTGGCGAAGCCTTTTTGCTATCCTGCTTTTTGGCCTGTGGACCTTTAGCTGGTTGCGGCTTTTTGTTTTGCGGTTGTTGTGGCATAACAATTACTTTTTTTTAAATTAACAATATAAAGGTAAAAAACACCACTGTTAATTTATTCTCTCATTGGCTAAATTTTAACAGCCAGATTTTTAGGCAAGATATGCACGGCATTCCGCTGCACATTTTTTACAAGCCTCAGCACAATCCTGACAATGTTTTGTGTCGTGTTGCGAACATTCCTTCGCACACGCATCGCAAATTTTAGCACAGTATTTTACCAAATCGTCAACATCGGTAAATCCAGTAGCCAATAGTTGGTTTAAAGTGCTACAAACTTCTGCACAAACCCTATCTAAACGGATACAGTCAACCATCATTTTTACATTTTCTTCGTCTAAACATGCATCTGCACAATAGTTGCAATGATTAATGCAATTGCCCAGTGCGTGAATTAATTTCTCGTTTTTCATAATTTGTTTTTTTTAGAGAAATCAAATTAATTAATTCACGCCGTACTCTTTATTAAGAAAATTATAAAATCTTTATAAATAAACGCCTTTTTATTTATGGTCATCAACAACTTTTGGATCACGGTATTTGCAGCACGGATCTATCTCGTCATACACTTCGTCCTTTGCAAGTATATCCTGTGTATCGTGACCACTGTCTGCAATACTTTGTTGAATTTTTGTTAAATCGGTTTTTCCCTCATTATATATAAGGTCTAATTGATGGGTTTCTACACTCCAGATAGCAGATTTAACTCCTTTTGCTTTAATCGATGCTTTTTCAATCCGGTCTTTACACATTCCGCACACCCCATCCACCTCAATGGTAGCTTTTGCATTTTTGTTTTGGGCAAAACCAGTTACCCCTATAAATAGTACACTAATAATTAAGATTGCTTTTTTCATATTTATTCTAATTTTAATTGTTATTAATAATTATTCTTTGCGATCCTTGCAACTTTAGGGTATAAAAAATACCGCAAAGGAACAAAGGAAGCTGTAATTCTAATTTATTCTATATCGCAAACCTGCATAATACGAGCTTCCAAAAATGGGACCGTAAACGTAAGTTGTGTCAAAAGTTGTTCCAAATGGATTATCGCTACCAGCTATCGGGTTTTTCTGGGTAACATTTGTAATGTTTTCGCCCCCTACATAGATTTCAAAGTTAGTTGAAAAAACCTTTGTTACCTGCGCATTTAAAGTAGATATTGATGGTGAAAATTCAGAAAGCCCAATAGTATTTAAATAACTTTCTGTTGAAGCAAAACGTTGCTCGCCCAAATAGTTGAAAGTTGCATCAAACTTCCAGTTGCCGCCATTCTTTGTTTGATGTGTTTCATATGAAGCATTTGCAAAAAAGCGATGGTTTGGCGTTAGTGGGTTTTTCTTTGTTCCACTTAAATAAGTTGTTTCAACATCGTAATATTTATACGCCAATTTCATATCAAAATTTTGAAAAGGGTTGTAATTGAATTCAACTTGGTAGTTATTTGAATAACTTTCACCTTCCAAATTATAGAAATTTACTTCCGTAGGATTTTCCCAATCTACCACAATTTGATTTTCAAAATCGGTTCTGTAAAAATCTACAGTTATATCTGCACCGCGTCCAAATAGATTAAAACCTTGCATATACGAGGCACCGAAGTTCCAAGCAATTTCAGGATCTAAACCGTAAATATCGCCACCGTTTCCTAAAATATTAATGCTACGCGAAGTGGCAAAAAGCTGTTGGTTTTCAGTGAAAATATTTGCGCTGCGTTTACCTCTTCCGGCAGATATTCTAAAAGCAGATTTATCCCAAGGTGTGTATCGCAAGTGAAAACGAGGTGTGATAAAAGCACCCAATCTATTGTGGATATCGCCTCGAATTCCGGCAGTAAAATTTAAATTGCCCAAATTGTCAAAATTGTATTCAAAAAATGCGCCCACCGAATTTTCAATTCTACTGAAATTTTCGGTTAAAACCAATTCGTCATAACCGTCGTAAGTAGCGCTAACACCTGTTTTTATTTTATGTCGCGAATCGCTAATTATTGAGTTGTACTGAAAATTGGCGTATAAACTGTTGTGTTCAATATTGTAATCGTTTAACCCAAAAAACGACTCTTGGTCGTGATGGCTGTATGCAAGTTGCAGTCCACCTGATTGCCAAGGAATGTCGGCGTTTACAAAACCTAATTTAGCCGAAACATCAAAGCGTTGGGTTCTAATTTCGCTACCCCAAGCGTTGGTGGTGCCGCGATCCTTATCTTTATCAAAATCCAGCTGGCCCGTTTGCTTTTCATCGTTTAAATAACGCACATTAAAGAAGCCCACAAATCCGTTTTCGGTATCGGTGTATTGCCAGCGATTCATCACGTTTACCTGTTGCATTAAAGGAGCATCGAGAAAAGAATCATCGTTTTTGTCAAATTCAGTGTCGCGCATATTTCCGTGAATGTATAAACCGGTGCTCCATCGCTCGCTCACTTTTGTATTGAGATGTGTATTTAATTCAAAACGCCCATTTCCGGCACCGTAGGCATTCACAAAAAGTTTATCGTCCGTGGTAGGTTTTTGCAATTCGGCATTTATCTGTCCGGCAATGCTTTCGTACCCATTTGTAACACTTCCCGCACCTTTCGTAATTTGAATGCTTTCCACCCAAGTTCCCGGAATAAAGCTCAAACCATACGCTTGCGAAGCCCCGCGAATGCTCGGCACATTTTCAGTGGTAATTAAAATATACGGACTGGTTAATCCCAACATTTTAATTTGTCGCGTTCCCGAAATTGCATCGGCAAAATTTACGTCAATTGATGGATTGGTTTCAAAACTTTCGGCCAAATTACAGCAAGCCGCTTTTAAAAGTTCGGCGCTACTAACATTTAAAACATTGGTAGCTTGAATAAAAGAGCGGGCAGTTGCTTTTTGCCGCGCCGTAACCGTTACCTCATCCAAATTGGCAGTTGAAACCAAAGAATGCTCAATGGGTTTTTGGGAATTTACCGAAATAGTATCGGTTTTATAGCCCATGTAACTAATTACTAATTTTTTGTATTCAGGCTTGTAAATAATTTCGAAATTACCGTCAAAATCGGTGACCGTCCCAATTGAAGTATCGAGCCAATAAACGTTTGCACCACCCAACGGAACTTCTTCGTTATTAATATTTTCAGTAATATGCCCTGTTATTTTTTCCTGTGAAAAAACGGAGAACGGAAGTATAAAAAGTATGTATAATAAATTTTTCATTTTTTAAATTTTCGCACTGCGCAATCGCAATGCATTAGCAATTACAGATACCGAACTGAAACTCATGGCCAGCGCAGCAATCATTGGTGATAATAATATTCCGAAAATTGGGAAGAGAACCCCTGCAGCAATTGGAACCCCGAGGACGTTGTAAATTAAAGCGAAAAAGAGGTTTTGCTTAATGTTGCCCATCACCTTTTCACTTAAATGGAAGGCTTTTACAATCCCGTGCAAATCGCCTTTTACCAACGTTATTCCGGCGCTTTCAATGGCTACATCGGTTCCGGTGCCCATTGCAATTCCCACATCGCTTTTTGCTAAGGCAGGCGCATCGTTTATTCCGTCGCCGGCCATCGCTACTTTTTTACCTTCGGCGTGTAGTTTTTCAACAACTTCCAGTTTGTGTTGCGGTAACATTTCAGCTTGAAAATCGGACAGATTCAATTCAGTCGCCACTGCTTTTGCGGTATCGTGGTTATCGCCCGTTAGCATAATAACCTTTATTCCTTTTTGCTGAAGTTCAGTGAGCGCTTCTTTACTGGTATCCTTTATTTTATCGGCAATCACAACATAGCCCACCACTTTTTCTTCAATGGCTAGCATCGGAACTGTTTTACCTTTTTTCTGTGCTGCGGAAATTTCCTTTTGAAGTGCTTCGGAAATATTCGCGCCAGCTTCCTGCATCATCTTTTCGTTCCCGAGGGCTATTTTCTTCCCATTAATAATTCCGGTAACACCTTTTCCGGTAACCGAATTGAAATTGGAAGTTTTAAGTACTTCGGAATTTTTCTCCTTTCCGTATTTTACCGTAGCATCGGCCAATGGATGCTCGCTGTTTTGGTTGAGCGAAACAATATATTGAAGCAGTTCTTCCTCCGAAGTATTTTCTGCAGCGCCCACTTTTTCCACCGATGGTTTTCCTTCGGTAATGGTTCCGGTTTTGTCAATAATTAAAACGTCAATTTTGTTAAAGGTTTCGAGGGCTTCGGCGTTTTTAATCAGCACGCCGTTTTGGGCACCCTTCCCTACTCCAACCATTACAGACATTGGTGTGGCGAGCCCAAGCGCGCAGGGACAAGCAATTATTAAAACCGCAATTGCATTGACCAAAGCATAAACATAGGCCGGTTCGGGGCCGAAAATTGCCCAGACTATAAAGGTTATTATTGAAACCAAAACCACAATTGGCACAAACCAACCCGAAATTTTATCGGCCAATTTTTGGATTGGCGCACGGCTCCGGCTGGCTTTGTTTACCATTTCAATGATTTGTGAAAGTAAGGTATCGCTACCCACTTTTTCGGCTTTCATTACAAAGGTTTGTTTGCCGTTTATGGTTCCCGAACTCACTTTATCGCCCTCGGCTTTTGAAACGGGAACGGGTTCGCCAGTAATCATCGATTCGTCAATAGAACTTTCGCCTTCTAAAATACTTCCGTCCACGGGAATTTTCTCGCCTGGTTTTACGCGGAGTTTGTCGCCAACTTCAATTTTATCGATTGCGATTGTTTCTTCTTTTCCATCAACGATTCGCACGGCTTTGTTGGGTGCCAGTTTCAACAACTCCCTTACTGCGGAATTGGTGCGGTTGTGCGCCCGTGCTTCCAAAACCTGTCCCATTAAAACCAAAGTGAGAATAACCGTTGCCGCTTCAATATAAACGTGAACGGTTCCCGATTCGGTTTTGAATTGTTCTGGGAAAAAATCTGGAAACAACATTCCAAAAACACTGAAAATCCAGGCCACCCCAGCACCTATCCCTATAAGGGTAAACATATTCAAGTTCCACGTTTTTATGGAACGATAGGCACGTTCAAAAAACATCCAAGTGGCGTAAAAAACCACTGGAATTGAAAGGCCCAATTGAATCCAATTCCAAGTAACCATCGGCATCCAATCGTACAATGGGTTGTTTGGGATCATTTCGGACATTGCTATTATAAAAATTGGAAACGTAAACGCTACTGCGATCCAAAACTTCTTCAGCAATTTTTTATATCCTTTGTTTTCGGCAGATTCGTCAACTTCCTTTGGCACCAAATCCATTCCACAAATTGGGCAGGAACCCGGTTCGTCGCGGACTACTTCGGGGTGCATTGGGCAGGTGTATTCTGTAGTATTTACAGAAGTTTTTACTTCTTCCACCAAATCCATTCCGCAGACTGGGCAATCGCCGGGCTTGTCGTAGGTTTTTTCGCCTTCGCAGTGCATGGGGCAATAAAAGGTTCCCGTGCTAGGTTGCTTGGCTCTTATTTCTTCCTTTTTTTCTTTATGCTTTTGCGCGGCTTCGGTATCGTCGGGAAGTGAGATACTGTAGCTTCCGCCGTCGTCTGCCAGCGCTTTTTCAAAAACTTTCAATGGAATATGTTTTTCCATTTCAATTACTGCTTCGGCTTTTTCAAGATTTACCGATGCTTTGGAAACGCCTTCAATTTCACTTAAAGTCTGTTCCACGTGACTTCGGCAGCCGTTGCAGGTCATTCCGTGTATTTTATATGTATGTTTCATTTTTTCGATTTTAAATCTGTTTTCAGTGTATTGCAGTCCTTATATATCTAAAGGGCACAACAAGCTTACACTTCAAATTAATGAAATGTGATTACTAAAAAATTATTAAATCAAATAAGGAAAGTGTCGTACAGAATGTTCAAATCCCGTTCGAGCGGTGGCGGACTATAATCCGCGTAGAAGGTTTTTTCTATGGAAGTAATTTCAGCTTCCTGCAAAACAAATACGGAAACGAAAGTAGCTACAAAGGTTTTGTTCAATTTTAAATCGAAGGAAGCTTTTGCAAAATTTTCGTCCGTCTGTATTTTGGTTACGTGGTTTTTACAGCAATCGTGGGCTTCGGGCGTAACAGTTTTATCATTACAATCTGAATCTGTTGCATCTTCCGCCATGCTGCAGGAAAGGTGTTTTTCACCTAAGGTAATTTCAGCCATCATTTCCATTCCGCTGCAAAAGTGCTGCGCATAGGCAATCCCCGAACTGCTGGCCAGCATCAGTATAGAGAGGAATATGGAAATGGATTTTTTCATTTAAAAACAAAAATACAAAAAAAAGCCTCCCATAAAATTGGAAGGCTTTGTTAAAATTAATTTATCTCGGCATCTACTCTACCGCACTTCAGCATTTTATCGCCAAAATATGGGTTTAAAATTTCTTTACTGCTGCTTATCCAGTACGCGCCTTTATTGTTGAAGGC
Organism: Aequorivita vitellina; assembly: GCF_022008365.1. Lineage (GTDB taxonomy): Bacteria > Bacteroidota > Bacteroidia > Flavobacteriales > Flavobacteriaceae > Aequorivita > Aequorivita vitellina. The sequence goes on from NZ_JAIRBA010000005.1 coordinate 136,761, forward strand.
CATTGGGCAATATTGTTTGTAAAGCATACCCGATTTTAAGGAACCCTGAAGCATTTCTTCCATCCCCATACTCAAGGGTTCAAAGTTTTCGCGTTGTATCTTTATATCTTCAGAACCTGCCATTGCAGCTACGGCGTTTTGGGTAGTTTCATCGGCATCCATTTCTTTTAAAAGCAATTCCAGTTTTGCTGCTTCGGTGGCAGTTTTCGCGGCGTCGGTGTTTACCAAAGCTGCTTCAACCTGCAAGTATTGTTCAAAAACTGCTTCAACCTTTGGGTCGTTAAACTCTGCCTCTATTTGGGCAATTTCATAGGTTTTGGTTTCGGTAGTTTCTACAGTTACAACTTCTGGCTCAGCTTGTTTTACATTGTCTTTACAAGATGAAACGGCAATTGCAGTAATTGCGAAGAAAATAAGCGATAATTTTTTCATATTCAGTTAAATTTTAGAATTGCAAAGGTATCAAAAATTTAACGTGATTTGTATTTCTGAAAATAAAAAGCCGGTAGCAGAATAAGTAAAAACAATGGTTGAATTAAAAACCGCCGAACGTAAAACAACACAAAATGCCCGCCGCTATCTTCGGAAGTGAAAATGATAAAACTAAAAGCCATAAAAAACAACACAAAGAGTACGCTGTAAAGCAACAGCGAAAATTTAATGATTTCCTTATCTTTAAAAATCATCCAAATAATTGCCAACGAAACAATTGTATTTAGCAGAAACCGCAATGCAATGCCGGTTTGTAATGCAAAAGTGTCCATTTTTGGCAACGGCATGCTTTTGTAGTTACCTTCAAAAAAATGTAAAAGAGGATCGTAAAACAGCGAGTCTTCAAAAGCGCGAATAAAAACCAGCAAACTAGCAAATGCAACTATAATTACTATGTTTAGTAGTTTTTTCATTATTCGTTATTCGGTTTAATAAGTTTAACCCAAACCATCCAAAGAATAAAAACCACACTGTAAATTATACCTGGAAAAACTACCGAATGTAGCACGTTTTCATACTGTGGAAATTTGTAAAGTGCCACAACAAGAATAACAATGCGAAGCAAATTAACGCTATAAATTAATACTGAACCAGCTAAAAGAAACAAGAGCGTTTTTTTAAAATTTTCTGCAAACGCAATAATAAAGGCCACAAACAATATAATTACACTCACCGAATTGCAACCCTCTACTATACTTACCGTATACGTATTATTTATGGTTAACGACATCCCCTGCTCTATTGTATTGGGCGTTAAACTGGAAGCATAACCAATAGATTTTAAAACGGCTTTACTTTGATTGGCAACAAGGTTTGAAATATAATCTGGAAAAAAACCTCCGCTGGCAGAGGCTTTTAAATAAAAGGAATAAACAATACTAAGCAACAAATAAGTGCCTAAAAACAACAAGACAAAACGAACAACTGTTCGGTATTTTTTAAAAAGTTCCTTCAAAAAAATTAATTATTTATACAACTGTTCCAAATTTTTTTAACAAACATTCAATTAATATTTTTGAAACTATCGTATTTAACAAAAATACAGTATTTGTTTTTGGTCTTTGTAATCGTTTTAAAATACTTTTGTGGGCGTAATTTATATTAAATAAACGTATGTCCTTTTCAAATTTAAAACCCAAGATCACCACCATTTTAGCTAACGATACCGAAAGTGTTAATGAGCGATTAACGGAGGTTTGTGAACTTCTTCAAACTTCCATAGGTTATTATGATTGGGTTGGCTTCTACTTTGCTAATGAGGCCGAACAAACGCTTCATCTAAAAGCTTTCGCGGGCGAACCAACGGATCACACGGTTATTCCCTTCGGAAAAGGCATCTGCGGACAAGTAGCAGTGAGCAACAAAAATTTTGTTGTGGCAGATGTAAAAGCACAAAGCAACTACATAGCGTGCAGCATTACCGTGAAATCTGAGATTGTAATTCCACTTTTTAAAGATGGAAAAAATATTGGACAAATAGATATAGACTCGCACATTGAAGACCCATTTTCGGAACAAGACGAACGATTTTTAGAATGGGTTAATGAAGAGGTTGCAAAGATCTTGGCCTAAAAATCCCCTTCCGCCTCTGAAGAGGAACTCTTACCCAAACTCAGTATAAAAAGCTCCGAAAGGAGCTTTGGTTTTTTTACAACAATGAGAATTCCCCTTTCGGGGATTAGGGGCATTACATCCCCGTTCTAATTGCCTCTACCGGATCTAGTTTTGAAGCCGAAATAGCCGGAATAATTCCTGATATCAACCCAATAAGTGCTGAAATTGCAGTGCCAATAAACATATTCCACGGCGATAGTACAAAGTTAAAGTCGCCTGTAAATTGTGACGCAATTATTGAAACTATAAAAACTAAAAACAAGCCAATTAATCCGCCAATTACGGCAAGAATTACAGCTTCAAATAAAAATTGAAAGAGGATAAATTTATTTTTTGCTCCCAACGATTTTTGAATGCCTATTAAATTTGTTCGTTCCTTTACGCTTACAAACATAATATTGGCAATCCCAAAGCCGCCAACCAACAATGAAAAGCCGCTAATAATGAGCCCAATAATATTCATACTTCCCGTTATTTCATCAATAAAATCTGCAAAACCTTGCAATTGATTGATAAAAAAGTTACTTATTTCATCGGGTTTTAGGCCGCGTTTAATTCGAAGTTTTTGTGTGAGTACGGCAATAAATTCGGCTTCGTCAATACCTTTTTGAGGTTTAACTACAATTTGCGGAAAAGTTGATTTGTTATTGTCGCCATAAATTCGGCGCACTACATTTACAGGCATCCAAACCGAAGTATCTTTGCTATTTCCGAACAATCCAGCACCTTCTTTTTCCAAAACACCAATCACCCTAAATTTACGTCCGTATATCCGCACTTCTTTTCCAATTGCATTTGCAGCTCCGCCAAACAACTGGTTGGCAATTTCATCACCCAAAACCACAACCATAGAACCACTGTTAGACTCAGAGCCGTTAAAAAACCTCCCTTCGTTTAGTTGCAGCGCTTCAATATTGTAATAACTATCTGTAACCGCGCCAATGGGCACATTATCTACTTGATTATTTTCGTATTTTATGGTTTCATTTGGGACGTTTAGCGTAAAGGTAGCTGCTTCTATATTTGGAGTGTTGCGTTCAAGGTATTGGTATTCATCATAAGTAACATCGGGAAATTGTTGCCATTTCCATCGCGGAATATCGGTAGGCCCAAAATTGAAACGCATGATAATAATCGTGCTGTTATCTAAACCGCTGATGCTTCCTTCAATTTCGCGCTTTAATGAATCTACTGCAGCCAGCACCGCAATAATTGAAAAAATACCAATGGTAACCCCTACCAATGAAAGGAAAGTACGTAATTTATTATTGCGAAGTGCATTGAGTGCAAAATTGAAACTTTCCTTTAAAACACGAAGATAAATTAGCATTTATGAATGATGATTAGCAATTGGTGATTTTTAATTTCAAAAAGGGTTGATAAATTTATAAAAAGTAAGACGTTTTCTCTTCGCTTATGTTACAAATAAACTATGCAATTATGTACTTTTGCACCTTAATTTTCAATAATGAACAATTCCAAAAAAATCACATCAGCACTAATCTCCGTTTTTAGCAAAGAAGGCCTCGCGCCAATCGTTAAAAAACTACACGAACAAAACGTAAAAATATACTCTACCGGCGGCACCGAAAAATTTATAAACGATCTTGGAATCGAAGTAATTGCGGTGGAAGATATAACAGATTATCCTTCCATTTTGGGTGGTCGCGTAAAAACACTTCACCCAAAAGTTTTTGGCGGTATTTTAAATCGCCAAGATAACGAAAGCGACCTTGCCGAAATGAAACAATACAACATTCCGCAGCTAGATGCCGTGATTGTTGATTTGTATCCTTTTGAAAAAACTGTTGCTTCGGGCGCTTCGGAAGCTGATATAATTGAAAAAATAGACATCGGTGGTATTTCATTAATTCGCGCAGCAGCGAAGAATTTTAAAGACACAATTTGCGTTTCTTCGGTTGATGATTACGCTGAGTTTTTAGAATTAATTTCAGCAAACAACGGCGAAATATCTTTGAAAGACCGCAAGCGTTTTGCTGCTAAATCTTTCAATGTTTCTTCAAATTACGATTCGGCGATTTTTAATTACTTCAACGAAGAGGAAAAATTGCCAGCTTTTAAAATAAGTGAAACCGACGGACAGGAACTTCGCTACGGCGAAAACCCGCACCAAAAAGGTTTTTTCTTCGGAAATTTTGACGAAATGTTCACCAAACTTCACGGAAAGGAATTGAGCTACAACAACCTTTTAGACGTTGATGCAGCCGTAAATTTAATGAATGAATTTAAAGGAGAAGCTCCAACCTTTGCCATTTTAAAACACAACAACGCCTGCGGAATTGCACAGCGCGAAACTGTGCAACAAGCTTATATGGCAGCATTGGCAGGAGATCCTGTTTCGGCATTTGGCGGAATTTTAATCAGCAATACCGAAATAGATGACGTTACCGCAACCGAAATCCACGATCTTTTTTGCGAAGTAGTTATTGCACCTTCCTTTTCAGCGAAAGCACAAGAAATTTTAGAAGGAAAGAAAAACAGAATTTTACTAATTCAGAAAGAAGCCGAATTGCCTACAAAAACTGTACGAACCTGTTTGAACGGGGTTTTGGTTCAAGACAAAGACAATATTACCGATACTGCCGAAATTTTAACGTACGCCACAAACAATAAACCTACTACGCAAGAGTTAGAAGACTTGTTGTTTGCCTCAAAAGTTTGCAAACACACAAAAAGCAATACTATTGTCTTGGCAAAGGGAAAACAACTTTGCGCCAGCGGAACCGGCCAAACCAGCCGGGTTGATGCATTAAGGCAAGCCATTGAAAAAGCAACATCTTTTAATTTTAATCTTGAAGGAGCTGCAATGGCAAGTGATGCTTTTTTTCCGTTTCCAGACTGTGTAGAAATTGCAGATAACGCAGGAATAACAGCTGTAATTCAGCCTGGTGGCTCTATAAAAGATCAACTGAGCATTGATTATTGCAATGCAAATAAAATGGCGATGGTATTTACCGGAACGCGCCACTTTAAGCATTAAATTTTATTACATTTGTTAAAACAAAGCCGACACGATAACCTTCAACTCCAACGAATTAAACTATGGGATTTTTTGACTTCCTAACTGAAGAAATAGCCATTGATTTGGGTACCGCCAACACCCTAATTGTCCATAACGACAAAGTAGTGGTAGATGCTCCTTCTATTGTTGCCCGCGATCGTACCACAGGTAAAATAATTGCCGTAGGTCGCGAAGCTGCGATGATGCAAGGAAAAACCCACGAAAATATTAAAACAATTAGGCCGTTGAAGGATGGTGTAATTGCAGATTTTGATGCGAGTGAAAAAATGATAAACATGTTTATCAGCGATATCCCTGCGTTGAAAAAGAAGTGGCTAAAACCTTCCCTACGCATGGTTATTTGCATTCCCAGCGGAATTACTGAAGTTGAAATGCGCGCTGTAAAAGAAAGTGCCGAACGCGTTAACGGAAAAGAAGTTTATTTAATTCACGAACCTATGGCAGCAGCTATTGGTATTGGTGTTGATATTATGCAACCAAAAGGAAACATGGTTGTAGACATAGGAGGTGGAACTACCGAAATTGCTGTAATCGCGCTCGGTGGCATCGTGTGCGATAAATCGATAAAAATTGCTGGAGACGTTTTTACAAACGATATTGTGTATTACATGCGAACCCAACACAACCTGTATGTAGGCGAACGCACAGCCGAAAAAATTAAAATACAAATTGGTGCCGCTACCGAAGATCTTGAACTACCTCCAGACGAAATGGACGTACAAGGTCGCGATTTGTTAACGGGGAAACCAAAACAGGTGCAAACTTCGTACAGAGAAATAGCAAAAGCACTGGACAAATCTATTCTTCGCATTGAAGATGCCGTAATGGAAACACTTTCGCAAACGCCACCAGAACTTGCGGCAGATATTTATAACACCGGAATTTACCTTGCAGGTGGAGGATCGATGCTCCGCGGATTAGACAAAAGACTTTCGCAAAAAACCGATCTCCCTGTTTATATTGCTGAAGATCCGTTGCGCGCAGTGGTTCGTGGAACAGGAATATGTTTAAAAAACTTAAACAAATACAAAAGTGTGTTGATAAAATAATTTTTCGGTAGTTGTAGTTGTACTGAAACAATTTAAAGAGAATAGTTGCCCATTTATGGCGTTGCTCCCATCAGAAAACAGAATATTATAACCTAACAAGCAATGCAGCAGATTATATTTTTCTTCATTCGGAATAAAAATTTCCTGTTGTTTGCCGTGCTTTTTATAATTTCTGTAGCCTTAACCATTCAAACGCATAATTATCACAACAATAAATATGTAAGTTCTGCCAATTTTATTTCTGGCGGCGTGTACACCTTCAGAAACAATATTACCGATTATTTTAATCTTTCGAAGGAAAACGAACAGTTGCTTCAGGAAAATTTAATGCTTCGCAAAAGGTTAGCGCGTTTACAAGAAACCATTGTAATTGAAAAACTTGACAGCACCGTTTTCCCAAGTAAATACCAATATTATACGGCTCGCGTTATCAATAATAATTTTTCAAAAACTAAAAACCAACTCACTTTAGACCGAGGCCGAAACGACAGTATAAAGATAGATTTGGGGGTAATTTCGTCCAAAGGACTTGTTGGTATTGTAAGCGATGTTTCCAGTAATTACGCGACTGTACAATCTATTCTGAATACAAAAAGCCGGATTAATGCGAAGCTTAAAAAATCTAGTCATTTTGGGTCGTTAATTTGGAACACAAAAGACCCGAACGTAGTGCAATTAATTGATATTCCGCGTTTGGCACAATTAGAAAAGGGCGACACTATAATTACGGGCGGGCGGTCTACTATTTTTCCCGAGGGCATTTTAATTGGCACTGTAAAAGATTTTCACTTAGATAACGACGACAATTATTATTACGTAAATATTGATCTTTTTAATGATATGACGAGTTTAGAAAATGTTTATTTGATTCAAAATAACGAAGCTCGCGAAATTTTAAATTTAGAGGAAGGAGTGGAAGATGTCGAACAGTGATATATTAATAAATATTGTCCGTTTTATACTGCTGGTATTTCTACAGGTGCTCGTGCTTAACAATATTAATTTGGGTGGTTATATAAACCCATATTTGTATATTCTGTTTATTGTGCTTTACCCATTGGATGGAGACAAAGGCCTTTTAATTTTTCTGGGGTTTCTCTTGGGGCTTTCCATCGATATTTTTGAAGATTCGGGCGGAGTGCATGCCGCAGCCTGTGCTTTTATAGCATACATTAGGCCTGTTGTTTTAAAATACTCCTTTGGCGTAAGTTATGAGTACAACAGCGTAAAAATTAGAAAGGCCGACCCAATGGAAAGACTTACTTACATTGCATCATTGGTTTTTATGCATCATTTTGTTATGTTTTCTTTAGAAATTTTTAGTTTCAAACACACCTTACTATTATTAAAATCTACATTATTTTCAGGATTGTTTACCATAATCGTTATTGTTTGTACAATGATTATTTTCAATAAAAAATCTCAATGAGAAAAATAGTACTCATAGCATTGGTTTTGATGAGCGGTGTGCTTTTTGCCGCTCGTCTTTTCTATTTGCAGATTTATGATGCTTCTCCAGACTCGCTCACCCGCAATAGTGCCATTAAAGTAATGTACGACTATCCGCAGCGCGGCTATATGTTTGATAGAAACGACAAACTTTTAGTTTCAAACCAACCGTCGTATGATGTTATGGTTATCCCGAAGGATGTAAAACCTTTAGACACTTTAGAATTCTGTGGATTGTTAAAAATTACGAAGGAAGATTTCAAAGAAATATTACGCAAGGCACGAGTGTATTCTCCCAGACTTCCTTCGGTAGTTCTTCCACAATTGAACAAAGCCGATTACGCTTCCCTTTCAGAAAAAATGTATAAATATGAAGGGTTTTACATCCAACGTCGTTCTCTTCGCGAATACCAAGTAGATCATTCGGCAAACGTTATGGGCTATATTGCCGAAGTGAATAACGCCATCATTGAAAAAAACCCATATTATCAAATGGGTGAACTCATTGGTACGGCAGGAGTAGAAAAAGAATACGAAGAAGTTTTGCGCGGCGTAAAAGGTGTAAAATACATTCAAAAAGATCGTTTTAACAGAGACATTGGGCCATACAAAGATGGTATTTATGATACCTTGCCCGAACGCGGCTTAGATGTGCAATTAACTATTGACGCCACGCTACAAAAATACGGGCAGGAATTGATGATTCACAAACGCGGTGGCATTGTGGCAATTGAGCCTCAAACTGGAGAAATACTCGCACTTATAACAGCTCCTAGTTACGACCCATCACTTTTAGTGGGCCGGAATCGTTCAAAAAATTTCACAAAATTATGGTATGACACTATCGCAAAACCACTTTATGACCGGGTTTTAATGGGTGAATACCCTCCTGGCTCTCCGTTTAAAGCGTTAACTGCGTTAGTAGGACTCCACGAACACGCAATTGAGGCAAACGACGTAATTGGTTGTAGCGGCGGTTTTCATTTTGGAAGAAGAGTGCTTAGATGTCATCACAGTGGACCAGTTTCAATGGTTGCAGGTATTGCCAAATCTTGCAACACCTATTTCTGTACTGTTTACAAAAGAATGATGGATACCTATCCCACCCCACAAGAAGGTATAGAGGCATGGCGAAAAGACCTTATGAGTTTTGGGTTGGGCGATTTTTTAGGTTACGATCTGCCCAGCGGAAAAAGAGGTAACATTCCTACTGCTTCCTATTATAATAAAATACATAAATTTCCGGAGCATAAGTGGTCTTCGCTCGCAACCATCTCTAACGCGATTGGGCAAGGCGAAGTTTTACTTACACCTATTCAAATGGCTAATTTTACAGCGGCCATTGCTAATCGCGGTTATTATTACACTCCACACATAATAAAAAATATTATTGGACCAGATACAATTCCGCAGAAATTTAAAGTGAAAAATCACACAACCGTTGAACCGGAGTATTTTGAACCTGTAGTTGAAGGTATGTTTCAAGTTTACGAACAGGGAACTGCAGCCTATATTAAAGTTCCAGGTATTGAGGTGTGCGGAAAAACAGGTACTGCAGAAAATTACACTAAAATAGACGGCAAGCGCGTTCAACTTACGGACCATTCTATTTTTGTAGCATTTGCACCAAAAGACGATCCTAAAATTGCAATAGCCGTATTTGTTGAAAACGGGTATTGGGGCTCTCGATGGGCAGGTAGAATTGCAGGACTTATGATAGAAAAATATCTAAAAGGTGAAATAACCCGAACAGACATGGAAAAATTCGTGCTGGAAGGCAGTTTAGAAGACGAATACGCAAAGCCCTACAGCGGCCAACCTTTTTCAATTAACCGATAATGACTTCAGGAAAAACTTACGTACGTTTTGATTGGTTAATCATTTTTATTTATATCGCCTTAGTAGCGATGGGATGGATAAATATCTATTCTGCTTCTTTAAGCGATGCTGCAAAGGGATATTTTGATTTTACCCAAATTTACGGCAAACAGATGATTTGGATTGGTTTGAGCATAATTCTAATAATTTTTGTGCTCGCCATTGAATCTAAATTCTACGAACGTTTTGCCAGCGTTATTTATATTGTTTCATTAATTTCTCTAATAGGATTATTTGTATTTGGGCGAACAATTGCCGGCACCACAGCTTGGTACGACTTTGGCGGTTTTAGTATCCAGCCCAGCGAATTTGCAAAAGCCGCCACCGCACTTGCATTAAGTAAATATGTAAGCGATATACAAACGAATATGCAGGATTTAAAAAATCAGATTGGGGCACTAATAATTCTTGCCTTGCCCGTAATTTTGATTATTATGCAGCCCGATCCGGGAAGTGTACTAATATACGCCGCCTTTGTTTTCCCGCTGTATCGTGAAGGCTTGCACGGTGTATATTTGCTTTTAGCGTTGTTTGCAATTGTTCTTTTTGTGTCAACGCTCGCGTTTGGCACCATTTGGGTAGCTTTGGCAGTTTTAATAATTGCGGGAGTTATCTATTTTAAAAATAGAAGAAAAAAGCCAAATATCATAAAATACATATTGGTCGCTATCGCTTCAATTGCTTTTGCTTTTTCGGTAAGTTATATTTTCAATAATGTTTTTAAACAGCACCATCGCGACCGTTTTAATATTCTTTTAGGGAAAGAAGTTGACGCCCGCGGAATTGGTTACAATACCCACCAAAGTGAAATCGCCATTAGCAATGGTAGCTGGCTGGGTAAAGGTTGGACGCAGGGCACCCAAACTAAAGGTAATTTTGTGCCAGAACAACACACAGATTATATTTTCAGCACAGTAGGAGAAGAGTGGGGATTTTTGGGGAGCATGGTTGTAATTTTACTTTTTGTAGGGCTTATTATGCGAATTATTTATAGGGCAGAAAAACAAAAAAACCAATTTGGAAGAGTGTACGGGTACAGTGTTGCGGCAATTCTATTTTTTCACTTTTTTGTGAATATTGGCATGGTAACCGGTATTTTTCCAACCGTAGGAATCCCGCTGCCTTTCTTTAGTTATGGCGGATCCGCACTTTGGGGCTTTACCATTTTACTCTTTATTTTTGTGAAATTGGACGGCGCCAATTATCATTACGCGTAAGCCCTAATCCCAAAATATAATAACCTTTGAAAGCCAAATAAAGTTTACAGCAACTGAACATTGATTACTCACTTCCTTCCCCAAGCTTTTAAATTAACCATTTGTTCTAAATTACTTTCAATAGAATCGGGTAATTGTGGAAAAAAATCGATTCCTGTTTTAGCTTCTATTTCGTCAATGGAAACAACATATTCGTAAAACGATTTATCGGAAGGTATATTCGGAAGTAAAAACGCTACGGCTTTATATTTTCCGTTAGAAACATCGACAACAATTTTGAAAAATTCGTCTGGAACCGAAACGTTTTCATCGCCGATGGTTTTCATATTTCCTTTTAAAACACCTCCGGTTACCACATAAACACCATCATGTTTTTTTGCCCAATACCGAACTTTTTGTTCTAATCTATTCCAAATGCCAGCATTAAAACTGTGATCCTGCGGACTTATATTACTCGTTAAAAATGTTTCGTTGTAGGCTTCAACAGACATTCTTCTATCGCCTGCCGGGACCAAGTGTCCGCGATCGTAACCCGAGTTTTTATAATTGCGCCAATCTGCAGACTTTGTTTTTACCTTTTTGTCTTCAATAAAATAGGGGCGTTCAAAATTATTTTTAACGAGATCACTTCGTTTAAGTTCATAGGCCACCCATTCTGCCTGTTCATTTGCTTCGGAATAGGACAAGGTGAAAAAGTTGTGCTTCACAATTGCTCCCGTAGTTGAAGCCGGAAGGAACGCATCGCCAAATTCTTCGGAGTTATGCTGCGTTGAATTTGCAGTTTTAGCAACCGGATTTGTATCTTTTTCAAATAAATCATCAGCATAATACAATGCAATGGTTACAATTATAATTACGAAAGGGTAAATGTATTTTCGGTTCATGGGTCAATTAACTGAAGATAATTTTATTGAATTGAGTTTTTATATAAATCTTCATAAGCAATAACAATCTCTCTAATTCTAGGATCGTTTGATACAAAGCTTCTATTGTTGAAATGTGAAACAAACATATATGTTTTTGAATCTGCATTCTTTGTATCAAGATAAAATTTTAACCACTTGTACGTCCAATCGGCGTTGTTAGCATGTAAAAGCAAAACTTGCAGTCCTGTCTCAAAATACTTCTCTTGTGGAAAGTTTTTTTCTGTAAATATTTGATCGAATATCTTTTGGTTCTCCTCATCAATTCTAGTTTGAACATTCCAATCGGCTTCACGTTGCGGCACCCTAAACCACTGATCTCTTACTCTAATGTAGCTCCACCAATATAAGAACCTTGCATTTTCTTCACTGACTTGTTTTCTTTCCGGAATTTGAAAATTGCACTTTTTAAACAGTTCAATTACGTAATCCATTTCATAATCTAAAATTGGAGACATTGATGTATTTCTATCTGGTCTTTCTAAAAGAAGATATTTATGGATTGGTTTCAGTAGGTTTTTACAGACACCTGCAGAATCAATTTTGAACGCTTCGCGAAGATATTCTTTAACATGAACGGAGTCCTTCGCCATCGCTTTTAAATTTGCCATAAAAGACAAGAATTGGGCTTTGTTTATAACATCGTCAACATCATTATTATACTTTTCTAAAGTATCTGAAACGCTATAATTGATTGCTTGAGAATCATCTAAAGATATTTGCCAAGGCACATCTATGGCAATTGGTTCCTTTTTACAAGAGAAGAGAAATAAGCAACTTGCAAATAATATATATGAAGTTTTCATTTAGGATTGTATATAATTGTTCGCCGTAATTATTCTAACTCTAATTCCGCACATCCATCGCGTCGCGGAGTGCATTTCCTATTAACATAAAAGCTGTTACGAGACTCATAATTGCCAAACCAGGAATTAGGGCAAGATACGGTTTTCCCAAAATAATGTATGCGTAGTGATCTTTTATAATGCCGCCCCAACTGGGCATTGGCGGCTGGGCTCCGATTCCTAAAAAAGAAAGACCGCTTTCTATTAAAATAGCACCCGCAAAATTAGCGGCAGAAATAATAATGACCGGCGCCATACTATTGGGCAAAATATGTTTTATAATTATTCTGAAATCATTAAATCCCAAAGCACGAGCAGCGGTTACATATTGCATTTGTTTTACACCCATTACCTGTCCGCGAACAACACGCGCAACTTCTACCCACATTGTTAAACCAACAGCGATGAAAACCTGCCAGAAACCTTTACCAAGCGCCAAAGTGATAGCAATCACCAAAAGCAAGGTTGGAATAGACCACGTAACATTGATAAGCCACATAATTGCGGCATCTACTTTTCCGCCGTAATAACCAGCGATGGCGCCCATTGTAACGCCAATAATCAATGAGATGAAAACGGCTACAAAACCAATGGCCAGCGAAATTCTAATGCCAATTAACATTCTGCTTAAAAGGTCGCGGCCGTATTTATCGGTGCCGAGCAGGAATTTTTTTTTGGAAATGTATTTCTCTGGAATTTCTATTACTGAAGAGGCATTGGGGAAAAGCGACAGCGCATATTCCTTTTGAAGACCTTCCGTACCATCGGGGGTGTATTCAGTTATTTCAATTGAATTTTCATTCAAAGAAAATTTTGAAACCGGAATTTCAGTATCTGCATTCTTTTTTCCGAAGAAGAAAACAGACAATGGATTTTGTTTTTCAACAGTTACAGGAATTGTAAGCATTTGCACCGAAAATCCCGGATTTTTGGAATGAATTGAGAGGTGCATTTGATTGGCGTTCTGCGAATTATCGGGTGCTAGCGCATACGCGAAAATTGCGACCAAAACACAAAGTGTTAAAAAACCCAAACTGAAAACGCCCCAAAAATTCTTTTTAAACTTTTGAAGCGCTATTCGGGTTAATGAAGTGGATTTTTTCACACTTCAAATTTAGTAAAATTTAGCTTGTTTTATAGAGAAACGAGAATCGGTTTATCCTAGATTAGTTTTTTATATCGGCTACTTTTCCTGCCTTTATATTGCTAAGTTTTAAATCTTCTAACACGTGTACTGCTTCTTCAACGTATAAATCTTTGCTCAGGTTTTTATGCCATCTTTTACGTTTTTCGGACAGTGTAGTGTCTTGTTTCATCAAAGCGGTTTCATATGGCAATGATTTAAAAGTGAGATGGTTATCGTATTCATCTATAGCATCAAAACGCTTGGTTTCTACTTTTCGCTCCGCTATATCTGCACTGTACGCTTTGTAGTTTAAATTAACTTGTTTCTCATCTCTTCGTTCTTTAATCCATCTGGCGTTATCGTCAATTAACTTTAGATGTGCGTTTTTTGCCATTCGCTCTTTACTCTTTTCAATGGTTTCGTTATAATCTATATAACCATCCCATATATTGTATTTTGCAGCGTCAATTTTATCGTAAGGAAGCGGATTGTCGTAATCTCTTTCGCCTACATCAATATAACTATAACGGTCTGGCATTACCACATCGCTTTTTACGCCTTCCAATTGAGTGGAACCGCCATTGACGCGATAAAATTTCTGCGAAGTAATTTTCAAAGCTCCCATATCGCCCAAATCATTTTTTCGAAGCCATTGATTTAGGTCTATTACGTTCTGAACCGTACCTTTTCCGTAGGTTTGTGCGCTTCCTATAATAATTGCACGTTTGTAATCTTGCATTGCAGCAGCCAAAATTTCGGAGGCTGAGGCAGATAGTTCATTTACCAAAATTACCAATGGGCCGTCCCATACAACCTCGGTGTCTTTATCTTCCAACACTTCTTTTTTACCGTTTGAAGCAACTTGCACAATAGGGCCTTTTTTAATGAATAATCCGGCAATGTCAACTGCGGTTCGTAAAGAGCCTCCGCCATTATCGCGAAGATCTAAAACAAGACCTTCCATTCCTTCTTCTTTTAAACGGATAATTTCCTTTTTCACATCGGTTGCAGCGTTGCGTTCTTTGTAGTTCTCCATATCGAAGTAAAACTGTGGTAAATTAATTAACCCGAACTTTCGGTCTGTGGTTTCAATTAATGTAGATTTCGCATAGGTTTCCTCTAGCTCCACTACATCTCGGGTAAGTACTTTATCTGAGATGGTTCCGTCCACATTTTTAATGGTCAAGGTTACCTTTGTTCCTTTCGGCCCCTTAATTAATTTTACGGCATCGTCAATGCGCATGCCCACAATACTTACGGCATCTTCCTCATCTTCTTGTTTTACCTTCAGAATTGCATCACCCACTTCAATTTTTTCGCTGCGCCAAGCTGGGCCACCACTAATAATTTCAATAACTGTAATGTAATCGTTCTTTTTTTGAAGTCGTGCGCCAATACCTTCTAATTTCCCAGACATTCTAAGGTCGAACCTATCTTTATCTGGCGGCGCAAAGTAATTGGTATGCGGGTCAAACTCTTCAACAATTGTGTTCAAATAAATTGCGAAATAATCTGTGCGCTGTAAATCTTTTGTGAAATCGAAATATTCGTCGAGCGAGTTTTTGGCTGTTTCACGTGCTTTCTGCTCTAATTCAGCTAAAGATTTTACCACAAATGGCTCCTCTTTTTTAGCTTTATCTTTTTTTGAAGCTTCAGAAAACTCTGCGTTATCTTCATCCCCATTATTGTTTTTTTCGGAATCAGTAATTCCTTTTTCCTTGTTATTTTGGTCTTCAACCAAATCGTAATAACCGGCTAGTGTTGTAAATTTTAATTGTTGCTTCCAACGCGATTTTAGTTGTTTTATAGAATTTGCATAGGCCAGGTTGTCGTAATCTACATCAATCGTTTCGGTTTCCGTAAAATCAAATGGTTTATTCAATACTTCGGGATAAATCTTTTTTACATCTTCCATTCGTTCTTGAAAACGGCCGTAAACCAAATCGAAAAACGAGAGATCTTTGTTTTTTATCTGGTCGTCAATTTCGGTTCTGTATTTACTAAATTCAGCAATATCTGAAGCCAAGAAATATCTTTTTAAAGGATCGAGTCCTTTTATAAAATCTTCGTAAACTCCAATGGAAAATTCGTCATTTATATCTTTGGGGTCATAATGTCCCTTTTGAATTACGTAGGTTATTAAGTCTAAAAGTAGTTTATCTTTATTGGGGTCGTTAAACTCCTTTGTAGTAAAACTGCAAGAAGCCACAGAAACGAAAACCGCCAAAAACAAAACTTTAAAATTCTTTTTCATTATCCGCATAGTTGTGGTATTATTTATAAGTGCCTAAATTATACAAAAAACCGTGCCATTAACGCATTCCGGTACTAATTTTTTGTTAAACAGCATAATTCAATATTGTATTGATAATTCTATATTCAGAATTAATAAATGTATTTTTGTTTCCCTTTAAAATTCAAAAAACATGTCTGAAAAAAGACCACTAATTCTAGTTACAAATGATGATGGAATCAATGCTCCTGGAATTCGCGCTTTAATTGAAGTAATGAACACTTTGGGCGATGTAATGGTGGTTGCGCCAGATTCGCCACAAAGCGGAATGGGTCACGCCATAACTATTAACGACACTTTGTACTGTAATAGTATAAATGTAACCAATGGCGATCCACAAAACGAATACAGTTGTAGCGGAACTCCCGTTGATTGTGTAAAAATAGCGGTAAACGAAATCTTAAAACGAAAACCAGACCTTTGTGTTAGCGGTATTAATCACGGCAGCAACTCGTCTATAAATGTGATTTATAGTGGCACGATGAGTGCCGCGGTAGAAGCCGGAACGCAGGGCATTCCAGCTATCGGGTTTTCGCTCTTAGATTATTCATTGGAAGCAGATTTTGAGCCTTCAAAAAAGTTTGTAAAAGCTATCGCACAAGAAACCTTAAAAAATGGATTACCAAAAGGCGTTGTATTAAATGTGAATATCCCCAAGTTAAACGCTTCAGAAATTAAAGGCATGAAAGTTTGTCGCCAAGCAAATGCACATTGGGAAGAAAAATTCGACAAACGCACCAATCCGGTGGGGCGCGATTATTATTGGCTTTCGGGTGAATTTGTAAACGACGATGAAGGCGATGATACCGACGAATGGGCGTTGCACAACGGTTATGTTTCGGTAGTACCTGTACAATTTGATCTTACAGCATACCGCGCCATTGACGAATTAAACTCCTGGGAATTGTAAGTAGATTGATTCCCCTGCACGTATTGAAAATCGTAAATTAAAAACCGAAACAGAAACAGAAAATATGAAGCCACATATAAAAGAAATCATTACAGGATTTGCAATTGGTTTGATTGCCAATTTGGCGGGCACCTATTTATATATTTTCTTTTTTTCAGAAAACAGTCTAGAAACTACTTTAAAAGATGCTTTGGCAAACGATCTGCTTGGAAGTTTAATTGCTTTGGGTGCAATTTTAAACCTAATTGTATTCTTTATATTTTTAAAAAAGAATCAATTTTACAGAGCTCGTGGTGTTGTTTTGGCAACTGTACTGGCTGCGATTGCTGTTTTAATTTCAAAATTTTTATAAATAGAACAGCCTTTTACCAATAACTCATTAACTTAGTCCAAGTTTATATTTGCTGAAGAAGTTATCTGCCAGCAACTATCGACTATAACCCATAAAAGCAAAAAAATGAGACGCGCAGTTTTTCCCGGCACTTTCGACCCAATTACACTTGGACACGTAGATATTATTAAACGTGCGCTCCCGCTCTTTGACGAGCTTATAATTGCCATTGGCGTTAATGCCGACAAAAAAACTATGTTTTCTTTGGAAGAACGCATAAAGTTTATTGAAAAAACTTTTGAAGCCGAAGCAAAAATAAAGGTGAAAAGCTACACGGGACTAACCGCAAAGTATTGTATTTCTGAAGGAGCGCAATTTATAGTTCGCGGCTTGCGAAACACAACAGACTTAAACTACGAGCAGCCCATTGCGCAGACAAATTATAAAATGGCGAAAGTGGAAAGTATTTACTTAATATGCGCACCCGAAGTTTCAAACATATCCTCAACAATCGTTCGCGATGTAATGCGGAATGACGGCGATTATAGTGGCTTGGTTCCTTCCGTTGTGCGGAAATGATAAATTCAAAAAATAAACTTCAACAAAAAGACCCTTTCAGTTTCCTGAAAGGGTCTTTAATAATTTTGTTTAAAAAGAATTAAAGCGCAGCTATGTGCTTAGCCATATTCGATTTTAAATTGGAAGCCTTATTCGAGTGAATAATGTTTTTCTTAGCCAATTTATCAATCATCGAAATAACGTTTGGAAACATTGCTTCAGCTTCTTTCTTATCAGAAAGTTCTTGAAACTTCTTCATGGCGCTACGGGCAGTTTTATGCTGGTAACGGTTACGCAAGCGCTTTGCCTCGTTGCTTCTAATTCTCTTTAATGCTGACTGGTGATTTGCCATTTTTGTTTTATTAAATTCTAAATTTTGTAGTCCGTAGGGGAATCGAACCCCTGTTACCAGGATGAAAACCTGGCGTCCTAACCCCTAGACGAACGGACCATTGTTTATTTTCAAATGCGGATGCAAAAATACAATATTTTTTGAATGAAGCAAATCTAAAATAACTTTTTTAAAAATAAATTAATATGCCTTTGCAAAAACCACTTTCCGCTCGGAGGGTTTCCCAGTAATAATGCACGTTCCGGGCTCATTACTACCTTCTAATGGAATACATCTAATTGTTGCTTTTGTTTCATTTTTAATTTGCTCTTCAGTTTCCGTAGTTCCATCCCAATGTGCCAAAATAAACCCACCTTTCCCTTGCAACACATCCTTAAATTCTTCATAGGTAGCAACTTCCGTTGTATGTTCAGCTCTATATGAAGCAGCTTTGTTGTATAAATTACTTTGAATTTCATCCATCAACAAAAGCACTTTTTCTACTGCATTTTCGCTGGAAATAAATTCTTTTTTAAGCGTATCTCTTCGAGCCACTTCCACGGTACCTTTTTCAACGTCTTTTGGACCGATAGCTATGCGAACGGGAACTCCTTTCAATTCGTATTCGTTGAATTTCCAACCTGGTTTATGCGTATCGCGGTTGTCGTACTTTACTCTAATTCCGTTAGAGCGCAATTCTTTAACTAAATTTAGAGCCACTTTGTTCACTGCTTCAAACTCTTCCTCTTTACGATAAATAGGAACAATTACAACTTGATCTGGCGCCAAATTGGGCGGCAGTACCAAACCGTTATCATCGCTATGCGTCATAACCAACGCTCCCATCAACCTTGTGGAAACTCCCCACGAAGTTGCCCAAACATAATCTAACTTCCCGTCTTTAGCAGCAAATTTTACATCAAAAGCTTTCGCAAAATTCTGACCCAAAAAATGTGAAGTTCCAGCTTGCAAGGCTTTTCCGTCCTGCATTAGCGCTTCAATACAATAGGTTTCCAAAGCACCCGCAAAACGTTCGCTTTCGGTTTTTGTGCCTTTTATTACCGGTATCGCCAAATAGTTTTCTGAAAACTCGGCATAAATATTCATCATTTGCTCTGCTTCAAAGATAGCTTCATCTTTAGTTGCGTGCGCGGTGTGACCTTCTTGCCATAAAAATTCTGCGGTACGTAAAAACAGTCGCGTACGCATTTCCCAACGCACTACATTTGCCCATTGGTTTATTAAAAGCGGTAAATCGCGGTAAGATTGAACCCATTTTCTGTAGGTATCCCAAATAATTGTTTCGGAAGTTGGGCGCACTATTAACTCTTCTTCCAACTTGGCATCTGGATCTACTATAATTCCGCTGCCATCTTCGGCGTTTTTCAGCCTATAATGGGTAACTACAGCACATTCCTTGGCAAAACCGTCAACGTGGCTTGCTTCTTTACTAAAATATGATTTTGGAATAAACAGCGGAAAATAAGCGTTTTGATGCCCAGTTTCTTTAAACATTCGGTCCAATTCCGCCTGCATGCGTTCCCAAATAGCAAAACCGTATGGTTTTATAACCATGCATCCACGCACACCAGAATTTTCGGCAAGATCTGCCTTGATTACTAGTTCGTTATACCATTTGGAATAATCTTCTTCTCTAGTTGTGATATTCTTTGCCATACTTGGTTTTTGGCACAAATGTTGTGTCTATGTTAAATGATTAGTTATTGTCCGCAAAACTACTTATTTTTATGATGTCCAACAATAAAATTTCCATAGATATGTACACCAAAAATATAAATATTAAACGTTCCATTCCTTTAGCATTCCTAGGCATTTTAGCCCTTTTGCTATCATCTTGTGGAGCGCAAAACACTGGTTACAATCAAAACGATGGCATATATTCTTCTTCTAGTAATTCTACTTCGGAAGAAGGTTATGTAAATGATGGAGATTCTAACGACAAAGCGAATTATTATCAGCAATATTTCCGAAGCAAATCTGATGCCTATTCAGATCTTCCCGAAGATGGTGCTATTTTTACCGACATTGATGCTTATTCTACTTCCGAACGACTGGACGAAGACGGAAACATTGTTATTGAAGAAAATTACAGCGATGAAGGTTACGGTCCTTGGGGAAGTAACACCGAAGACATTACGGTAAATATTTACAATTACGGTGGTTACGGTTATGGTTTTTACCATAGGCCTTACTGGTACGGCGGTTATTGGAGCTATCCATATTACAACTACTACACACCGTATTGGGGAATGAGTTTTGGATGGGGCTATCCATATTATGGGTACGGTTACGGCTATGGCTATCCTTATTATGGGTATGGATATTACAACTCACCTTACTATTATAATTCGCACTATAATAATGTTGTCTACAACCGTGGTAGAAGAAATACAGATTATAACAGAACAAGTACACGCGGCCGATCCAACAATGCTTCTACACGAAGTTCGTACAGCCGTTCGGAACTCTCTAGACGTGTAAACAGGAATAATGTGCGTGCCAATAACACGACACGCAATACCCGAAGCAACGTGCGAACCACTCGAAGCAACACTAATAACACAGTAAGAAATTCACGGTCTAATTCAACAATCCGCAATACAAATCGCACACCGCGAAGAAATAGTAGTACGAGAAACAGTACATACTCGTCTCCTACAAGAAGCAATAGCAACAGCACGATTAGAAGTTCTGGAAACAGTGGTCGTTCCAGTGGCAGTAGTGTTCGGTCTAGCGGTGGAAGAAGCAGTAGCGGCGGCCGAGGCGGACGTGGTTAAAAACGTTTTTCCGAATCGTATTATTTATACAAAGAATTAATTTTTATGCCCATTGGCCATTTCCTAATAAATTGAAATGTTTGCTTTGGGCATAATTTATTTACAAAAACCAATTAAATGAAAAGAATTCCATTATTTATATTAGCCATTCTTTCTGTAGCTATTACAGAAGCTCAAAACATCACCGACGGTTTGCGGTACGGTATAGACGAAAATATTGGAACGGCGAGATATACAGCGTTGAGCGGCGCCATGGGCGCTTTGGGCGGCGATTTCTCGGCAGTAAATATAAATCCGGCCGGTAGTGCTGTCTTTCTTACTTCCGGGCTTGCATTCTCTACTTCACTGTTTGATGTTAAAAACGAAGCGAATTATTTCAATAATAATGAAAAAAGTTTATCAGATAACTTTGCACTGAATCAGTTGGGCGGCGTGTTTGTAATTAACAATTCAAACGAAGAATCCAATTTTAAAAAGTTAACAATTGGTTTCAATTACAACATATCAAAAAATTTTGAAAACCAACTTTACGTTGCGGGGACCGGCAATACTTCAATTGGCGAGTTTTTTCTAGCCCAAGCTCAAGGTCTTCCTTTAAATTTACTGCAATTACAATCTAACGAAACCATTTCTAGCTTGTATCAATATCTTGGAGAAACCGAAGGTACCGCCGCCCAGAATGCTTTTTTAGGGTACCAAGCCTATCTTTTTGACGCTGTAGACCCAAACAACCCGTCCAACACAAGCTATGTTTCTAATATTGCTAATGGCAGTTTTAAACAACAATACGCTTATTTATCTGAAGGCTACAACAGTAAATTTACGGTCAATCTTGCAACCCAAATAACCAATGATTTATACTTTGGACTGAATGTAAATACGCACACCATCTATTTTAATCAAAGTTCATTTTTTTTAGAAAACAACACCAACAGCGGTTCTACAATTAATAGAGTTGGTTTTGAAAATAACCTATCTGTAAATGGCGCTGGCGTTTCAGCACAATTTGGCGCTATTGCAAAAGTTGCAGACAACTTGCGTTTAGGGTTGAGTTTAGATACCCCCACTTGGTATCAAATTTCAGAAGAAACCACGCAATACCTCGAAAGCCGCCGTGTTTTTGAAGGGCAAACAACTACCCAAAATGTAAATCCGCGCGTTATAAATGTATTTGAAGATTACACTTTAAAAACGCCCGCAAAAGTTTCGGCAAGTGCAGCTTACATTTTTGGACAAAATGGACTCATTAGTTTCGATTATTCGTTTAAAGATTACGGCTCTACAAAATTCAGTCCCTCATACGATTCATTTTTCACAAGCCTAAATAACACCATTGCAAATACGCTAAAAGGCGTATCTGAATACAGGGTTGGAGGTGAGTACCGCCTTAATCAATTAAGTCTGCGCGGCGGTATTCATTATGTTGAAAGTCCTTATAAAAACACGGAAATTTTAGGTGAAGTATTTGGTTTTTCAATTGGAACAGGATACAACTTTGGGAGCTTTACTGGCGATTTGGCCTATTCACGCGCTGAACAAACTAGAAATCAACAATTGTATTCAATAGGGTTAACAGATACTGCCGAAATAAATTCCGTTTACAACAATTTTGTACTCACTTTAGGGTTTAATTTTTAAGTTTATTAGTGAATTAATGTTTTAATGAAGTTGGCTGTAATACAAATACGATGAATAAAGAAAGTTTAGCAATCACGAAAAATTGTAAAGATTTTATTCGAATAAAACCCTTTGGTTCAAAGCTTGACAAAACAGATATTAAATTTTCTTTCTTATGTCCTTCATTTCAAATAAGAAATTTTGAAGAAAACAAAGAAGATGGAATTTTACGTTACGTACCTAAAGCTTCTGGAATCGCTGAACACGAAATCTCTTATCATAATTCTAATGAAATAAATCTAAGCCCTGTCCTACTACCAAAATATAAAAGTTCAGAGAGTTTAAGAATCCCTATTTCCTCTGAGATTATTGATTTAAATCTTAAAAATCTACTTGTACCAATTCCTATTTGTCGTATTACCATAAATCAGGATTCGACCAAAACTTACAAGGAAAAAGAAAAACATCAAGTAATTAATCTAACACCAAAGTACAACACTACAGAAATTTATATATCATCAGCCAAATACGACCTCCAAGAAATGCGTAACAGATTCCCTTTGATTGTTGGTGACCTATTTACAATGACAACAATCGATTTTTTAATTTATGGAGCAGGATTAGCATCCGAATCTAATTTTAAAAAAATGTTTGAAAATGATGCCCCCTCTATTGCATTTGAATCAAATCTTATTGGGAATTATAGATTCTACTATAGAACTTATGAAGTTGAAAGAATGGACAAATTCAGACTTACTTCAAATAAAATATACTCCTCAAAGAATGTCATTGATTTTTTTAACAATATTGATTACCTAAATATTTTAGGTACTACTGCAGTAAGTTATCGTAGTATTAATAAAGGTAAACCCAAACCTGCATATAAATGGGATTTAGAACATTTAGAAAAGATTAAATTCTACAATTCTTATATCAAAAAATGGAGAACGAAGTTTGAATTATCTGAATACAGGCTTAAATCCCTTGATAGATTCCGCTCAGGGGTCATATTCCCTTAATTACTGCAGTCAACAATAGCTATTCAAAAATGGTTTTTATAGAGTCGTTTTACTACATTTATTTCCATTAGAAACAGCCGGTTCAACTGAAAGAGAATTCTTCATTATACGTCATTTCTGATCGGCGAGACCGTTCGTATTAACACTTAAAAATCCTTCTTCATATTAAAATTTTAGATTAAACTTGGAAAATGTTAACTTTTTAGGTAGCATTTATCTGCGTTTAACGACTAACTAATTGAGCAAATTTAAAAGAGAAATAGGGTTTTATAAAAATCACTTTAAGGATTTTTATTTAAAACAGTCGCTTCCTGTTCGTAAGAAAATTGATTGGACACTTATTTTGTTAAAAAATAACCGAATTATTCCAGAAAAGTTTTTTTAAAACCTTATAAATACTGACGAGAATATTATGAAGGGAGATAAAAGAATAACCTCGTTTGATGATCATTTAGACGAACAATACGGAAAAACCGGAACAGAATCTCGCGAAAAATTCCAAGAAGAATTTGAGACATTTAAAATTGGTGTTTAAATTCAAGAAGCGAGAAAACAACAACAACTAACACAGCAGCAACTCGCCGAAAAAGTTGGAACGACTAAAAATTACATTTCTCGAATCGAGAATAATGCAAGTGATATTCGACTTTCAACCTTAATGAGAATAATACGAGAAGGTTTAGGCCGAAGTTTAAAGTTATCCTTGGATATTTAATGCGTGAAAAAAAGTACTAATAGTAACATTGTTAGTCATAAATTAAAATGAAGATTCTCCTACTATTTATATTTGCAATTTTTCATATAAATTAAATGAAAGAAAACCCGAAAAATTAAGAAATGGGAATATTTGATAAAATTTTCAGCAAAAAAGAGCCGGTTCAAAATTCAGTAAAACTAATGGACGAAAATCAATTCTGGAACATAATTCACGCTACTATAAAAAATAGCTCTGGAGATTATGAAAAGCAACAATCTGAATTGAATACAGAATTATCCAAGTTAACTGCAATTGAAATATTAGAATTTGATAATAAATTTAGAACCTTACGAGGCAAAGCATATATTTGGGAATTATGGGCTGGAGCTTATATTATGAATGGTGGTTGTTCTGACGATTGTTTTTCAGACTTTAGAGGTTGGCTTATCGGGCAAGGAAAAGAAGTTTATGACAATGCAATGCGAAATCCCGAAACGTTGGTTGAACTCAATTACGATTTCAACAATGATGATTGGGAAGGTTTGAGTTACGTGCCAAGAGCTGTTTACTTAAAAAAGACTGGTGGCAAGGAAATGCCAAATGGAATACGAGAAAATCTTAAGATAACTGGCGAAGAATGGGCGGAAGACGGTGCTGAATTAAAAGCAAAATTCCCAAAACTTCACGCAAAATGGGGAATAGATTAAGCGCTACTTCTTTTTTACATAAACTGTATTGTTTCATAACCATTAAATATCACCTTAATTATAAACCTAAAAACGTTAGAAGTTTTCTTAAAACAATATAAAACGAAACCCCGCAATATTGCGGGGCTTCGTTTTATTTATACAAATTTCTATTTATCGTTTTAGGGTAAAATGTCCTTTGAATTCTTTTCGGATGTCGTTCTCGGTGTATTCCACTCTGAACCAGTAATCGCTCGATG